>NZ_PNNA01000032.1 GCF_013823965.1 Flavobacterium sp.
GCTGATACAACCATTATTTTTGTGCCGCCGGCTTTTGCTGCTGATGCAATTATGGAAGCTGCCGATGCTGGTATCAAAGTGATTATCGCCATCACAGAAGGAATTCCTGTGGCTGACATGATTAAAGCAAATAATTATATTAAAAATAGAGACTGTAGATTAGTAGGTCCAAACTGTCCGGGGGTAATTACACCAGGTGAAGCAAAAGTTGGTATCATGCCAGGTTTTGTTTTCAAAAAAGGAACAGTAGGAATTGTTTCTAAATCAGGAACTTTGACTTATGAAGCTGCTGACCAAGTAGTAAAACAAGGATTGGGAATCACCACTGCCATTGGTATTGGTGGAGATCCAATCATTGGAACAACCACAAAAGAGGCCATCGAATTATTCATGAACGATCCAGAAACGGAATGTATCGTGATGATTGGTGAAATTGGAGGTCAACTAGAAGCTGATGCTGCCAAATGGATTAAAGCCGATGGAAACCGCAAACCAGTTATTGGATTCATTGCTGGAGAAACTGCTCCAAAAGGAAGAACAATGGGACATGCAGGTGCAATTGTTGGTGGAGCTGATGACACTGCTGAAGCCAAAAAACGCATCATGAGAGAGTGTGGAATTTTCGTGGTTGATTCTCCTGCTGAAATTGGAAAAAAAGTAAAAGAAGTTTTGGGATAATCTAAAACACACAATAAAATCTAATACCTCACGGTTTTCGTGGGGTATTTTATTTAATAATAATAGAAAATAAAATGTATAAAGAATTAAAAAAATTCAAAGTCAAAAATCAGTTTAGTTTTTCAACTGACGATAGTTTAGAGGAAGTGTGCAACGCAACAGAAACAGGAAGCGGAATTTTCCTTGTTTATGCTGTTGATGGCGAAGAAAAAGAATTGATTATGGTAGGTTCTACAGGAACAATACAAAATGACGGAACCCTAAAAAGCAAAAACGGTGGTTTGTTTGACAAAATCGTGAACGGACACCAATTTGCCAAAACAGGAAGAAAATATTCTTGGCCAGCGCAAATGAAATTGGAAAACATCGAAAGATTGGAAGTATATTGGTACGAAACTTTCAACGACAAGAATAAAGTAATTCCAACTTTCCTGGAAGGACAAATTCTACAAAATTTCTTGGATGAAAACGCGAAGTTGCCAAGATGGAATGTGGCTTTTTAGTACAATTTATACCAAAATACAAATGCCCACATATTCGTAGGGCATTTTTTTTGGCACTCACTACATTATTCTTATATTTGAAACACAATAATAAATAAACATATAGCTTAGATATGAAATTACTCGAAGGAAAAGTAGCCATAATAACAGGCGCAAGTCGCGGAATTGGAAAAGGAATCGCCGAAGTTTTTGCTAAAAACGGTGCCAATGTGGCATTTACCTATAGCTCATCTGTCGAATCTGCTTTGGCATTGGAAAATGAATTGAACGCAATGGGCATAAAAGCCAAAGGATACCAATCGAATGCTGCCGATTTCAACGAAGCCCAAACTTTTGTGGATGCTGTTTTGGCCGAATTTGGAACTGTTGATATTTTAATAAACAACGCTGGAATTACCAAAGACAATTTGCTAATGCGCATGTCTGAAGCTGATTTTGACCAAGTTATCAACGTGAATTTGAAATCCGTTTTTAATATGACCAAAGCCATTCAAAAAACATTCTTGAAACAACGCGCGGGTTCCATCATCAATATTAGTTCCGTTGTGGGAGTTTCTGGAAATGCAGGACAAACCAAT
Source organism: Flavobacterium sp. (assembly GCF_013823965.1). GTDB lineage: Bacteria > Bacteroidota > Bacteroidia > Flavobacteriales > Flavobacteriaceae > Flavobacterium. The sequence continues at coordinate 1,760 of NZ_PNNA01000032.1, forward strand.
TATGCAGCTTCAAAAGCGGGTGCTATTGGGTTTACAAAATCTGTGGCGTTAGAATTAGGTTCTCGAAATATTCGTTGCAACGCCATCGCTCCTGGATTTATCGAAACTGAAATGACGGCCAAATTGAGTGAAGATGTAGTAAAAGGATGGAGAGAAGGAATTCCTTTGAAACGTGGCGGAACGACTGAAGATGTTGCCAATGCTTGTCTTTTCTTGGCTTCAGACATGAGTGCTTATGTTACCGGACAAGTATTGAATGTTTGCGGAGGAATGCTTACCTAAAAGAGTTGGCAGTTTTCAGTAATCAGCTGAACACTGAACACTGAATATTGAACACTAAAAAACGATGACAACAAACACGATTCTATTATTATTACTTTCTTTACTAATAGCGGGCGGTTTGTCGTTTTTTCAATATTATTACAAAGCCAAAACCAAGTCGAAAATCAACTTGGTTTTGGCTTTTTTACGTTTTGTATCCATTTTTGGGGTTTTGTTGTTGTTGATTAATCCAATAATAACCCGGAAAACATTGGAAACTATCAAAGTGCCTTTGCCAATTGTTGTCGATAATTCGAGTTCTATTGTTGATTTAAAAGCCAAAGAACTTGTTTTGGAAATATACCAAAAACTGTCCCAAAACAAAGAATTGCAAGAGAAATTTGATATGCAATCCTATCAATTTGACAGCCAGTTGCAACAATCAGCTGAATTTGATTTTAAAGGAAACCAAACGAATCTAGATGAAGTTGCCAAAAACCTGAAAAGCATTTATGGAAATGTCTTTTTTCCAACTATTTTGATTACCGACGGAAACCAAACTTCGGGGAATGATTATGTTTATAGTTTTGATGCAAATAATCCAGTTTACCCTTTGGTGGTTGGTGACACCACCAAGTTTTTGGATTTGAAGATAAACCAATTGAACTTCAATAAATATGCTTTTCACAAGAATAAATTTCCTGTGGAAGTGTTTTTGCAATATTCAGGAAACAAAAAATTAGTTGCCGATTTTAGTATTTCACAAGGAAATTCTATTTTGGTTAAACAAAGCGTTTCGTTTTCTCCATCCAAAAAAGCGGCAATTGTAAACGTTTTGCTGCCCGCCGATAAAGTGGGATTTCAAGTTTTTAAAGCCACGATTTCTTTCAATGAAAAAGAGAAAAACACGTACAATAATGCAAAGAATTTTGTCGTTGAAATCATCGACCAAAAGACAAATGTGGCGATTGTTTCGGCAATAAACCATCCGGATGTTGGAGCTTTGAAACGAGCCGTCGAAGCTAATGCACAACGAAAAGTAACAATAGTTAAACCAAATGATATCAAGTCATTACAAGGGCATTCAATTTTAATTTTATACCAACCAACAACAGAATTCAAGTCGGTTTTTGAGAACAATAAATTAGCCGGAATCAATACTTTTATTATCACGGGAACCAACACCGATTTTAATTTTTTGAACCAACAACAATCCAATTTGGTTTTTAAAATGAGCGGTCAAAATGAAGAGTATTTGGCCGAATTCAATTCGCGCTTCAACCTCTTTGCGATTGATAATTTGGGTTTCGAAAATTTTCCGCCATTGCAAAATGCTTTTGGAACGGTAACCATAAAAGGAAGTGTTTCGACTTTGCTTTCTTCAAAAATTCGAAATATTGAAACCAATTCGCCATTGTTGGCTTTCGCCGAAAATCAAGGAAAACGCTCGGCCTTTTTGTTGGGAGAAAATCTTTGGAAATGGAGAATGCAAAGTCAGGTCGACAATCAATCTTTTGAAAAATTTGATGTTTTCGTGGATAAAATCATCCAATTTTTGACAACAAATGATGCCAAGAAATCATTGGTGGTCAATCACGAAAGTTTCTATAATTCGGGAGAGGCAATTGAAATTTCGACACAGTTTTTTAACAAAAACTACGAATTTGATGAAAAGGCACGTTTGACCATTTCTGTGACCAATGCCAAAACGAATCAAACCAAAAACTACGATTTATTAAAAAGCAATAATTTCTACAAAGTCAATCTTGACGGGCTTTCAGCAGGTACTTACAATTTTTCGGTAAAGGAATTAAATTCAAAAACAATTTATTCGAGTCATTTTGAAATCCTGGATTTTGACATTGAAAAGCAATTTGTAAATCCAGATGTGGAAAAATTAAACCAATTGGCCATGCAAACTCAAGGCAAAGTGCATTATCCAAACCAGGTTGATGGATTAATCAAAACACTTTTGAAAAATGAAAATTACAAAGCCATCCAGAAAGAAATTGTTGCCAAAACTCCTTTGATAGATTGGGTTTGGTTGCTAATTCTGATTGCCTTTTCGCTTGCTGCAGAATGGTTTACGAGAAAATACAATGGAATGTTGTAAATTTATTTATGAAACGTTTTTCTTTTGATCAAATGAAATTTTAAGCGCAAAAAATCATACCATTGCGCAATCAAAAGGCAAAAAGCGGCGATAAAAAGAGTTTTTATTTCCAGAAATTGGTAAATGATTCCTCCAGAAAAACAGCCTATAAAAAAGAAGGTGATGATGGATAATCGCAAGAATATGCTGGTTTTTAATTTTTTTACTTCTTCGGGTTTTTTGTAAAAAAACAACTGGGATAATTCTATTCCCAAATCGGTAAACAAGCCCGTTAAATGAGTTGTTCGAACAGTTGATTTTGAAATATTGGTTACCAATGAATTTTGGATTCCCATTGCCAAAAGCATAAAAAAGGCAGTTAATTTTCCTTCAAAGGTGAAAATACTGGATTGATATCCTAAAAAACCGACACCTATTAAAATTAACATTTCTAACGTGATAGGAATTATATGTGAAAATTCGGAATTTTTTTGGGCTACCAATTCTTCCAAAAAACTCGAAATAAAGGAACCCATTAAAAAGAAAATGGTAAATATAAAAAAGGTAAAAGCTGTGGCATAATCGTGCCTCATAATCTCTTCGGCAAAAAAAGCAAAATGACCCGTTACGTTTGTTGTCAGCGTTTTTAATGCCAAAACTCCCGTTATATTGACTAATCCTGCAACAAATGACAGCAAAGTTGCCAATCTCAAATCATGTGCAAAAGTCCTGTTTTTTCCCTTGTGACGAAACATAATGTTTTTATTTCACGAATTCAAGTCATGAATAAAACCTGAATATGAGTTGTTTGATTTGTACAAAATTACTTTATTTTTGGCTAAACTTTTTATTAATTTAAAAAAATCCACACAGTTTAAATTTTAATCCTCCATAAAATCTCAAACTTAATATTGACTTAAATAACATGATTTTACAATTCAAAATGAAGATTTATGTTCTATTTTTACAATTATTATAGTCCAAACAGGATAGAAGAATGAAGGTTCAAGACTAAATTGCCCTACTTTATTTAAATACATATTGCCACAAAAATGAAAATATTAATTGTAGAAGATGAAGCTGGAATTGTTCAATTTCTCCAACAAGGATTGGAGGAAGAAGGATATGAAATCAGTACTGCCAGTGATGGTTTAATGGCATTTGAATTGACTCAAAAAGAAAATTTTGATTTAATTCTCCTGGATTGGATGTTGCCCAAAATGAACGGTCTTGATGTTTGCAAATCCATAAGAATTAAAGATAAAATTACTCCAATTATTTTCTTGACCGCCAGGGATACGGTGCAAGAAACCATTGAAGGTCTAAAAGCAGGCGCCAATGATTACATTAAAAAACCTTTTAGCTTTGATGAATTATTGGAACGCATCAAAATTCATTTCAGAAATCAAACGGAGCCAGAAATATTAAAACTGGGTGCCATCGAAATTTATGTTGCAAAGCATCTTGTCATTGTCGAAGGAAACGAAGTCAGCCTGACCCAACGCGAATTCGAATTGCTGTGTTATTTGGTTCGAAACAAAGGGAAAGTATGTTCAAGAACACAAATAATAGAGGATGTTTGGGACATTCATTTTGATTATGATACCGGAGTTATTGATGTTTTCATGAATGCCATTCGCAAGAAACTCAACTTGAAAATTGAAGAAAATTATATACGAACCATTCGAGGAGTAGGATATATTGCCAATGATTAATTAAATATGCGACCATTTTCTTTTAAAAATAGAATAGCGTTTTACTATATTATCACTACAGGATTATTGATTTCCGTGGTGTTTTTTTCTATATATTCCATCGTGAAAATCAGTGTTTATAGCCATATAAACGATGACATCAAGAGTGAAGTGAACAAACATTTGACTGAAGTTGAAATCAAAGAAAATCATATTGGCCTGATTCACGATGACGAATGGAGGGAGCGCGAACATAATTCCGTTGCCGTAAATCCAGTTTTTATACAATTCTATGATGAAAAAGGACATCTTGCCGAAAAATCTCCAAACCTAAAAATATATACTTTAAATTTTAATCGAAATATTGGTGATAATGAATTTTTTGACACCAAATTAGTCAACAAATCCATTAGACAGATTCAAGTGCCCATATTTCAAAATGATGTCAAGAAAGGCTATTTGTTGGTCGCAATGTCATTGGAAGATGCTAAAATGGTACTTCATAATTTATTTCAAATTTTAATTTTTTCTTATCCATTAATTTTATTAGTGCTTTTTGTAATCGCAAGATTAATTGCAGGAAGGAGTATTAAACCCATAAATTCCATTATAAAAACATCAAATATCATTACAAAAGACAATTTAAAATCCCGAATTCCATTGCCTCAAAATCGGGACGAGCTTTACACACTTTCCCAAACCATAAATAACTTACTGGATAGAATTGAAAATACTATCGAAAGAGAAAAACAATTTACTTCCGATGCCTCTCACGAATTGAGAACTCCGCTAACGGTTATCAAGGGAACGCTGGAAGTTTTGATTCGGAAACCAAGAAATCAAGATGAATATCAGGAAAAAATCAATTTTTGCGTCTCCGAAGTCAATCGCTTGAACCATTTGGTCGACCAGTTGCTTTTGTTGGCCCGATTTGAAAACCAAAATAAAAGTTTGAAAATTGAAAAAGTATGTTTGAATGCCATAATTTTAGACACTATTTCGCGCTATTCTAGTAGTATTCAAGCTAAAAAAATTCAAATTATAACAGATTTTACCAAAGAATATTATGTGGAAAATGATGCTTATTTATTATCCATCATTATTAATAATTTGGTTTCAAATGCCTTAAAATATTCCAATGAAAATGCCAATTTGAATATTGTCCTAACCGATGAAAATAAAAATATTGAATGCCTCATAATCGATTCGGGAATAGGAATACCAGCCGAAGATTTGCAAAAAATATTCAACCAATTCTACCGCTCAAAAACAATAGAACTTACCGGAATTAAAGGAAGTGGATTGGGCTTGTCCATCGTGAAGCGACTCTGTGCTTTACTGCACATTGACATAAAAATCACGAGCAAAGAAAACATTGGAACCACGGTGTTTTTAAGTTTCCAATAAGCATATCTTAAGGCGTTCTTAAGTATTTCATTTTATATTTCTAAATACCTTTGTATTATAAAAATATAGGAAAATATGCTCGAGAAAATAATCGCATTTAGCTTACGGAACAAACTAATTATTTTACTGTTCACTCTATTGGTCATTGGGTTTGGACTTTTTTCCATTACCCAAATTTCCATTGGTGCTGTTCCTGACGTGACCAATAACCAAGTTCAGGTCATCACGACTTCCCGCAATCTTTCCACGCAAGATATTGAACAATTCATCACCTATCCTGTCGAAATTGAAATGGCCAATTTGCCTGGGGTCAAAGAGATTCGTTCCATTTCAAAATTCGGACTTTCAGTGGTGACAATAGTGTTTGATGATGATTTGGGAACTTATCTTCCAAGACAACTTATTGCCGAGAAAATCAAAACTGCTTCCGAAAAAATTCCTCAAGGCTTTGGAACTCCCGAAATGGGACCAATAACAACCGGTTTGGGCGAGATTTACCAATATACACTGGAAGTAAAACCCGAATTCAAATCCCAATATTCCGTCACCGATTTAAGAACGATGCAGGATTGGGTGGTGAAACGACAACTGTCCGGTATCAAAGGCGTTGTAGAGATAAATACTTGGGGTGGCTATCTCAAACAATATGAAATCGCGATTGTTCCTTCCAGTTTAAAAGCAATGAACATCACGACATTGGACGTGTTCAATGCTTTGGAAAAAAACAACAGTATTGCCGGTGGTGCTTACATCGAAAAAACAAATCAAAGCTATTTCATTCGTGCCGAAGGAAAGGTAAAATCCATTCAAGATATCGAGAATATTGTGGTCAAAAACACGAATGGTTTACCCGTTTATGTTAAAAATGTGGCACAAGTTCGCTATGGAAATGCCAATCGTTTTGGAGCCATAACTGGCAATGGCGAAGGCGAAAAAGTATTGGGACAAGTGATGATGCTCAAAGGAGGAAACTCCAAACAAGTGATTAATGACGTGAAAAACAGGGTTGCCGAAATTCAAAAACGTTTACCACAAGGCGTTTACATCAACGGCTTTTTGGAACGAAGTGAATTGGTGGGAAAAACCACTTTTACCGTAGCCGAAAACTTGATTCTAGGCTGCTTGATCGTGATTTTTGTCGTGGTTTTATTGTTGGGCAATTGGCGTTCGGGTTTGGTGGTCGCTTCAGTAATTCCGTTGTGTTTGCTTTTTGCCATTTCATTGATGAATGTTTTTGGAATCGATGCCAACTTGATGAGTTTGGGCGCCATCGATTTTGGGATTATCATTGACGGAGCCGTAATTATAGTCGAGTTTATTGCCTTTCAAATTGCACACAAATCAAAAGGTTTGGAGATTTTGACAAAAGAAGACCGCCAAATAGAAATTGACCAAATTACGTATAAAAGCGCTTCAAAAATGATGAATTCAGCCATTTTTGGACAGATGATTATTCTGATTGTTTTTATTCCAATACTTTCATTGACCGGTATTGAAGGCAAAATGTTTAAACCAATGGCGATGACTTTTAGTTTTGCCTTGGTGGGAGCGATGCTGTTTTGTTTCACTTATGTTCCTGTTATTTCCTCATTATTTTTAAAACCAGCGGAAGAAAATCCAAAATCGATATCCAATAGATTAATCCATATAATGCAATCTTGGTATTTACCCGTAATCACTTGGGCTTTGGCCAATACCAAAAAAGTGATGTATGCTGCGGTAGGATTATTATTTATGGCAATGGCCTTGTTTACAACGATGGGAGGAGAGTTTATTCCTACATTGGATGAAGGCGATTTTGTGATTCAACCGGTTTTAAAAACGGGAACATCGCTTTCAAAAACTATTGGTACCACAACAAAAATTGAAAAAATTATCCTCAAAAACTTTCCAGAAGTAGAACAAGTGGTGAGCAGAATTGGTGCTGCCGAAGTGCCAACGGACCCAATGAGTATGGAGGAAAGCGATATTATCGTTAAGTTGAAACCAAAATCTGAATGGGTTTCTGCTTCCAGCAAAGACGAATTGGCCGATAAAATAAAAGCAGCCATCGAGAAACAAATTCCCAATATGGATATCGAGTTTACACAACCCATAGAAATGCGTTTCAACGAATTAATATCGGGAACGCGTTCAGATGTGGCCGTGAAGATTTTTGGTGAAGATTTGAATGTTTTGGCACAAAAAGCCAAAGAAATCAAAGCAGCCATTGAAAATATTGAAGGTGCATCGGATGTCATTATCGAAAAAACGGAAGGCTTGCCACAAATGGCTGTGGCTTATGATCGTTCCAAAATTGCTCGTTATGGCTTGAATATTGCCGATTTGAATGAAATGATAGCCCTTGGTTTTGCCGGAAAAACGGTTGGAAATGTTTTCCAAGGCGAAAAACGCTTTGATATGGTCATTCGATTGGACAAAACCAATCGCAGAGACATTGAAGATTTGCGAAATTTGTACGTTTCGGTTCCCAATGGACAACAAATTCCATTGAGTGAATTGGCCAGCATCGAATACACGGAAGGGCCAGCAAAAATTTCGAGAGACAACACCAATCGCAGAATTGTGGTAGGAATCAACGTTAGAAACCGAGATTTGCAAAGCGTTGTTCTTGATATTCAAAACATTGTGGAAAACAAAATTAAACTGCCTGTGGGCTACACGGTAAGTTATGGTGGACAATTTGAAAACCTTCAAAGTGCCAAAGCACGATTGGCCATTGCTGTTCCAATTGCCTTGTTCTTGATTTTTGTTTTGTTGTATTTTGCCTTTGGCAGCATTAAAGAAGCCTTGATGGTGTATTCTGCCATTCCACTTTCGGCAGTGGGAGGCGTACTGTTTTTATGGTTGCGCGATTTGCCTTTCAGTATCTCGGCAGGTGTTGGTTTTATTGCGCTTTTCGGAATCGCGGTGCTCAACGGGATTGTACTTATAGAACATTTTAAAGAATTAAAACACAGCGGAATGGAAGATATGGACGAATTAATTTTGAAAGGAACCACGGATAGATTGCGTCCTGTAATTTTGACTGCCGCGGCAGCCGCATTGGGATTTTTGCCTATGGCTATTTCTTCGTCGGCAGGAGCAGAGGTGCAACGTCCGTTGGCAACGGTGGTTATCGGCGGGTTGTTTACCGCAACAATCTTGACAATGGTCGTTTTGCCTATTTTGTATAAAGTTTTTGATAAAAAAGAATTCAGGAAAGCCAAATTCAAAATTCACAAGAACAAAACTTACCTACTTTTTGGGTTGTTGTTTTCTTCTTTTGCTTTTTCTCAAAATACAAACTCGGTTTCCAATGATAGCGAATTAAATGGTTTGATTGCCAAAGCCTTGGAAAATAGCAACGGATTAAAAGCGGCACAATTGCAAGTCGATAAAACAAAAGCGAACATCAATAATGCGTATTCTTTTGATAAAACCAATATTTATTACAGCTATGACCAAAATAATTTGGCGGTAAATAACCAACCCTTAAAGGTTTTTGGAATCCAACAGCGTTTTGCTTTTCCAACTGTTTATGGTGCTCAAAAAAATGTCAATATTGCTGAATACGAGAAAGAAAAAACCAGTTTTGAAATTCAGAAAAACAAATTGACTTTTAGTGTTTCCAATGCTTATCATTATATCGTGTATTTGCAAAATCAGGAAAAATTGTATCGCTATTTAGACAGTTTGTACCAAAATTTTTCCAAAGCCAGCGACAGAAAATTCGAATTGGGAGAAACTAATTATCTCGAAAAGATTACGGCTCAAGCCAAATTCAGAAAGATAAGTACCACGCTTTCGCAGCTAGAAAACGACAAAAAAGCACAATATGAAATCTTGCAATCCTTGGTTCAATCTGAAGAAAAAATCGTGATAAACAACAATCAAATCGAACCAATTTTTAAAGTAACTAATGAAGAAAGTAAATTGTTGTATTCTTCTTATTTGGAAAGTGTTACCAAAAATTATAAAAACCAAATTAGTTTGCAAAAACAGCATTGGTTGCCCGATTTAAACCTGGATTATTTCCAAGGAAAAAATAGTGGATTATCGCAATCCTTGTATGGTTTTCAGGTTGGAGTTGGAATTCCTTTGTTCTATTTTGGCAACAAAGCCAAGTCGAAAGTAGCCCAATTGGAATTGCAATCTTGGGAACAACAAAAGCAAAACGAAGAGCAAAAAATTGATAAATACATCAGCCAAAAAATAAATGAATTGGCCAAATACCAGGAAGCCATCAATTATTACAATCAATACGGAAAAAAACTGTCGGAAGAAATCATCAAAGTAGGGAATAGAAGCTACAAACAAGGAGAAATAGACTTCTTTCAATACATTCAAAGCTTGGAAAACGCAACAGCCATTCAAGTCGATTATTTGGACAATGTATTGCAATTCAATAAAACCCAATTAGATTTACAATATCTTAATTTTTAATATGTTACCAATGAAAAAAATCATATGCACCCTCATCATAACTTCGCTTTTGTTTTCTTGTAAAGACGCTAAAACAGAAGAACCAACAGAGAAAGATAACGGCTTAATTACGGTTACGGAAGCCCAGTTTCAATCGTCGGGAATGGAAATTGCAAGTCCCGTTGAACAGGATTTTGATGTGACCATAAACACTTCCGGAAAAATTGACGTTCCTCCTCAAAACCGGGCTCAAGTGACTTCGTTTATTGGAGGATATGTAAAATCGACTAAACTTTTGGTTGGCGATAAAGTGACTAAAGGTCAAGCGCTTTTAACTTTAGAAAACACGGAATACCTTGATATTCAAAAGGATTATCTTGAAGTTGCCGAACAAATTAAATACTTGAAATCGGAATTCGAAAGACAGAAAACACTTTACGACGAGAAAATTACCTCCCAAAAGAATTACTTCAAAGCCGAAAGCGATTACAAAAGAACCCTAGGAATGTATCAAAGTTTGAGGTCTAAATTATTGCTGTTAAACATCAATCCAAGTAATGTGGAGAAGGGGAAATTGACTTCGATTGTTACCATTTATGCCCCAATTACGGGAGATATTGTCATTATGAATGCCAATGTTGGAATGCCTGTTGCGCCCTCGGACGTGATTTTGGAAATCGTTGATACGAATCATTTGCACCTAGAATTAGCAGTTTTTGAAAAAGATATTTTAAAGGTTAAAATGGGTCAAAAAATTAGTTTTACCGTGCCGGAAGCCACCAAAGAAGTCTTTGATGCCGAAGTACATCTGGTTGGAAAATCAATTGAAGGAAATGACAGAACCATCAATGTTCACGGACATTTGGACGATAACATCAAGCAAAAATTACTCACGGGAATGTTTGTGGAAGCCAAGATCAAGATCAATTCGAAAAAAGGTTTGTCCATTCCTATAGATGCCTTGATTTCAGATAATAACAAAAATTTCGTACTTTTATTGGACAATAATAAAAACAATACTTATTCCTTCAAAAAAGTGGCAGTAACCGTGGGTGAAAAGTCTGAAAATGAGGTTGAAATCATACCCGACAACCAAGTTAATGCTTCCTCAAAAATACTGGTTAAAGGCGTTTTTGATTTGGCGAATTAAAACTTACAATTATGGATTTAAATAAACTAAAAGGACAATTGCAAACCGAAGTTGATACGGCATTTTTATACGAAAGTATAGCCAAAATTCAATCGGATGAAAATTTGGCTCGTGTTTTACAAGGTTTAGCCAAAATTGAAAAGGGACATGCCAAACACATGTTCGACAAAGTCAGGGAAATTAGCCCCAATTATGGTATGCCTTTGCCCTCTTCCAGAGCTAAATTTCAATTGAAATTAGGGAAACTTTTTGGATATAGTTCCATCATTAGCAGTTTGTCGAATGTGGAAAAACAATTTGCCGTAAACGCCATCAAAAACAAAATCGAAAAAGGGGAGAAGCCTAACGGTTTCGAACACAATCACCTCAATATCATTGAAGCGGTCAACAATAACGCGGCATTGAATGTTTCGGGAGGATTGTTGTCCAAATTCGAAAGTCGCCATAAATCCGTTGGAGGAAATGCGTTGCGAGCGGCTGTTTTGGGTTCGAATGACGGACTGGTTTCCAACATGAGTTTGGTTATGGGAGTTGCCGGAGCGGCAGTTTCGAATGATACTATTTTATTGACCGGAATTGCGGGTCTCATGGCTGGAGCCATTTCGATGGCTTTGGGCGAATGGCTTTCGGTACAAAGTTCCCGAGAATTGAACCAAAGACAGATTGATTTAGAAACCGAAGAATTGGCAGCTTCGCCAGAGGAAGAGAAAAAAGAATTGGTCTTGTTGTACCAAGCCAAAGGAATGAATGCTGTTGAAGCACAAAAATTAGCCGAAAAAGCATTCGAGAATCCCGATACCGCAATTGATGCGATAATTACCGAAGAATTGGGAATCGACAAAGAAGAATTGGGAGGTTCCGCCTGGGAAGCCGCGATTGCTTCTTTCATCCTGTTTGCCATTGGAGCGATTATTCCGTTGTATCCTTTTATGATTTTGGACGGAAAAAATGCCATTTATTTGAGTATTGCGAGCAGTGTTGTGGGACTTTTTGGCATTGGCGCAGCCATCACTTTATTGACGGGAAAAAGTATTTTGTTTTCAGGAATGCGTCAAGTGGCTTTCGGATTGGCGGCAGCAGCGGTGACTTATGGAATAGGAACATTGATAGGTGTTTCATTGGCCGGATAAATTGAAATTTTAACTATAAATAAATATTATGAACGACGCACATTTGCACATGGTAGTAAACCATTTTCCTATTATCGGGACGATTTTAGGGTTAGGAATTTTGATTACGGGAATAATTTTAAAAAATAATTCGGTAAAAAATACCGCTTATTTTTTATTTGTTGTTGCAGCGATTTTTGCCGCATTTAGTATGGGAACTGGCGAAGGAGCAGAAGAATTGGTTGAAGATATGCCTTCTGTAGGCAAACAAATTATCCACGAACACGAAGAAATGGCCGAGAAATTGGCTGTTGTTTTATATGTTTTGGGAGTAATTTCTCTTGGAGGTTTGTTTTTGAATTATAAAAATAATTCCAAAGCGAAATTGGTTTCTTATCTAACCGTTGTTGTGGCGTTCGTTGGCGTATTTTTTGCCCAACAAACAGGAACTACAGGCGGTGAAATTCGTCACACGGAAATTAGGTCAACTGCCGTGCAAACATCGGGTGCAGAGCAAAATGCCGCTACAGGTGAACAAGGAGAAGACAACGATTGATTTTTAATTTTTATTAAAAATCAATTGGTTAAACCCAAAACTGGTATTATGAATTTCAATATTTGCTAATACTTGTTTTGGGTTTTTTTATCCAAAAATATTCAAAATGAAAAATAGCATAATTTTAAAAGATGTTTTTCCCTTTATTATTTGGTTTTCCAGTATGATTTTTAGCGCTATCATATTGGATTTTATTCTTCACTATTTTGACATTGTTTTCATAGGACGTTATCTAGGTTATTTGGGAACTTTTATCATAATAATTTCGTTTGCATATTCCTTGAAAAAAAGAAAAAAGATACGCTATGGAACTCCAAAAAAATTGTTGGATTATCATGAATATCTTGCATTGGCAGGTTCGATAATGCTATTGGTTCATGCTGGAATCCACATTCATTCCATTTTGCCTTGGTTGGCTATCTTGATGTTGATAATCAATGTCGCCAGTGGCTTGATTGGCAAATACATTCTACAACAAGCCAATCAGACAATGAAAAATCGTAAAATAAAATTGAAAGATTCCGGTTTGTCCGATGATGAGATTACAAAAAAGATTTTTTGGGACACAATCACGGTGGATAACATGAAAAAATGGAGAAAAATCCATCTGCCCATAACTTATTTTTTAGGCTTGTTTTCATTGCTTCATATTCTGTCTGTAATACTTTTTAACTGATGAAAACAAAACATGTTTTTTTGGTTATAACATTGGCAATCATCGTAATCGTTATCGTTTTTCCACACGAAATGTTGTCGCCGGGTAATTTATATCAAGCCCATTCCGATTTGAATAATGACTGTTTTTCCTGTCATAAAGTATTTTCGGGAACGCCAAACGAAAACTGTGTTTCTTGCCACAAAGTTTCCGAAATTGGTCTGAAAAACAATAAAAAAGGTGATGGCACTTCTATTAACGACAAGATTTTATTTCACAAAAATCTTCAAAATCAAGATTGTATTTCTTGTCATTCGGATCACAAAGGACTGGATTCAAAACTGTCTTTAAAGAAATTTAATCATGTTTTATTGGATGAAACCAATAGAAATAATTGCATTAGCTGTCATTCTCAACCCAAAAATGAACTTCACGGCCAGGTCACAAATTCTTGTGTAAGCTGTCATTCAACTACAAACTGGACTTCGACAACTTTGTTTAATCATGCTGAAATAAAAGAATCCATTGGAAATAATTGTTTGGCTTGCCATCAAAGTCCAAAAGATAATTATCACGCTAGTGCCACAAACAATTGCATTTCCTGTCACAGTATAAAACAATGGAAGCCTTCAACATTCAATCATGACAGTGCTTTTCTTTTAGATAAAAATCATGCTGCCGACTGCATAACCTGTCATGCAAATAATAATTTTAAAACCTATACTTGTTTCGGATGTCACGAACATTCGATGAACAATATTAGGACCGAGCATCTTGAAGAAGGTATTTCTAACTTTGATGATTGCGTAAAATGCCATAAAAGCGGCAATGAAGATGATATTAGAATGGATGAAAATGGAGTGAGGAATTACATAAACAAAGAATTAAAAAAGAAAAATAACGAAAGCGAAGGAGAGGATGATTAATTTGATTGCGTTCGAATTTTAGTAAAAAAAGAAAGTCTCACAATTTGCGGGACTTTCTTTTGATATATTTAATATCATCAACTTGTAAAAAGCAAAATAAGCAATTGTGCGACCAAAATCCTGCTGATGGTTACCAATGGATAAACCGTGGCGTAAGATTGGTTGGGAATGTCTGAATCCAAGTATTTGGTGCTAAAAGCCAAGGCAGCAGGATCAGTGTATGAACCGCTCATGATACCCACCATTTGATAAAAATTGAGTTTAAACACAAATCGGCTGATTAATACCAATATAGTCAATGGAATAAAAGTGATGTAACAGCCGTAGTAAATCCACATCATTCCGTTATTTGCGATAAAATTATCATAGAAACCGTGACCGGCCTTGATACCCACGGCGGCAAAGAACAAACAAATTCCGAAATCCTTCATAAAGTGAATCGCACCGTTGTTGATGTAAGAATGAATAACTCCAACACCACCATATCTACTGATGAATAATGCTGCCAAGAGCGGTCCTGCGGCCAATCCTAATTTTAATGGAACAGGCAAAGACGGAATCAAGATAGGAATGGAGCCAATGATAACTCCAAAAATTAATCCGCCAAAAAGGGAAAGGAAATCTGGCTCCAAAAGTATTTTTTTTGAATTACCAATAATTTTTTCGGCCTCGTGAATGGCATGTTTGTCGCCAACGACCATTAAAGTATCACCATAATAAAGTTCCAAAGAAGGTTGTGCCAAAATTTCTAATCCAGAACGGATGACACGGGTAACTCTCACGTCATATTGATTGTACAAATCCAGTTGTGCCAATGTTTTATGAGTGGCAGTTTTCTTGGTAACGCTAAGGATTTTTGTGGTTACATCATCTTCGGATTCGATAAACAAATCGGTAGACACTTTTCCAACAATGTTTATGAATGCATCAATATCTTTTTGTTTGGCCACAACCATCAAAACGTCTTTCTCTTTGATGATTGATTCTATGGAAGGAGAATAAACCACTTTTGTTCCGCTTTGTTTTTGTCTGGAAATAATGACATTCTCAATGTGGAATTCCTTGAATACTTGCTTGATAGTTTTTCCAATGACTTCAGGCTTGGTCACCCTACATTTTTGACGAACGATTTTGTTTTCAGAATCCTTGTTTTTTTCATTCAGCATGACGGCTTCTTTTGACAAATCAATTCTCAAAAAGTTTTTGGCCAATATTATGATAAGAATAATACCGAAAACCCCAACAGGATAAGTGATGGCATAAGCAATGGCTGGATCCGAAAAGTGGTCGGAAGGAAGATTCAATTGTTTTTGAATTTCAATAAGTGTTGATTTTGCAGCTCCCAATCCTGGCGTATTGGTAACCGACCCCGACATTAATCCAACAGCATTTTCAATTTTGACATTGGCCAACAAGTGGATTAAATACGTAATAATTCCGCCTAAAAACACGGTTCCAACTCCCAAGGCATTAAAAATTAATCCTTCCTTTTTAAAAGAAGAAAAGAAGGAAGGCCCTACTTGAATACCGATACCATAAACAAAGAGGATTAAACCAAACTCTCGCACGAATTGAATCAATTCCGCATCCATGCTGTAGCCTAGATGACCTAAAAAAAGACCCACGAACATTACGGCGGAAACGCCCAATGAAACACTTCCTATTTTGATTTTTCCAACAAAAAAACCGACACTGATAGCCAAGAATAATACAATTAGTGCTTGTGTCATTTCCGGCTCATCGGTCGGAGTAAATAATATTTTAAACCATTCTAACATAGAGTAAAAATTTAATTGTTATTAATTATTTGAGTATAAAAATATAAAAACTTTTTAGGTATTTTTTTTGAATAATTTTAAAATGAGTACATTCAAATCTTTCCCTTTTACGGTGTATGATTTGAACACAATAATGGGGAACGCAACTCCAAATGCCAGTGCAAAAAGAATAAACACGGTGCTGATGCCATAAGAAAAAGTCTGGATGACTTCTTCAACAGAGGGTTTCTGGCCTTTGTCATTACTAATCCAGTCAATCATTCCCATCATAAATTCATAACTAATCAAACCGGGAATCATGTTGATGACGGCAGGAATCATGAAAATAATAGGCGGGGTGTGCGTTCTATGTGCAAAATACATTCCTGAAATTCCCACAAATGACGAAGCTATAAATATTGACAAAATAAGATTCATTTCTAATTCTTGAAACAAAAGAAATTTTATCAAATAACCCACAGCGCCCAGCAAAAAGACTGTCCACAAAGCTCTTTTTGGCGTGTTGAACATAAGAGCAAATCCCAATGAGGTGATTCCTCCAAAGATGAGTTTTGAAGTTTCTATACCTAAACCTACTGGTACAAATGCTTCTTTTACACTGGTTTGCAATTGCGATAAATCAAAAAGATTCAGCTTATTCATGATGGGCAAATCAAAAATCATCGCCGATGTAAAAAAACCAAAAGCAATCATCAAAACAATCATCAAACTATAAATAAAACGAGCTGTACCCGATTCGAAATAACCCTCAAGATAATCAATAAACGAATTGATCATTACTGCACCCGGAATAAGATATAAAACCGATACAACTAAAGCTTCCTTTACTTGAATATTGAAAAATATGCCTGAAAAATGTATGATTAAGGTAGAAATGGTAGCACCAATAAAAAAAGCAAATATGTGATTATGATGTTTTAACATCAAAGTTCTTCGGGCAAAATAGCCGCACAAAGTAGAAATATAAACAATTAGGGATTGCAACCAATCGCCATCAAACAACATGCAAAGAGCCACACTGGCGAAGGGAGCCAAAACATATAATTGAAGATTTGAATAAACCGTTTTTTTCTTTATTTTTTTAAGGATAGATTTTATTTCGGAAATCGAAATTTTGTTTTCTAAAACATCCCACGACAATATGCTGATCTCTGAAATAGTTTCAAAATTCAGCCCTTTGGCTTTAACGGTCCGGGCAAGAGTATGTGCCTTTAATTTATTTTCTTTGTATACAGATATTACAATCCCGGTGTAGGTCAAAACCAATTCGCAATGATATCCTAAACCTTTGGCGATTCTTTCCAGATTTCGAATAATTCGGGCTGTATGGGCGCCACTAGTGATCATCATTTCACCAATTTCAGTAAGCAAATTTAATACAGTTTGTGCCTTTCTTTCTTCAATCATTTCGTGAGATTTTATCTATATATTATGATGGCAAAACAAGATTTTTAAACTAATTGCATAATAATTGTTAGATTTATTTATACTGTCAAAATTAGTAATTTATTATTGATTGAATATGATATTTATCATAAACGACCCTTTGTGAACCCGCGTAAACAAAGAAAACGTTTGCGTAGATTTATTTTTTTTATGATAATTATCAGGTTTTTTAGGATAGTATTCCGTAATTTTGAAAGAGAAATAAAGAACAAAGAAAATTAAAAAATTAATACACTATGAAAAACATTAAAATCATCCAAGAATTACACGATTTAGGAATTACGGGTTATCATGAAGTAGCTTACAATCCTTCTTACGAAGAATTATATGAAGCTGAAGTTTCTCACAAAAGAAAAGGATTCGAAAAAGGAGCCTTGACAGATACTGGAGCAGTGGCAGTAAAAACTGGAATTTTTACAGGTCGTTCTCCAAAAGACAGATATATAGTAAAAGATGATATTACAAAAGATACCATATGTTGGGATAAAGAATCAGGAATCAGCACTCCTAACTATCCTACAACAAAAGAAGTTTGGGACGAATTAAAAGCCCTTACACTACAACAACTTTCAACTTCACCTAAATTATACGTGGTTGATGCTTATTGTGGAACAAATGTTGACACCAGACTTAAAGTACGTTTCGTGATGGAAGTGGCTTGGCAAGCGCATTTTGTGACCAATATGTTCATCAGACCTTCCATTTATGAATTGCAAAACTTTGGAGAGCCTGATTTCATCGTAATGAATGGTTCTAAAGCAACCAATCCAAATTGGAAAGAGCAAGGATTGAATTCAGAAAACTTCGTGGTATTCAACCTTACCGAAAAAATCCAAATTATAGGTGGAACTTGGTACGGTGGAGAAATGAAAAAAGGAATGTTCGCCATGATGAACTATTACCTTCCACTAAAAGGAATGGCATCCATGCACTGTTCTGCCAATGTTGGTGAAAAAGGGGACGTAGCCGTATTCTTTGGTCTTTCTGGAACTGGAAAAACAACGCTATCTGCAGATCCAAAAAGATATTTAATTGGTGATGATGAACACGGTTGGGACAACAACGGAGTTTTCAATTTTGAAGGTGGTTGTTATGCTAAAGTGATCGATTTGAGCGAACAAAACGAACCAGATATCTGGAGAGCCATCAAAAGAGACTCTTTATTAGAAAATGTTATCGTTGACGAGTATGGAGAAATCAATTATTATGACCATTCCATCACTGAAAATTCCAGGGTTTCTTATCCAATTTACCATATCAATAAAATTGTGTTGCCTTCTAAAGCAGGACACGCCAGCAAAATCATCTATCTTTCTGCCGATGCTTTTGGGGTATTGCCTCCGGTATCCATTTTGAATGATGACCAAGCGCAATACCACTTCCTTTGCGGATACACGTCTAAATTAGCTGGTACCGAAAGAGGAATTACTGCTCCAGAACCATCGTTCTCTCCGGCTTTTGGTGAAGCTTTCTTGACTTTGCACCCAACAATGTATTCTAAAACATTAATTGGAAAAATGAAAGAACACGGAGCTAAAGCTTACCTTGTAAACACAGGTTGGAATGGAACAGGAAAAAGAATTTCTTTGAAAAACACCAGAGCCATTATCGATGCCATCATTAGCGGAGAAATTGATGCAGCAGAAAAAAGCGAGATTCCATACTTGAATTTGACAATCCCAACAGAATTGCCAAATGTGAGCAAAGGAATTTTGGATCCAAGAGATACTTATGCCACCGAAGAGGAATGGAGTGCTAAAGCTAAAGATTTGGCCTCACGTTACATCAAATACTTTGAGCAATATACAAATACCGAAGAAGGTAGACGTTTAGTTAGTGCTGGACCTTCACTAGAGCCAGTTCTAAACTAGATTTAAAATAGTAGTTGTTTAAACATCTGCTTCTAATATTCTAAAGGCTATTAGTTGCAGATGTTTTTATTTTAAAATATTTTTTAACAATTTCTTTTCGATTCGTTAAAATAAAAAGTTTATTTTAAATAAAGTTTTCCTTATATTTGCAAACGAATAAAAGGATTACCAAATTAAAAATTATGTTATCAATTCAATTACATCACCATCATTTACAGTATTGCTCTCAAGCGATGTGTTAATGATATGTGTGTAAAAATCATATTTAAAAACCCGTTTGAGTACATCAAACGGGTTTTTTATTACATATCCTTTGTACTCAAACAAAATAGTAAAAATTAAAAAACAAAACAAAAATGAGTACTTTAAAAATTGCCATTCAAAAATCAGGACGCCTAAACGAAGACAGCATCCAAATTCTAAAAGACTGTGGGATTTCCATCAACAACGGAAATGACCAACTCAAAGCCGAAGCCACTAATTTTCCATTGGAAGTGCTGTACCTGAGAAACTCCGATATTCCCCAATATTTAATTGATGGAGTGGTAGATATAGCCATTGTAGGCGACAATCTTTTGGTCGAAAAAGGAAAAAACATCAAGGTAATCCAGAAATTGGGCTTTTCGAAATGCAAAGTTTCCGTAGCCGTTCCCAAAACATTCGAATACAACTCCATCAAAGATTTGGAAGGAATGCGAATCGCGACTTCTTATCCAAACACCGTTATCGAATATTTTTCTTCCTTTGGAATGACCGTCGACATTCACCAAATCTCGGGTTCGGTTGAAATCGCGCCAAACATAGGTCTTGCCGACGGAATCGTGGATATCGTTTCCAGCGGAAGCACTTTATTCAAAAACAATCTGAAAGAAGTGGAAGTAATTTTCAAAAGTGAAGCCGTGTTGGCCGTTTCACCCAAAGTGACTCCCGAAGCACAATCCATTATTGACACGCTTCAATTCAGGATTGAATCCGTTTTAAGAGCCAGAAAATCAAAATACATCTTGATGAACGTTCCCAATGATAAAATTGAGGAAATTGGCAAGATTCTACCGGTTTTAAAAAGTCTTACCGTTATGCCTTTGGCTGAAGAAGGTTGGAGCAGCGTTCACTCGGTAATTGACAAAGACACTTTTTGGGGCGTTATCGACCAATTGAAAGATGCCGGCGCCGAAGGAATTTTGGTCTGTCCAATCGAGAAAATGGTTTTATAAAGTTTAAAGAGAAAAAAATGAACAAAATATTCAATCCAAAACCGGAAACTTGGTCTTCTATTTTAAAAAGACCAACAAAAACTATCGACGACATTGAAGTGACCGTGAAGGAAATTTTCAAGGAAGTTCAAAAGAAAGGCGATGTTGCCGTTTCAAAATACACTTCACTTTTTGACGGAGTCAAATTTGAAAATATTGAAGTTTCTAAAGCTGAAATTGAGCAAGCCATTGCAACTATTCCCGAAGATTTAAAAACCGCCATTCAATTGGCAAAATCGAATATAGAAAAATTTCATTCAGCACAAAAAACGGCTAAAGTTGTTGTAGAAACCACCGAAGGCGTCAATTGTTGGCAAGAAAAAAGACCTATTCAAAAGATTGGTTTATACATTCCCGGTGGAACAGCACCTTTGTTTTCTACTGTTTTGATGCTAGCTGTTCCGGCAAATATCGCTGGCTGTAACGAAATTGTTTTGTGTTCGCCACCAGACAAAAGCGGAAACATTAATCCAGCTATTTTATACGCTGCCAATTTATGCGGTGTGACCAAAATATTGAAAGTGGGTGGGATTCAAGCCATAGCGGCTATGACCTTTGGCACGAAAAAAATTCCAAAAGTGTACAAAATTTTTGGACCAGGAAACCAGTTTGTGACTGTGGCTAAACAATTGGCAACTCAATTTGGTGTGGCAATTGATATGCCGGCAGGTCCTTCGGAATTGTTGATTGTTGCAGACGATACGGCGGTTCCATCTTATATCGCTTCCGATTTATTGTCGCAGGCGGAACACGGAACGGACAGTCAGGTGATTTTGGTTTCCACTTCAAAAGTATTGATGGATGCAGTGGAAAAAGAAGTGCAAACCCAATTGGATGTTCTGCCAAGAAAAGCCATTGCCGAAAAAGCCATTGCAAATTCGAAGCTGATTTATGTTGAAAATGACAAAATCGCATTGGAATTAATCGACGAATACGGTCCAGAACATTTCATTATCTGTACCAAAGACGAAGATTTTTATGTTGAAAACATAGGAAACGCAGGTTCGGTTTTCATTGGAAATTATACTCCGGAAAGTGCTGGAGATTATGCTTCGGGAACCAATCATACCTTGCCGACTAACGGATATGCCAAGAATTACAGCGGAGTGAATCTGGACAGTTTTACCAAATCAATGACTTTTCAAAAAATATCCGAGAAAGGAATTCAAAACATTGGTAAAGCGATAGAAATAATGGCAGAAGCAGAAGGATTGCAGGCGCATAAAAATGCAGTTACTTTGAGATTGAAAGATTTAAAAATTTAAAGATTGAACGAAATGAATTTCGATATAAATAATTTAGTCCGTGAAAACGTCAAGTCGATGAAGCCATATTCTTCGGCACGTGACGAATTTGAGGATTTCGATACAGCGGATATGATTTTCTTGGATGCTAATGAAAATCCGTTTCAAAATGGAGTAAATCGCTACCCAGATCCACAACAAAGCAACGTGAAAAAGGTTTTGGCCAAACAAAAAAACGTAAAAGCTAATCAAATTTTACTTGGAAACGGTAGCGACGAAGTACTGGATTTAATTTTTCGGGCTTTTTGCGAACCCAAAGTGGACAATGTAATTACTTTGCCACCAACCTATGGAATGTATGGCGTTTTGGCCAATATAAATGCTGTTGAAAATAGAGAAGTATTGCTTTCAAATGATTTTCAACCACAAGTTGAAAAGATTCTTGATGCTGTTGATAAAAATACGAAAATCCTCTTTTTATGTTCGCCAAATAATCCCACTGCCAATTCCTTTTCGGATGAAAGTGTGGCGTATTTATTAAAAAATTTCAAAGGATTGGTTGTAATCGACGAAGCCTATATTGATTTCTCGAAAAAACAAAGTTGGATGAACGAATTGGACGAATATCCGAATTTGATTATTACACAAACGTTGTCAAAGGCGTATGGTTTAGCGGGAATTCGTTTGGGAATCTGCTATGCTTCTGCCGAGGTAATTGCTGTTTTGAACAAAATCAAACCACCTTACAACGTGAACGAATTGACACAGTTAAGAGCGTTGGAAAGACTAAGTAATCCTGAAAAAATTAAATCTGAAATAAATTCAATTATTGAAGAAAGAGAGTATTTACTTAAAGTATTGAGTAAAGTTAGTTTTGTCGAAAAAATTTATCCAACAGAAGCTAATTTCATTTTAATAAAAGTGGATAACGCCAATAAAAGATACGACGAATTAATCGCCAAAGGAATTGTAATTCGTAACAGAACAACACAGCCTTTATGCGAAAACACACTGCGTCTGACTATTGGAACGAAAGAAGAAAATAAAAAACTGATAGAAGCTTTACAGGCTTAATTTTTATACCTGACAGGTTTTTAAAACCTGTCAGGTATAATAAAAAATAAATAAATGAAAAAAGTACTTTTTATAGACCGTGACGGAACAATGGTTTTGGAACCAAATGACTATCAATTAGACAGTTTTGAAAAATTGGAATTCTATCCAAAAGCCTTTCAATATTTGGGTAAAATTGCTTCAGAATTGGATTTTGAATTGGTAATGGTAACCAATCAGGACGGTTTGGGAACAGATTCTCATCCGGAAGCTAATTTTTGGCCGGTTCATAATCTGGTGATGAAAGCTTTTGAGAATGAAGGAGTTGTTTTCAGTGATGTTCTGATTGACAAAACATTTCCACACGAAAATGTACCAACCCGCAAGCCTGGTACAGCTATGCTGACGAAATACATCAACAATCCTGAATATGATTTGGAGAATTCATTCGTCATTGGCGACAGAATAACTGATGTAGAATTGGCTAAAAACTTAGGTTCAAAAGCTATTTTCATTAGTACTGAAGTAGAATTAGGAAGTGATGAAATCTCGTCAAAAAGACACGAATTGGATTCGGTTATTGCTTTGCAGACAACGGAATGGAAAACCATTTACGAGTTTTTGAAATTAGAAGAACGTACCGCTTCGATTACTAGAAAAACCCACGAAACAGATATTTATATCAAACTGAATCTGGACGGAACCGGAAAAAGTAAAATTGAAACGGGAATTGCTTTTTTCGACCATATGCTGGATCAAATCGCGCGTCACGGACAAATGGACTTGGAAATTCTGGTAAAAGGTGATTTAGAAGTGGATGAGCACCACACGATTGAAGATACTGCGATTGCTTTGGGAGAAGTTTTTGCCAAAGCATTAGGAAATAAATTAGGAATAGAAAGATATGGTTTTTGTCTGCCAATGGACGACTGCTTGTCTCAGGTAGCAATTGATTTCGGTGGAAGAAACTGGCTGGTTTGGGAAACGGAATTCAAACGTGAAATGGTAGGTAAAATGCCAACAGAAATGTTCTATCATTTCTTCAAATCGTTTTCTGATGGAGCTAGAGCGAATATCAACATCAAAGCAGAAGGAGATAACGAACACCACAAAATCGAAGCTATTTTCAAGGCTTTCGCCAAAGCAATAAAAGTAGCCGTAAAACGTGATACGGAGAAAATGATTTTGCCATCAACAAAAGGAATGCTATAAAATAAAGTTAGAAGTTAGAAGTGGGAGGTTTGAAACTTCTAACTTCTAACTTCTGACTTCTAACTTAGAATAATGAAAATAGTAATCATAAATTACGGAGCAGGAAATATTCAAAGCATTATGTTTGCAATCGAAAGATTGGGATACAAAGCGGTTTTGAGCAACAATCCTGACGAAATAAAAGCTGCCGACAAAGTGATTTTTCCCGGAGTGGGAGAGGCGAGTTATGCAATGAAAATGCTGAAAGAAAGTGGATTGGATACTTTGATTCCAACGCTGAAACAACCTGTTTTCGGAATCTGTTTAGGAATGCAGTTGATGTGTAACAAATCAGAAGAAGGAAACACGGAAGGTTTGGGAATTTTTGATGTAGATGTAATCAAATTTTCTCCAAAGGTCAAAGTACCACAAATGGGATGGAACACGATTTACAACCTAAAATCGGATTTGTTCAAAGGAATTGCTGAGAATGAATATATGTATTTGGTACATAGTTTTTACGCTCCGCTTTGCGCTGAAACCATTTCCACAACCAATTATGAGCTAGAATATTCATCGGCATTGGAAAACGATAATTTCTACGGAACTCAATTTCACCCTGAAAAAAGTGGGGATATTGGAGAACAAATCCTTAAAAACTTCTTACTTCTAACCTCTAACCTCTAACTTTCAAATGAGAATAATACCTGCAATAGACATCATCGAAGGAAAATGCGTTCGTTTATCCAAAGGCGATTACGATACCAAAATCATATATAACGAAAACCCGCTGGAAGTAGCAAAATCATTCGAAGCACACGGAATTGAATATTTGCATTTGGTGGATTTGGATGGTGCAAAATCAAGCAAGATTGTCAATTATAAAATATTGGAACAAATCGCTTCGCAAACGAAATTAAAAATTGACTTTGGTGGAGGATTAAAAGCTGATTCTGATTTAAAAATCGCTTTTGAATCGGGTGCAAACCAAATCACAGGAGGAAGTATTGCTGTAAAAAACAGAGCTATTTTCGAAAAATGGATTGCTGAATATGGTGCAGACAAAATCATTTTGGGTGCAGATGCCAATAACGAAAAAGTAGCTGTTTCGGGATGGTTAGAAGATTCGAATGAAGATTTAGTTCCGTTCATACAAGATTATCAGTCTAAAGGAATTGAGTATGTAATCTGTACGGATATTGCCAAAGACGGAATGCTCGAAGGACCAAGTTTTGATTTGTATGCCAAGATTTTAAAAGAAGCAAAAGGATTAAAATTAATAGCTTCCGGAGGAATTTCTACCTTTGATGAATTGCCAAAACTGGCAGAATTAGGTTGCGAAGGGACGATAATTGGCAAAGCAATTTACGAAGGAAGAATTTCGTTGAAACAATTAGAGAATTATATCATAACAAACCAGACAGGTTTTTAAAACCTGTCTGGTTTAATCAATAAATTATGCTTACTAAAAGAATTATTCCTTGCCTCGACATAAAAAACGGAAGAACCGTTAAAGGTGTTAATTTCGTGGACTTGCGTGATGCCGGTGATCCTGTGGAATTGGCTAAAATCTATTCGGATGAAGGAGCTGATGAATTAGTTTTTCTGGATATTTCGGCAACGGAAGAAAGAAGAAGAACCTTGGTTGATTTAGTTCGAAAAGTAGCTTCAACGATTAATATTCCGTTTACGGTAGGTGGTGGAATTTCGGCAGTTTCAGACGTAGAAGTATTGCTACAAAACGGAGCTGATAAGGTTTCCATTAATTCATCTGCGGTAAAAAAACCACAGTTGATTAACGATTTGGCACAGAAATTCGGAAGCCAATGTGTGGTTGTTGCCATTGATGCCAAACAAATTGACGGCGAATGGATGGTGCATTTGGTGGGAGGAAAAGTGCCAACCGAAATCAGATTATTTGACTGGGCAAAAGAAGTGGAACAAAGAGGCGCAGGAGAAATCCTTTTCACTTCAATGAATCACGACGGCACCAAAAATGGTTTTGCCAATGAAGCTTTGGCCAAATTATCCGAAATCGTGAACATCCCGATAATTGCTTCTGGCGGAGCTGGAAATATTCAGCATTTTGTTGATACCTTTGTCGAAGGAAAATCCGACGCAGCTTTGGCGGCAAGCGTATTTCATTTCAAGGAAATTGAAATCAAAACATTGAAAAAAGAATTAAAGAACAATAATATTGAGGTCAGAATTTAAAATCTGAATTCTAAAATCTAAAATAAAATGAATATAGATATCAAAAGCGCACACGGATTAATTCCGGCCATTATTCAGGATTCAGAAACTAAAAACGTCCTGATGTTGGGCTATATGAACGAAGAATCGCTTCAAAAAACAATTGAAACACAAAAAGTGACTTTTTTCAGCCGTTCCAAACAAAGACTTTGGACAAAAGGGGAAGAAAGCGGCAACTTTTTAGAACTGGTAGATATCAAAAATGATTGCGACGGAGACACGCTTTTGATTCAGGCAAAACCGGTGGGACAAACTTGTCATACAGGTGCGGATACTTGCTGGCAAGAACCTAACAACCAGAATTTTGGATTTATTTCAGATTTGGAAGAAACTATCAAAACACGCAGAGAAAATGCCGATTCCCAAAAAAGTTATGTAGCTTTATTATTCGAAAAAGGAATCAATAAAATTGCCCAAAAAGTAGGCGAAGAAGCCGTAGAAGTGGTAATTGAAGCCAAAGACAACAACGATCATTTGTTTTTGGAAGAAAGTGCTGATTTGCTTTTCCATTATTTGATTCTTTTGCAAGCCAAAGGTTTTGAGTTGAACGATGTTGTGAATGTCTTGAAAGCGCGTCAGAAATAAAATTCAAATTCAATTTTACACAATAAACCCGACAGTTGCAAAAACCTGTCGGGTTTCTCTTTTATATCCAACAGCATTAGACTATATTTACTATATATTTTTAAATTTGAATAATGAAAACAAATACAATTAAAAATCTCGATAAATTTGTTGGAACCATTTTGATTCCAGTCTTCGAAACCTATTCAAAAAGTTTGGTTCCCATAGAATTCCACGGAGTTTCGGTTCATTCGAAAGTGTTTTACGGAAAAAAAGACACTCATTATTTGGTCGAAAAATACGATTGCACCCATATTTTCATTGGGTTGGGAAAAGACGTCGATTATAAATCCTTGAAAACCATTTTTCGAAGAATTTCCTCTAACCAGAAAGAATCATTCAGTTCGAACGTGGCTTTGGTTTTACCGGAACAATTCACTGGAGAACAAGTGGAAGCGACTATTTCAGGTCTGTATTTGGGCACTTATGATTTGGGACATTTCAAGAAAACAGAAAAACATCCTTTCTTGAACGAAGGTTTTGAATTGTCGTTATTGTCCAAAAAAGATTTTTCAGAAACTGTTTCCAAAGCCTTAAAAATTACGCAAGCCCAACTGGAAACGCTGCGTTTGGTCGATTTGCCACCCAACAAAATCACGCCAAAATATTTGTCCAATTGGGCAAACGAAGCAGGGAAAAAATTCGGTTTCGATGTGGAAGTCTTGGGTTTTGAAGCTGCTAAAATTGCAGGTTTGGGTGCTTTTTTATCCGTTGGAAAAGGGAGTGAAAACGAACCACAATTTGTCATCATGAATTACGTTTCTGAAGATGCAAATGACAAAACTAAACACGTTGGCTTGGTGGGAAAAGGCATTACTTTCGATACCGGCGGATTGAATATCAAGACTTCGGGAATGTTGCACATGAAATGTGACATGGCTGGTGGAGCTGCCATTTTTGGGGCGATGCAATTAATTGCCGCTTTGAAATTACCCGTGAAAGTGACCGCAATTGTGCCTTGTGCCGAGAATTCCGTGGACGCCAAATCATTTGCCCCGAGCGACGTGATTCATTCGTATAACGGAACTTCTATTGAAATAATTGACACCGATGCCGAAGGCCGATTGATTTTGGCTGATGGTTTGTCCTATTTAATCAAGAATTTCAAACCCGAATATATTATTGACGTCGCCACTTTGACGGGAAGCAGCGTGGGAACTTTTGGTTACGAATGTGCGGCCTTGTTTACCAACAATGACTCTGTTTCGAAGAAATTGCAAGAATATGGCGATGCAGTTGGCGAACGGTTATGGCCATTGCCGCTTTGGGATTGCTACAAATCCGACATAGAAAGCGACATTGCTGATGTCAAAAATTACAGCGGAAAACCCGTTGCCGGAGCCATAAGTGCCGCCAAGTTTTTGGAATATTTTACCGAAAACCACAAAGCTTGGGCGCATCTAGATATTGCCGGAGTGGCTTTTGTCGATGACGAATTTGCAAAAAGTAAACATGCTACAGCTTACGGCGTTCATTTATTGACTAAATTCATTGAAAATTTATAATTTATGGAAACTGCCAAAACTTTCATCTGTGTTTCTAATTATTTCAAAGGCACTGGTCACTATTTCAGGGACAAACTGGTGATGCGAATGAAAGCCAAGAGTTGCGGAATTTCGAATCCCAATTTTTGTTCCTTGTTCAACGATCACGACATCAACACTTTTGCCGACAAGATTTTGCCTCCTTGGGTTTTGAAACCGCGTTCCGAAGCTTCGGCAACGGAAATTATAAAATTGAATGTCTAAAGAATTAAAATTTTCATCTAAAATTGATTTTATGAATAAATATGTAAGCATTTTTTTTATTGCATTTCTTGTTTCTAATACTGCAAATGCTCAAGGACTTATGGGAAAATCAGAAACGGTTTTCACACATCAGGACACTTTGCGGGGAAGTATTACCAAGGAAAGAGCTTGGTGGGACGTAAAATATTACCATCTAGACATCAAGGTAAATCCTGCCGACAGCACCATTTCAGGTTCGAATACCATTCGCTACAAAGTTTTGAATTCCTATAACAGGATGCAAATTGACTTGCAAGAGCCATTGGAAATCAAAAAAGTCACTCAAGATGGAAATGAATTAAAATATCAAAGAAACGGCAATGCTTTTTTTATCGATTTGGTTGCGGCACAAAATGAAGGCGAAATAAAAGAACTCCAAGTTTTTTATGGAGGCAAACCCAAAATCGCCGTTCGTCCGCCTTGGGATGGAGGAATTACCTGGAGCAAAGATGCCAATGGAAAACCTTTTATTGCTTCAACTTGTCAAGGATTGGGCGCGAGTGTTTGGTGGCCCAACAAGGATCACATGTATGACGAAGTGGATGATATGCTCATCAGCGTGAATGTCCCCAAGAATTTGACGGATGTTTCCAATGGTCGTTTGCAAAGTGTAATCGATTTGAAAGATGGAACGAGAACTTTCAATTGGTATGTTTCCAATCCAATTAATAATTATGGCGTAAATATAAACATTGGTGATTATGTGACTTTTTCCGAAATTTTCAAGGGTGAAAAAGGCGATTTGGATTGCGATTATTATGTCTTGCGAGGTAATTTGGAAAAAGCCAAAACCCAATTCCAAGATGTGCCACGAATGTTGAAAGCTTTCGAACATTGGTTTGGCCCTTATCCGTTTTACGAGGACAGCTATAAACTGGTTGAAGCCCCGTATTTGGGAATGGAACATCAAAGCAGTGTCACTTATGGAAATGGTTTTAAAAACGGTTATCGAGGAACCGATTTGAGTGGAACAGGTTGGGGATTAAAATTTGATTTTATCATAATCCATGAATCCGGGCACGAATGGTTTGCCAATAATATTACCTACAAAGACATTGCCGATATGTGGATTCACGAGAGTTTTACGAACTATTCTGAAAGCCTTTTTGTGGAATATTACCATAGAAAAGAAGCTGGTGCTGAATATGTTAGAGGTACAAGAAAAGGAATAAAAAATGACAAACCCATCATTGGACAGTACGATGTAAACATTGAAGGTTCTGGCGATATGTACCCAAAAGGAGGAAATATGTTGCACACGCTGCGCCAAATCTTGAATGATGACGAAAAATGGAGAACCATTTTACGAGGTTTGAATAGTACTTTTTACCACCAAACCGTTACCACCAAACAAATCGAGGATTATTTAAGCAAAAACGTAGGACTTGATTTGAATCCGTTTTTCAACCAATATTTGAGAGATGTTAGAATCCCGACTTTCGAATATAAAGTTCAAGGAAACAAGCTCGAGTATCGCTGGACGAATTGTGTTCCCGATTTCAATATGCCAGTAAAAGTAACTTTGAACGGAAAAGAACAATGGCTGAAACCAAATGTGGAATGGACAATTTTGCCGCAAACTGCAAAAGTTTCGAAACTGGAAGTGGACAAGGATTTTTATGTGAATGTGGAGAAGATTAAATAATTGAAGCAAGATTTTAAAAGATTCTTTAAGCTCTTTCAAACAACGCCAAAGTTCCGCCAACCCAATCCTTGTCTTTATTGAATTTTACGCCAATCATTTCGTTTCGAAATATTCTTGTGTTGAAATGTCATTAATAAATGGCGTCAAATCTTTTAAAAAAGGATAATGGTTCTTGAATTTTTCGTATAAATTAATTTGGTAATTGTACAAATGAAACATCCTTCTTTTTGACAATTATAATAAAAACAATCAAGTAAAAACATTAATAATTTAGAAAACCAATTTTTTAATAAAAAATAATGTCAATAATTAATCGGTATTGTTTTCAAATAATTGTACTTGATTTTTCAACCTTTCGATGAGCATTCCCATCATTCTTTTGTTGAGTCCGGAAGAGTTTTTTATGTATTGTGCGTATTCATCAGTGGTAAATAATCCGATAATCATTCCCTTGAGGGCATTTCTATATTTGATGTCTTTTTGAAGGGCAGTTTCTATTATTGTCATTTTTTTTTCGATGGAAAAAGTGCTGAAATCAATTTTGTTTTTTGCGACATAATTAGCGAAAGAAGCAACAAACAAATCATTTTGCAATTTCAAAATAGGACGAAGGACTTCGTTTTGGAATACTTCATCCGATGAAGATTGATTGGTTACCGTGCCAATGGTTTGTCCTCGAAATTCCTTCAAAAATACATCTCTTTGATCCATCTTTTTTCTTTAAAAATAAAAAAAATTGTAATAAGAATACCTTAATTTCGCATTTATAAAAAAACAATATGAGATTTCACACTAGAAAATGGGTAAAACCAGAAGATTTGAATCCAAATGGAACTTTATTTGGCGGGAAATTATTAGCTTGGATTGACGAAGAATTGGCTTTGTACACCATTATCCAATTGGAAAATACTAGAATAGTGACCAAACACATGTCCGAAATAAATTTCAGAAGCTCTGCTAGACAAGGCGATATTATAGAAATAGGAATTGATGTCGTGAAATTTGGAATTACTTCGCTGACATTGAAATGTGAAGCTCGAAATATGATGACACGCGAAACCATCATAACCATTGACCACACCACAATGGTAAACCTGGGAGCTGACGGAAAACCGAAAGCCCACGGAAAAACGGAAATAGAATTCGTGAAAGACCGTTTACAGGAATAAAATAACCGAAAATTCGCGAATTTTGTTTCAATAGTTTGAAATAGAATTGGCGAATTTGCGGTAGAAAATAGTTTTTATTTACTTACGGGAAGTTGCAAATATTTTCTTTCCACAAAAAATGTGGCAAGAGGCAGGAGTGAAGCAATCAGTACAATGGAAAGTGTTTTGAAACTCCATTTTTGTGATTTCATTATAAAAAGAGCCAAGGCAACATATCCTATAAAAAGTATTCCATGAGTCATTCCTATGGGATACAAAAAAGATTTATATAGCGCTAAATTCGTAGGTTTGACTAAAAGCATGTTGGCAAATAAAACCAAGTAAGAAATTCCTTCCAGGATGGCGATGTTTTTAAAAATTTTAACCATTAAAAATAGTGTTTTTTGAATTATAAAAATGCAAAACTAACGATTAACATTGATTCTTTTTCCTAATAGATTCTTAAAACTAGTTTACTTTTGTACTTACTAAACTTTCACGATGAGCAAACGCGATTTAAAAAAATACCTGGCCGAATTAAATAAACAACAACTCGAAGAGCAAGTTCTTGAATTATATGAAAAATTCAGCACAGTCAAGACATATTATGATTTTGTTTTTAATCCCAAAGAAGATGCGTTACTGAAAGAATGCAAGATCAAAATTTCGAATGAATATTTTCCTCAAAAAACCTCGGGAAAACCAAGAAGACCCAAGATGCGACGTTCCGTTGCCCAAAAATACATCAAACATTTCATCCTTTTGGGAGTAGATCCCTTTATAATTGGCGATGTCATGCTTTATTCCATAGAAATTGCCCAAACATTCTCGGCGGAACGACTTGTAAAACCAGATTTGTTTTTTAAAAGTATGCTGAACTCCTTTGAGCAAGCTGTTAAGTTCATGATTTCAAATGGAATATTGGAAGAATTCAAAACCAGAATACTAGCCATAAGCAATGAATCGATGCAACAAAACTGGTACAACAAAGAGGAATTTGGCGCTATTGTGGACCGTTTCGAATACTAAAATAAAGCTCATAAACGTTTTTATTTAATGACTTCTTTTTATTTATAACATAATTTGGTGCAATAACTGTTTTTTAGGTGTATTTTTGCAAAAATCCAACAAAAAGCAATGTCTCAAAACACTCTAGAAACAGAAATAGAAGATAAAAAAGAACTTTATTCCTATCAAAAAGGAGATATAGAAACCATTTTTGAACGGCTGGACAATGCCCCAAGCAACCATCATTTATTGTATCAATTGCCTACTGGTGGAGGAAAAACAGTCGTGTTTTCAGAAATTGTTCGACAATATTTATCCAAACATGACATGAAAGTGGTCGTATTGACTCACCGAATCGAGTTATGCAAGCAAACTTCAAAAATGTTGAAAGGTTTTGGAGTAAAAAACAAAATCATTAACAGCAAAGTAAAAGAACTACCGGACCAAAACGATTATTCCTGTTTTGTGGCTATGGTCGAAACCTTGAAAAATCGTATCAATGACGAGAAATTGCATCTCGATAACATTGGTTTGGTAATTATAGACGAGGCCCATTACAATTCCTTCCGAAAATTATTGAGTTCCTTCAAAAATGCGTTCATTTTGGGTGTTACTGCAACTCCTTTGAGTTCGAACATCAAGTTGCCAATGCACGAAAATTATGATGAATTGATTGTAGGTGACACCATAAGTTCCTTGATAGACAACGGATTTTTGGCAAAAGCAGTCACTTATAGCTATGATGTGGGATTGACCTCATTAAAAGTTGGTATAAATGGCGATTATACCGTAAAATCTTCCGATGATTTATATACCAATATGGCAATGCAGGAAAAATTATTGCATGCTTATACCGAGAAATCTTTGGGCAAAAAAACCTTGATTTTCAATAATGGTATCAACACTTCTTTATACGTTTACGAAACGTTCAGGGAAGCTGGATATGTAATTCGACATCTCGACAACACCAGTAGCACAGAGGAACGTAAAGATATTTTGCATTGGTTCAAACACACGCCGGACGCCATTTTGACCTCGGTTGGCATCTTGACCACCGGTTTTGATGAACCCACCGTGGAAACCATCATCTTGAATCGAGCTACAAAATCCCTGACTTTATACTTTCAAATGATTGGTCGTGGTTCTAGAAAATTGCCCGGTAAAGACGAATTTACGGTTATCGATTTAGGAAATAATGCCGCCCGTTTCGGGTTGTGGAGCGACCCAGTAAATTGGCAACACATCTTCAAATCGCCTGAATTTTATTTGGAAAACCTGCGTGACGATACCGAGATTGAACTGTATTTCAAATACACGATGCCTCCAGAATTGCGGGCTAAATTTGCCAAAACCGAAGTCGTGACTTTTGATGTAGACGAAGAACATAAGCTCGCCATTGCCCAAAATTTGCGTTCCAAGATAGTTTTGGACAAATCATTGGAACAACACGCCGCAATGTGCGTGGACAATACCGAAGAATTGCGCGATGCAAAAGCACTATTCAAGGAACTGGACCCAGATATTGAATGTCGATTGAAACGATACGCAAAATGTTTGAGTCAATGCAGCAAGAATTATCGCGAATGGCTGGTGGACGATTACAAACAAAAATTACTGTTGCTGATCGGGAAAAAATACCGTGAAAAAGTGATGAACGAAGCAGATTAAAAAAAGTAGGCAGTGTTCAGAATTCAGTGTTCAGTTAATACGCGTAAAAGTTCCATAGGAACGTATTATGTTGTAGAAACGGATTTTAATCCGTTGAATATTAAAAAAACAACAAATTTATAAATCATTAAATTCAAAAAATGTCAAAACAATTCTCCGATTTAGGAATCCAGGAATCAATTACAAAAGCACTTGATGATTTAAAAATTGTTGTGCCAACGGAAATCCAGCAAAAAACAATTCCATTGCTTTTATCCACCAAAACCGACTTTGTTGGATTGGCCAAAACGGGAACAGGAAAAACCGCCGCATTTGGATTACCATTACTTCAATTGATTGATGCTAAAAATACTGCTGTCCAAGCTGTTATTTTGGCTCCGACTCGTGAATTGGGACACCAAATTTTTACCAATTTGGAAGCTTTCGCCAAATATCTCCCAGCAGTTTCCATTGCCGAAACTTGTGGAGGAATCCCTATAAAACCCCAAATCGAACGATTGGCTTCGCCAACTCATATTGTTGTGGCTACACCGGGAAGATTGATCGATTTGATTCAGCGCAAAGCCATCAGTTTGAAAGAAGCCCAATTTTTGGTTTTGGATGAAGCCGACGAAATGGTTACCATCCTGAAAGAAGGCTTGGACGAAATCATTGCCGAATTACCCAAAAATCGCAGAACGTTTCTTTTTTCGGCCACGATGCCCGGAACCATAAAACAATTGATTCAGAACTACTTGAACAAAAATGTGGTTCAAGTTAGTGCCAATATGGAAACATTGGGAAATCAAGGAATTGATCACCAATATATTGTGGTTGATCCCATCGAGAAATTGGACGTTTTGATGCATTTCTTGACTTCCAAAGAAGGAGAACGCGGTATTATTTTTTGCAAAACCAAGGCTGCGGTCAATAAATTGGCTAAAAATCTGGCCATCAACCGATTTTCTTCAGGTGCTTTGCACGGGAGTTTGTCGCAAGGAATCCGTGACCGAATCATGGAACAATTCCGTGAAGGACACATCAATATTTTGGTTGCCACCGATTTGGCAGCTAGGGGAATAGACGTAAAAGAAATGGCTTATGTGGTCAATTACCATTTGCCTGATACTTATGAAAATTATGTTCACCGCAGCGGAAGAACCGCAAGGGCAGGAGCAAAGGGGCTTTCATTGACCGTTTTGCAACAAGAAGAAGTGGAAGAAATTGCCGATTTCGAAAGAGAATTGGGAATTCAATTTACCAAATTTCAAAAACCGTCTGCCGAAAATATCGAGGAAAACAACACGCTTTTGTGGGCCAAACAAATCTTCAAAACCAAGCCCAATCACGAAGTTTCGGCCGAATTCAAAAACAAGGTCAAAACCATTTTCCATCATTTGACCAAAGACGAATTGATCGAAAAATTGTTGGCCAACCAATTGCTTCAAACCAAAACCGATTCCATTAAAGAAAAACCGGTAAAAAAATCCAAAAGAAGCACTAAACTTTTCAAATCTTGAAAAGAAAAATTTCATAATTGTTTTGCAGAAAAATGATGTGATCTTTTTGAAATTATTTAAGAAAAATAATATATTTACTTTGTCAAACAGTTTGTGCCGACAACATCTGTCGGCTTAATTACCTACGATTATTAACTGCCTGAATATTTTAAATGAAAAAAAAAATACTAGTTTGCCTCGTCTTATTCATCATTGGCACAAAATTATTTTCGCAAAATTTAACCTACATACCCGGTCCTTCAGGATATGGAACCAATGCTACTGCCGATGACAGAACATTGGTGCCATTTTTTAAAGACCAATCCTATATTTATTGCTCGACCTACAAAGTGACATCCACAAATCCGATTGTCAGGAAAGGCTGCATCGTCAGGGTCAATATTTCGGACAACAGTCAATATGTATATCCAGACGATGTTTATTTACCGACAAATGGTGGTTTCAATGCAAAAAAATTGAACAACAACATTTTTTTCAACATTGGAATTCGACTTGCCCGAATAAATACGACGACGAACAAACTAACCGTAATTTCGAATGACGCCGAAGATTACGAGATATTTGACCGTTACATAATGTATGAAAATTATAATTCTTCAGGACTTTATATCCTTGATTTAAACACTAATGCAACTACACAACTATATTCTCCAAACAGTAGAAATTTCTACCGACTTGGGGCAACTTATTACGATAAAGATACCGGAATGTTATATTTTAGAAGCCAATACATTACTATGGGGGTTTATTATGGATTTTACAAATACAATCCATCCACTAAAGCAATAACGGAAATTGTGGGAAGAAATGTGGTGTCAGGCTCTGAAATCTATCAAAATAGGGATGAAATTGCCAGAGTAAACGACAACCTCGTTTTCTTGATGAAAGACACGGATTATAAAATGAAATATTTTTCGGCAAATCTAACCACGGGACTGCTCAATACTTCCTTTACTTTCAATACTAATACGGTATTTGACACTTCGGTCAATGATGTAATGGTTAATAACAATACCGTTTATATTACCAGCGGTGGCAAGGTTTTGACATCCGATGGCGTGACAACTCCCGTTGAAACCAATTATCAACCATTTTTTGAGTATTCCACGGGCTATTCCATTGATGTCGTAAATTATAACAATGAATCTTATATCCAACAATATAGTCCAGAATATGGTGCGGAACTTTGGAAATACAATTGGACTCTTATGCAAAAACAATTGGTAAAAGACATCACTCCCGGCACTGAAGGTTCTTTTGCAGGGAATATTAGTGGTGGAAATTTACACAAAAACAAACTCTTGTATATTGCGAATATTGGCTCTTTGGCTTATTCATTATATGTCACTGACGGAACTTCGGACGGGACGGTTTGTATCTTGGACAACAGCAAATTCAGTTTAATATCCAAGCTTTTGACCGAAGACGACACTCTGTATTTTTATGGAGAGAATGCCACCAACAAAGGATTGTTCGCTTTGGATTATCAGATACTTTCCAATGAAAATTTCTCGAAAGACAAAAAAGTCAATTTTTATCCCAATCCGGTAAAATCTGACCTGAATTTTTCAGAAAAAATGGATGAAGTCAAAATAATGAACTTAAATGGGAAGATTCTTGGGTTGGAAAAGAATATTTCTAAACTTTCATTGGAACATTTGCAAAAGGGAATTTATTTGATTGAATTCAAGACTGAAAATCAGGGGAAAATTATTGAAAAGTTGATCAAGATCTAAAGTGTTCCATCTTGAACAACGCTCTTGCTACAAAGTTTGGCCAGTTCCAA
Organism: Flavobacterium sp.; assembly: GCF_013823965.1. Classification (GTDB taxonomy): domain Bacteria; phylum Bacteroidota; class Bacteroidia; order Flavobacteriales; family Flavobacteriaceae; genus Flavobacterium. Next base: position 39,268 of record NZ_PNNA01000032.1, read on the forward strand.
TGCAGCAAAGCTTGTTAAAAAATTCAAAAACTAATTTTTGCAGCTGAATATATATTGTACTTTTATAAAAATCATTTTTATAAAAATTTCGATATGCAAATAGTGATCATAGGAGGCGGTTTTGCAGGCATTAATTTGGCCAAAGACTTGACAAATTATAAAGGAATTGAAGTAACGCTTGTTGACAAAAACAATTACAATTTCTTTCCACCATTGATTTATCAGGTGGCAACGGCTTTTTTGGAGCCTTCCAGTATCAGTTATCCATTTCGAAAATTTTTTGTGGGCAAAAAGAACCTGCAATTCCGTTTGGGCGAATTGCAAAAAGTGGTTCCGGCCGAAAATAAAATCATCCTCAACAACGGCGAATTGCAGTACGACCAGTTGGTTTTTGCCACCGGAGCTGAAACGAGTTATTTTGGGATGGAAAATGTCAAGAAAAATGCCATTCCGATGAAAACGCTCAATGATGCCATCGAAATGCGCAATGCTTTGTTGAAAAATTTGGAAAAAGCATCCACTTGCAAAGACATAAGAGAACGTAGAAAATTTTTGACCATTGTAATCGCCGGCGGTGGGCCAACAGGGGTGGAAGTATCCGGAATGTTTGCCGAAATGCGAAAAAATATTTTACTCAAAGAATATCCCGAATTGGAAACGTCTGCCAGCAATATTTATTTGGTCGATGGTGGTGATGCTTTGCTGTCGCCAATGAGTAAGGAATCGCAAGAAGATACTCTTGAAGCCGTGACCAAATTGGGAGTTATTGTAAAACTCAATACCCGAGTAATTGATTATAAAGACGATACGGTTTTCTTTGCCGATGGGAAAACCATCAAGACCAAAAACTTGATATGGGCGGCAGGCGTTTCCGCCAGGGAATTTGAAGGAATTCCGGCAGAAAGTTACGGGCGCGGTAAACGAATGCTAACCGATGCTTTCAACAAAGTGAACGGTACCGAAAATATCTATGCCATTGGCGATACCAGCATTCAATTGACCGATGTTGATTTTCCCGGAGGCCATCCGCAATTGGCACAAGTAGCCATCCAGCAAGGCGTGAATTTGGCGCAAAACTTCAAGTTGATGCTCCAAAACAAACCGTTGAAACTTTTTAAATACAACGACAAGGGTTCTATGGCGATTATCGGAAAAAACAAGGCCGTCGTGGATTTGCCCAAACCCAAAATGCACTTCAAGGGCTTTTTTGCCTGGATGATTTGGCTTTTTGTCCACCTGATGTCGCTAATCACTTATCGTAACCGAATTAATACATTTTACCATTGGATGATTGCGTATTTTTCGAAAGACCAATCCTTGCGGATGATTATCAGGCCAGAGAAAAGAACAAAAGGGGATGCTTAGCAATTCTTTTCTTTCAAATATCCTAAATACTCATCTATTAAATTTCTTTGTAGCAATAAATTGTTAACAATAATTTAAAAATTCTATTTTACATAATATAAATTATAGTTCAAAATAATATCCATATGAAAGCACCAAAAATCAGGTTTTTCAATGCTTTTTTATCGTTAACCATTAAAAAAGGATTATCAAAACTTTAGTTTCTATTTAATAAATAAGAAATGTGTAAATAAATCGTTTTACTACATCAATGCTGGTATTATAATTTTTTAATTCATTATTTTTACATTCGACTATATTTAAACCCTTATGAACACAATTGCAGAACACATTGCCGATTTTTTAAAAAAATATCCGCCGTTTGATCATTTGAATTTTCAAGAATTATCAGAAATTGCTACAAGCATTCGCGTGATAAATTTGGAGAAACACAAAATTTTGTTCCAAATAAACGATGCTTTACACGATAGCTTTTATGTGGTTGCTTCGGGAATTGTCAATTTATCCGTAATTGCCGATGCCGAGGAAACATTATTGAATAAATGTGTTGATGGAGATATTTTTGGTCTACGTCCTTTTTTTGCCAAAAACAATTACATGATGACGGCCAAAGCTCGTGAAGAAAGCATTATTTATGCTATTCCCATCGCTGTTTTCCGTCCTTTTGTTGCCAATAATTCGGAGGTTTTGGACTTCCTTTTGCAAAGTTTTGCAACAAATACAAGTAATCCCAATGACAAGGAAAATTTTCGTGGAAAACTAATTTCTGACAACGTTTACTATTCGAACCAACAATCTGAAATTCAATATTTTCAGTTATTGGCTTACAATAATTCTCCTGTAAAAGTGGACGAAACAAAAAGTATTCAAGAAGTCGCCCAACAAATGACGGATTCCTTGACTACTGGCGCCATCATTGCCAAAGATAATTTTCCTGTAGGAATAGTTACCAATACTGATATGTGTGCAAAAATTGCGACAGGACGATTTTCCATCAACACCGCAATTGACAAAATCATGTCATCGCCCGTGGTAACCGTTGTGGAGAACATTTCTTTGGCCGAAGCGCAATTGATAATGTTAAAAAATAACGTGACGCATTTGTGCGTGACCAAAGATGGTTCCGATAAATCGGAAATTAAAGGAATTATTTCAGAACACGATTTAATTGTTGCCCAAGCCAATAATCCCGGGGTTTTGATAAAAGAGATAAAACGTTCCCAATCGGCAAAAGATTTAAAATCAATTCGTGACCGATTGACCACTCTTATTCAAAAATCAATTCACAAAAATGTATCCATTGCCAATATCAACAATATTGCGAGCGAAATCAATTTGGCTATTATCAAGCGTTCCGTTGAATTGTCCATTTTGGATTTGGGCTCCCCTCCTGTCCGTTTTGCTTGGTTGAGCATTGGTAGTCAAGGACGAAAAGAGCAATTATTGCCCACAGACCAGGACAGTATTTTGATTTTTGAAGACGTCACTGCAGATAAGTACAGGGACGTAAAAGATTATTTCCTGAAATTAGGAAAAAGGACGACTGCCATTCTGGAAAAAGTGGGTTATGAATTCTGTCCAAACGGACACATGGGAAGCAATATGCTTTGGTGTAAATCGCTGACTGACTGGGTGAAACAATATGACAATTGGATGAATACTCCAGGAGAAAACAGCAATGAAATTAGTAGTATTTTCTTTGACTTCGAAATAGCTTTTGGAGAACAAAAAATAGAGGAAGCAATGGAGAATGTTATTTTCAATAATGCAAAAAACAATGTCTTGTTCTTTGATTTTCTTGGAAATGACGCCTTGAGAAAAAATGCTCCATTAAGTTTTTTCAAGAAATTTAATGTGGAAGAAGAAGGCATAAACAAGGACAAGTTCGACATCAAAACGCGTGCATTGATGCCGCTTATTGATGGAGCCCGATTATTTTCGTTGAGCCACAACATTCGAGGAGTCAATAATACATACATGAGATTTAAGCAATTGGCCATAGTGGATCCAAGAAATGCAGAGATTTATTTAAATTGTGCCGAAGCCTTTTTGATTTTGTCTAAATTCAGGACTTTGGAAGGGTTAAAAAATGATAATTCGGGACAATTTATAAATTTGCAAGAATTGTCAAAAATAGACAAGGAAAATTTAAAAAATGCTTTGGCTCCAATGAGAGAATTAGAAGAATTAATTAAAACAAAGTTTCAACTTACCCAATTTTCATAAAATGTTAGACTGGATAAAAAACATCAATAAAGAATATCCTGAATTTTGGAAGTTATACCTTTCTAAATTTGACAAAAAATCGAAGCGTTTCGTTGTTTTATCTACTGAAACTTCCGGTTTGAGTCTTGAAAAAGACGTGATTTTATCGATTGGCGCTTTTTCGGTAATCAACAATAGCATCATCATTGCAGATAGTTTTGAAACCATTTTGGCACAATACAAATTTTTTCACGACAACGGAATTTCAAATGAATTTACCATTGAAACCAAAATGAAAAAACTTGGAGAACCCGAGGCAATCCAAGCTTTGGTGGAATTTATCGGAAATTCGGTATTGGTGGGACACCACATTGATTTTGACGTGGAAATGATCAATGCAGCCTTGGAAAGATTGGGTTGTGGAAGATTAAAAAACGAAGCTTTGGATATTGATGTGATGTATCGAAAACTGACGGACATCAATAACAAACAATTTTCTCTTGAAGAATTATGCAATATTTACAAAATTCCTAAAAGTGACAGGAATTCCTCTACAGAAGATGCTTATAAAATTGCCTTGCTTTTCCTGAAATTAAAATCAAGACTGGGATTAAATTAAACCTGTAAAGAGAACGAATATTATGGCGAAAAAAAAGCGAAATAGAAATTCTATCTCGCTTTTTTAATTTTTACTCGGGACTACTTCACTTAACCTTCAACTCGGTTTTCAAGTTAAGTGAATGTAAAATGACTATCTTTAATTGATTTCTTTAATATGTTTTAACTAATTCAATTATATTAGCCAATAAAGATGTTTGTCAAAATCCCTGCGCACCAAAGGTGTATGTCGTATTAACCAATTTTTTTCATTGCCGTCATCGATTCTCTCAACCACGCTCCCACTTCTTCGATAGGATGTTGACGAATTTCTTTGTTTACAGCAATAAGAACTGCATTGTCAACTCCGTTTGTGGTAGAAAATGGTTTTCCAATGATATTGGTTTCAACCGTTTTCATAAAATCAGCCAATAATGGTTTGCAGGCATGGTCAAATAAATAACAACCGTATTCTGCTGTATCAGAAATGATTCTGTTCATTTCGTATAATTTTTTTCTGGCTACAGTGTTGGCAATCAAAGGCAATTCGTGCAAAGACTCATAATAAGCCGACTCTTCGATGATGCCTGATTCTGTCATGGTTTCGAAAGCCAATTCAACACCGGCTTTTACCATTGCAATCATCAAAATTCCGTTGTCAAAATATTCTTGTTCCGAAATGTGGGCAGCTGTTGGAGCTGTTTTTTCGAAATTAGTTTCAGCTGTTGCAGCTCTCCAAGTCAATAAATTAACATCATTGTTGTCCCAATCAATCATCATGTTTCTTGAGAATTCCCCAGAAATGATGTCATCTTGATGTTTTTGGAATAATGGACGCATGATGTCTTTCAATTCTTCGGCAATTTTGAACGCTTCGATTTTTGAAGGATTGTTCAAACGATCCATCATGTTGGTGATTCCGCCGTGTTTCAAGGCTTCCGTGATGGTTTCCCAACCGTATTGGATTAATTTTGAGGCATAAGCTGGCTCGATTCCTTTTTCAACCATTTTGTCAAAACACAAGATGGAACCGGTTTGCAACATTCCGCAAAGAATGGTTTGTTCTCCCATCAAATCCGATTTTACCTCGGCAACGAAAGACGAATTTAAAACTCCTGCTTTGTGTCCACCAGTGGCAACGGCATAGGCTTTTGCTTGTTCGAAACCTTCTCCGTTTGGATCATTTTCGGGGTGAACCGCTATTAAAGTTGGAACACCAAAACCTCTTTTGTATTCTTCACGAACTTCAGATCCTGGACATTTTGGTGCACACATGATAACCGTGATGTCTTTACGAATTTGCATTCCCTCTTCCACGATGTTGAAACCGTGCGAATAAGCCAATGTGGAACCTTGTTTCATCAATGGCATAATAGCCGTAACAACCGCAGTGTGCTGTTTGTCTGGTGTAAGATTGCAAACGAGGTCGGCCGTTGGAATCAATTCTTCATAAGTTCCCACTTTGAATCCATTGTCGGCAGCATTCATGAAAGAAGCTCTTTTTTGAGCGATGGCTTCAGCACGCAAAGCATAAGAAATATCCAAGCCTGAATCTCTCATGTTCAAACCTTGGTTTAAACCTTGGGCGCCGCAACCTACGATAACTATTTTTTTTCCTTTAAGTGCTTCTATTCCATTTGAAAATTCGGACTGGTCCATGAATTCGCAAACGCCTAATTGTTCTAACTGTAATCTAAGTGGTAATGAATTGAAATAATTTGCCATTGTTTAGTATTTAATTTATGATTTTAATTCCTCTAATAAAGTTGATATTTCCATTTTTTCCTTGGAAACGGATATTCTTCCGGAACGAACGAATTGCATGATTCCAAAAGGTTTTAGTTTGTTGTACAAGTCGTTGATTTCAGAGCGTTTTCCTGATTTTGAAATCACGAAAAAGTCTCTGGACACGGTTACGATTTCAGAGTGGCTTTCCTTGATGATGTTCTGGATTTGTCTTTCGTCGAAAAGTAAGCTCGATTCAATTTTGAAGATGGCACTTTCCAAGAAAATGGTTTCTTCGTCAATATGATAAAAAGCCTTGATGACTTCGATTTGTTTTTCGATTTGACCTACAATATTATGTACCCATTTTTCGGTGGTGTTGACCACGATGATGAATCGGGAAACGTTTTCAATTTCCGATTCGGATACATTTAAACTCAAAATATTGATGTGGCGTTTCAAGAATATTCCTGAAATCCGGTTCAATAAACCTACATTGTTTTCTGAATAAACAGAAATGGTGAATATTTTATTTTCCATAATTTTAACTTAATCGCATATCTGAAACCGAAGCTCCTGTTGGAATCATTGGGAATACGTTGTTTTCTTTTTCTACCATCACTTCCAAGAAATAAGATTCTTTTGAAGCCAACATTTCGGCAACGGCTCCATCCAATTCTTCTCTTTTGGTCACTTTTCTTGATTTAATGTGATAGCCTTCTGCAATGGCAATAAAGTTTGGATTTGTCATCACGGTGGAAGCATATCTGCTGTCAAAAAACAGTTCTTGCCATTGGCGAACCATTCCTAAAAATTCATTGTTGAGCACCACAATTTTTACCGGAACTTTGGTTTGAAATATAGTTCCCAATTCTTGAATCGTCATTTGAAAACCGCCATCTCCAATAATGGCAACCACTTCGCGATCCGGCATTCCCATTTTGGCTCCAATGGCTGCAGGCAAAGCAAATCCCATTGTTCCCAAACCTCCTGAAGTAATGTTGCTTTTAGAGGAATTAAATTTGGAATAGCGACAGGTAAACATCTGGTGTTGTCCAACGTCTGAAACCATTATGGCATCTCCTTTAGAATGTTTGTTGATCATTTCGATGGTTTCTCCCATCGAAATTCCGCCATTGGTTGGCGTTAATTCTTCTTTGATGACACTGTCAAATTCGATTTTATATTTTTTCTTGAATTCATTGTGCCAAGAATCGTGCGTTTTGCTTTCGATAAGAGGAAGCAATGCTTGCAAAGATTCTTTGACATCGGCTAAAATGGCAACGTCTGTCTTTACATTTTTGTCGATTTCCGATGGATCAATTTCAAAATGGATTACCTTGGCTTGTTTGGCATAAGTGGCCAAATTTCCAGTCACACGATCATCGAAACGCATTCCTAATGCAATCAAAACATCGCATTCGTTGGTCAATAAATTTGGTCCGTAATTTCCGTGCATTCCTAACATGCCCACATTCAACGGATGATCCGTTGGCAGTGCAGAAAGTCCCAGAAGTGTCCAAGCGGCTGGAATTCCAGATTTTTCCACTAATGCTTTTAATTCGGCTTCCGCTTCACCAAGAATTATTCCTTGTCCAAAAAGGATATAAGGTTTTTTGGCAGAATTGATTAAATCTGCTGCCTCTTGCAATTTTTCAAGATTCAGCGTTGGTTTTGGATTGTAACTTCTAATGCTGGTACATTTTTTATAACTAAATTCCAATTCGTCAAATTGGGCATTTTTGGTAATGTCAATCAAAACTGGTCCCGGACGTCCTGATTTTGCTATGTAAAAAGCTCTTGCGATAATTTCCGGAATTTCGTGAGCTTCCGTAACTTGGTAATTCCATTTGGTTACCGGAGTAGAAATTCCGATAATGTCGGTTTCCTGAAAGGCATCTGAACCCAATAAATGTTTCCCAACTTGTCCCGTGATGCAAACCAAGGGTGTGGAATCTATTTGGGCATCGGCAATTCCGGTTACTAAATTAGTAGCTCCTGGTCCCGAAGTGGCAATGGCAACGCCAACTTTTCCAGTTGCTCTGGCGTAACCTTGTGCCGCGTGTGTTGCTCCTTGTTCGTGACGCACCAAAACGTGGTGCAATTCGTCTTTAAATTTATATAATTCGTCGTAAACCGGCATAATGGCACCACCTGGATAACCATAAACCAAGTCTACTCCTTCTTCCAGCAAACATCGTATAACAGCTTCTGCGCCTGATATTTTATTATTTTTCATTATTGTTATTATTATTTTTCCTCTCTCCAACCAAGCCTAGACATAAAGCCGACATTGGCAAAGGAGATTTATTATATTATTTTAAAACTGTATTCTACAAACTATAATCTGCCAACTGAAAACTATTTATCGGTTACGCATCCTGTCGAGGCACTCGAAACCGATCTGGCATATTTAAGTAAAACTCCTTTTGTCGCTTTCAAAGCGGGTTGAACCCATTTGGCTTTTCTTTCGGCAAATTCTGCATCAGATATCTTAAGATTGATGGTGTTTTTCACGGCATCAATAGTAATTAAATCCCCATTTTCAACCAAGGCTATTCCGCCTCCGTCGTAAGCTTCTGGTGTTACGTGGCCTACCACGAATCCATGTGAGCCTCCAGAGAATCTACCGTCTGTAATCAGGGCAACGCTGCTTCCCAGTCCTGCACCCATGATGGCAGAGGTTGGTTTGAGCATTTCCGGCATCCCTGGACCACCTTTTGGCCCACAATACCGAATGACGACTACATCCCCAGGTTTGACCATTCCGTTTTGAATACCCGGAATAACATCGAATTCTCTTTCGAAAACAACGGCGGTTCCTTCAAAATATTCTCCTTCTTTGCCGCTTATTTTGGCAACACATCCTTCAGATGCCAAGTTTCCGTATAATATCTGGATGTTTCCAGTCGATTTTAATGCTTTTTGGATTTCATGAATCACTTCTTGACCGTCCTGCAAATCTGGTACGTTGGCTAAGTTTTCGGCGATTGTTTTTCCGGTTACGGTCAAACAGTCTCCGTGGATGAATCCTTCTTTCAACAAATATTTCATTACCGCTGGAACACCGCCCACGGCATGTAAATCTTCCATCATATATTTTCCGCTTGGTTTTAAGTCGGCAAGTACCGGGGTTTTATCACTGATTTCTTGAAAATCTGTCAAGGTAATTTCGATATCCACAGCATGCGCCATGGCAATCAAATGCATCACGGCATTGGTCGAACCTCCCAAAACGGCCACGATAGTAATGGCATTTTCAAAAGCCTTGCGAGTCATGATGTCTCTAGGCTTGATATCTTTTTCCAGCAAAATTCGGATGGCTTTTCCAGCCTCGTCACATTCGCGTCTTTTGTCTTCGCTCAAAGCGGGATTGGACGAACTGTAAGGCAAGCTCATTCCCAATGCTTCAATGGCCGAGGACATAGTGTTGGCAGTGTACATTCCGCCACAAGCACCTGGTCCTGGGCAAGAATTTTGAATCACTCCTTTATAATCTTCGTCGGAAATGGTTTTCTGAAATTTTTTTCCCAAGGCTTCAAAAGCGGAAACGATGTTCAGGTGTTCCCCTTTCCATCTTCCGGAATTTATCGTTCCTCCATAAACCATAATGGATGGACGATTCACTCTTCCCATCGCAATCAAGGCTCCCGGCATATTTTTGTCGCAACCCGGAATGGCAATCAATCCGTCGTACCATTGCGCTCCCATTACGGTTTCGATGGAATCGGCAATTACGTCACGGGAAACCAAGGAATAACGCATTCCGTCGGTTCCGTTTGAAATTCCGTCGCTTACGCCAATGGTATTAAAAATCAATCCCACCAAATCGGCATCCCATACCCCTTTTTTGACATCTTTGGCCAAATCATTCAGATGCATATTACAAGTATTGCCTTCATATCCCATACTGACAATACCGATTTGGGCTTTTTTCAAATCCTCTTCGGTCAAGCCAATTCCATACAACATTGCCTGCGCAGCAGGTTGTGTTACGTCTTGGGTGATGGTCTTGCTGTACTTGTTTAATTCCATTATTTTTGTATTCTTTTTAAATTTAGGCCAAAAAAAAACCTTCCAAAATCATCGGAAGGTTTTAAATATTTTTTTAATTATATCTATAACATTCCTCCTGCACATGTGATTACCACATTGACATTAATAATTGAAGGAATAATTGCGAATAATTTCATTTGTCTTTTTTTCTGCATCAAATGTATAAAAACAAATGAAATAAAAAAAGGGAACTATAAAATTATGATTATATTCAATTACGATGTCTATTTTTTATCCCTTAAACGATGGTTGATTGTCCTATTTGCACAAAATCATTTTTGAAATAAGAATCACCTTCATTTAATATATAATTGGCAATAAAATCGCCTACTTCATTCGTCCCAAATTGGGAATCTACTTTCAAATCTACCGTGACGACATTGTTGATAATGGTTCTTTCTACAGCTGCGATGACTTTTTTGGCTTCTTTCGACAATCCAAAATGTTCCAATAGCAAGGCTACCGAAAGTATGGATGCTATTGGATTCGCAATGTTTTTTCCTTTGGCTTCGGTATAACAACCGTGGATGGGTTCAAAAAGGGAATGTTGGTCTCCTATCGATGCAGAAGACATTAATCCTTTTGAACCTGAAATTACGCTGGCTTCATCGGACAAAATATCTCCAAATAAATTATCGGTTAGCAAAATGTCAAACTGTCTTGGGTTCAAAATAATTTGCATGGCAGCGTTGTCAACATACAAACATTCCAAAGTTACCTCTGGATATTCTTTGGCAACTTCCGAAACCACTTTTCGCCACAAACGGGAAGTTTCCAATACATTGGCTTTGTCCACCAAGGTTACTTTCTTGCGTCTGGTTTGGGCGGCTTTGAATGCCAAATGCGTGATTTTTGCAATCTCGTCTTCGTTATATTCACACAAATCCGAAGCATAAGTTCCGGCTTCATTCATGGTTTTTTCTCCAAAATACATGCCGCCGTTCAATTCCCTGTAAACTATAAAATCGGTTCCTTTTAATACTTCCTTCTTTATGGGAGAAGAATCCATCAATTTAGGATAGGCTTTTATGGGTCTAATGTTGGCAAACAAACCCAGTTCTTTTCGAAGTTTGAGCAATCCTTGTTCAGGACGTACTTTGGCACTCGGATCATTGTCGTATTTTGGGTCTCCAATGGCTCCAAACAAAATAGAATCCGTGTTTCTGCACAAATTCAAGGTTTGTTCCGGAAGCGGTTTGCCCGTTTTTTCAATGGCGATGGCTCCTATGTAAGCGTCTTCAAAAACAAACTCGTGATTGTAAACCACGCCAATAGCGTACAAGGCTTTTTTGGCTTGCAAAGTTACCTCTGGACCTATCCCGTCCCCCGAAAGTACTGCTATTTTTAAGTTCATTTTTTTATTTTTTCTCTCCCTGACGCTTTCCAAACTAAGAAGGGGTTGGGAAATTAAATTTATAATTTCTTGTCGTTTTTTTACTTAATGTTGTAAAAATACAGAACACGGAATACTAATTTCTTATCAATTCACTTTGTATTTTGCAAGCTTCAATAATTTGATGAATATCGGTATCCAAAACTTCTTTTTTAATATCGGCAAATTTCAAGAATTCTACATATACGATGTCCAATTGTATTTTTGTCAACTCATACCCTACTTTTTTGGCTCTGTAAGCCAAGGCTGCCCTACCGCTTCTGGCGGTAAGAATGATGGAAGATTCATTGACGCCCACTTCCAACGGATCCATGATTTCATAAGTTTCCCTGTTCTTGATGACGCCGTCTTGGTGAATTCCGGAACTGTGTGAAAAGGCGTTGGCACCCACAATGGCTTTGTTGGGTTGTACAATCATTCCCATGCTGTCAGAAACCAAACGACTCATTTCGTTCAATTCTCTGGTGTTGATGTTGGTATCCAAATTCAAGTAAGGATGTTGCTTGAAAATCATCACTACTTCTTCCAATGCCGTGTTTCCGGCTCTTTCCCCTATTCCGTTTATGGTACATTCTATTTGTCGGGCTCCATTGATGGCTCCGGCAATAGAATTGGCAGTGGCCATTCCTAAATCGTTGTGACAGTGACAAGAAATAATTACGTTTTCAATTCCTTTTACGTTTTCTTTCAAGTATTTTATTTTTGCACCGTATTCTTCTGGCAAACAGTATCCTGTTGTATCCGGAATATTAAGTACGGTAGCTCCTGATTTTATGACTTCCTCACAGACTCGAGCCAAGAAATCATTCTCGGTTCTTCCGGCATCTTCCGCGTAAAATTCTACGTCTTCAACATAGGATTTGGCATAAGAAACGGCATATTTTGCACGGGCAATAATATCTTCTCTCGTGGTGTTGAGTTTGTGTACAATGTGTGAATTCGATGTTCCAATTCCGGTATGAATACGAGGTTTTTTTGCATATTTTAAAGCGGCGGCAGCAACATCAATATCGTTTTTTACTGCTCTGGTCAAACCGCAAACAGTGGCGTTTTTTACAATTTTGCTTATTTCTGAAACGGATAAAAAATCGCCTGGACTTGAAACTGGAAAACCGGCTTCGATAACATCAACTCCCATTTCGTCAAGCCTGTTTGCGATAACGAGTTTTTGATTGGTATCTAATTTGCATCCTGGGACTTGTTCCCCATCTCGTAAAGTGGTATCAAAAATTTGGACTTTCTCTCTATTCATTTTAAAATATTTAATGTAATTTCACATCTTCGAACAAAAATAGATTTCATTACTTTAAAATAAAATTCATTTTTATAGATTATACTATTTATAAAACAAATAAAAACTTTGTAAATATCTAAAAAACAATAAGTTACATCATTATATTTTACAATGGCTAACCATCAAAAAGATTCTTTATTTGTATTGATTAAATCACTTTCTAAATCTGAAAAAAGACAATTCAAGATTTTTGCGAGTCGGCTTGAAACAAGTTCCAATACAAAGTTCATTGAATTATTCAACATTTTGGACAAATCAGAAGTCTACGACGAGAAAATTATATTGAAAAACGGCATCATCAAAAAGGTGCAATTATCCAATCTCAAATCCTATTTATACAAACAAATTTTGGTAAGTATTCGGTTGAATATTCCCAGCCAAAACATACGTTACCAATTGCGGGAACAAATCGATTTTGCTGTCATTCTTTATAACAAAGGCCTGTACAAGCAAAGTTTGAAAATATTGGACAAAACCAAGCAGCAAGCCATGGAGAACGACGAGAAATACATGGCTTATGAAATCGTGGAATTCGAAAAACTGATTGAATCCCAATACATTACCCGAAGTATTCAAGGTCGCGCCGATGAATTGGTCGTTCAAGCCAAGGAATTGAATTACAAGAACACCATCTCCAGCAAATTGTCGAATTTATCCCTGCAATTGTACGGCATCATGCTGAAAACAGGTTATGTAAAAAGCGATGCGGAGTACAAATATATCGATGATTATTTCAACAAACACATTTCTAAATTTGACGAAAAAAAGTTTGGATTCCGGGAAAGATACTGGTATTACAATGCCTATCTCTGGCGCAGTTTCCTGGTTCAGGACTTTTTGTCCTGCTATAAATATTCGCACAAATGGGTGACGCTTTTTTATGACAACAGGAACATGATTTTTCTCAATCCCGTGTTTTTCTTGAAAGGAAACCATTATTTGTTGGAATCTTTGTTCATGTTGAAATACAAGACCAATTTCAAGAAATATTTGGAAATGCTGGAAGAAACCATCAACGATCCCCAATTTCCCATCAACGACAATATTACTTCACTGTCGTTCCTGTATTTGTACAACAACAAATTGAATTACCACATTCTCGAAGGTACTTTTGCCGAAAGCGAATACCTGATTCCCGAAGTTTTGGACAAAATAAAGTTGCACAGCGAGCATCTGGACGAACATCACGAAATGTTGTTTTACTATAAAATTGCCTGTATTTATTTTGGCACCGAAAAATATACGGAGTGCATCTTTTACCTGGAAAAAATCATCAACAACAAAAACCTATATGTTCGGGAAGATTTAGCGTGCTTTGCCCGATTATTGTGCTTGATTGCCCATTATGAATCCGGGAAAGATTTCAACATCGAAAACCAGTTGATAAGCACTTATAAATTTTTGATTAAAATGAATGATTTGCATGAAGTGCAAAAAGAAATCATCCGCTTTTTGAAAAAACTGAACACCATTTATCCAAGCGACATCAAAAAGGAGTTTATAAAAGTGAAGGAACGTTTTGTTGAATTGGAAAAAAACACCTACGAAAAAAGGGCTTTCCTGTATCTCGATATCATTTCGTGGTTGGAAAGCAAAATCGAAAACCGAAAAATAAGCGACATCATCAAGGAAAAAGCAAGATTGAATAATCGCTAAATTTAAAAAAGTAATCTTAAAATTGATTACTTTTGTACTCTGGCAATCAAGGCTCCAAAGGAGCATTTTTGTAGATAAAAAAGGGATGTTAATGAACCCAATGATAAATATTACAATAGATATTTTCAGATATCGAAATATCAAACGACGAGACGCTTTTTTGTCGTAGTAATTCTTTGTACTATTTTCTTGCGTTGAAGTTCTTTTCAACGCAAATCATTAACATAAACACAAAAAAAATGGAACTTCCCTATATAGAACCGTTTAAAACTAAAATGGTCGAAAATGTGCCTGTCAGCACAAAAGAACAACGCAAACAATGGATTGAAGAATGTCAATTCAACCTTTTTAAATTAAGCTCGGACAAAGTAACCATTGACCTGTTAACCGACTCAGGAACTGGCGCCATGAGCGACAAACAATGGGCCGAAATTATGCTTGGGGATGAAAGTTATGCCGGTTCACTTTCCTATCATAAACTCAAAGACACTATCGAAGAACTGCTGGGTTTCGAATATTTTTTGCCAACTCATCAAGGTCGGGCTGCCGAAAACGTGCTTTTTTCGGTTCTTGTCAAAGACGGAGACATTGTTCCCGGAAATTCGCATTTTGACACGACCAAAGGCCATATTGAATTTCGTAAAGCCAAAGCTGTAGATGTTACCATCGACGAAGCTTTCGACACTTCAGTTTATCATCCATTCAAAGGCAATTTAGACTTGAACAAGCTCGAAAAAGTGCTTCAGGAAAATCCTAAAGAAAAAATACCACTTATTTTAATAACGATTACCAATAATACCGCTGGTGGTCAACCCGTTTCGATGCAAAATATGCGTGAAGTTTCGGCTTTGGGAAAGAAATACGGTGTTCCGGTATTTATTGATGCGGCAAGATATGCTGAAAATGCTTATTTCATCAAAGTTCGTGAAGACGGTTATGCAGATAAATCCATCAAGGAAATTATTTTGGAAATGTTTTCTTATGCGGAAGGTTGCACCATGAGCAGCAAAAAAGACGGTATCGTTAACATTGGAGGTTTTATCGGTTTGCGCAGCCAAGAAACATTCCGTCAAGCATCTACTTTCAACATTATTTATGAGGGATTTATCACTTATGGCGGTATGGCAGGACGTGATATGGGCGCTTTGGCACAAGGTTTGAGAGAATCTGCCGAGTTTTCGTATCTGGAATCCCGTATTGGTCAGGTGGCCTTTTTGGGTTCCAAATTAAAAGAATTTGGCATTCCGGTACAAGAACCTTTTGGTGGACACGCTATTTTTGTGGATGCAAAAAAAATGCTGCCCAATGTTCCGCAAAAGGAATATACGGCGCAACTTCTAGCGGTTGAACTGTATATTGAGGCAGGAATTCGTGGTGTCGAAATTGGTATTTTGCTGGCCGACCGTGACCCAGAAACACGCGAAAATCGTTATCCCAAGCTGGAAATGGTGCGCTTGGCAATTCCCCGACGGGTGTATTCCAATAATCACATGGAATATGTGGCAGTGGCATTAAAAAATGTTTTTGATCGTCGCGAGGAGCTGAAAAGTGGCTTCACCATTATTTGGGAAGCGCCTATTATGCGTCATTTCACTGTGGAATTGGAACGAATAGAAAAAAAGGATTTGTTGTTTTCGAATCAATCAAAAAACCTTGAATTGGTTACAAACGAATTGGAAGTTTAAATATTTCTAAGAAAAAGTGAGTGAGGAAATGAAGATTTTGAAAGATAAATTTATTATCAATGTAAAAAATCAAAAAACGCAAGTTTACTAATTTAGGAACTTGCGTTATTATTTTAATTCAAACTTCTGTACTCATTCGGAGTATAACCTACCCTTTGCTTAAATAATCTTGAAAAATGTTGAGGATATTTGAAACCGAGTTCGTAAGCAATTTCATTTACTGTTTTATTATCACTTAAAATTTGATTTTTGGCTACATCAATTATTTTATTTTGAATATACTCTTGAGCCGATTTCCCAGTTTCTTTTTTAATCAAATCACCAAAATAATTGGCTGATAAATGCAGTTCGTCAGCACAATAGGCAACTGATGGCAAACCGATAGTATTGGGTTTATCTGATGCAAAATAATGATTTAAAATATCTTCAAATTTTTCTAAAACACCTTTATTTACACTTTCTCTAGTTATAAATTGCCGGTCATAAAATCGGTCACAATAGTTGAGGAACAACTCAATATTAGAAGCAATCAGTTTCTTGCTGTGCTTGTCCACACCAATTTCTAACTCCGATTTTATTTTGGAAAAACTATCCAAAACAATTTGTCGTTCACGCTCTGATAAGTGTAAAGCTTCATTAGTATGGTAACTAAAGAAATTATAATCATTCAAACTTTTAAAAAGCGATGTACCGTGTACTAAATCAGGATGAAAAACCAGTGCATATCCTTTAGGCTGATATACCTCACCTGTAGTTTCGATCTCCATTACTTGTCCAGGAGCGGTAAAAACCAATGTCCCTTCTTGATAATCGTAATAATTGCAGCCATAACGTAAATCACCACATTTTATATCCTTCAAAAAAATGCAATAAAAACCATAGTAAATCTTGACACTTTTTTGACCATTCCAGGATCTTTCACTTGCTTTTGAAAAATCGATGACACTGATCAATGGATGCAAAGTTTCCGTATTGTTAAAATCGTTGTATTGACTAATGGTCTCAAACTTGACTATATTTTCCATAAATTCACTCATTTGATGACACAAATTTAGACATTTAACAACATCAATGACCACGCTGTTAGAGCAATAAGTAATATTGGTAGAACAATCCGTAATCAATATACTTTCCACTTCGATTTTCTAGAGGAAATTTGCATAACAGAAATATAAGTTCGCTTTTTCTGGAATAATAAATCAAATTTTTAAAATACAAAATAATGCAAACAATAAAATTAAACAACGGAATAGAAATGCCAATTTTAGGATTTGGAGTTTTTCAAATACCTGATGCAGAAGCATGTGAAAAAGCAGTTTTAGAAGCCATTGAAAGTGGTTATCGTCTAATTGATACTGCTGCATCCTATATGAATGAAGAAGCCGTTGGTAATGCTATTAGGAAAAGTGGTATTTCAAGAGAAGAATTCTTTATTACAACCAAAATTTGGGTACAAGATATGGGATATGAAAAAACAATGAAAGCATTTGAAAAATCATTGAATAAATTACAATTAAATTATCTTGATTTATATCTTATTCATCAACCTTATGGAGATGTTTTTGGTTCTTGGAAAGCGATGCAAGAATTAGTACAACAAGGAAAAATTAAAGCTATTGGTGTAGCAAACTTTCATCCTGATAGAGTAATGGATTTAATTGTGAATAGTGGTTTTATTCCAGCTATTAACCAAATTGAAACACATCCTTTTCTACAACAAGCAGAAACCCAACAATTTCTTCAAGAAAACAAGGTTCAAATCCAATCTTGGGGACCATTTGCAGAAGGAAAAAATAACATCTTTCAAAACGAAATTCTTTTGTCTATTGGCGATAAATATAACAAGTCGGTTGCACAGGTTGTACTTCGTTGGTTAACACAACGTGGTGTAGTTGTAATTCCTAAATCGGTTAAAAAAGAACGTATGGAAGAAAACTTCAATATATTCGATTTTCAACTTTCTGATGAAGATATGAAAGCCATAGCAGTAATAGACACAAACCAAAGTCTGTTTTTTGATCATCGAAATCCACAAATGGTAAAAAATTTAAGTGAATACAGAGTAAATTTATAAAAGACATTAACCTTTAAAAAATAAATTATGAACCGTAGAAACCTTTTAAAAACAGCAGGATTAGCCATTGCAGGAAGTGCTATTTTACCTTTTGATGCTTTAGCTAGAACATCCAATGAGAACCAAAATAGCTTGACAAACGACAACACTTCTTTGTTAGTTTCTGATAAAAGAAAATTAGGCAAATTAGAAGTTTCAGCAATTGGTCTTGGAGTTCAAAATATGCACAGAACCTATCATACAATTGTTCCATCACGCAAGGAAATGCACAACATCATTCAATCTGCTTTTGATAATGGAGTAACCTTGTTTGATACTGCTGAAGCGTATGGTCCGTTTGAATGTGAAAAGATTTTAGGTGAAGCAACAGCATCATTCAGAGATAAAATTGTTATTGAAACTAAATTCGGATTTAACATTGGCGGAGACGGAAGACGTTCGGGTGGTTTAAATAGTGATCCCGACCATATCAAAAAAGTAGTTGAAGCGAGTTTAACAAGATTAAAAACGGACAGAATTGATTTATTATACCAACATAGAGTTGATTCAAGTGTACCGATTGAAGATGTTGTCGGAGCAATAAAAGATCTAATAAAAGAAGGAAAAGTTTTGTATTACGGACTTTCAGAACCGGGAATTCAAACCGTGAGAAGAGCACACAAAGAACATCCAATTTCAGCTATTCAAAATGAATATTCACTTTTATGGCGAGGTCCTGAAGCAGAAATAATTCCGCTTTGTGAAGAATTAGGAATTGGCTTTGTGCCTTGGAGCCCATTAGGCATGGCATTTCTAACAGGTGCAATTGATGTGAATACTCGTTTTGCACAAGGAGATTTCAGGGGTTTTGTATCACGTTTTTCTCCTGAAAACCTTGTAAAAAATATGCTTTTAGTCGATTTGATAAAAAAATGGGGCATTCGAAAAGAAGCTACTCCTGCTCAAATTTCGTTGGCATGGTTATTAGCACAAAAACCTTGGATTGTTCCAATTCCGGGAACGACACAAATGACACACATGAAAGACAATGTTGGCGCCAATAACGTCAAATTCACCGCAACGGAACTTCAAGAATTTACCAACGAATTAAATGCAATACCAATTTCGGGCGAAAGATTACCGGCCGGTGTGCAAGCAATGTCGGGAGTGGAAGCCGCTTTGAAGAAATAGATGAATAAAATTAATCCCTTGGGTGAAATTGTCAAAAATCTCGGTTTGAGCTAGATTTTTTTTTAAAAGCAATATAAAATGCCCTTTTCTTTGTCAGGCTGAGCTTGTCGAAGCCCTTTCAAATAAAAACGTCAGCAGTGTTTTTGCGTAATGGAATGAAGCAAAAAAAGTATGGAGAACCGTTTTCATCCAAGGGGGTAAATTTCTTTCCAAAAATCTAATTAAGATTCCTGTATTCATTGGGTGTTACGGTTGTTTTTAGTTTGAACAATCGGGTAAAATGTTGTTGGTATTTGAAACCCAATTCCGTTGCAATGTCATTGATGTTTTTTGTGGCATCAAACATTCTCAGTTTTGCTTCATCAATCAAGCGCGATTGTATGTAATCCAAGGCGGTGCTGCCCGTTTCTTTCTTGATTAGGTCGCCAAAATAGTTTGGAGACAGAAAAAGTTCCTCGGCACAATAGGCAACGGTGGGCAATCCTAGAAGCGCTGCTTTGCCGGATTTGAAATAGTCGCTCAGCAAATTTTCAAACCGGGCCAAAATATCTTTGTTGGCATTGCTTCGCGTAATGAATTGGCGGTCATAATAACGTTGGCAATAGTTCAAAAACAGTTCAATGTTTGACACAATAAGCGTATTGCTGTGTTTATCAATGTTTTGTTCAATTTCCTCGTGAATTTTTTTCAGGCAGTCAACAACGGTTTGTCGTTCTTTCTTTGACAAATGCAAAGCTTCGTTTACTTCGTAGGAAAAGAAACTATAATCCTTGATGGTTTTTGACAAATGGGTTCTCGCAATCAAATCGGGGTGAAAAATCAATCCATATCCTGACGGCTTTGTGGCAATACCCTTGCTGTCAATTCCATATACTTGTCCGGGTGAAATAAAAACCAAGGTTCCGTCCTCATAATCATAAGGTTGACAGCCGTAGAGCATATTGCCGCATTTAACGTCCTTCAAGAAAACGGCATAAATCCCCATTCTTCTTCGGAAATGCGTTATCTGCGCCATATCGTTAAAATTGATTACGCCAACCAACGGATGCAAAGTGTCGACTCCTGCATATTTGTTGTATTCATTCACGGTGTCTATTCGATCAACTTGTTCCATATCTTTTTGAATTACAATACAAATTTAGCAAACCCAAACGCCCCTTTGGCAAATTCAAGGCAAAATCAGTAAAAGTGGTAAAAAGAAAAGTAATCTGTATAAAGTAGTTGCAAACATCTCTGTCGACCTTTGCATCAGAAATAAATTCTTTACCAAGAATGCAAATTAAAATCACTATAAACGGCAAAACGGCAACGGCAGTATTGCATGACAACCCAACCAGCAGGGATTTTGTGGCACAACTTCCTATGACTTTGGAACTGGAAGATTACAATGGCAAGGAAAAAATTTGTTTGTTGGCAAACAAGTTGACTTCCGAAAACGCGCCAAAAGGACACAGACCATCCATTGACGAGCTAACCTATTACAAACCTTGGGGAAATTTGGCATTGTTCTACAAAGAGGCAGCTTATGCAAACGGACTCATTGCAATGGGTAAAATCATTTCGGGTATGGAAGTACTGGAAACCAATGGCTCAATATCGGCAACATTTGAATTAATGCACTAAATGAAAAACGGGATAATGAGAAAAATTTATAAAACAATAGCTTTCAATACTTTAATAACTTTTGTAGCTTGCAGTAACATTAAAAATCAAGTAAAAATGACAACAGAAAATAACACCTCCCTTTTTCCAAAAGGAGAAAAACTAACCAACGATTGGTTTACTGGAAATGCCTATTTGCAACTGCTTTTGGCAAAAGACAAGAACAACAATTTTGTTATGGGTAGCGTAACATTTAAACCGGGAGCAAGAACCAACTGGCACAAGCATCCAAAAGGTCAGGTACTGATTGTAACCGAAGGACAAGGATTATATCAGGAAAAAGGCAAAGCTGCCCAAATCATCAAAAAAGGAGATGTAATTAACATTCCTGAAAATGTGGAACATTGGCACGGCGCTACTGCAAAAACAAAAATGGTACACATTGCAATTACCAATTATGAAGGTGAAATCAATGCAGTTTGGCTAAATCCGGTAACAGAGGAAGAATTTAATTCAGCCAATGAAAATTAAGCAATCAAAATGATGAGAAAAAACAAATTTTTAAAAGGGTTCCTATTTCTTGTCTTGGCGATAAATACAAATAAAATGAATGCGCAAAATAAAACGGAAAATGCCCTAAATAGCCAACAGCAAAGCCTTGTGAAAATTTCGGCACTCACGGCAACAGGGGATTTGATGAATTTTAAAAATTCAGTTGGACAACGGAATGAATGCCGTAAATGTGGAATTATCACGTGAAGATTTGCAAAAATTAAAAAATTAAAATCGAGGGAGCTCGTTATCCTGAAGCCGCCGAGAAAATGACGGGACTTTAATACATTGTTCAACCCTAAAAATGGTAAATTATGGAGGAAAATAAAAAACAACAATCAAGAAGAGAATTTATTCAAACAAGTGCATTGGCTGGTGCGGGTATTATGCTTGCTACTTCTTTGCAACTTTTTTCACAAAACAATAATTCAAAAAAAATGAACAATACAATAAAATCAAAAGGCTTTGCTGGAAAAGATATACACGGCAAATTGGAACTATGGAACTTTGAGCGCAGAGCTGTTGGTGATAACGACATTTTAATAGATATTAAATTTTCTGGAATTTGTCATTCAGATATTCATACCATAAAAGGTCATTGGGGACCACAAAAATATCCTCAAGTTCCAGGTCATGAAATTGCAGGAATAGTAACTGCAGTTGGAAAAAATGTGACCAAATTTAAGATTGGAGATCAAGCAGGCGTTGGCTGTATGGTTGACAGTTGTATGGAATGCAACAGTTGCAAAAACGGTGAAGAACATCATTGCGAAACTACCGGAATGGTGGGTACTTATGGCGCAACAGACCCAACTTCTCCTTCAGGTATTACTCAAGGGGGATATTCTAATAACATAGTGGTAAAAGAACATTTTGCAATCAAAATTCCTAACAACATAGATTTAAAATATGCAGCACCATTATTATGTGCAGGAATTACAACTTACTCGCCTTTGATGAGAGAAAACTTCAAAAAAGGAGATAAAATAGGAATAATTGGAATTGGCGGACTTGGTCATATTGCCATTAAATTGGCAGTTTCAAAAGGAGCTGAAGTATATGCTTTTACTACTACCGCTGCAAAAAAAGAAGATATTCTTTCCTTTGGTGCCAAAGAAGTGATTGTAGTAGATTCTATTGAAAAATTGAATCCATACAAAGGAAAGTTAGATTATATGCTTTCAACTGTTCCTTACGATTATGATTTAGCTTCCTATGCCAATTGCGTTAAACCTTATGGTAGTTTCACACAAGTCGGTATGCCGATAAATGGTCATTTATCACTCAATAATTTCCAAATGATTTTTAACCGTGTAAACTTCAACGCTTCTTTAATTGGAGGAATTCCAGAAACCCAAGAAGTAGTAGATTATTGTGCTAAAAATAAAATTTATCCCCAAATTGAGATTATTAAAGCTAATGAAATAAACAATGCTTGGGATAAAGTAGTCAATAAAGAAGCTCGTTATAGGTATGTGATAGATGCTGCAACTTTTTAAAAAATAGAAAAATGAAAGAAGAATTTAAAGATAAGGTAGCAGTAGTAACAGGTGCCTCAATGGGTATGGGACTTGCAGCAGCAAAAGCATTTGCAGAGGTTGGTGCTCATGTAGCTTTGGTAGATATAATGGATGCCAATGCACAAGCTGAAGAACTTACAAAGGCAGGATACAAAGCAGTGGCATTTGTGTGCGATGTAGCCGATGAAAAACAGGTTAAAGCTACCGTAGAAAAAATTGCAGGGCAATTTGGAAGACTTGATTTTGCATTTAATAATGCAGGCATACAAGCACCACCGCAAGAACTTGCCGATGTAAGCAATGAGATTTATGATCGCACAATGGATGTAAATCTAAAGGGAATCTGGAATTTTATGAAGTATGAACTGCAGCAGATGCGTAAACAGGGTAATGGAGTCATAGTGAACAATTCTTCTCTTGGCGGATTGGTAGGTGTGCCTGGGCGTGCTGCTTATCACGCTTCTAAGCATGGCATTTTAGGTATGACGAAAAGTGCAGCTCTGGAGTATGCTTCGCAGGGTATACGAATTAATGCAGTATGTCCTGGCATTATTTTAACCCCTATGGTAGAAAGTATGCTTGTTAATGAAGCAGAAGCAATGGATGTATTAATACAGCAGCTCCCTATCAAACGTTTAGGTAAGGCTGAGGAAATTGCCGATGTGGTACTTTGGCTGTGCAGCAAAGCGTCTACGTATGTAATCGGGCAGGCCATTTCAGTAGACGGAGGTTATACTGCACAATAATTTTAATTATAAAAAAACTATAAAAAAGTTTTGAAGAATTAAATAGCTGTCAAAAACATAACGTTGAAAAACACCAGCCATAAATTGACTGGTGTTTTAGTATAATGCCAATCGTTATAAAAAAAATACAACCAAAATCAAATTTTAAACTTGAATAACAAAGCCACGCAACTACTTTCTAAATTAAACGAACAATTAAACTTTACCGATTTAGAAATAGATGATTCCATTCAAAGAAGTGAAAGTGCGATAAATATTATTGTAAATTCGATTGAAAAATTGAAGAATATTTTTGAAAAAGAAAAATACAAATCACAAGAAATAGAAATAGATTTTTTCAAAAATATAAAACCAAAATTTACATCAAAACTAATTTATTACAATGCTATTTATAAAATAGAAAGCAAAAAACCTCATGGTGGAGAACGTATTTTAAAGAAATATTTAAACAATGAGGACGGGTCAAGGACGGGTCATAAGCAGGGTTACTGTAGGGCATCGTAATACATACCCCGTATCAAAGGTTAGGTTGTGGTACCCTAAAGGTTTATGAAATATGAGGTGTTTTTCAAACAAAAAAAAGCTATAACAGTCGTTATAGCTCATTTATGATATAATAATTTAAAGAAAAACCTCTAATACTCCAACAACTCCAACAATTCCTTTTCAAATCTTCCTTTTGGCAAATACTGGTCTTCCAAGGCTTTGGTAAAAGGAATCGGGCTATCTAAACTCGCCACACGTTTTACGGGAGCGTCGAGATACTGGAAACAATTTTCCATAATCAAGGCCGAAATATCGCTGGCAATACCGCCAAATAAAGTGTCCTCCTGATAAATAATCGCTCTCCCCGTTTTCTTCACCGAAGCATAAATAGCTTGGGTGTCCAAAGGTTGCAAGGTTCTTAAATCCAATACATCGGCTGCTATTTCTGGGTTTTTAGCCAAAGTTTCCAATGCCCAATGGACTGCGGCACCAAAAGCGATAATGGTAACCTGGTTTCCTTCTTTCAGCAAAGCCGCTTTCCCTAACGGAATCGTGTAATAATCCGTTGGCACATCTTGGTAGATACTTCTGTACAATTGTTTGTGTTCAAAAAACAAAACAGGATTGGGTTCGTTGATGGATTCATTCAACAAACCTTTGGCATCATACGGAAACGCTGGATAAACCACTTTCAATCCCGGTGTTTTGGTAAACCAGGCTTCATTGGTTTGCGAATGAAAAGGCCCTGCTTGCGTGCCTCCACCACAAGGCATCCGAACCACGACATCGGCTTTTTCCTGCCAACGGTAATGTGTTTTGGCCAATAAATTGACAATTGGATTGAATCCAGTGGAAACAAAATCGGCAAACTGCATCTCAACTATGGCTTTGTAACCGTTGATGGACAATCCCATTCCTGCCGAAACAACGGCACTTTCACAGATTGGTGTATTGCGAACGCGTTCTTTACCAAACTGCTCAACAAATCCGTCGGTAATCTTGAAGGCACCTCCATATTCGGCAACGTCCTGACCCATAATGACCAAATTGTCATAACGTTCCATTGATAGTCTCAAACTGCTGGAAATGGCATCTATAAATCGAATGTTTTTAACTTCATCATTAGGTTTAACTTCTTGATATTGAAATGGTTTGTAAACGTCATTTAATTCTTCTTCATAAGTAGCTTCAATTTCTGGTTCGGCATTGGCAACAGCCAGATTTTCATCAATTTCCTTCTTTATTTCACTTCGTATAGTCGCATCAAAATCGTCAGAAAGAATTCCGTTTTCTAATAAAAATTGCCTGTAATTTTCCACCGGATCTTTTGCAGCCCATAAATCCATCAACTCCTGAGGAACATATTTGGTGCCACTCGCCTCTTCGTGTCCCCGCATCCTGAAGGTTTTGAATTCCAATAAAACGGGACGTGGATTTACTGCCATCGAAGCTTTCAATTCCGATAATTTGTTGTAGACTTCAAGAATGTTGTTACCGTCGATAATATGGTTTTCCATTCCATAACCAATGCCTTTGTCGGCAAGGTTTTCGCAACGAAATTGCTCGTCCGTGGGTGTCGAAAGTCCGTATCCATTGTTTTCGATAATGAACATAACGGGTAATTCCCAAACAGCTGCAATGTTTAATGCTTCGTGAAAATCACCTTCAGAAGTGGCTCCTTCTCCAGTAAAAACAGCAGTAATTTTGCCGTTTTTTTGTAGTTTGTTGGCCAAAGCAATTCCATCGGCAACGCCCAATTGTGGTCCCAGGTGCGAAATCATCCCGATAATCTTGTATTGCTGCGTTCCAAAGTGAAAACTGCGATCGCGACCTTTGGTAAATCCATTGGCTTTGCCTTGCCATTGCGAAAAAAGTCGGTACAAAGGGATGTCTCTTCCAGTGAAAACACCCAAGTTTCGGTGCATTGGCAAGATGTATTCATCAGCATCCAAAACTGCCGTAACTCCCACGGAAATGGCTTCCTGCCCAATTCCGGAAAACCATTTGGAGACTTTTCCTTGTCGGATAAGAATCAACATTTTTTCTTCGATTAACCGTGGTTTAAGTAATTTTTTATATAAATCCAATAATTGGTCGTTGGAAAGACTTTTTCTGTCGAAATTCATTTGATTCTCTTTTTTTATTGCTGTTCAAAAGTATAAAAAAATAACAGTTTTGCCTTGTATTGTTATATTTTTATTGTGATTGAGTTGCATTGAAATAAAAAATGAGAATGTTCGAAAACAATCTCATTTATCGAAATTAAAAACAATAAGAATTCTGTCTTTAGCAAATTCTAGGCAATTGTTCCCCAATCAAAGGACTTACCACTCTTTTTCCTCCGAAAGCACTTTGCAAGATAATCTTGGCATTCGTGTCGTTTGTTATTTGGCCAATTATGGATGGATTTTGCCCCAATGATTTTAAGATTTCCAATATGTCATTTTCGACAGATTTGGAAACAATACAAGCAAAAACGCCTTCGTTAGCAACATATAAAGGATCTAATCCCAGAATTTCGCAAGCACTTTGTACTTGAGTATCCACAAGAATTTTCTCGTCTTCAAGCAGCATTCCAAGATTACTTTCGGTGGTGATTTCGTGCAAAACAGAAGCTAATCCGCCGCGAGTGGCATCTCTCAAAAAATGGATGTCGTCACCACATTGATCCATTAATTTCTCTACAATAAAGTTAAGATTGTTGGTGTCACTGAGAATTTCACTTTCAAATTGCAGTCCCTCCCTTTCGGACATAATCGCCATTCCGTGAGAAGCTATGGGCATATTGACAATTATGGAATCTCCGGCTTGAATGTTGCTAATCTTGATGTTCGCCTTTTCGTGCAAAACTCCAACGCCTGAAGTGTTGATATAAATCTTGTCGCCTTTCCCTTTTTCGACCACTTTGGTATCGCCTGTCACGATATAAACACCTGCTTTATCGGCCGTTTCCCTGATGGATTTTATAATTTGTGTGAATTTGTCCAATCCGAAACCTTCTTCAATAATAAAGGCTAACGAAAGGTATTTTGGCATGGCACCACACATAGACAAATCATTCACAGTTCCGTTTATGGCCAATTCGCCAATATTTCCACCTTTGAAGAAAATGGGATGAATGACATAACTATCGGTAGAAAAAGCTAATTTCCCTTGTATGTCAAGAAAAGCACCATCGTGTTTCACGTTGAGAATGGGATTGCTCAAGTGTTTAAAAATCACTTCATTCAAAAGCTTGGTGGTGTGTTCACCTCCGCTTCCGTGGTGCATGTTTATTTTTTCGTAATTATCTTGTTGATTCGGCATTAATTATAGTTTTTTTTCAATGAATAGAACGACCAATTAGTTTCAGAACTTTTAATTTCAAATTCCAACAAATCTAAAATCTGCAATCAAATCCCTTCACCCATTTGCTTCAAAACTTTCATCGTGGATTTGGCTTCTTCCTCATTTATTATTCCAATGGCGGCACCAACGTGCACCAATAAATAATCGCCTATTTGGGCTTCGGGAACCAAGGCTAGATTGACTTCCTTGACAACTCCTTCGAATGAAACACTGCCAATTCGGAAGGTTTCATCCAGTTCGGCTATGATTTTTTCTAATTTTCCGGGAATGGCTAAACACATAATTTTATTTTTTTAACGATTTCTTTAAAAAGTTGTACCAAGACTCCATTCCTTCGCCCGTGTAAGCTGAAACTTCAAAAAACAGGAGATTTGGATTCACTTTCTTGGCATAATCCTTCAACTTTTCGATATCGAATTTAAGATAAGGCAATAAATCAATTTTATTGATGATACATATTTGTGAGCCATAAAACATGTCGGGATATTTGATCGGTTTATCTTCTCCTTCGGTGATTGAAATTATGACAACCCTTACATTTTCGCCCAAATCAAACATTGACGGACACACTAAATTACCCACATTTTCAATCATCAACAAGGTTCCGTCCACTGGTGAAAGTTGTTTTACGGCTTTCGAAATCATTTCGCTATCCAGGTGACATCCTTTGCCCGTGTTGATTTGGATTACGGGAACTTCAAGAGCTGCAATTCTGTCGGCATCGTTTGTGGTTTGCTGGTCGCCTTCAATCACGGCGAATGGAATTTCACTTTTTAAATCAGCTATTGTTCTCTCTAATAATGACGTTTTTCCAGAACCTGGAGAACTGACTAAATTGATGGCATAAATGTTCTTGGCCTCAAAATAACCTTTGTTTCTCTCGGCCAACAAATCGTTTTTGTGCAAGATGTCTTTTTCTAAATCAATTTCCTTGATGTGGCTATGGCTGTGATCATGATCGTGGTCGTGATGATGATGTTCGTGATCGTGGTCATGGCTATGGCTATGCACATGAGGTCCATTTCCGTGATCGTGCGAATGAGAATGTTGAACGGTTTTGCCATCCACTTTTATGATTTTAACTTCATTTTCATCGGAACTGCATCCACAAGTTACACACATAATAATTAGGTTAGTTTATTATTAATTTCTTTATTTTTAACTCTTTGCCCGAGATGATGTTTTTGAAAGGGCTGTTGCATTTTGGACAGGAATCATAAATTTTTTCCAATGCAAATTCCGTTTCGCACTCGGCACATTTTGCCCTTCCTTCAGGTTCAAATATAATGATTTTCGAATCTTGCAACACCGTTCCTTTGGCAGATAATTCCCAAACAAACTGTAACGATTGAATTTCCACTCCCGAAAGTTGACCAATTTCCAAATGAATTTCCAACACTTTTTCGCCACCATTATCCTGCACCTCCTTTTCGGCGGTTTTGACAATTGAAGTTGCAATGGAAAGTTCGTGCATAATTGTGTTAATTAAGTGCAATCGTTATTATGTAATTAACAAATAAAAATATAAAAAAGTTAATATTATATGATAAATATCATATAATTACTGAGATTATGACAATAAATTTAAAACGTTTTTTATTTTTTACAAAAGTATTAATTTTTTCAAATCACCTAGCTATGGGACAAAAAATCAAAACGAATGAAACCTATTACGACAGCGTCATAAGACAAGGATATGACCGAAGAGATTTTCTAAAGTTTGTGGCATTTATTGGAGCTTATATGGGAGTGGAATCCTCCGCTTTGGGGCAAATTGCAGCATCTTTAAAAACAAAACCAAGATTACCGGTTATATGGGAACATTTTCAGGAATGTACATGTTGTAGTGAATCATTCATTCGTTCGGATCACCCCATTGTTGCCGATATTATTTTGGACAAAATTTCTCTTGATTATACACTAACTTTAATGGCCGCTTCCGGACATCAAGCTGAAGCTGCCAAGAAAGCCACAATGGACAAATACAAAGGAGAATACATCCTTTGTGTGGAAGGTTCCATTCCTATGGGTGATGATGGAAATTATTGTTGCATTGGCGGTAGAAGCGCAATCGATATAGTAAAAGAAGCTGCGGCTGGAGCCAAAGCCATAATTGCTTGGGGAAGTTGTGCAACTTCCGGTTGTGTCCAAGCTGCCAAACCCAATCCAACGGGTGCTGTGTCAATCGACCAGATAATTACCGATAAACCTATAATTAATGTTCCCGGTTGTCCTCCCATTGGCGAAGTCATGGCGGGAATTATTGTGCATGTCGTGGCTTTCGAAAGACTTCCAGAACTGGATGGTGCAGGAAGACCTAAAGCATTTTACTCTAAAAGAGTACACGACAGCTGTTACAGAAGACCATATTTTGATGCCGGATTATTTGTCGAAAACTTTGATGACGAAAATGCCAAAAAAGGGTATTGTCTCTACAAAGTGGGTTGCAAAGGCCCAACTACTTACAATGCCTGTGGAAACATTAAATGGAACGGTGGCGTTAGCTACCCAATTCAATCAGGACATGGTTGCTTGGGATGCAGTGCCAAAGGGTTCTGGGATGCAGGCAGTTTCTATTCGAGAGACCTGGCAATTGGCGGCGGAATAGAAAGCGATGCAGATACTTTAGGAAAAGTGGCTCTTGGAGCTGTAGGCGTTGGAATCGCTGCACACGCAGCACTTTCCAATGTTTCCAAAAGAAAAGAATTAGCACGAAGAATCGCTGAAGGTGAAAAAGTGGAAGCAAAAATTAAAGATTGATAAACCAAAAAATAATTTAAGATGGCAGAAAGAATCGTAGTTGACCCAATTACAAGAATTGAAGGACATTTAAGAGCAGAAGTAGAAATTTCGGATGGAACGATACAAGAAGCTTTTTTGTCTTCGACAATGGTAAGAGGTCTGGAAAATATTGTTAAAGGAAGAAACCCTAAAGATGTTTGGGCTTTTGTTCAAAGAACCTGTGGCGTTTGTACAGCCGTTCACGCCACGGCATCAGTGAGAGCCGTGGAAGATGCTTTAGACATAAAAGTACCGCCAAATGCAGAAATAGTGCGAAACATAATGTTGGGTTCCTTATATATTCACGACCACGTGGTTCACTTTTACCATTTGCATGCCTTTGATTGGGTAGATGTGGTGAGTGGATTAAGTGCGGATCCTGTAAAAACTTCGCAATTGGCGCAAAGCATTTCGAATTGGCCAAAAAGCTCTCCGGGTTATTTTTCTGATTTGCAAAAAAGACTCAAAAAATTCGTTGCCAGTGGACAATTGGGCATATTTGCCAACGGTTATTGGGGACATCCAGCGATGAAATTGCCGCCAGAAGCTAATTTGATGGCTACCGCACATTATTTGGAAGCCCTGGAATGGCAAAAAGAAATAGTAAAAGTACACGCCATTTTTGGAGGAAAAAATCCACACCCTAACTTCTTGGTGGGTGGAATGGCTTGTTCCATCAATCTGGATGATGCCAGTGGACTAAATGCCGAAAGATTGGCAATGGTTCAAAAATTGTTGATTCAAGGAAAAGAATTCGTGGAACAAGTTTATATTCCTGACGTGTTGGCAATTGCAGGCTTCTATAAAGATTGGGGAGCCATTGGCGGATTCCATAACTTCATGAGTTTTGGCGATTTCCCAATGCAAGGACATAATAATACCAATAGGGATACATTCAAATTCCCTTCTGGCGTAATTTTAAACAAGGATTTGACCAAAGTTCACAATCTTGATTTAAGAGATTTAAAAACCGTGGAAGAATATGTAAACAACTCTTGGTACGACTATTCCGGTGATGGAGATGCCGGTAAACATCCTTGGGTTGGTGAAACCAAAATCAATTACACGGGACCAAAACCTCCTTACACCCATCTTGATGTGGACAATAAATACAGCTACATCAAAACGCCTAGGTGGAAAGGTCAAGCCATGGAAGTGGGACCTTTGGCAAGAACTTTAATTGGTTATGCTTCTGGAAGACCTGAATACAAAGAAATTGTGGATGCCACACTTTCTAAATTGCAGGTTCCTGCCGCTGCCCTTTTCTCTACCTTGGGAAGAACTGCAGCAAGAGCATTGGAAACCCAATTAGTGGCAGGCTGGAACTTGGAATTTTTTGATGAATTGATCAAAAACATCAAAAATGGCGATGAAAGAATGTCCAATATGGAAAAATGGGAAGAATCAACATGGCCTTCAGAAGCCAAAGGTGTTGGATTGGTAGAAGCGCCTAGAGGCGGATTAAGTCACTGGATCGTGATAAAAGACGGCAAAACGGACAACTACCAACAAGTGGTTCCATCAACATGGAATGCTTCGCCCAGAGATCCAAAAGGTCAAAGATCACCTTATGAAAGTGCCTTGATAAACACTCCGGTTGCCAATGCTGAATTGCCTCTGGAAATCATTAGAACGATTCACTCCTTCGACCCTTGCATTGCTTGTGCAGTGCATTTGTATGATGAGAATGGCAACATCATTAACCAAGTGAATGACATATCTGTTTGCAATGTGTAATCCAACTTTTAAATTAATTACTTATGCCAACTCAAGATTATAAAAGAGCCTATATATGGCAATTGCCGGTTAGGATATTTCATTGGGCCAATGCATTGGCATTATTAGTCTTAATCGCCACAGGACTTTTAATCTCTCATCCGCCAGCAATTATGTCTGCTGGTGAAGCTTCAGCCCAGTTTTGGTTTGGATACATTCGCAAGATTCATTTTATGAGTGCTTACGTGATGGTGGCTGTTTTGATTATGAGGGTTTATTGGTCTTTTAAGGGAAATAAATATTCCAGTTGGAGAGTTTTTGTACCCTTTGACAAAGAAGGAGTGTCAAGTATATGGCATACTCTTAAACATGATATTTTTCTTCAAAATGAAAAACATTACGACTATAAAAAAAGTGTTTTTGTAGGACATAATGATATCGCTGCAATATCCTATTTGGTCATGTTTATTCTGGCTTTGGTCATGATTTTTACCGGATTTGGATTGTATGCGGACAATGCAACTTGGTTCTTGCCAAAAATGTTTGCTTGGGTACCCGAATTCCTTGGTGGAGACATGAATACCAGAGTGTTGCATCACTTAACAATGTGGGCATTTATATTGTTTTCTTTGGTACATGTTTATCTTGTGTTATTCCACGATTGGTTGGAAGGCCGAGGCGAATCATCGGCAATGGTGAGCGGTTACAAATTTGTTAGGGCCGAAAGAGCCAAGGCAGCACCCAAAAATGAATCAGAAAAGGAAAAATAATTAAAAATTCCCTGATACTTTCAGGGAATTTTTTTAGTACCCAAAAATTTAATTTGACAAAGATGAAAGAAGAATTATTTCCACATACACCCGATGATTTTCATAACAACGGAAACGCTATTTTGATCCTGGGAATTGGTAATTATTTGATGGGAGACGAAGGTGTTGGCGTTCATTTTGTCAATACGCTTGACGAATCCGAATTTCCTAAAAACATCACTTTTATGGATGGTGGAACAGGTGGATTCCTGCTTATTCCCTATCTCGAAAGCCATCCCGTGGCCATAATTGTCGATGCCACAATGGACGGAAAAGAGGCTGGAACGGTTTCGCTTTTGACACCAAAATTTTCCAATGATTTTCCTTTATCGTTAAGCGGACACAACTTTGGATTAAAAGATATGGTCGAAATTTTGACTATGTTCGAAAGAATGCCTGACATTTACCTTTACACCGTTTCCATTGACAACATGGATCCGATGGTTACTGAATTGTCTCCAAAAGTCCAGGCTTCTCTAGCCGTCGTGAAAGACAAAGTACTGCAGTTAATTGAAGAATTGAATATAAAAAATACTATTTTAGTTGAGTAATAAAGTCTATGAAATAACGATTTCCGGAAGGGTTCAAGGTGTGGGCTTCAGGCCGTTTATATATAATTTGGCCAAGAATTATGATATAAAAGGTTTCGTGACCAATGATGCAAAAGGCGTTTTTATAATTGCCGTGGCCAACCAAAACACATTGGATGCTTTTTACAAGCAAATAGTCATCCAAAAACCGCAAAGTTCCAAGATTACTTCCTCACACAAAAAAGAAATTTCGACGACGGAATTTTTTTATGATTTTTATATAAAACCCACCGCTCCCCACCTATTCATCGATATTCCTTTAACGCCTGATTTCGCCATTTGCGAACATTGTGCGGCAGAAATATTGGATGCAGAAAACCCGAGATACTATTATCCGTTTACTACTTGCACAGCTTGTGGCCCGAGATATGCCATCACCAAAAAATTTCCGTTCGAAAGAGAAAACACCAGTATTGATGAATTCGTAATGTGCGAAAGTTGCTCGAAAGAATACAAAACTAGCCACGACATTCGATTTCATTCTCAAACCAATTCGTGTCCAAATTGCGGAATTAGGTTGAAATTCACCAACAATTCAGGTGAAATTATATCAGAATCTAATACTGAAATTTTCAAAATCATTGCTAAAAAACTTTCTTTGGGAAAAATAATTGCCCTGAAAAACACGGCAGGCTATTTATTAATTTGTGATGCCACCAATGAAGAAACCGTAAAAGAATTAAGAGTTCGAAAACGAAGACCCACAAAACCATTTGCCGTTTTATTTAACGACGTTAAAACAATTGGCAACTATTTATATTTAAACAATTTAGAAAGGACCATATTAAGTTCAACTGAAGCTCCAATCGTGATTTTGTCCATAAAAAATCCATTAAATTTAGCCGTGAACCAAATTGCGCCAAATATGGAAACCATTGGTACGATGATTCCAAACTCCGGAACTTTAAAATTGGTAACTAAAAATTTTAATAAACCAATCATTGCCACAAGCGCTAATTTTCACGGCTCGCCTATCTGTTGTTCCGAAAAAGATGTCACTAAAAACTTGAAAGAAGTTGCCGATTATTTTCTTCATAATTCCTTGAATGTTCTGCATCCCCAAGATGATTCCGTGATGAAATTCTCTGAAAAATTTTTAAAAAAAATAATCCTGCGACGCTCTCGTGGTTTTGCTCCCAATTTGTTGGAAATAGGAAAAATAAACAGCAATAAAAAAATACTCTGTTTTGGCAGCGATTTAAAAAACACGATTAGCATTTTGCCCAACAGTAATTGCTATGTTAGCGAATACATCGGCGATTTGGCAAATTATGACACTTATTTGCGATTCGAAAAAACAATCGAAAATTACACTCGAATATTCAATTTTGAACCGCAAGTCCTTTTATTCGATGCGCATCCGAAATATGTAAGTTCCAGATTTGCCGAAATTTTTGTTCACGATGAAAAAAAGGTGCATTTTCAAAAAATCCAGCATCACAAAGCGCATTTTGCGGCAATTCTGGGAGAGAAAAATTTATGGAAATCCGATGGCAAAATTTTGGGAATTATCTGGGATGGCATTGGTTATGGAGAAGATGACAAAATTTGGGGAGGAGAATTTTTCGACTATCACGAAAATGCCATCAATAGAATTGGTCATTTGGAATATTATCCTTGGATTCTTGGTGACAAAATGTCCAAAAATCCAAAGATTTCGGCTTTGTCAATCAGTAATTCCAATCCAACTTTCAAAGAATATTTTGATGACAATGAATGGAGTGTGTATTCAAAAGCAATCCAAAGCCCAAAAATGGAAACCTCTTCAATGGGCAGGTTATTTGATGCCGGTGGTTTCGTGTTAGGATTTCAACAAACTATTTCCTTTGAAGGGGAAGCAGCAATGTATTTGGAAAAAATTGCCCAAAAACAATATTCCACAAACCAAAAAACTTTTGTTGATTATCTTGAAGACGAAAATTTAAGCAACAACATCATTCCAATAAAGTTGCTTTTTGACAACATCATTTCCTGTCAACAAAGCGGAATTCAAGCCGGTGAAATTGCCTTGAATTTTCATTACACGCTAATTAAGTGTATCGAAAAAATCGCTGTCAACAATAAAATTCATACATTAGCATTCAGCGGTGGTGTATTTCAAAATGCTTTGCTTGTAGATTTAATTATTGAATTTTTATCTAAAAATTTCGCCGTTCATTTTCACGAAATCCTTTCGCCAAACGACGAAAATATTTCTTTCGGGCAATTGAATTATTACTTAAATATTAAAAATTAATTTCAAAAAAATGAATATAAACGAACTATTGGGAACCATTGGAAAAACAGATGAATCGGATAAAATTTCTTATTCAGCAGGA
Organism: Flavobacterium sp.; assembly: GCF_013823965.1. Classification (GTDB taxonomy): domain Bacteria; phylum Bacteroidota; class Bacteroidia; order Flavobacteriales; family Flavobacteriaceae; genus Flavobacterium. The sequence continues at coordinate 74,956 of NZ_PNNA01000032.1, forward strand.
GTAATTATGGCGCAAAGCCTCAAAGACATTGGTTTTGACGAAATAAAATACGATGATTATCTGGAAGGAATGAAGTCCGTTTTCAATGATTCCTATCCCAAAATCACGCAAAAACAGGCCATCGCCATTTTTCAAAACTACGTTGCTTTGCTTCAAGAAGATTTAAAAGAGAGAAATGCCGAATTGGGTAAAGAATTTTTAAATAAAAATGCCCAAAAGGAAGGTGTAATCACGCTCGAAAGCGGTTTGCAATTCGAAATTCTGGTGCAAGGAAATGGAGAAATCCCCACTATTAATGATGTCGTGAGAGTCATTTATGAAGGTACTTTATTGAGCGGTGACGTTTTTGATTCCACAAAGGAAAGCGGTGCCATCGACATGAACGTGGCGCAAACCATTTTGGCTTGGCAAGAAGCGTTATTGCTGATGCCGGTGGGTTCTCGCTGGAAATTATACATTCCGCATCATTTGGCTTATGGAGAATATGGCGCACAACCCATGATTCAACCCAATTCCACACTAATTTTTATTATTGAATTGTTGGAAATAGTGTAATATAAATCTTGACTTTTTCAAATGATGACTAAAAATGATTATAAATACGCCTCAATTTCCTTGCTGTTGATAAACATCTGGACTTCGTATGTCTTTTTTGGTTATTACACTAACGCTGAAATGCTTAGAGGATTTGGACTCTTGTCTTTTTTTATTTTTAGCGTATATTTTGCTATTGGAATGGGAATTATTTTATTCATTTCTAGATTTCTTTATTTTAAAAAAGACAAAAAGAATAAATTGATAAATAATTTTTTCTATGTTTTTACTGGTATCTTTAACATTAATCTTTTTATAATTTGGATAGTAACCAGCATCTTACAAATGTTGAGTTTGGATTATGATACTATATTTTTTCCAATTTTAAACCTACTCATTTCAACATTAATTTTTATTGATATTTATAAATTCAGAAAAATAAACAATAGAGAATTAAAATAATTCCAATGAAATACCTAACCGAATACCGAAATCCAGAACTCGTAAAACACTATTTGTCGGAGATAAACAAGATTGTCACGAAACCTTGGAACATCATGGAAATTTGTGGTGGTCAAACCCATTCCTTGGTCAAAAACGGCTTGTTGGATTTGCTTCCAAAAGAAGTTCGAATGATTCATGGCCCAGGTTGCCCGGTTTGCGTCACCCCTATTTCATTGATTGACAAAGCCATCGAACTCTTGAAACAAGGCGTTATTGTTTGCTCATTTGGCGACATGATTCGAGTTCCGGGTTCAACAAAAAGTTTATTGCAAGCCAAAGCCGATGGCGGTGATTTGAGAATTTTGTATTCCCCTCTCGAAGCCGTAAATATCGCTGCTGAAAATCCAGACAAAGAAGTGGTTTTCTTTGCCGTTGGTTTTGAAACTACCGCTCCAAGCAATGCGCTTTCCGTTATTCACGCCGCAAAATTAGGTCTAAATAATTACTCTATTTTAGTGTCTCACGTCTTGGTTCCGCCCGCAATGGAAGCTATTTTGTCGGATGAGTTTTGTACCATCGACGCCTTTTTGGCGGCGGGTCACGTTTGCACGATAATGGGATTGGACGAATACCATCCCATTGCTGCGAAATATAAAATTCCGCTTGTGGTAACAGGATTTGAGCCTGCCGATTTGGTTCAAGGCATTTATCACGCCGTACTTCAATTAGAAAATGGGGAATATTTTGTGGACAATCAATACAAAAGATTGGTCAAGCCAGAAGGAAATGTTCGTGCCAAAGAAGTGATTTATGACGTGTTCGAAATAGGTGAACAAGAATGGCGCGGCATTGGGAAAATCCCGGAAAGTGGTTTTGTCATGACCGAAAAATACAAAAAATACGATGCCAACAAAAAATTTTCCATTGAAGTAATCCATAGTAAAAAAGATATAAACTGTATTGCGGGAGAAATCTTGAAAGGCACCAAAAAACCACACGAATGTCCTGAATTTGGTAAAAATTGCAAGCCTTCAAATCCTCTTGGAGCTCCTATGGTTTCCTCTGAAGGAGCTTGTGCCGCTTATTACCATTACTCAATTTAGAAAATTATGCTTGGATTTTTCATCACGGCCTACGCTGGCTTGGAACACGCTTTTGAAGCCGATCATTTATTGGCGGTCAATAATTTGGTGACCAACAGAAACAAAATGAATGAAGCCATTAAAGATGGAATTTATTGGGGAATTGGACATACACTCACCATTTTTGTGGTAGGGATTTTCATGATTGGTTTCAAAGTGGCCGTCAGCGAGCATATTTTTAATTATCTGGAAGCCACTGTTGGATTGATGTTGGTTTTTTTGGGAATATATCGCTTGTCAAAATTGTTTAAAAAGAACACGCATACCCACACTTATTCCCACAGTCACACACTTTCCAATTCAAATTCCGTGAGTCATTTGCATTCCCACACTTATTCGCATTCGCATTACATAACGGTTTCTAATCACAGTCATCCCAATAATTTGAATACTTTTAGTGCCGCTTTTGGCGTAGGCTTGGTACACGGTTTGGCGGGAAGTGGTGCTCTTGTGGCCTTGGTGCTGACACAAATAAAATCGGCAACGGAAGGATTAGTATACATCTTGATTTTTGGAATTGGTTCCATATTGGGGATGTTTATTGCCTCGGGTTTGTTCAGCATTCCCTTCAGTAAATCAGTTTTAAAATCTAATAAACTACAAATCGTTCTCATTACAGTTTCTTCGCTTCTTTGTGTTTTTTATGGCAGTCACGTCATTTATGACAATATTTTTAATGCCTGATAGTGAATTTTCCTTGTTTTCTAAATTGGAAATTTTATTAAATTTGTCTAAAACACTGTCTAATGGAAATCCAAATCGAAGCCGTCCAAATTGCAGAATCCTTCAATATCAAGAAATTCCGAGCTGAATTCCGTGCCGAAACCTTTTCGGGATCCACTTCAGAAGTATTTTATGCCTTGACGGAAAACAATCGTTATTTGTATGTGTTTGATTATGGCGTGGTGGTTTTTGCCAATTACGATGCTGTCGCCAAAAGTGAATTCATACAATTCATGAGAAATTACGCCATTACATTGGTCAATTTGGATTTATCCGAAGAATACCGAATCGTTGTGGACGAAAAATTGAACAAGATTTTGGTTAAAAATGATTTTGTTTCCGTTCCTCAAATTGACTCTTCCCTATTGCGAATCGTGATGCTCAATATAGGGCAATCGGTCGCATTGGAACATTATGAAGTCTTGACGGATGAACTCATTTCGTCTTCCAAACATTATATCATGGAACTGGAAAACCGTGGTAAACTGAGTATTTCCAAAAAAGATTTGCTTAAATACATTGGCCGAGTTTTGAATGTCAAAAACAGTATTGTTGATAATTTATACATTTTGGACGATCCCAATTTGGTTTGGGACAATGAAGAACTCAATTTGTTGAATCGCAACCTTAAGACTAATTTTGACATCAATCCCCGTTTCAAGGATTTGGATTATCGGCTTCAAATTGTCGAAAATAATCTCACCCTTTTTACGGATGTTCTCAACGTTAGGGAAAGTTCCCGATTGGAATGGATAGTTATCATTTTAATTGCCCTTGAAATCGTAATTGCCTTATTTTTTCATTGAGAAAATGATTTTCCAATTTCCTCCAATGTCAAATTAGAAATCACGGATTTATTTGCATTCAAAATATCGGTTTCACTGGCAAATTCATCTTCTTTTTTTATTAAAAGCCAGGCATTTTTCTGTTTTATTTTTAATCTCACCAAGGCAAATTCGCCTTTCAATTTTTTGCCGTTCAGGATAAAACTCAAATGTCCGTTTTGTAAGCCGGATTTAAACTTGGTTTCAACGGACTCTGTTTTTTGTTCGTCAGCTAAAGTGTAAGTTCCGTTATCCCAAACAATGACATTTCCAGCACCGTAATTTCCTTCAGGAATGGTTCCTTCAAAATCCTTGTATGAGTACGGATGATTTTCGACCATAATCGCCAGCCGCTTTTCCCCTGGATTCATTGATGGCCCTTTTGGAATGGCCCAACTTTTCAAAACACCATTCATTTCAAGCCGAAAATCATAATGCAAGTGCGATGCGGCATGTTTTTGTACTACAAAAATTAATTCATTTTTTGATTTTTTAATCTCGCCTTTGGGTTCATTGGTGGAATTAAAATTGCGTTTAAGGTTGTATTTACTTAAATCCATTGTCTTGGGGATTAGCATTAAAACTAACGTAAAAGATACAATTTTTAAATTTATTTCCTGTAAGAATGCCTGATATAAACCAAAAAAGAGGATGCCCTTTAAGAACATCCTCTTTGTAAACCTGTGAATTTGAATTAATCCTTCACGCCTAGTTTGGTCAAAATATCTTCCATCAAACACCATTTGGTGATGGAGGATTGCAACAAATTGGCTCCTACAAAGGCGGTAAACCACAACCAATTTTGGTCAACATAAATGGACAATAATAAACTTATCAGTATAAAAGTTCCTGCAACGGCTCTAACAATTCTATTTTTCATATTTTTTATTTTTTATTTTTTAATTTGATTTTTCAACACATAAAACGGATACATGGATATGCGATGCTGATTTTTGCTTGGTATTAAAAGCATCAACCAATTCGAAAAGATGGTCTACTTTTTCATTATCCACAAAGGCATAAAACAGCACCGATTCATTTTCGCTCATTTCGGTGGCAAACCAATTTTTCTCCATCAACTCCTCTGAACTATCTTTAAATCCCGCCACATCTTTGTAAGAGAATGACCTAACATTCGACTTTTTTAGAATCTGTTTGATGTCTTTTTCAAATTCCTTAACGGCAACAATAATAAGTAATTTCATGTTTTTGGCTTTTTAAAGTTCTTTATTTTCTTCAGAAGAATCAGTGTTGGTTTCCCATTTTTTTCTCTCTGTGATGTAATAAATCAAAGGCACTACAAGCAAGGTCAATACGGTCGAAACAATGGCTCCGGCAACCAATGAAATGGCCAATCCCTGAAAAATTGGATCAAACAAAATGATGGAAGCTCCAATAACGACCGCTCCAGTTGTCAACAAAATTGGCGTTGTTCGCACCGCTCCGGCTTCGATGATGGCTTGTTTTAAAGGCACGCCATCGTTCAGTCGGATTTCGATAAAGTCAATCAACAAGACCGAATTTCGAACCATCACTCCTGCCAAAGCAATCATTCCGATAAAAGAAGTGGCCGTAAAATAAGCATTCAACAACCAGTGACCCAATACAATCCCAATTAGCGAAAGCGGAATGGCCAACATCATCACCATCGGCGTTTTGAAGTTTTGGAACCAACCCACAATCAGCATATAAATAATCACGATGACAACCATAAAAGCCACACCCAAATCACGGAAAACCTCCAACGTAATTTGCCATTCGCCATCCCATTTTACGGTAAAATCGCTTTCGTCCGTAGGTTGTTCCATATACAATTCGTTGACTTTGTAACCTGCTGGCAGTTTTATTTTGGCCAGTTTTTCGTTCATTCCCAAAATGGCATACACTGGACTTTCTAATGCTCCAGCCATATCGGCGGTAACATAAACCACGCGTTTTTGGTCTTTTCGGTAAATGGTTTTCTGCAAAGTGTCTTGAACCACTTTTACCAAATCGCTCACCGGAATCATATTGCCTTGACTGCCCTTGATTTTCAGGTTTTCGATGTCCTGCAGACTCGTTTTGTCCTTGTCGTCCAGCGAAAGCACGATGCCCACATTGTCGTTGGAATTCTCGTCATACAAATTAGAAACGGGATATTCTTTCAACAAATACGTCAGATTCCCCACTATTTGTTGTGGTGCAATTCCGTTCAGCATTGCTTTTTCTTTATCGACTTCCAGTTTGTATTCGGTTTGGTTGTCTTCTACCATCCAATCGATATCGACAATATCCGAAGTGTTTTGTAAAATAGTTTTCACCTGATTCGCCACTTTAATCTGGTCTTTGTAATTCGGTCCATAAATTTCGGCCACCAAAGTCGATAAAACTGGTGGTCCCGGCGGAACTTCAATCAGCTTCACATTCGCACCATATTTCTTGGCAATCTTCTGAATTTCCGGACGCATTTCCTTGGCGATGTCGTGACTTTGCAAATCACGTTCTTCTTTGTGCAACAAATTCACCTGAATATCCGCCATATTGCTACCACCACGCATATCGTAATGACGCACCAATCCGTTGAAAGTAATCGGAGCCGAAGTCCCAATATAATTCTGGTAATTCACCACTTCGGGTTTGGTCGAAAGATATTGCGCAATTTCTTTGGTCACTGCCGAAGTTCTTTCCAAGGTGGTTCCTTCGGGCATATCAATCACGACTTGAAATTCGTTTTTGTTGTCAAAAGGCAACATTTTCACGACCACCGATTTGGTAAAAAACATCGTCACCGAACCAAACAATAATACCACGGTCACGGCCAAAAGGATTTTCCTTTTCGCACTGCTTTCCAATAAAGGTCTTTCAAGTTTGTTGTAAATTTTATATACCCAACTGGTTTCCATTCCTGCTTCGTGTTTGTGCTCTTGCTCCTCTTTTTCTTGTAGCAAATGATAGCCCAAATAAGGCGTTACGGTCAAGGCCACGAACAGGGACAACAGCATCGCTATCGAAGCGCCAATCGGCATCGGACTCATATAAGGCCCCATCATTCCGGACACGAAAGCCATTGGTAGAATAGCCGCAATTACAGTGAAAGTTGCTAAAATCGTTGGATTTCCAACCTCGTTTATCGCATAAATAGCCGCTTGTTTAAAGGGCAGTCGCTTCATCTTGAAATGACGGTGCATATTTTCGGCAATGATAATACTGTCATCGACGACGATTCCCACTACGAATACTAGGGCAAAAAGAGTAATTCGATTTAACGTATAACCCAATAAATAATAGGCAAACAAGGTCAAGGCAAACGTCAACGGAACGGAGAAAAACACGACCAATCCGCCTCGCCAACCCATTGCCAAAATCACCAAAATCGTTACGGCAATAATCGCAATGCCCAAGTGCAACAACAATTCACCCACTTTGTCCGAAGCGGTTTCACCATAATTTCGGGTTACTTCCACGTGAACATCATCAGGAATCAAGTTTTTCTTTAAATGCTCGACCTTGTCAATAATTTTCTCCGAAATTTTCATCGCATCTGCCCCTTTCACCTTTCCGATGGAAATCGTCACGGCAGGATATTCCGATTTGGCGGTTTTGAATTTCTCGTTGGCTTTGCCATAACCAAAAGATACATAACTTCTGGGCGTGGACGGCCCGTCTTGTACCGTCGCCACTTGTTTCAAATAAACCGGCATATTTTTGTTGACGCCCACCACCAAGTTTTCCACGTCTTCCGAATTCGATAAAAATTGTCCGGTTGTAATCAAATATTCTTGGTCATTTTGTACAAAACTACCCGATTGCGAACTGCCGTTGTTGGCTTGAATCATTTGCATAATACCCAAAGCATCAACACCGTTTTCGGCCATTTTATCCTTGTCTAAAACGACTTTTAGTCCACGATTTGCACCTCCAATTTCCTTGGTAATCGCCACGTCTTTCACTTTCTCGATTTCCGAAGTCACTTCTTCGGCAATCTGGCGCAACTGGAAATCATCTTGTTTTTCGCTCCAAAGCGTCAATCCCAACATTGGCACATCGTCGATGGAACGGGTTTTTACCATTGGTTTGTAAACACCTTGCGGAAACATGTCTTCATGTTTGGCCAACTCGTCATACAATTTCACGTAGGAACGCTCCACGTCTTGTCCCACATAAAACTGGACAATCAACATCGCTTGGCCATTCATTGCCATCGTGTGAACGTGCTCCACACCTTTGATGTTGGAAATAATTTTTTCCAATGGTTTTGCCACGCGACTTTCGACTTCTGTAGGACTTGCACCTGGATAACCTACCATTACGTCGGCCATTGGGACATTGATTTGCGGTTCTTCTTCCCTTGGAATTAGAAACGAACTGTACACGCCAATAATCATCAAGGCTACCATCAATAAAATGGTGAGTTTCGAATTGATGAAAAAATGGGCTATTTTACCTGAAATACCTTCTTGCATAATTTTATAATTTGAAAATGTGGAAATATGGAAATTTGAAAATGCTGTATCGCACAAATCATTTTCAAATTTTCAAATTACCTCATTAATTAATTGACACTTTAACTCCGTTATACAATTTGCCGTCAGCCGAGACAATATATTGTTCGTTAGCCGACAATCCAGATAAAACCTCTACTTGATTGCCAAAGATTTTTCCAATGCGCAACCATCTTAAAATGGCCACATTTCCTGTTCCTATCGTATAAATTCCGGTTAACTGTCCTTGTTTTACCAAAGCGTTTTCAGGGACTAAAACCTTGTCGGTTTGAACTGTTTGCGTTTTGTTTTCAACTGGGAACTGGACGTTGACAAACATTCCTGATAAAATGGAATTGTCGGTTTTGTCTAAATTCACTTTTACCAAATATTGTCCACCCGTATTGGTTGCAGACAAACTCACTTCGCTTACTTTTCCGTTTAGCGTTACGTTGGAGGATTTTACCAAAACTTTCACCGTCATTCCTTTTTTGATGGAAGCAATATCATTTTCTGAAACCATCGCTGTTACTTGCAATCTTGAAGCTCCTTCCACACTAACTAAGGGCATTCCCGGATTCGCCATATCGCCTTCTTTCACGAAAGTGTTGGTCACCGTTCCCGAAAATGGAGCCGTGATATTCGAATAGGAAAACTGCGCCAAGACTTCGTTTCGCATTTGTTTGGCGCCTTCCAAGCCGGCTTTCGCCATTTCGTAACGAGCCGTCATATCGTCCAATTCTTTTTGGGAAGCCGATTGTTGTTTGAACAAATTCACGAAACGATCGTAGTCTTTTTTGGCATTGTTGTAACCCGCAGTCGCTTGCAGAATACTGGCGTCTACTTGTGCTTTTTTGGCCAGTAAATCGCTATTGTTGATGCTGACCAACAATTGTCCGGCTCCTACTTTTTGTCCCACTTTCACGTGAATTTTGGTCACGTAACCCATCATTCGAGTGCTTAGATTGGCACTGTTTTCGGCTTCGATTTTTCCGCTGGCCGTCACGAACGGGCTGTTGTTGTTTTCAGAAACACCGCTAACTTTCACTGCTATGGCAGGTTCTTTGATAATTTGTTCTTTTTTGTTTTCTCCACAAGAAGTTAAGAAAACTACTGATATTGAAAGGATTGCTATTATTTTTTTCATAGTTGTTATTTTTATTGCATACCTGGCAGGTTTTAAAACCGTTAAGTATAATCCTATTATTTGGTTAAAAATTGTAAATATTGTTGGGTAAAATTATATTCGAAAACGGCTTGCAACAACTCCAGTTCTTTTTGGAACATTTGGGTTTCGGTTAGCAATAAATCTGTCGTTTTTTCAAGACCTTGGCTGAAACGGTTGCTTCTAATTCGGTAAGCTTCTTGTGATTGTTCCAAGGCCAATTTTTCTAGATTTACCTTGTTTTCGGCATCTTTCAACTGACGATTGATTTTGTTGAGTTCCAGTTGGCTTTGGGATTTGTATTGTTGGTTTTCCACTTCGGCTTTTTGGAAATCGGCTTTGGCTTTTTCCATTTTTCCAATGGATTTGTAACCATCGAAAACTTTCCAGGACAATTGTGCACCCACCAAATAACCTTGTGCATTCGTTCCAAAAAGAGTGTCGTCATACATTTCGTAACTTCCAAAAGCATTCAAAGTAGGCAGGAAATTCATTTTGCTGGATTGATACATTTTGGCATAAGCTTCGGAAGATTTATTCATTGCCAAAATGTCTTTTCTGTTGCTCGAAACTGTTGTATTTATACTTGAAATGGAAATGGTGTTGTCTAACTCTTCCAGTGGTTTATACACTTTATTCGTATTGTCTTCGTTGAGAAGAAAAGCCAAATAATCGGAAGCGTTTTGCACATTGCTTTTGGCATATTGCAACTGGTTTTTGATTTCGTTGACACGAACCTGAACCGATAATAAATCCGTTTTTTGAAGAATTCCTTGTTTGAAATAATTTTCTACCAGTTTCAAATTGGCATTAGCCGTGGCATTTGCTTTTTCCAAAACTTTTACGGCTTTGTACGCCAATTGCAATTGCATAAAGGATTTGTTGACCTCCAATGCTAAATATTCCGTGGTGCGTTCGGTTTGCAATTGATAAGCTTCCATTTTTGATTTGGCGGCTTGACGTCCGTACAATCCGTCCATATTGATTAAAGGCTGCAACACTTCAATTTTGGTCGCGTAATTTTGGGTTGCGGCAGGATTATTTAGCAATGCCGGATTAAAATCAGAAGCTGTTAAGACCTCCTGATTTAATTTAGACCCAAAAGCCATCAACGGATTTGTCGTGGAAATGGCAGTGTGCGAAGCCGAAATACTGGGCAAAAACAAGGCATTGGATTGTCTGTAATCAGCTTGCGCCGATTTGAATGCCTGATTGGCAATTTGGAGTTGCAGGTTCTTGTCGTTTGCTTTTTGCCAAATATCATTTTTGGAAATCGTCAAGGTGTCTTGACCAAAACCTAATGTCGAAATGGAAATGGTTCCAAATAGCAATAGTAAATTAATTTTCCTCATAATTGTTTTATCTAAATTATGGGCAAAGATATATTCAGCAAAAAAGTTGTTCAGTAACAAGTGTTACATTACAATGATTTTATGGATTTAATATTCTCACATATCATATTTTTTTTATATATTTAAGCATTATTTAAAAGTCCAAATAATTGTCTATTTCTTGAATTATGAAAAAGAAACTTCCAACTTATGAAGATTTACAAGAGAAAATTAAAATTCAAGAGTTAGAAATTAATAACTTATTGGAGTTTAAACAATCGATAAATAAATCTGAAAATAATTTTTTGAAGGAGACTCAGGCTATTGCCAAAAGTAAAAGGACCTTAGATAAAATCATCCAAAATGAAAAGCGTTTTCGTGCATTATTGGAAAATAATGAAGGCATTGTCTTTTTAATCGACGAGAATTTAAATACCATTTTTCGCAACTCATCAGCCATACGAATCACGGGATGGAACCATAAAGAGTTTGAAATAATTTCTACCAGAAAATACGTTCATCCCGACGATGTTCAAGTATTGGAAAAAACACTCCAAAAAGTATTGGAAAATCCAGGTTGTTTATTTTCCATTTTAATGCGAGTAAGGCATAAAAAAGGCCATTACATTTGGCTGAAAGGTTCTATCAATAACTTGCTTTCCAACCCAGAAATTAGAGGCATCGTAACCAATTTGGAAGATGTTACCGAAAGCAAAAAAACAGAAGAAACACTCAAGGAAGAAAGAGATAAATTTGCAAAAATAGCATCCACATCTCCCGGTTTAATTTATTCGATGCGCCAAAATAACGACGGTTCATTGACATATCCCTATGCCAGCGATGCCGTTGAGGATATTTATGGATTTACCTATCCAGCCATCGAGAACGACTCCAATAAAATATTTTCATTGATACATCCTGATGATATAGAATATGTCATGAAGAGCATTTATGAAACCAAAACTAAATTAATTCCGTTAAGAGGAACCTATCGTTACCTGCATCCCAAAAAAGGATTAGTTTGGCACGAAGTCAATTCATTGCCTGTAGTGGAACCAGAAGGAACCGTAATTTGCCACGGAATTATTACCGATGTCACCGATAGAATTTTGGCAGAGCAAAAAATAATTAAAGCAAATCGACTTTATTTATTTATCAGCCAGATCAATCAAATGATTGTTCGTGTCACGGATGAGCAAACACTGTTTAAAGAAGCTTGTGATATTGCCGTAAATTTAGGAAAGTTTAAAATGGTTTGGATAGGCTTGATAAACGAAGACACGAAGGAAGTAATTCCCACAATGGTTGCAGGAGAGGATAATGGATATTTGTCAACAATAAATAGAATTACGGTAGACGATAAACCTGAAGGAAGAGGACCTACTGGAACTGCTTTGCGAGAAGAAAGATATACCATTTGCAATGATATCGAAAATGATTTGCGAATGTCGCCGTGGCAAAATGATGCATTAAAAAGAGGCTATTTGTCTTCGATGTCATCACCCATCAAAAAATTTGGAAAAGTAATTGGAGCTTTTACTTTTTATGCCGGAGAAAAAAACTTTTTTGATTCAGAAGAAATTGCATTATTAGAAGAAGCAACGGGAGATGTCTCTTTTGCATTAGAAAATATTGAAAAAGAAGCTCTTCGAAAAAAAGCAGAAGTTTCTGTCTTAGAAAGCGAACAAAGATATCAAACACTTACCGAAGTTTCACCCGTAGGAATTTTTCGTACTGATGCTTACGGAAGCACAACTTATGTTAACCAACGTTGGTGTGAAATTGCAGGAATCTCCTATCAGGAGGCAATGGGCAAAGGCTGGCTTAGAGCCGTACATGTTGAAGACAGTGCTAAATTATTTGAAGGATGGATGTATTCCACGTCCAAAAAGGAAAGATCAGAATCCGAATATAGATTTGTCAGACCTGATAAATCAATTGCTTGGGTAATAGGTCAAGCCATCCCGGAACTCAATTCCGACAATCAAATTATTGGCTATATCGGAACCATAACTGATATTACGGATCGTAAGCTCGCGGAAATAAATGAAAATAATGTGCATCAAAAAATGGAAGCTATTCTGGATGCGATTCCGGATTTGCTTTTTGAAGTTGGAATTGATGGCAGGGTTTATAATTACCATTCCAGACGAGAAGAATTATTGGCGATGCCACCGGATTTATTCCTTGGAAAAAGATTCTCCGACATATTGCCTTCAGAAGCGTCCGATATATGTTTAGCGGCAATTAATGAAGCGCATGAAAAAGGATTTTCAACAGGAAAACAGTATACAATAGAGTTACCGGACGGAAAACATTGGTTCGAACTTTCAGTTGCTCCCATGCAAGATACTGAAGATTACAAGGCTCATTTTATCATCCTTTCGAGAGATATCACTGAAGCAAAAAAATCGGATTTTGCACTTCAAATCAGCGAGGAAAGACTTCGTGGTTTATTAAATAATCTCGATGCCGGCATTATTGTTCTGGCATCGGACAATTCCATTATTTTTTGCAATCACGAAGCATCAGAATTGATGGAATTAGAAGTTGACAAAATAAACGGGAAATTACAAATAGATTTAAACCGGTCTATATTTAGTGAAGATGGTTCTAAAATGGATTTAGAAAAAGATCCCGCACTAATCATAAGGCAAAGCAAACAGCCTTTAAAAAATTATATGATAGGTTTAGAAAGAAAAACCAATGGTGAAAATATTTGGCTCTTGGTCAGTGGTTTTCCAATTATTGATGAAAATGATGAAATAACGGAAATAGTACTTTGTTTGATTGACTTCACTGAGCGCAAGTTGATGGAAACAGAATTAATAAAAGCCAAAGAACTGGCCGAATCAGCCAATAAAGCCAAAACGGATTTCTTGGCCAATATGAGCCACGAAATCAGGACACCATTGAACGGAATCATCGGTTTTACCCATTTGTTGATGGAGTCAAATCTAAAAAAGAAACAGGCAGAATACATGGCCACGGTCAATGAATCAGCTAATTTATTGATGCATATTGTCAATGATGTTTTAGATTTTTCTAAAATCGAATCTGGAAAACTAGAATTAAATTTAGAAGAAGTCAATCTGTATAAACTAACCAATCACGTTATTGATTTATTTAAATACCAAGCCGAGAAAAAAAATATAGAACTAACACTAACCATCAATAAAAAAATTCCACAATATGTTTTTGCGGATTATGTGCGGTTAAAACAGATATTGGTTAATTTATTGAGTAATGCCGTAAAATTCACAACTTTTGGAGAAATCAGATTGGAACTCTATGATATTGAAGTGTCAGATAAAGAATGGGCATCCATAAAGTTTTCCGTAAAAGATACCGGTGTGGGCATAAAAGAAGGCAACAACGAAAAAATATTCAAATCCTTCATGCAGGAAGACAATTCCACAAACAGAAAATTTGGAGGAACGGGACTAGGTTTGGCAATTTCCAACAAACTTTTGGGACTTATGGATAGTAAATTGGAACTGATAAGTCATTATGGCGAAGGAAGTGATTTTTTCTTCACGATTAAATTTAGAAAATCAAAACACGTAAAAATAAAATCAGAACTTTTAGATGTTTCCAAAAGCAAAAAGGCAATACCGGAAATAGTTCTTAAAGATAAAAAAGTTTTAATTGTCGAGGACAATAAAATCAACATGCTTTTGACAAAAAAACTAATTAGCACCATAATTTTTAATTGTGCCATTTTTGAAGCCACCGATGGAAATGAAGCCATAGAAAGATATAGTCAAGAAAAACCAGATCTCATCCTGATGGACATTCAAATGCCCAATAAAAATGGTTACGAAGCCGTAAAAGAAATTAGAAAAATAAAAGATGCGGTCAATACACCAATAATTGCCTTGACAGCAGGAATAATGTCAGGAGAAAGAGAAAAATGTATAGAATCAGGAATGAATGATTACCTGCCTAAACCAATAATTAAAAAAGATTTAGAAGAAATTATTACCAAATGGCTCAAAAAGTAGGCCTCACTTAATTTCCCAAAAAAGCCTCGTCAAATGGTATGGGTATTTTCTTTTCTGATTACCATCTAGCTTTGTATTCTTTCTTTTTTAAACCAAACTTCTTGATAGCGTGTTTTTTAATGTGTGCCACTAAATCCTCGACTGAATCAGTTACAAACAACAATTGCATGTCTTCAGGACTAATGCTTTCGTGTTTAACCATCATGTCAATGTGTTGGCACAAATCTTTATGGTATTCTGTGTCAAAAATCACGACAGGAAAGCCCGCAATCATTCGGTTTTGGATTAAAGCCAAGGCTTCAAACAGTTCGTCTAACGTGCCAATTCCTCCCGGCATAACCACAAAAGCAAAGGAATATTTGACAAGAATCACTTTTCGAACAAAAAAATGGGGAATATAAATCCATTTGTGAAGATACGGATTCGGTTTTTGCTCCACGGGAAGCACAATATTGCAACCCACGGAATAACCACCAGCTTCATAAGCGCCTTTGTTGGCAGCTTCCATAATTCCGGGACCGCCTCCCGTCATTACGGTAAAACCCAGTTTTGCCATGGCTGCACCAATTCTTTCGGCATCTTTGTAATGATCCATTTCAGGACCAAAACGTGCCGAACCAAATATGGTCACACAAGGCCCAATAGGATGCATTTTTCGAAAAGCCCGAATAAAAGTGAAGAGCACTTTAAACATAAAGACCAATTCCTTAAACCGCGACAACGGCCCTTGGACAAATCGGGATTCGCTCTTTGAAAGTCTGTAGTGTGACGTCTTTTTCATGGCTTCATAAAGTTAGTGAATAGTTTTATAACTTACAAAAACTCAAAAAAATATTGCCTAAATTACATCTGAAAGCTATAAACAAAAATAACTAGCTGTATTATTTATGAGACTATTGAAGATTGATCCAAAATCAAGGAACCAAACTTTGCACAACTTGTTAAATTGATTTAACGATCAATATTAATTCACCTTTTTATAACTCCAAACCGCAATTCCATTCAAGGCAAAAGCATACAAAACAATAAGAAAAAAAGGTCTCGAAATATCCCAAAACGTTGCACCTTTAAGCATTACCATTCGAATAATCTCCACAAAATAACGTATTGGATTAAGCAACGTCACGTTTTGTGCCCATTGAGGCATACTTTCGATAGGCGTAAATAATCCGCTCATCAAGATGAAGATAACCGAAAAAAACCAAGCAATAAACATCGCTTGCTGTTGGGTATCGGAATTGTTGGAGATGATTAATCCAATGCCGAGAATAACCAACAAATATACTGAAGTAAAAAAATAAATCAAGCCAATGCTTCCCAAAATGGGAACGTTAAAAATGACTTTGGCAATGATTAAACCCACGGTCAAAATCATCAATCCCAAGACCCAAAACGGAAACAATTTCCCGATGATAAATTGGTGCTTTCTTATGGGCGTCACGTTAATTTGTTCCAAGGTTCCTATTTCTTTTTCCCGAACAATATTCATCGAAGATAAAAAAAGCGTGATCATAGTTACCAGCAACACCAAAATTCCCGGAACCATAAAGGTTTTGTAGTTCAAGGTATTGTTGTACCAAAACGAAGGAATTGTCACAATATTCACGGGCTGAATGTAGGAAGCCTCATTGTATTGATACAGTTGGGTTTGGATTTTTTGGTTAAAACCCGTTATGATTTGCGAAATATAAACACTCTCCACTCCTGCCGCAGCACCGTCAATGGCGTTGATGCTTACCGAAAGATTTGTTGTTTTTTCGGTGATTAAATCCCGTTCAAAATGGTTTGGAATTTCGAGAATGACATCCACTTTTCCGGTTTGCATTTGCAGGTTAGCCTCTTTCTTGGAAGAAAAACTTTCGACAACATTGAAATATTTCGAAGCTTCAAATTTTGAAATCAATTCCCTGGAAGCCACGGAATGATCATTGTCTATATACGAAAACTTGATGTTCTTGATTTCAAAACTGGCCGCATTTGATAAAATAAGCAATTGCATCAGTGGCAAAACAAATATAATGGGAAGCATACCTTTGTTTCTAAAGATTTGCCGGAACTCTTTTTGGATGATGAATAGTATTGTTTTCATAAATGGGAAGCTGATATTCACGGATTATATTTTGTCTTTTCTCTATCTCCTACTCTAATCTTATTTTATATTTCTTGACACTTATGGCAAGGAAAAACACCGTCATGGCAACCAGAATCAGGGTCTCTTTCCAGATTACGCTGAGGGTTGCTCCTTTGAGCAAAATCGCCTTGATGATGATGATAAACCACTTGGCAGGAATAATGTTGCTGATGATTTGCAACGGCAACGGCATACTCGAAATAGGGAAAATAAAACCCGAAAGGATGATGACGGGCAGCATTAATCCCATCAAGGAAAGCATCATCGCGGTTTGTTGCGAATTGGACACCGTAGAGATTAATATGCCCAATGAAAGTGCCGTTGTGATGAACAAAACGCTTTCGAAAGCCAATAAAAACAAATTTCCTTCAACTGGCATTTTGAATACAAAAAAGCCCAAAAGCAAAATAATTGTGGCGTTAATGATAGATAGAAAAATATACGGAAACACTTTGCCAATTATGACTTGAAATGGTTTTATGGGAGAAACCAACAATACTTCCATCGTTCCCAATTCTTTTTCTCGAGTGATGGAAATCGACGTCATCATAGCCGAAACCAACATCAAAATGATGGTCATCACGCCGGGCACAAAGTTAAAAACACTCTTTAATTCGGGGTTGTAGTAAAGTTGGGTTTGTGTCTGTATTTGATGACTTGCCTTGTTGTTTTTATTGATTTCCTGGGTGTAATTTTGCAAAATGGCGTTGACATAATTAGCAATCGTATTGGCTACATTGGGGTCAGTGGCATCGGTTATGACTTGTACTTTAGCTTGCTTTTGGATTTGCAAATTCTTGATAAAATCGGTTTCGAAAACCAAAACGGCTTTAACTTTTCCTTTTTTGAAAACACTTTCTATTTGGTTTTCGTTGCTAATTTCCTCATTGATTTTAAAATAGCTGGACGAACTGATTTTGTTGATTATTTTTTGCGTTTCGCTATCCTTTGATTTATCTAAAATCGCAATATTCACGTTGTTGATTTCGTTGGTTATGGCAAAACCAAACAACATAATTTGGGCTATTGGCATCCCGAAAAGAATGAACATAGTTCGCTTGTCACGAAAAATGTGATAGAATTCTTTTGTTACAAAACCGATGAATCTTTTCATATTGTCATTGTGAGGAACGAAACAATTTCATCCTCATTTTAAATTATTTCATACTGGAAATTATTCCACATTTCTAGCCAATTTCAAGAAAACATCATTCATTGAAGCTACATTATACTTGTTTTTCAGGTTTTTGGGAGTATCTAACGCTTCAATCACTCCTTCGACCATTATGGAAACCCTGTCACAATATTCGGCTTCGTCCATATAATGCGTGGTCACAAAAATAGTGGTTCCCTTGTTGGCTTCGGCATAAATCATTTCCCAAAATTGTCTTCGGGTAATCGGGTCAACACCTCCGGTTGGCTCATCCAAAAACACGATTTTAGGTTCGTGCAACAAGGCTACCGAAAAGGATAATTTTTGTTTCCATCCCAATGGCAGTGAGCCTACGAGTTTATCTGCCACTTCATCCAGTTCCAGTTCTTGAATTAATTGCGCCGTCTTTTCCTTGATTTGAACCCTGCTCAATCCATAAATTCCACCAAAAAATGTGATATTTTCTTTGATGGTTAAATCATCGTACATTGAAAATTTTTGGCTCATGTAACCAATGCTTCTCTTAACCAGTTCAGTATTATTTTTTACGTCAAATCCCGCAACCAAAGCTACTCCAGACGAAGGTTTTGATATCCCGATAAGCATTTTCATCGCTGTGGTTTTTCCGGCACCATTGGCTCCGAGAAATCCAAAAATTTCTCCTTTATAGACATCAAAAGAAATGCTATTGACCGCCGTGAAGCTGCCAAATTGCTTGGTCAAATTTTGAACTGCTATGATTTTTTCTTTCTTCATTTTTTAGCCACTAATTTCACTAATTAGCACAAATTTTTTTGGCCACAGATTACACGGATTAAACGGATTTCTGTTGTTTTTTAACCACAAATTGCACAGAATTTCACAAATTTATTTTGTATTCGTAATTCCTAATTTCTAATTCGTAATTATTTACAAGTCCATAAAAACGTCCTCAATTGTTGGTTTTGAAACGCTGATTTCTATTTCGGAATGCTGCTTTTTTTCCAGATAGATTTCCAAATCTTTTGGATTAAAATCGGCATTTTTATCGATATAATGAATGAATTCCCCAAAAGCAAAAACACTGTATTGATTCGGATAATTTTTCAAATCCAAAATTAATTGGTGCATATTGTTGGTTCGGACATCATAAATTATTTTGTCATAATTTTTGATGATATTTTCGGGAGAATCAATTTTCAGGATATTTCCTTTTTGGATGAGCGCAATTCGTTCGCAGAGCGCAGCCTCGTCCATATAAGGCGTGGAAACCAAAATCGTGATGCCTTTTTGCTGCAATCGCTTGAGCATTTCCCAAAATTCTTTGCGCGAAACCGGATCGACTCCCGTGGTGGGTTCGTCCAGAAACAAGACTTTGGGCTTGTGAATCAAGGCGCAACACAAGGCCAATTTTTGCTTCATCCCACCCGAAAGTGCTCCTGCTCTTCTGGTTTTGAATGGTTCAATTTGAATGTAAATATCCTTGATCAAATCGTAATTTTCTTCAATTGTTGTTCCAAAAATGGTGGCGAAAAAAGACAAGTTTTCCTCCACGGATAAATCTTGGTACAAAGAAAATTTTCCAGGCATATACCCTACAGAATTTCTAATAGATTTGTAATCTTTTACCACATCAAAACCGGCAACGGTTGCCGAGCCTTCATTGGCCAATAAAAGCGTGGTCAAAATCCTAAAAATGGTTGTCTTTCCTGCTCCATCCGGTCCAATCAATCCAAACAGCTCCCCTTCTTTTACATCAAAAGAAATGGCTTCAACAGCTTTGATTTTGTTGTAGGATTTGGAGATGTTTTGGACGGTTATACTCATATTTTTTTTTCTAATCTCTATTTAATCCACATTTCGGCAGGCATTCCTGTTTTTAAACTGCCATCATTTTTTACTTTCACTTTTACGGCATAAACCAAATTTACCCTTTCTTCCTTGGTTTGGACAATTTTCGGAGTGAATTCTGCCGAAGAGGCAATCCAAGAAATGGTTCCGGGAAAGGATTTCATTTCTTTTTCGGCATCTATTTTTACGGTTACTTTTTGACCCATTTTTATGTTTGATAATTGGGTTTCGCTCACATAAACCCGAAGCGTCATTTCTGAAATATCGGCTATTTTGTAGATGGGTTTCCCGAAAGCGGTTACTTCGTTTGGCTCTGCATATTTGGCTAAAACTGTTCCTTTCATTGGGTTGATGATTTTGCTTTTCTCGATTTGGTCGTTAATTTTTTCAATCTGGAAATCGATGGATTTTGCTTCGTTGACGATGGGCGCATTTTGGGTTTGCACGCTTTTTATTTGCTCTTGAATGACGCTTACTTTTCCGTCAATTTCATCCACTTGACGTTTGGTTGCGGCATTTTCGGCAAACATGTTTTGGATTCTTTTTTTCTCGATTTGTGCCGTTTTCAGTTGTTCCTGCAACACTTTAATTTGCGACAGAACATTGGCCGATTTGGAATAAACGGTACTTTTTGAAGCCAATAATTGTTGTTTGTTGAAATGCAATTGGGTTGTGTTGATCAAACCAACTTGGTTATTGGGTTCCAAAATATCGCCTTCTTCAAGTTTTAAATATTCGATTTTCCCGTTTGCTTCCGCCGAAATGGTAATTTCTGTTGCTTCAAAATTCCCGTAACCATCGGCTTTGTCGTTGTTTTTGGTGCAGGAGATTAGGCTTGCAAGCATTAAGATTGGGATTATTTTTTTCATGTTTCTTCTATTTTTAGTTTCCTTTAATAACTTGATAATTTGCCTTGGCCAAAGCCAATTGAATTTCGTGTAACTTTTGATTGGTTCGCGCTTCAAATAAATTCGTGAATTCCACCAAATATTCGGAAGTGGTTATCACACCGTTTTTCAATTGAGAATTGGCCGATTTTTCGACATATTCTCTTAAACCAATAATTGCTGTATCGGTTTTGATGATTTCTTCTGTTTTTTTTATTTCGTTCTCCATTTCCTGCAATTGCAAGGAATTGTTGAGTAAAAAAGTTTCTTTTTCAGTGGCGACAATATCGGCTGAAACCGTCAATGCGTCTTTTTCGGCTTTGGATTTGTTCCAATCAAAAACATTCCAATTGGCTCTCAATCCCACCATAAAAATGGGTTGATACGAATTATCGACCATATTCAATCCGGGATTTCCATAACCAGCAATCCCGAAAGCATTTATTTTTGGTAAATTATTTTTAGAGATAACCATTTTCGAAGCTTCAATTTGCTGGTTTTGCAATTCGAAATATTTCAATTCCGGCCGATTTTTTGCCGTGTTTTCTTCCGTGATTATTGTTGGTTTTTGCAAAACACTGGTTTCAGGAATCGTCGTATAAGTCAAGGACGAAAGATTTTCGAACAAGCGTTTTTGATCGAAATGAATTTCAGAAAGTTGTTGTTTTATTTTCAAATTCTCGGCTTCCAATACTTTTTCGGAAGCAGGAAGAATGGCTCCAAATTTGATTCCAGCATTGACTTCTTTTATTTTGGAAACCAATTGTTCTTGTTTGTAAATCAGGATTTCTTTTCGCTCCTGCAATAGTAAAATTGAGAAATACAACTGGTTGATTCTGGTCTTGATTTGGTATAAATTGACTTCAACTTGTTGTTGTTGGGTTTTGGTTTGCGCCTCTTTCAGCTTGGTGTTGGCATCAATCAATCCGCCATTATAAATGAGTTGGTTGACATCAAAATTAGCTCGATATTGGTCTTTGTTTAACGGTTCGAGAACTGGATTTGGAATCATGGTCACTTGATTTTGGTAGCTTCCTTGGGCAACCAAATCTATTTTGGGAAGTTTGCCGGTTTGCAATGCATCTACTTCGTAATCAGATTTTTGCTGCAACAATCCAATTTGTTTGGCTATGGGATAATTTTTATTGGCCAAAGCATAACACTCTTCCAAGGTCAATGATTGCTGTGCATTGGAAAAAAATGCAGCCAATAAAAAGGATATGATTAATATTCGTTTCATCTTTTTATGGAATTTATAATTTGTTCGGCAATGCTGGTTTTTCGTTCTTCCATCATTTGATTGAATTCTGCATCCGAAATTTGCAACATTCCTTTGGCCAATATCTGTGCGGCAAAAGGAAAAACGGTCATCGAAAAAACATCCATCAAAAGCTGTTTTGGATTGACGGGTTTAATGATTCCGTCGGCGATTTCTTTTTCGATTTGAGTAATCAGCAAGGTGGGATTGGGTCTGTTTTCATTGTTTAAAAAGGACATGACAAACGCTGGATTGTTGTTCATTTCCTGGATTATAAATTGCGGTAAATAGGGATTATGAATTACAAATGAAATGTAGCTGTGCGTGAATTTCTTGATTTTATCAAAAACACTTTCTCCAGATGTGAAGATTTCTTTGATTTGTGGTGCCAATTGACTGAATGCATTCATGAAAACGGCTTCAAAAAGTAATTGTTTGTTCTTGAAACAATAATGTAGCATTGCTTTGTTGATACCTGCTTCATCTGCTATTTCCTGCATTCTGGCTCCTGCGAATCCTTTCTTTTGGAATACAATTCGAGCAGCATTGAATATTTTTTCTTCAGTTGTCATCGTGATTTAACTATGTGGTTTAACCATTTGGTTAACAAAGGTAAATAAAAAAAGTATTCCGTGATGAAATACTTTAATTCATAGGAAATTATTTTTTTTGAAATTCGATAAACAATTCAGAATTGGCTCTTGGCGCAATTGAATTGTGGCAATTCTCCATAATTTTAAAGTCGAAATAATCTTTAAATAATTGCTCATATTCGATTTGGGTTCCACCAAAAGGAGGTCCAGAATCAAAAATTTTATTGAACAACAATCCAACTAATTTTCCTTTTTCTGTCAAAAGTTGGTACATTTTCGACACATATTCTTCACGTATTAAGGGTGGCAAGGCACAGAAAAAAGTTTGCTCAATAATCAAATCATAACTTCCTTGATGCTCAAAGAAATCACCTAAAACAATGCTTATATTGGTGTTGTCTTTGAATTTTTTTTGGAGATTTTTTACTAATGTTGGTGCTATATCTATCACGGTAACATTGGTAAAGCCTTGTTCCAATAGATATTCTGCTTCATAAGTATTGCCGCAACCTGGAATCAAAATGTTGATGTGCTTGTCCTTTAAATTGTCCACATATTTTTTTATTGGTGGAGAAACTTGGCCTAAATCCCAACCAGTTGCATTGGATATGTATTGTTTGTCCCAATATTCTTGATCCAATATTTTTTCACTATTCATAATATTCCATTTTATAATCGCCAACGTGTTTTTCGTTTTCTAAAATCATTTTCTTGTGCTTGAAATAGTTGAACACGCCAATTAAAAAAAGGACGAACGAACTGGTGAAAAAAAAAATTCAATGGCAAAACTGAGTTCTACTTTTAACAAACCTTCCAAACTTAAAGCTGCTATAAAAAATACATCGAAGTTCGCAGAAATGCCAAAAAAGTCGATTGATTGCCAAAATTGTTCTTTGCATAGCCAATCGTTCTCTTAAAATAAGGTCTTTATTTAGAGACTTTTCAATCATTTATTCTTTTTTTTTCGTGTAGAAAGTCCAAAAGGCAAATACAAAGGACAAAAACTGATAAAACTGGTTGCTACCATTACTGTTGCCAAAATACCTAAAACTAATGCCAATGTGCCTTCAACTGTTTTGGTGTAAAACAAAACGGCAACTACAAGAGCAAATAGAATACGAATAATTTTGTCTGTTGAACCCATGTTTTTTTTCATGATTTTCGAATTTTGTTGGTTAATTATTAAAGTTTTTTTGGTGATTTCACGAACATGTTAAATAGTAAACCTCCCATTAATGCTCCATACAAAGTGCTGTTTAAAGGTTTTGAGGTTATGGCACAAGTTCCTGTAACACAGCCTACATAATAGTAGTAAAGATAGCCTGCGATGGCACCAATTATAATTCCTGTTGCCGTGATAATAATTGCTTTCTTGCTCATTAGTTGCTTTTTTCAACAATGGTTTTTATGATTTCATCTTTGGTCAAAACACCGGATTGTCTCCATAACTGTTTTCCATTTTGAAACAAAATCATTGTTGGAACACCGCGAACTTGGTATTTTGATGATAACTGCTGGTTTTTATCCACATCGATTTTTAGTATGGTAATGCGTTCTCCCAAACTGTCTTTTACCTCTTTTAAAACGGGAGCCAGCATCTTGCAAGGACCACACCAAGTGGCAAAAAAATCAATCAAAACCGGTTTTTCCGATTGGATAATATTTTCGAAACTATTGCTCATTTTTTAGAATATTTATTGTTGGGAATGGCGCAACCATTTGGCCCACAGCCTAAATTAAAAATCGCTTGAAATAAAAAAAATAAACCGAAAGCAATAAAAAACCATTCATGGGTAGTGTAAGCTTGAACGAACAAAAACAAGGCAAATGCCAATCTAACCCAACGCATGGCGTGCCAATTTGTAAAAAGTATTTGTTTCATTCTATTTCAATGTTGACGGACAAACATAATTTGTCGTTTTTATGGATGTTTTTTTGATGGCTGCAAATCCGCCTGCCACGTTAATTACGTTGTGATACCCTCTTGCTTTTAATATGGAAGCCGCAATCATGGAACGATAGCCACCGGCACAATGCAAATAGAATTCTTCTTCTTTTGGGAATTCGGCTAAATGGTCGTTAATATTATCCAATGGTGTTGATGGGACGTCAGCTATATGTTCAGCAGAATATTCACCGTCTTTTCTAACATCAAAAATGATTACTTTTTCTTTCTCCTCTTCTGCCTCTTCCAATATTTCTTCCAGCATTGGAGCCGAAACGGAACTGACAGTGTCGTATTCCAATCCTTCATTTTTCCAAGTGTCAAATCCACCTTTTAGATACCCCAAGGTATTGTCGTAACCCACTCTTGCCAAACGAATTATACTTTCCTCTTCCCTGCCCAATGGCGTTATTAATAGTAAAGGTTGCTTGATGTCTGGAATTAAAGCACCAACCCAAGGAGCAAAATCGCCATCGATACCTATGAAAATAGATTTTGGAATATGTCCTTTTGCATAATCATCTTGATGACGAACGTCCAGAATTACGGTGTCGATTTCATTGGCAACCATTTCAAAAGTCTCGGCATCATAAGCTACAGCGTCCCTGATAATGTCTTCCACATTTTCATAACCCTCTTTATTGAGTTTTACGTTCAACGGAAAATATACTGGCGGAGGCAACAATCCATCCGTAACTTCCTTGATGAATTCGTCTTTGGTCATGTTGGCACGAAGCGCATAATTGATCTGCTTTTGTTCCCCAATGGAACCTATTGTTTCCTTGCTCAAATTCTTGCCACAAGCACTTCCTGCACCATGCGCTGGATAAACAATCACGTCATCGGCCAAGGTCATTACCTTGTTTCGCAAACTATCGAATAAAATTCCGGCTAGTTGTTCCTTGGTCATGTTAGCCACTTTTTGGGCTAAATCAGGACGACCAACATCGCCTAAAAATAAGGTGTCACCACTAAAAAGTGCATAATCCTTTCCATCTTTGTCTTTCAAAAGATAACAGGAACTTTCCAAGGTGTGTCCCGGCGTATGTAAAACGGTTATCGTAATTTCTCCCAATTGAAAAACTTCGCCATCAGTGGCAATATGTGCTTTAAATTTTGGCTCTGCCGTAGGACCATATATGATTGGAGCACCCGTTTTCTCGGCTAACGTGACATGTCCACTTACAAAATCAGCGTGGAAATGGGTTTCAAAAATATATTTGATTTTAGCTTTTGCGTTAGTGGCTTTATCAATGTAAGGCTGCACTTCTCGCAATGGATCTATAATGGCAACTTCTCCATTACTTTCAATATAATATGCACCTTGCGCTAAACAACCCGTATAAATTTGTTCTATTTTCATGTTTCAAAGTGTATTTATAATGTAAATTTATTTATTTTTTTAAACAAGACCGTATTTTGAGTTAGATTTTAGGAAATTATTATGACCAAAAAAGTTCCCTAATAATGATATAAATTCCCATTCCGAGCACAAACCACCCAAAACTGTTTTTGAGTTTTTCGTCTTCTACTTTTTTGGAGATGAAATTTCCAATAAAAATCCCAACTATTGATGCTAAAGTAAAGAAAAATAATAACATCCAGTCAATGATTTGATTTCCCATAATATCGCCCATAAATCCAATCAATGATTGTAGTGAAACGATAAAAAGAGAGGTACCAACAGCCATTTTCATGGGCGTTTTTGCAAAGAACAACAAAGTGGGAACTATCAAAAAACCACCTCCTGCTCCAACAAATCCTGAAAGTAGTCCAATAAAAATTCCCAGAAAAATAATTTTATAATAATTGAGTTTTTCACCCTCATGAACAATTCTCTCTTTCAAAGGTTTTATCATTTGAATTGATGCAAAAATCATCACGAAGGCAAAAACCACCATAATTAAGATGGACTTGCTCAAAGTGAAATTTTCTGTCGAAAAAATAATATCGGGTATCCTGGGAACAAGAATTTTTCGCGTGACAAAAACCGAAATTACCGCTGGAATTCCAAACAAAAATACCTTATTGAAATCAACTAATTTTTGTTTGGCCTTGTGAATTCCGCCAACGAATGAAGTTGTGCCAATCACAAATAAAGAATAGGCCGTCGCCAATGTTGGTTCTATGCTCATGACATACACCAAAATAGGCACGGAAAGTATGGAGCCGCCACTTCCCAACATTCCGAGTGTCATACCTACAAAAACCGCCAGAACATAACCAATTATTTGAGATATTTCCATTTATAAAAATTTTTGATTACAAAAATAAGGGTATTTTCATCCCATTTCTGTAACAAATGTTACCTCATTTCAACAATACTATCGAAGACCTGTTGAGTTTAATTTTCCCATTGTTTTCCAATGCTTTCAACAAGCGGGAAATCACGACTCTCGAAGTATGCAAGTCATACGCAATTTCTTGATGGGTGTTGTGAATTTCATTGGTATTATTAATTTTTACTTTCTCGTTGAGATAGTTTAACAATCGTTCGTCCATATTCATAAAAGCAAGATTGTCAATGGCGGACAGCATTTCTTTTAAACGATTGTTGTAACTGTTAAAAACAAAGTTTCTCCAGCTTTTGTATTTACCCAACCATTCTTCCATTTTGATTATGGGAATCATTACGACAGTTCCTTTGGTTTCGGCCACAGCTCGAATTTCGCTTTTGGTTTCGCCTAAACAGCAAGCCATCGTCATGGCACAAGTGTCGCCTTTTTCTATAAAATACAACAGTAATTCGCCTTCGTCAAAATCTTCTCGCAATATCTTGATGGCTCCAGAAATCAACAACGGCATTTTCCTTATGGAATCACCAAAATCGATCAGGATGTCGCCTTCTTTGAAATCCCTCAGCAAAGAAGATTCGGCTATTTCATCAATCAATTTATCTTCAAATATATAACCGTAAGTTTGCTTGATTAGTTCTTTCATTGCTGTTAATTCTTTAATAAGTCGTAAATTTCGCTAAAAAAAATTAACTTTAAACATAAATATGTAAAACAGTTTGTCGAAGTTTTTGCAATGTATATGTACCGCATTTTGGCAACACACATTTTTTAGTTCAAACATTTGATTTTATGTAACAAAAGCTACAAACTTTTACGTTGTGTTTTCTCAAATTTGTACCATAATTAAATACAAGAAATACTCTAAACATGAAAATACTTATTATAGGTGGAGTTGCCGGTGGCGCAACTGCAGCAGCAAGATTAAGAAGATTGAGCGAAGAAAATGAAATTATCATTTTTGAAAAAGGAGAACATGTTAGTTTTGCAAACTGTGGCCTGCCCTATCATATTGGCGGTGTAATCGTGGAACGCTCCAAATTATTGTTGAACACACCCACATCTTTAAAAACAAGATTCAACTTGGATGTGCGCATTTTTAATGAAGTTTTAAAAATAAACAATAAAGAAAAAACGGTCGAAGTTAGAAACGTGATTACGAATGAAATTTACATCGAAACTTACGATACATTATTATTGTCTCCAGGCGCAGAACCCTTCAGACCCAACATTCCCGGGATTGATTCCAACAAAATAATGACGCTTCGAAATGTTGCCGATATGGACAGAATCATTGCCAAGACTAAAAATTTGAAAAATATTGCCGTTGTCGGCGGTGGTTTCATTGGCTTGGAAGTAGCTGAAAATCTGGTTGAAAAAGGACTCAATGTCACTGTTATCGAGTTGGGAAACCAAGTGATGGCTCCAGTGGATTATGAATTTGCCAAAATGGTACAACATCACGCTGTTGCCAAAAATCTAAATATTCTCGTAAACACGGGCGTTGAAGCTTTTGAAGACAAAAACAATGAAATCGAATTAAAACTAAATAACGGCGGCACTATTTTGGCTGATGCAGTTGTGTTTGCCATTGGAGTAAAACCCGAAAACGCTTTGGCAAAATCAGCTGGACTGGAGTTGGGCGTCACCGGCGGAATTGCCGTAAACGAGTTTATGCAAACTTCTGACCCCAATATTTATGCAGTGGGCGATGCAGTTGAAGTTGCACATTTCATCAATCAGGCAAAAGTGTTGATTCCGCTTGCTTGGCCAGCCAATCGTCAAGGTAGAATTGTGGCCGATAATATCACTAGAGGAAATAAAATATCGAATAAAGGAACTTTGGGAACTTCGATTATAAAATTCTTTGACTTGACCGTTGGTGCCACTGGACTTAACGAAAAACTATTGAAACGCTACAATATTCCGTATCGAACCGTAACGGTTACCAGAGCCAATCACGCCAGTTATTATCCTGGAGCCACGAATATTGTCTTGAAAATGAATTTTGGAGAAGATGGAACCATTTATGGCGCACAAGCCTTGGGACAAGAAGGAGTCGACAAAAGAATTGACGTAATTGCAACGGCCATAAAAGGAAATTTGACAATTCATGATTTGCAAGAAATTGAAGTGGCTTATGCTCCACCTTATAATTCCGCCAAAGACCCCGTAAACATTCTAGGTTACGTTGCCGAAAATATGTTGAACGACGATGTACGATTCGTCAATTACGACCAATTAGTCGAGTATCTTTCGACCGAAAATGCCATTCTGATTGATGTGAGAACCAAAAAAGAATTCGAAAACGGCGCGATTCCAAATGCCATAAACATGGATGTGGATACTTTGAGAGAAAATCTGGATTTCTTTGACAAGAATAAAAAATATGTGATTTACTGCCAGATTGGTTTAAGAGGTTATTTGGCTCAACGAATTTTGAGAAACAACAACATCTATTCCGTGAATTTGAATGGCGGTTACGGACTTTGGAAACCCGTGAATAGTTAAATTTAAACTGTCCCAAACCTACAAAAAAGCCCATCAAATATTTTGATGGGCTTTTTTGTGCTGTATAATGCAGAAATCAATTATCGTTCATAAAACCGAAAAATATCCTCATTTTTTTGGTTTTGACCCCATATAAAATGTCAATTTACTTCCATCCGTAATGTTATCGTGGTTTATAAACAAAGTTGGCAAAGGTTTTCCGTTTAGCAGGATTTTTTGAACGTAAACATTTTTGTCTTTTTGATTAATTACGTCTATTGTAAATGTTTTTCCATTTTCTAAAGTCAACACCGCATTGTTTACCAATGGCGATCCAATGGCATATTCGTTTGAACCTGGTGCAACCGGATAAAATCCCAAGGAAGAAAAAATATACCAAGCACTCATTTGTCCGCAATCGTCATTTCCTCCCAAACCATCAGCTGTTGGTTTGTATTGCATTTGCATTATTTTTCGAACCTGAAATTGTGTTTTCCAAGGTTGATTTGTCCAATTGTAAAAATAAGCCACATGGTGCGCAGGCTCATTTCCGTGAACATAACCGCCAATAATTCCTTCTCTGGTGATGTCTTCTGTTTCTGCAAAAAAGGAATCAGGCAAATGCATCGAAAACAAGGTGTCTAAACGGGATGAAAATGCTGTTGTTCCGCCCATTTTGGCAATCAATTCGGTTGGATTATGGGGAACAAAAAAACTGTAATTCCAACTATTTCCTTCAATAAATCCTTGACCGTGCGTCGACAAAGCATCAAAATTGGTTTTAAAAGTTCCATTTGCCAATTTGGGTTGCATGAATCTTGTAGTGTCGTTAAAATTATTTTGCCAATTTGTGGATCGTTTAATAAACTCTTCATAAACGTCTTGCCTGTTTAATTTTTTGGCCAATTGCGCAATGCACCAATCATCGTAGGCGTATTCTAAAGTATTGGAAACGGAAGTTCCATTTTCTTCATCAGGTATAAAACCTAAATCCATATAAGAACCAATTCCTTCATAATTTCGATGTTTTGCTGTTGCTACACAAGCATTCAAGGCTTCGTTTGGGTCGCCATCATAAACGCCTTTGAGAATGGCATCTGCAATGACCGAAACGCTGTGATAACCGCTCATACACCAATTATCATTGGAATAATGCGACCAAATGGGCAACATGTGCAAGGCACTTTGATGGTAATGAGCCATCATCGATTTTACCATATCGTTATTTCGGGAAGGCTGAATGATGTTAAAAAAAGGATGCAGCGCCCGATAAGTATCCCACAAAGAAAACGTGCTGTAATTGGTAAAACCATTGGCTAAATGAATGTCTTGATCCAAGCCTTTGTA
This sequence comes from Flavobacterium sp., assembly GCF_013823965.1. Classification (GTDB taxonomy): domain Bacteria; phylum Bacteroidota; class Bacteroidia; order Flavobacteriales; family Flavobacteriaceae; genus Flavobacterium. The sequence goes on from NZ_PNNA01000032.1 coordinate 105,511, forward strand.
TTCTCCATTCACGTCGGTATAAACGGTCGGATTGATGAAAGTGTGATACATGGCGGTATAAAAATTTACCTTGGTGTCTTCCGAAGCTTCGATTTTAATTTTGTTCAGTTCTGTATTCCATAATTTTTGAGCATTGGTTTTTACTTTTTCAAAATCCCAATCCCTAATTTCGGATTGCATATTTTCCAAAGCATTTTCTTGGCTTACAGATGACAACGCCAATTTTATTTTGATTTTTTCAGACTCCTCGGTTTTAAAATCAAAATACATTCGAATCCTTTTTCCTGCTATTTCCGGAAAGTTTTTCGATTGATCAAATTTCCTCCAAAATCCACGATACGCTTGTTTGGTATCATAATTTTTCTGGCCATAACTGATAAATGGTTTTGAAAACGACATAGCAAAATACACGGTTCGAGTTCGTGCCCAGCCATTTGTTTGGCGATAGCCCGTAATCAAGGTGTCGTTAACCACTCGCACGTAAGTCCAAACGTTTTTTTCTTCATAATTATAAATACCGGCCATCAAATCAAGAATAATATGACTTTCCTCCGATTTTGGAAAGGTATATTGATGCATTCCAACTCTGGTACTTGCCGTCATTTCGGCGATAATGGCATCATCATCTAGTTTTACTTTATAATAACCAGCTTCGGAAATTTCGTTAGAATGAGAGAATGCAGAACGATAACCGCTTTTTGAATTTGAAGTAGTTCCGGGATTCAATTGCAGTTTTCCTTGCGTTGGCATAACCAAAAAATCACCAAGGTCTGAATGTCCCGTTCCACTAAAATGGGTGTGACTGAAGCCTACAATAGTTTTGTCTTCATATTTATAACCTGCACAATATTTATATACATCGCCATTGTATTTCCCGTTCAATTCATAGGATAAAGTATCCGTTTCCGGACTCAATTGCACTGCTCCAAACGGCACCGTTGCACCGGGATAAGTATGTCCCATTTTTTCGGAACCAATGATGGGTTTTACATATTTAATTAAATTTTGCTGTGCATTAACACAATTAAAATGGAGTAAAAGAATAACAAATAAGAAGTATTTCATTTGGAAAAATATTGAATGGTTGCTTAAACGCCGTTTGGTAAAAATAGTTTTTAGAATAAAATAGGACAACTATTCAGGGATAATTTTTTCATAAATGTAACAACTATTTTTACAATTGGACAAGTAATTTTTATTCCAATGACTTATTCTCTGGAATAATCATGAAATAAATACTCATAAATCAATTTAAGGAAACTTATTGTTGTTTTTTACTACAACTTAAAACAAAAACTATTCTCTTGGCAACATAACCGTGGCGGTAATATGTTCCAAAACCTCGAAAGCCGTCTCGGCCATTTTGTTTCCCTTGTTGTCCAAAAGCGGGTTTATCTCCACAAATTCAATACAAACCACTTTTTTGGTTTCGATAATTTGATCCATAATGGCGATAATTTCATATTGGTCAAACCCTCTTGGAACCGGCGTTCCCGTTCCATAAGATATCAAATCGCAATCCATCGAATCCACATCAAATGAAAGATACAAAATGTCGCAATGGGAGAGTTTGTCCAATGCTTCTTTCACGCAAGTTTTGAGGCCGCGATACCGGATTTCGGCTACTTTGTAATTCCGGATTTTATATTTTTCTATTTGCTTTTCTTCAGCTTCTTCCGTATCGCGAAGGCCAAAATATACAATGTTTTGGGGCAATACTTTTGCTCCTTTGCAACCAATATTTTTCAATTCTTCCCAATAATGTTGGGTTTCTGGAGCCAATTCGTTGATCTGGCAACTCAAATTGTCATCGGCAATCGCGGCAGACAAAGGCATTCCGTGAATATTTCCTGATGGCGAAGTGTAAGGCGAATGCAAATCGGCATGGGCATCAATCCAAATGACTCCCAATGTTTGCTTGGGATAAACGGATTTTATCGCACTTATCGTTCCCAAAGCTGAAGAATGGTCACCCGACAAAACAATGGGAAAGAAATTAGCTTCCAAATTTTTCTTGACCGTGGCGCAAACTCTCGTGCATTGTTCTACAACGTGTTCAATTCTCTTGGCAAACGTGCTTCGGTTTTTGTCATAAATCGACTCGTTGTGCGTTTTTACGTCTTCAAACGGAAACTGGTTAAAATAAGCGCTATTCTGGTTGATGGCCGCAATTTCAATGGCATCAACTCCCATATCCGACCCTCTTGTTCCTGCGCCAATGTCAGACCGATTCTTTATCAATTTAATTATGGCTTCCATATGAGGCTGTTATTTGAAATCATTTAGCGATTTTTCTATAATGGCAAGACATTCCTGAATTTGACTTTCGGTTATCACCAATGGTGGTGCAAAACGAATTTTGTTGCCATGCGTTGGTTTTGCCAATAGTCCGTTTTCACTGAATTTCATGCAAATATCCCAAGCTAAATCCGATTCTTCGTCACTGTTGATAACAATGGCATTTAACAATCCTTTACCTCGAACTAATTTAATGATTGAGTTTCTTGAAGCAATATCGTTCAATCCTTTTCTCAAAATTATCCCCAGTTTTTCGGCATTGGCGGCGAGATTTTCTTCTTTTACGACCTCAAGCGCGGCGATGGCTACGGCCGCTGCAATTGGATTTCCACCGAAAGTGGAACCGTGTTGTCCCGGTTTGATTACGTTCATAATTTCGTCATTTGTCAAAACCGCCGAAACTGGATAAACGCCACCCGAAATCGCTTTTCCCAAAATAAGAATATCAGGTTTTACTTCCGGTTTATTTTCGCATCCATTTTCACATGAGCAATTCCCGCAAGTTGCGAGCAATCTTCCGGTTCTGGCAATACCTGTTTGCACTTCATCAGCGATAAACAAAGCATTGTATTTTTCGCAAAGTGCTTTGGCTTTCGCCAAATATCCGTCGGCAGGCACGTAAACTCCGGCTTCACCTTGAATAGGTTCTACCAAGAATCCAGCGATATTTGGTGTTGATTTCAATACATTTTCCAAAGCATCGATATCATCATAAGGAATTTTTATAAATCCGGCGGTGAAAGGACCAAAACTTTTACGAGCACTTTCATCATTGGAAAACGAAATAATGGTTGTGGTTCTTCCATGAAAATTGTTTTCGCAAACGATGATTTGCGCTTGGTTTTCAGGAATACCCTTTACTTCATAAGCCCATTTTCGGCATAATTTAAGAGCCGTTTCTACCGCTTCGGCACCTGTGTTCATTGGCAACACTTTGTCAAAACCAAAATATTTGGTTACATATTCTTCAAAATTTCCCAATTGGTCGTTATAAAAGGCACGCGATGTCAAGGTCAATGTTTGCGCTTGTTTGATCATTGCATTCACAATTTTTGGATGACAATGTCCTTGGTTCACGGCAGAATAAGCCGATAGGAAATCAAAATATTTTTTGTCGTCCATATCCCAAACAAAAACACCTTCTCCCCTTTTTAAAACCACGGGCAACGGATGGTAATTGTGAGCTCCGTATTTATTTTCTTTTGCTATCATTGCTGATGCTTTTGAAGAAAGTGTTTGATGTATTTGTTCCATAATCCAATGTTTTTAAGATATTTGATTACAAAATTAATATTATTTTTTATTTAGCAATTTAAAATAATAATTTTGACTTACATTTGAGTCAAATAAGTCATATTTAATTTATATTATAAAATTTAAGTCAATTTAATTTAAAATTGTATGGAAAAACTGGACAAATTTGATATATTTATCATCAAGGAATTAGAAAAAGACGGACGAATGGCCTATTCGACAATTGCCGCCAATTTGAAAATTTCAAACACTATGGTACACCAACGCGTCAATCGGTTGATGGAACATGGTATTCTTCTTGGAATAAAACCAGTATTGAACGAAAAAAAAATTGGGTACGATTGGGGCGCTTTCACGGGAATTACCTTGAATAAAGACCAAGATTCGTCTCGAATAATTGAAGAATTGAAAAAAATTCCAGAAATCACGGAATGTTATTATATATCAGGCTTATACACGCTTTACATCAAAATCATAGCCCGAGATCATGAGCACATGCGGAAGGTGCTTTATGAAAAAATTGACAATATTCCCGGTATTTCAAAAACCGATTCCATTATGGAATTGGGTTGTGCCTTTAAACGCAATGTTACTTTGTAAACATTGTCCTCTTTGTAAAAATCATCTAATTAACAACTGTTTATAAACAACTATTCTTTTTTATTTCAGATATTTGTCAGAAACAATATCGTCATGAAAAATATCAACTATTTCTTTTTAGCCATTTTATCGTATGCAAGCGTTTCGTTTGCCCAATTAAAACCCGTGAAATACAAGGACGGAACTCAAGTTTTAAACGGTTTTGAAATTCAACCTTCGAAAAAAAACCTGCAAAAACCCGGAATTTTGATACTTCCTGCTTGGATGGGAATCGATAAATTGTCCAAAGATACCGCCGAGAACTTGGCAAAATTGGGCTATTATGCATTTATTGCAGATATTTATGGCGAAGGAAATTACCCAAAAGACTATAAAGAAGCAGGACAAAATGCCGGTTTCTACAAAACTAATTTCAAGGATTACCAAAAACGAATTGCCTTGGCATTGGAACAGTTGATTCGCTCGGGTGCAAATCCGGAAAACATAGTCGTTATCGGTTATTGTTTTGGAGGAACTGGAGCGTTAGAAGTGGCTCGAGGACATTTGAACGTAAAAGGTGTCGTTTCTTTCCACGGAGGATTGGGCAAAGCGGCAACAAGACCAACAGAGCCAATTTCTGCCAAGGTTTTGGTTTGCCATGGAGCGGATGACCCATACGAATCCAAGGAAGAAATCACGGCTTTCCAACAGGAAATGCGCGACACAAAAGCCGACTGGCAGATGATTTATTATGCCAATGCGGTACATTCTTTTACCAATCCTGAATCTGGAAACGATAATTCGAAAGGTGCAGCTTACAACGAAAAAGCAGCAAAACGTTCTTGGGAACACTTGAAACTTTTCTTGAATGAAGTGCTGAAAAAATAGCCTTTTGTATTAATCAAAATCAATATTTTAGATGAAAAAAATAATTCTTATAAGTACGCTATTTCTCTTGAGCATAAGTTGCTCCAGTCAAGTAGGCAAAGTGAACCGTGTTGATCCTGCCGAATACATCAATACCATCACTGCTGTAGATTTAAAAAAGCATCTTCTTGTAATCGCTTCCGATGAAATGGAAGGCCGTCAAACGGGTTCTTCCGGACAAAAAAAAGCGGGAGATTATCTCATAAACCAATATAAAACAAACACGGTTCCTTTTCCAAAAGGAGCAACGGATTATTACCAAAGAATTCCGGCTTCCTTCCTGAATGCCATTCGCAATGATAATTTGTCCGATTCCGAAAATATCTGGGCTTTTATCGAAGGTTCCGAAAAACCAGACGAGATTGTCGTGATTTCGGCTCATTACGATCACATTGGTGTAATAAACGGTGAAGTGTACAATGGAGCCGATGATGATGGCTCTGGAACCGTGGCTTTGCTGGAAATTGCCCAAGCATTTGAAACCGCAAAAAAAGAAGGCAATGGCCCGAAACGTTCCATCTTGTTTCTTCATGTAACCGGCGAAGAACACGGATTATTGGGGTCCAGTTATTATTCCCAAAATCCCTTGTTTCCGTTGGCCAATACCGTTGCTGACATCAATATCGACATGATTGGTCGTCACGACCAATTCCATAATGATTCCAGCAATTATGTTTATCTCATTGGGTCCGATTATCTTTCGAGCGATTTGCACAACATTTGCGAAGCTGCCAATACAAACTATTCTAAACTGTTTTTGGATTACAAATACAATGACAGAAACGATCCCAACCGTTTCTATTACCGTTCCGATCATTATAATTTTGCCAAAAACGGGATTCCCTCGGTTTTTCTTTTTAGCGGAGTGCATGCTGATTACCACAAAGCCACGGACGAAGTTGATAAAATCGAGTTTGATGTTTTAGCCAAAAGAACCCAATTCGCCTTTGCCATTGCTTGGGAATTGGCCAACAGGGAAAATCGTCCCGTGGTGGACAAAAGCGGGAATTGATTGTTAAAAGAAGAATAAATTTGGTCAGGAAATTACATAATTTTTTTACCGCAGATTCGCAGATTTTTAAATCATTTTTTAAATCCGAGAATCTGCGGTTATTTTTATATGATAGTATTTAGTTTTATTGATTCAAGAAGTATTTTTTTCTGAACCAAAAGGCAACATTTACCAAAGCTATCAAAGCCGGAACTTCTACCAAAGGCCCAATGACACCTGCAAAAGCCTGACCACTATTGATACCAAAAACACCAATGGCTACAGCAATGGCCAATTCAAAGTTGTTGCCTGTTGCGGTAAAAGCGATAGCCGTAGCTTTCGAATAATCGGCACCAAAATACTTCCCGATCAAGAAACTTATGATGAACATTATGGTAAAATAGATTACCAAAGGAAGCGCTATTCGCAACACATCAAAAGGAATTTGAACAATCAATTCTCCTTTCAGGCTGAACATCAAAACAATCGTAAAAAGTAATGAAATCAGTGTTATTGGAGAAATAAAAGGAACGTATTTTGTTTCAAACCATTCTGAACCTTTAAGTGCGATTAACGCATACCTACTGACAATTCCCATTACAAAAGGAATCCCTAGATAAATACCCACGCTTTCGGCAATTTGACCAATGCTGATGTTGACTTCAAAGCCGGTATAACCAAAGTAAGGTGGCAAAATTGTAATGAAAACATAGGCATAAACGCTGTACAACAACACTTGAAAAATACTGTTCAAGGCGATTAAACCTGCCGCATATTCTCGGTTTCCATCGGCTAAATCATTCCAAACTACGACCATCGCAATACAACGTGCCAAACCAATCAGGATGACGCCAATCATGTATTCGGGATAGCCGTTTAGTAACAACAATGCCAAGAAAAACATCAAAATTGGTCCGACAACCCAGTTCAAGAACAGGGATGCTCCAAGGACTTTGGTGTTTTTGAACACCTCTCCCATTTGTTCGTATTTTACTTTAGCCAAAGGCGGATACATCATTAATATCAAGCCAATTGCCAACGGAATATTGGTGGTTCCATTTGAAAAGGAATTGATGAAATTCCCACTCGAAGGAATGAAATAACCAATCAAAACTCCCAAAGCCATCGCCAAGAAAATCCAAAGGGTAAGGTAATTGTCGAGAAAGCTCAATTTCTTTCTTTCCACAACTGGTGCACAATGATTTGCTGACATATTTATTTTTTTATTTGGGAGAATACATAAAACATTTCGGTGGCAATTTGCACACTTCTTTCCTCATATTTTTCGGCTTGTTCAGACGTGTTATCAAAAGCTTTTGGGTCTTCAAAAGTCATTGGAATACGTTTTTCCGCTCCAGCAATAAACGGACAACCTTGGTCGGCTGAGGAACAAGTCAGAATAGCTGCAAACTCGCTTTGTGGATTGAAATCGTCGTCAAAAGTTTTCGAAAAACAAATTACTGGATGCGCATTTTCCGAATATTTTATCGCATAAACAGGATTGTTTCCTTCGGCAATGGTCTTGATTTGAAAGCCTTGTTTTGCCAATGTTTTGGCAGCCATCGGGAACATTGCCGTAGCTTCGGTTCCACCCGAATAGCAAAATACGTTTTTAATATTGTAATGAGCTGCTGCTGTTTGCGCCCAAACTTGCGACAAATGACTTCTTCTGGAATTGTGCGTGCAAATCAAGTTCAAACGAATTTCTTGATTTTTGCTGGCTTTACCTTGGATAAAATCAACAAGCGGTTGCAAAACGATTTTTCGTTCATCGGAAATACTTTCGAAGTTTAAAGTATTGATAACTTTTTCAATTTCTGGGAAAAGGATGTTTTTGGTTGATGTCATTTATATTAGTTTTATTCATTTAAAAATTAGCAACAGCTTCCGCCTGGAGTGCAGCAGCTTTGTTCAATTTTAATATCCGATAATCTTACTTTTTGTTTTTCAGCAGGAATGCCACATTGGTCTTGAGCCAAACAAGCGGTTTGTTTGTCTAGTAAAACAAAGTCGTTTCCGTTGGAATCCAAATCGTATTTACCAATGGTTTGTGCTTGGTATTCCACTTCTATTTCAAAATCCTCGATACCCAAAACCTTTTCGGATAATTCGATGATGTTGAGTAATTTTTGGGGTTTCAAACGGTGTTCGAAATCGTTGGCATCCCATAACTGGAAATTCACCACGGTTTCCTTGCGAACCGTTCCGCCACAATCGATGAAGTTTTTGGTAATCAATCCCACTTCGGTCACGTGAAAATGTTCCGGCACCGAAGTACCGTCAGGCAAAAGGAAATTTACTGCTTCTACTGACTTCAAAATGTTTTTTGCTTGAGATAGTTTCATTTGTATTGAATTTAAATTAACAACATTGATTTTTATTTTTTTCCAAATGATTGGTAACTTCTTGGAAAAAGCCTTTTATTTTTTCGAATCCCAGTTCGTCGATGCAGTAACAAATAGATGCACCTTCGAAGTTTCCCTTGATTAAACCTGCATTTTTCAGCTCCTTCAAATGCTGCGAAACCGTTGGCTGGGCCAAAGGCAATTCGTTTACTATATCGCCGCAAATGCAAGTATCTACTTTTAGCAAGTATTCAATTATGGCGATTCGTGCCGGATGTCCCAATGCTTTGGCAAGAATCGCCAATTCATTTTGTTGGTCTGTAAATTGTTCTGTTTTGGATGCTCCCATCGTTATATTTTTATATTGCAATATTACGATATATATTTGTAAAGACAAAATTATTTTTTGAACTTATCAATTATCTAAAATAGTTTGAAGTAAATATTAATGTAATACAAACCTGTTACGGTAAAGGTAACTCCCGCTAATATTCGCATTATTTTTTCGATTTTGGTTATCGCTTTGAAATAGATTCCCAGCTTTTCCATACTAAAAGCAATCACGAATGCGAAAAGAATTACGGGTAATCCCGTGCCAATAGAAAACAGTACAGGCATTACCAATCCTGACTTAAGAGTCATTGGAACCAGCATTCCGAAAAACAAGGCACCACTGTAAGGACAAAAAGCCAAAGCAAACAAAGCACCCAAAAGAAAAGCGCCCAACAACCCCTTAGTTTTGAATTTATCCGAAAGTTGGTCAATCCAGTTCCCTCCTTTTATAAAATTGAGTTTGATGATGTCCAGCATTATCAAGCCCAGAATAACCAAAACAAAACCTATATATTTTTCGCCGTTTCCTTGAAAAAGTTTGGCTATTTGGAATGTGTTGGCGCCAAAATAAATGATGGAACCAATTATTGTATAAGAAAACATTCTGCCCAAAGTATACAGTAAACCGCTCAACAATACTTTCTTTCGGCTGTTGATGGTTTTGGCGATAAATGCCGTTGCTGTGATATTGGTAGCCAACGGACAAGGTGCAATCGCGGTCAACAATCCCAAAGCCAAGGCTGCCAATAAAGGAATTTCATTGTTTTGAGCCAACTCATTTAACCATTCCATATCAGGATTTTAGGAAAGCATCCATATTTTTATTGAATTCCTTGATGAATTTATCTTGGTCGCCGGCATTCATAAAAGCCATTTCGGTTAAATTCTTGATCTTTTTGGTTTTGGTGTTGTACAAAAACAAGGAACTTCCGTAGGCCTGAAATTGGGTACATAATTTTTCGTTCTTTTTATCGTCGGCATTGACCAACGAAAACGGAATGGTTGGGTATTTTTTCAAAGCAACCCTTGCTAATTCTTCTATTTTGTTACAGGTCATACAGCGGTGTTCCGAGTGAAACTGAATCACTTGAACGGTGGTGGTTGTTTTGGTTTGCGCATTACCATCATTGGAAACAAATAGCAACAGTAGCGTTGCGAAAATGGATAATAAGACAGTTTTTTTCATTAGTTTTTTATTTTATGTTTATTGAATATCTTTATTTTTGGCATCATCTTCTGATTTTTTTTTCTGGAATTGAAGTTTATAAAGTACCCATCCAAAGCCAGCCACGATATGTAACAATACCACTGCAAAAATTATTTTTTCCATAGTAATTTATAAAATGAGATTAAAAAAGTAACCGGATAAAATCATGAAGAAGCCAATAGTTCCAAAATAAATAGCAATTAATTTCCAATTCATTACTTTTTTCAAAAGCATCGCTTCGGGTAATGACATGCCAATAACCCCCATCATAAAAGCGATTGCCGTTCCCAGCGGAACACCTTTGGCAACTAAAACTTGTATCACGGGAATGACTCCCGCCGCATTGCTATACATTGGAATTCCCAAAATCACGGCAATTGGCACTGCAAAAGGGTTTTCTTTACTGATATAGGCTTCAAAAAAGCCCGTCGGAAGAAATCCGTGCATTAAGCCACCAATGGCGATTCCAATGATGATGTAAGGTGAAACTCCTTTAACAATATCGTAAGCTTCTTTTATAATACCGGGGAATCGTTCTGTCAATGTTAGTTTTTCTTCTTCGAGTTCTTCTTCGGTTTGAGAGTTGGCAATGATGTTTTGCACCCAAGGCGACAGCTGTTTTTCCAACTTTAATTTTCCGAGTGTAAAACCGCCAATGATTCCCAAAACGATTCCGGTTCCAACATAAATGGCCGTAATTTTAAATCCAAATGCCCCTAAAAATATGGCAATTGCCACTTCGTTGACCAATGGAGCCGTAATGAGATACGTAAATGTAATTCCAAGTGGAATTCCGCCTTTGACAAAACCAATAAATAATGGAACAGACGAGCAAGAACAAAACGGCGTAATAACTCCAAAAGTGGAAGCGAACAGGTATTCCAAGCCGTAGAGTTTATTGCGACTCAAAAAATTACGTACTTTTTCCACCGGGAAATAAGAATTGACAATTCCCATTACGGTCGTGATTACAAAAAGTAATAACGCAATTTTCAAGGTATCAAATACGAAGAAATTTAAAGCGTCTCCTAATTTGGTATGTTGTTCAATTGCAAAAGCGGAGTAAATCAGCCAATCGGCGAATTGTTGAAGCCAGTCGAACATAGCTTTTTTGCATTAAAAAATTATTTTAACAACAGCTTCCTTCCGTTTTTGGTTCGTCGTGGCAACACGATTTTTTACTGTCAGATGAATGTGAATCGCAACAAGTTGAAGCTGTGGTATTTTCCAAAACCGAGGAAGTGTCGCCAATTGTTGGAAATCCTTTTTGCGCCCAACGAATTAGACCGTGTTTCATATTGATTACATTGTCGTAACCGTGATATACCATAAATCCTGCGACTCTCAAACTTCTTCCACCTGATTTACAAACCATAACTACTTCTCTATCTTTGGGAATTTCGGTGTAATGTTCCTCAAAAACGCTTAAAGGAATATTGATGATATTGGGCACGTCATAAGCTAGTTGTGCTACTTCGTCTTTTTCGCGAACATCGACTAATAATGCTCCGTTTTTGATTAAAGCTTGTGTTTTGGTTGGGCAAATTTCTGTTACTCTTACTTGTTTTTCCATTGTATTATTGTTTTAAAAAATCTTTAATTTCGTCTATTTGGGCAATTCTACCTTTTACTTTTACCACATCATCAATCATCAAAACGGGCGTTGTCAGCACGTTGTAGCGCATCATTTCTTCGATGTCTTCTATCTTGATTAGTTCGGCTTCAATTCCTAATTGTTTTACAGCTTCTTGTGCATTGTAAAATGTAGTTTTGCATTTTGGACAGCCAGGTCCCAATACTTTAATTGTTTTACTCATAATATGTTATTTAGTTGTCGGTATTCGTAAAAATGCGAATATTGCAATTAATTTTTTTACTTTAATAAGCCGTTCATTAATGTTTTTGCTATTAGCCAATTCTTACGATTAATACAATACTTTACAGTAGGAGGTGTAATAGTTCCCTGAATTAAACCAGCATCTTTGAGTTCGTTCAAATGTTGTGATAATGTTGATTTTGCAATAGGTAATTCCTCTGCCATATCGCCGTGAAAACAACAAGATTGAGAATTAAGCAATTGCAAAATGGCAATTCTTACAGGATGCCCTAATGCTTTTGCATATCTTGCTAAATCTGTTTGATGGTCTGTAAAGTAATCTTTTTTAGTCTTTCCCATTTTGGTTTCTTGCATTATTCGTAAAATTACGAACAACAAAATTAATTACAAATCAAATAGGTAACTTTTTTGGTTATTTGGAGTTATTCTAATTTGGTGGTTTTAATATTTTAGTAACAGTTTATTGCGGACGAAACTTTATCCCACAAAAAAAGCTTCGAATTTCTTCGAAGCTTTTGCGTTCTGGGTGGCTGACCGGGTTCGAACCGGCGACCCTCGGCACCACAAACCAATACTCTAACCAGCTGAGCTACAACCACCATTTTTAACGAGTGCAAATATAGCATTAAAGTTTGCTTTTGCAAACAAAAAAATAAAAAAATTATATTAAATCTCCTAAACTATTGACTCCCAAATATCTTTCAACGGTAAATCCTTCGGCATAATCCGTTCCAATCAGTCTTCCGAAATCTTGTGCGCGGTAATTGAGGCTTTCCAAGAAATTTTTTGAAGCAATCGGCGTTTCCGGTTCGTCCGAATCTGGATTGTAAAACTGGGAACTGTAGGCTAAAATTGCGGCTATCCTTTTGTCATTATAGCCCGTAATATCTACTACAAAATCCGGTGTTATATTTTTCCATTGGATGTAATGATACACTAATTTGGGGCGCCAAGCGGCTTGTTTTATACCTTTGTGTTCCGTTTTAATCTTTATTAAACCAGAAAGAAAACAAGCATCTGAAACCAGTTTACTGCCTTTTGCATGGTCGATATGACGGTCGTCAATAGCATTGCAAATCACGATTTCGGGTTGGTATTTCCGAATCATTTCAATGATTTTCAATTGGTGTGCTTCGTCATTGACAAAAAAACCGTCGCGCATGTCAAGGTTTTCCCTAGCCAAAATGCCCAATATTTTTGCTGCCTCAGCCGATTCTTGATTCCTAATTTCTACAGAACCACGTGTTCCGAGTTCGCCACGGGTCAAATCGATGATTCCTGCTTTTTTTCCAAAAGAGATTTCTTTGGCCAGCGTTCCGCCGCAACCTAATTCCACATCGTCTGGATGCGCTCCGAATGCTAATATGTCTAGTTTCATTTCTTTTTTTGTTAATATTAATTGGTACACGGATAAACACTGATTTTAAAAATTATGTTTGAATTTCGTTACTCTTATAATCTTTAAAATCCGTTTGAATTGCGTTCCATTTCACAAAACCCTTTTCATCGTTGCCGATTTGTTGCAGCTTTCCTCCCACTCTTTTTCGGGAATACTCTCTTTCGTGATGCCGCAACCCATGTATAAATGCGCTTGCGAACCACTAATTTCCATACAGCGCAAATTTACAAACAAATCCGTTTGGTCTTCCACATTTAATTCGCCCAGAAAACCGGTGTAAAAAGTGCGGTCATAATTTTCATTTTCCAAGATAAAAGCCTTTGATTTATCTTTTGGCAATCCACAAACCGCTGGCGTTGGATGCAATAACTGCACTACTTCGCACAAGTTGGAACTTGAATTCAAAGTTCCCGAAATATCCGTTTTGATATGCCAAATACTTCCTGCTTTTAAGCTGTAAGGTTCTGAAACTTCTACTTCGGAAGTGATGTCTTTTATTTTTTCGACAATATAATCAGTGACAATTTGTTGTTCTTCTTGTTCTTTTTTCGGCCAAATTACTTCATTGGAACCAGTATCTTTTTGTGTTCCAGCCAAAGCTATTGTATTGAACTTTTTATCATTGGCTTTTAATAATTGTTCGGGCGTTGCCCCAAGCCAAATTCCAACTTTTGGATGAAAAAAGCAATAGGCAAAAGTACTCGGATATAACTGTGCCAACTTTTCGAATGCGGCAATCCAATCAAAATCAACCAAGTCCACAGTTTCTTTTCGAGATAAAACGACTTTTTTGAATTGCTTGTTTTCAATGGCTTGAATGCCTTTGGCAACCAAGTTTTCGAAGTTGTTTTTCGCTTTATCGTTTGTCGTATTGTCTACTTTTTGGGAAATCGCAATTGCTTTTTCTTGGAAAACAGCACTGATTGTTTCGGATTGGTTTTCTGGAATCAAGACCGTTTTGCTACTGTCGAAAGAGGTGAAAACAAATCCTTTTTCGATGCAATCAGTTGCTGTAAACAAGGTGTCATTTTGCTGAAAAAGACCTTTGACATTGTTATTGTTCGGTTTTTTATAAATTACAAAAGGTAGATTTTGCCTGTACTGTTTGTTGGCTTTCTGTAAAATTAGTTTCATTCTTGTTTTTCAATTTTTCTTTTTGGTAAAACCATGGTCGTCAATTTGCAAAGCGAAATTAATGCTTCTTTTTCATCCGTAATTCGGATTTCCCATAAATGAATGCTGCTTCCTTTGTGAATGATTCTTGCCGTGGCGGTTACAATTCCGTCGCGTTTTGCTTTCAAGTGATTGGCCGAGATTTCAATTCCTCGAACTTCGCTATGTTCAGCATTGACAAACAAGAAAGAAGCGGCACTTCCCACACTTTCTGCCAATGCCACCGAAGCACCACCGTGCAACAATCCCATAGGTTGATGAACTGAAGGATTTACTGGCATCGTGGCCACTAAAAAATCTGGTCCAGCATCAATATATTCAATATTCAAGGTTTGCATTAAGGTGTTTTTTGAAATATCGTTACAATAATGAAGTATTTTTTCTTTGTCGAATGTCATGTGTTTTGCTTTAAAAATGTAAATTTATGGAAAAGATGGCAGAAACAATTGGTATTATAAATTAAAAATCGTTCTACTTTAGTATTAGTTTTTTCCTATTTTTACAAAAAATATAACCCAATGCGTCAGCTTACTTTTCTGTTTTTTATTGGAATCCTTGTTTTTGCAAGCTCTTGTCGAACCGATTTTGAAACCGTGGCCAGCACCGGAGATTTAGCATTTTCGAAAGACACTATTTATTTAGACACCGTTTTTACCAACATTGGTTCGAGTACGTATACGCTAAAAGTGTTCAATAAATCCAAAAAAGACATTACGATTCCAAGCATAAAATTAGGAAAAGGCTTAAATTCAAAATACAGAATGACCGTTGATGGAATGCAGGGCAATCAAGGAAAAGTATTTGAAAACGTGAATCTTATAGCCAAAGACAGCATGTATATTTTTATTGAAACCACTGCCAATATTGCCGATGCCAATCCAACAGATTTTCTGTACACGGACCAAATTTTATTTGACGGAGGAACCAATCTTCAAAAAGTGGAATTAGTGACGCTTATCCAGGATGCTGTTTTCCTTTATCCAAAACGTTTTGCTGACGGTACCACCGAAACGCTTCCCATTGGCGATGAAGAAATTTATGGTTTCTTTTTGGATGCCAATGATCCAGTAAACGGCAACGAACTTGTTTTTACAAACCAGAAACCTTATGTGATTTATGGTTATGCAGCGATTCCTTCGGGAAAAACGGTGACTTTTGATGCGGGTGCAAGAGTGCATTTCCATACCAATTCCGGTCTTATTGTGGCCGCAAATGCTTCCATAAACGTGAATGGCGCGACATCAACCACAGAAAAAATGGAAAATGAAGTCATTTTTGAAGGTGATCGATTAGAACTTGGTTTTTCTGATGTTCCAGGACAATGGGGAACCATTTGGCTTACTGACGGCAGCACCAATCACAAATTCAATCATTTGACCATAAAAAATGCAACCATCGGATTGTTGATTCAAAATAATAATGGAACAACTGTATCCATCAAAAATACCCAAATTTATGATTCTGCCAATTATGGAATTTTAGCTCAAACCGCTAAAATTAATGGGGAAAATTTAGTGATTAACAATGCAGGATTAGCTAGTTTGAAATGTGAATATGGCGGAGATTACAAGTTTACACACAGCACGTTCAACAATAATTGGCCAAGTTCCAGTCAAGTGGCGGTTTCAGTGAATAATTATTATGTTGGTGCAGTTCCGGAAGTGAAAAATCTTACTGCGGCAACATTCAACAATTGTATCATTTATGGATCGTATTCCAATGAATTGATTTTGAATAAAAAGGTCGGAGCCACATTCGAATACCAATTCAACAATTGTTTGATCAAGTTCAACAATACTTCAAATCAATATAGCAGCCATCCTGAATACCAGTTCAATACAGATCCAGCCCATTACAATGCAATAATTCAAAATAAAGATCCTAAATTTTTTAAAATTGTACAAAACAAACTTAATATCGACGAAACTTCTGCGGCTTTTGCCAAAGGCAATGCAACATATTTAGTTCCGTTGGACATTTTGGGAAATACCAGAACGTTGCCTCCTGATTTGGGAGCGTATCAAAGTAAGCCTTTCCCAAAATAATGTCGTTAATTTAACATTTGAATTAAAATTATAGCTTGTCCATAATCTAATTTTGTTCTCATTAAAAGAGAGATTTAATAACTTCATAAATTAAAATTATTCCATGAAATTAAAATTACATTTTTTTGCTTTATTATTTTCACTTTATTCTTTTTCCCAAATTCCAGCAGGATATTACAATACAGCCACAGGAACTGGGTACACTCTAAAAACACAATTGTATAATATCATCAAAGGTCACACAAATAATGGCTATGATGGATTATATACAACCTATTTGACCTCGGACAGGGATTATTATTATGAAAATGATGGAACTGTTTTAGATATGTATTCTGAAAATCCAACAGGAATTGATCCTTATAATTATTCAACTTCTGTATCTTCCGATAAATGCGGTTCTTATTCAGTTGAAGGAGATTGTTATAACAGAGAGCATATCATTCCACAATCTGTTTTTGGTTCAGCTTCGCCAATGGTTGCCGATGCTCATTTTATAACACCAACTGACGGAAAAGTGAATGGACTACGAAGTAACTTTCCGCATGGAGCAGTTGCGTCTGCTTCAAAAATCACGCTAAATGGCAGTAAATTGGGCACAAGTGCAGTGACTGGTTATTCCGGAACAGTTTTCGAACCAATTGACGAATTCAAAGGAGACATTGCCAGAATGTATCTTTACTTTGCTACACGCTATGAAAATACCGTGGCTGGATATTCTTATCCAATGTTTAATGGAACAAGTAATCAAGTATTTACTACGGCTTTTTTGAACATGCTTTTGACTTGGAATGCTCAAGATCCAGTGAGTCAAAGAGAAATTGCTCGAAACAACGCCATTTATGCTCGTCAAAACAACAGAAATCCTTATATTGACCATCCCGAATATGTCCAAATGATTTGGAATTCAACACTGGACACACAAGCTCCGACAGCTCCATCAAATTTAACGGTATCTGGAACAACCTCAAAAACAGTTTCTTTGAGTTGGGTCGCTGCTACGGATAATATTGGCATAACAAGCTATTCCATTTATGTAAATGGTGTTTTGACTACGTCGGTAAATGGTTTAACTGCTACAATATCAGGATTAACACCTTCAACAACTTACTCCTTTTATGTAATTGCCAAAGATGCAGCCGTAAATTCTTCTCCAGCGAGTAATACGGTAAATGGAACAACTACGGCCGTGGTGGCTGATACTGAAGCACCAACTCCAGCTTCAAGTTTAACCGTTACAGGATCAAGTGCAAACACAGTTTCCTTGAGTTGGTTAGCAGGTACGGATAACATCGGCATAACGAACTATGATGTTTATGTAGACGGCCTTTTAAAGACTTCTATTACTGGATTATCGACCATAATCAATGGTTTGACACCATCTACAACTTATTCGTTTTATGTAATTGCGCGAGATGAAGCCGGAAATTCTTCCACAGCCAGTAATACTGCAAGTGGAACTACGACAACATCCATAGTTGGAGGCAGCACTTGTGTAGACGAAAGTTTTGAAAATATTCCATCAAATGCCACTTCTTATGCAACAAGAACTTGGACTGGCGATACGGGAATTAATTGGACTGCAACCGATGCTCGAACAGACCAAACCCTAAACACAAGAGCAATTTGTATTAGAAATGGATCATTATCCGCATCAACTGTACCTGACGGAATTGGAAACCTGACTGTAACAACTAAACTAATATTTACTGGTACAAGTGGCACCTTTAATCTTCGTGTTAATGGAAATATTGTTGGTACAATTCCTTACAGCGCAACCACGACTACTACAACTATTACAGGTATTAACATTGCAGATGATGTAATTATTAGCATTACTGATAATAGCACTACATCAAATCGTGTGGCAATTGACGATCTTTCCTGGACTTGTTATTCAGGTTCATTAGGATTCAAAAAATTCGTCCAAGAAGATTTTACGATTTATCCAAATCCATCCAAAGGAAATTTCAATATTAATTTCGATAATTCTAACAGAGACTATACCATTGAAATATTCTCTTTATTGGGCCAAAAGGTTTTCGAAAAAGAAAACACGCGAAGTTCTTCGGTATCGGTAACTAACCTTCAAAAAGGAACCTACTTGGTCAAAATAACGAAAGATTCAAAATCAATAACCAAGAAGATTGAAATCAACTAATTCTAAGCGTCCCGATAAAAAACGGGACGCTTTTTTTTTAAATCTTAATTGATTAAATTTGCTGCCTAAACAACACTAACTTCACTATTACAATGATTCATTTCTTTGAAAACCAAAGCAAAACGGTATATGCAGTTCAAACGCAAGACCTCCTTTCGGCTCAAGACATCTCAAAACTCAACTGGCTTTTTGCCGACGCACATAAAATAGAAAAATCCGTTTTGTCGGATTTTTTTGTTGGCCCTCGCGCCACGATGATTACGCCTTGGAGTACCAATGCCGTGGAAATTACCCAAAATATGGGCATTTCCGGAATCATTCGAATTGAAGAATTTTACAAAGTATCGGAAGATTTCACCGATTTCGACCCGATGCTTTCGCAAAAATACACCGAATTGAATCAAGACATTTTCACGATTCACATTCAGCCGGAAGCCATTTTGAACATTGACGATATCGCCGCTTATAACTTATCCGAAGGATTGTCATTGAGCGATGAAGAAGTGGACTATTTGAATAATTTGGCCACCAAATTGGGCAGAAAACTGACGGATTCGGAGATTTTTGCTTTCTCACAAGCCAATTCGGAGCACTGTCGTCACAAGATTTTCAACGGAACTTTCGTTATTGACGGCGTGGAAAAAGAAACCTCTCTTTTCAAATTAATCAAGAAAACATCACAGGAAAATCCCAACGACATTGTATCAGCCTACAAAGACAACGTGGCTTTTGTAAAAGGACCAAAAGTGCAGCAATTTGCACCCAAAACTGCCGACAAACCAGATTTTTACGAGATAAAAGAATTTGATTCAGTTATTTCCTTGAAAGCGGAAACCCACAATTTCCCGACTACCGTGGAGCCTTTCAACGGAGCTGCAACAGGTTCTGGAGGAGAAATTCGTGACCGTCTGGCAGGCGGACAAGGTTCGTTGCCAATGGCGGGAACAGCGGTTTACATGACTTCGTATTCTCGTTTGACCAATGACAGAAACTGGGAAAACGGTGTTGAAGAAAGAAAATGGTTGTATCAAACTCCAATCGATATTTTGATCAAAGCGTCTAATGGAGCTTCGGATTTTGGAAATAAATTTGGACAACCGTTGATTACCGGTTCTGTTTTGACTTTCGAACACGAGGAAAACAACCGCAAATTGGGTTACGACAAAGTAATTATGCAAGCGGGCGGAATTGGTTACGGAAAACTGGATCAAGCCATCAAACACAAACCACAAGAAGGCGACAAAATCGTTATTCTTGGTGGAGAAAATTATAGAATCGGGATGGGTGGAGCCGCGGTTTCTTCTGCCGATACCGGAGCGATGAGTTCTGGAATCGAGTTGAATGCGGTGCAACGTTCGAATCCTGAAATGCAAAAACGTGCTGCCAATGCCATTCGTGGATTGGTGGAAAGCGACAACAACCCTATCGTTTCCATTCACGATCACGGTGCCGGTGGACACTTGAACTGTCTTTCGGAATTGGTTGAAGATACCGGAGGATTG
Organism: Flavobacterium sp.; assembly: GCF_013823965.1. Taxonomy (GTDB): domain Bacteria; phylum Bacteroidota; class Bacteroidia; order Flavobacteriales; family Flavobacteriaceae; genus Flavobacterium. The sequence continues at coordinate 125,562 of NZ_PNNA01000032.1, forward strand.
ATTGATTTGGACAAATTGCCTGTGGGCGACCCTACTCTTTCGGCCAAAGAAATCATCGGTAACGAATCTCAAGAAAGAATGGGATTGGTTATTGGTCAAAAAGACATTGATTTACTTCAAAAAATTGCAGACCGTGAACGCTCGCCAATGTATCAAGTAGGTGACGTAAAAGCGGATCACCGTTTTACATTCGAATCCAAAACTACCGGGTTGAAACCAATGGATTATGCTTTGGAAGATTTCTTCGGAAGTTCGCCAAAAACGGTTATGACCGACAAAACCATCAATTATAATTATCCTGCTTTAGAATATAGCGTAAAAAATATTTCCACTTACTTGGAAGCGGTGCTACAATTGGAAGCTGTGGCCTGTAAAGACTGGTTGACCAACAAAGTCGATCGTTGCGTGGGTGGAAAAGTGGCCAAACAACAATGTGCCGGCCCATTGCAATTGCCATTGAACAATTGTGGTGTGGTAGCCTTGGATTACACTGGAAAAGAAGGAATCGCGACTTCAATCGGACACTCTCCTATTGCCTCCTTGATTGACCCGGTTGCGGGAACAAGAACGGCTATTGCCGAGTCATTGTCAAACATCGTTTGGGCTCCAATCAAAGACGGATTGAAAGGCATTTCATTGTCGGCCAACTGGATGTGGGCTTGCAAAAACGAAGGCGAAGACGCTCGTTTGTATGCCGCAGTGGAAGCTTGTTCCGATTTTGCCATCGAATTGGGAATCAACATTCCGACTGGAAAAGATTCGCTTTCGATGAAACAAAAATATCCAAACGACGAAGTAATCGCGCCGGGAACGGTAATTATTTCGGCTGGTGGAAATTGTACCGACATTAGAAAAGTGGTTGAACCAGTTTTGCAAAAAGACGGTGGTTCCATTTATTACATCAATTTGTCACAAGACGATTTCAAATTGGGAGGTTCTTCATTGGCACAAATCTTGAATTCCATTGGAAACGAAGCGCCAACCATCAAAGATGCGGCTTTCTTCAAAAATGCTTTCAACACGATTCAAGAATTGATTTTGGACAATCAAATTTTGGCTGGACACGACATTGGAAGCGGTGGATTGATCACTACTTTATTGGAAATGTGTTTTGCCGACGTGAATTTGGGAGCCAAAATTGATTTCTCGGTTTTCGAAGAAAAAGACATCATCAAATATTTGTTCTCCGAAAATATCGCGGTGGTTTTCCAAGCCAAAGACGATGCCACGGTAGAAAACGTGTTGAACAACAAAGGAGTTGCTTTCCATAAATTAGGAAAAGCGACCGACAATGGTATTTTGGATTTTGGTCCTTGCGGATTGGAAATTGCAAAATACAGGGATGTTTGGTTCAAAACTTCTTTCTTGTTGGATCAAAAACAATCCAAAAACGGAACTGCCCAAGCGCGTTTCGACAATTATAAAAACCAAGCATTAAACTATACATTCCCAACTCATTTTACAGGAAAAAAACCTGTCATCTCGAGCGCAGTCGAGAGGCCAAAAGCAGCCATCATTCGTGAAAAAGGAAGTAATTCCGAGCGTGAAATGGCCAACGCAATGTACTTGGCAGGTTTTGACGTGAAAGACGTTCATATGACCGACTTGATTTCGGGACGTGAAAATCTGGAAGACATCCAATTCATTGGAGCGGTTGGAGGATTCTCGAATTCCGACGTTCTGGGTTCTGCCAAAGGTTGGGCCGGAGCGTTTTTATACAACGAAAAAGCAAAAACTGCCTTGGACAATTTCTTCAAAAGAGAAGACACTTTATCGGTAGGAATTTGTAACGGTTGCCAGTTGTTGATGGAATTGGAAAAAATCAATCCAGAGCACGTAGTTCACGGAAAAATGTTGCACAACGACAGCCACAAACACGAAAGCATCTTTACATCGGTGACGATTCAAGAAAACAAATCGGTGATGTTGTCGACTTTGGCCGGAAGCACTTTGGGAGTTTGGGTTTCACACGGAGAAGGAAAATTCAATCTGCCTGAACCGGAAGCCAACTACAACATCGTTGGAAAATACGGTTACGACAGTTATCCAGCGAATCCAAACGGTTCTGATTATAACACGGCAATGCTATGTGATACCACGGGTCGCCACTTGGTGATGATGCCGCACATCGAGCGTTCGACTTTCCAATGGAACTGGGCGAATTATCCAAAAGACCGAAATGACGAAGTTACGCCTTGGCACGAAGCCTTTGTAAATGCCAGATTGTGGATTGAGAAACATTAGAAAATTTTATAAAAAAGAAAAGCGTTTCGAGAGAGACGCTTTTTTTATGTCTGGTTTTAATTTTAAAATTTGTTGCCTACAATAGCTTGACCCAAATAAGTATACAGCAGTATTTTTCAAGAATTTTACTGATTACCAGAATCTAATTAAGGAATTGCTTGAATATATTTATATTTATTTTTTAGACACAGAAATAATTATGATTGTATTGCTTCAATTGAACCAAATAAACTCTTTTTTAAAAGCACTATTTCTTGTAAAAAACGAATCTTACAATAGAAAAAATCTTAAATATCTCATTAAAATTAGAGGTTCATTAATTTAAACTCCTTTTTTCATTAAATTTATTATATAAATCATATTTTTTACTATTTTGCATCAAATTAATACAATTTAAAAAATGACCCAGATCACTCGATTATTTGATTTTCCATATTATCAATTAGAGCATTACAACATTCCGGAGGCATTGGTTACCAAGTATAACGGTGTTTGGATTAAAACTTCTAGCGAAGAATACATTGCAAAAGCCAATGCAGTTTCGAGGGCATTATTGCGAATGGGAATTCAACAAAACGATAAAATTGCCGTAATTTCGACCAATAATAGAACCGAATGGAACATTATGGATATTGGAGTTTTGCAAATTGGCGCACAAAACATCCCAATCTATCCCACAATATCCGAAACAGATTACGAATATATATTGAATCATTCCGGTTCCAGCTATTGTTTTGTATCGGATGCCGAAGTGTTGCGAAAAGTAAATTTGATAAAACCGAATCTTCCCAATCTAAAAGAAGTATTTTCGTTTGATGAAATCGAAGGTTGCAAAAATTGGAAAGAACTGCTTGTCCTTGGTGAAGACCAAAGCAATCAAGATGTGGTCGAAGACCGAAAAAACAATGTAAAACCCGAAGATTTAGCCACCATAATTTACACTTCAGGAACTACAGGAAAACCTAAAGGCGTAATGCTTTCTCATAAAAATATCGTGTCCAATGTCTTGGATAGCGCCTCAAGAATACCTTTCGAAAAGGGAAAAAGTAGGGCTATGAGTTTCTTGCCTATTTGCCATATTTTCGAAAGAATGATTTTGTATTTATACCAATATTATGGTGTTTCCGTTTATTTTGGTGAATCTATCGATAAAATCAGTGACAATATCAAAGAGGTAAAACCTACCGTAATGACTGCCGTTCCTCGCTTACTGGAAAAAATATACGACAGCATTTATTCCAAAGGATTGCAACTTAAAGGAATTAAAAGAAACTTGTTCTTTTGGGCAATCAATTTAGGATTGAAATATGAACCCTACGAAGCCAATGGATTTTGGTACGAATTCCAATTAAAAATAGCCCGAAAACTTATTTTTAGTAAATGGAAGGAAGCTTTAGGAGGCAATCTGGATTTATTGGTTTCAGGAAGTGCGGCTTTGCAACCAAGGCTTGCCAGAGTATTCGCAGCTGCTGAAATTCCGGTAATGGAAGGCTACGGGCTAACCGAAACTTCTCCCGTAATTGCGGTAAATGACACTAGAAACCACGGTTTCAAAGTTGGAACGGTAGGCAAAGTAATTGACAATGTCGAAGTGGTAATTGCCGAAGATGGAGAAATTCTTTGCAAAGGAAATAATGTAATGATGGGTTATTATAAAGATGAAGTTTTGACTAACGAAGCTATTCGTGACGGATATTTTCATACGGGTGACATAGGCGAATTCGACAACGAAGGATTCCTTAAAATCACGGATCGAAAGAAGGAAATGTTCAAAACTTCGGGAGGAAAATATATTTCTCCCCAATTGCTGGAAAATGCCATGAAACAATCCCGTTTTATTGAGCAAATCATGGTCATTGGCGATGGACAAAAAATGCCGGCAGCCTTTATTCAACCCAACTTTAATTTTGTCAAAGAATGGGAAAAACTGCACGGAATTGCTGTTGGCACAACCTATGAAGAAATAATTTCCAATCCTAAAGTGATAGAACGCATTCAGGAAGAAGTGGACATTTTGAACGAAAAATTTGGAAATTGGGAAAAAATTAAGCGCTTTGAATTGACTCCAGATGTATGGTCAATAGAAGCGGGTCACCTCACGCCTACCTTAAAATTGAAACGAAAAATTGTGATGGAAAAATATATCGATTTGTTTCATAAAATTTATAATTAGAGTCATTATTTTCCTTACAGCTACTCAAAACTCATCGAATAACGATGAGTTTTTTATTAAAATTATTATTTATCTTTTTGCTTATTAACATAAATAAATAGTAAATAGTTGATAATTAATCTTTTATTAATTAATAGTTTATCTAATTTTTAATATTTTTATAGGATAAACCAACAAAATCAAAAAAATATGAACACAAAAAATTTTTTAGTTTCAGGTATAGCCGGTGGAATTGTAAACTTTCTGCTGGGATGGGTATTTTATGGAATGTTGTTTAAAGATCTTTATCCAGAAGGAGAAAACATGAATCTGATTTTCACATTTTTGGGATGCTTGACCTCCGGTTTGTTTATAGCCTATATTTTTACAAAATGGGCAGGAATCACAAATCCTGTTACCGGAATTAAGGCTGGAGCGGTCATTGGTTTTTTTACAAGTTTATCGATGAACTTTTTTATGTATTCAAATAGGCCAGCTAATTACCAAAATATGGCTTTAGATATAATTATTTCTATGGTGATCAGTGCATTTATGGGAGCCGTAATTGCTTTTGTAAATGGAAAAATGAAATAAAATTTACATTTTAGTTTGTTCTTGACTCCTCAATAAATTGGGGAGTTTTTTTATGCCCAAAAACAAAATAAAAAAATAACCGCAATTTAATATGCGTGCATAGTATTTTTAAGTATATTTGAAACCGTTACTAAATCGTTGTCGTTAAAACGTCACAGAAAAAGAATGCTGCTTATAAATAAAAATAATTGCGCTAAAAAAAAAATTGCTTATGAAAGATAAAACTATTGACTACGTCCTTCGCGCTACTTGGCAAGCCGTGGCAAGGATGTACAACGAAGAAGCTTCAAATTACGGCGCAACAATGGCTACAGGATTTGCATTGTTAAGCATTGATAAAGAAAAAGGGACTCCTTCCACTACATTGGGACCAAAAATGGGCATGGAAGCCACAAGCTTGACCAGAACCTTGAAATCAATGGAAGACAAAGGGCTAATTATGAGAAAAAAAAACCCGGATGACGGCAGGGGCGTTTTAATCTACTTGACCGAATTTGGCAAAGAAAAAAGAGAATTGTCTAAAAATACGGTTTTAAAGTTTAATGAAACTGTAAGAAAAAATATTTCTGATGAACAACTTCAACATTTTATGGAAGTTTCAGAAATTATCAACGAATTGATTCACGAAAAAAAAATATTTTAACTAAACGCTTGTTGCACAAAGCATAAAGCCTAAAGCTTTTATAAATGAAAAGATCTATTAAAAAAGTAGCAGTAATCGGATCCGGAATCATGGGG
>NZ_PNNA01000101.1 GCF_013823965.1 Flavobacterium sp.
GGCTCAATTTGAAATTAGAGTAAAATCTACTTCTGGTGCTACTGCTCCAATGTTTTCTAATGTAAATACAATTGTTATAACTCCTTACAGTACTGAAATTCCTAAAATTGCCGTTCCTGGAAATCACCAAGGTTGGGCACCAGCCACAGCGCCTTTATTAGCTGCCACTAAATTTGGAAACACAGATTTTGAAGGATACGTTTGGTTAGATGGTGAATTTAAATTTTTAGCAGCAAAACCTGATGGTACTTTTGATTGGGGAACTACTGATTGGGGTGATGATGGTACTTTTTCAGGTGTTTTAAAAGCAGAAAACGAATCAAATTGTACAACAACTGCAGGATATTACAAAGTAAATGTTGATACAAAAGCATTGACTTATTCTGCAACTAAAACAGTTTGGGGTGTTATTGGTTCAGCTTCTCCTGGAGGTTGGGATAACAGTACAGTGATGACATATAGTGCTTCAACAAAAAAATGGACAGTAACCGTAGCTTTGACAGCAGGAAATGAAATCAAGTTTAGAGCAAACAACGCTTGGGCTATTGATTTAGGTGGTTTCGATGCTGCTAAACCAGGTGTGGGAACTGAAATGAGTTATGGAGGTAAAAACATCGCCATAGCTTCTGCAGGAACTTACTTAGTTACTTTAGATTTAAGCAATCCTAGAGCTTATACTTATACTTTAGTTAAACAATAGTATACTTAATCTTAAAAAAAAGGGCTATCTTTGGTAGCCCTTTTTTTAATTAAAAACGTTTGACATGAAAAAAATTACTTTATTGTTTTTGTTAGTAACCGTGGTAAGTTTTGCCCAAATTACCACTTCACCGTCGCCAGCAATTGCAAACGGAGCGGTTACAATTAATTTTAACAAATCAGGAACGGCATTAGCCACTTATAGCGGTACTATTTATGCACACATTGGTTTGACGGTTAATGGGGTGCGCTGGCAATATGTAAAGGGGAATTGGGGCAACAATACCACTCAACCCGCATTGACACTTGTTTCTGGGACTACCTATAAATTAGATCTTACGCCAGATTTATTCACTTATTTTGGTGTAACCGCCGGAAGTTCAATTACCGAAATTTGTGTCGTTTTCAGGAATGATGCAGGAAATATACAATCGTCGGATACTTTTTTGAGTGTTGGGGCTTTTCAGGCTTCATTGGCCCAACCAGGCTCAGGTAGTAATACAATTATTACTTCTGGACAAAACTTTACCGTTTCTGCTTCAAATACTAATGGAAATGCCAACTATAATCTTTTGGCCAATGGGGTGAGTATAAATACGGCCTCAACTTCATCTTATAGCTATACAGATTCCAACATAACGACGAATAAGAGTTATGAACTTCAAATCACTCAAGGACTGGATTCGTTTGTGTATAAATTCACGGCAATGATCAATCCCGGGACAATATCAGAGGCATTGCCATCAGGTGTTGAAGAAGGAATCAACTATAACACGGCTGATCCAACAAAAGCAACTTTAGTTTTGGACGCACCAGGTAAAGACTTTGTTTATGTGGCTGGAAGTTTCAATAATTATCAGCCTGGTTCAAGTTATGCTATGAAGAAAGACCCAACTACGGGTAAGTTTTGGCTTGAGTTGACAGGACTGGTTTCGGGAACAAATTATAATTATCAATATTGGGTAGTTGACACGACACCACTTGCAGGTTCGCCAGGATTAGTCAAAACAGCCGATCCTTATTCTACCTTGGTATTGTCGCCATTTGACGACCCTACGATTCCTTCGACATCTTATCCTAACATGCCCGTTTATCCAGCGGGTCAAGACAGAGAAGTTACTGTTCTTAAAACAGGGCAAACGGCCTACAATTGGCAAGTGACTAATTTCAATAAGCCAAAGAAAGAAGATTTAATTGTTTATGAAGTTTTGATTAGAGACTTTGATTCCCATAGAAATTTTCAAGATTTGATTAACAAAATTGATTATTTCAAGAATCTCAAAATCAATGCCATCGAATTAATGCCGGTGATGGAGTTTGAAGGCAACGAAAGTTGGGGATACAATACGGCTTTTCATATGGCATTGGACAAATTTTATGGAACTTCCGATAAATTTAAGGAGTTTGTGGACTTATGCCATCAAAACGGAATTGCCGTAATTCTTGACGTCGCTTTAAATCACGCTTTTGGAAGAAATCCAATGGTGAGAATGTGGATGAAAGATCCCGATGGTGATGGTTGGGGCGATGCAAGTTCTGAAAATCCATATTTTAATGAATTTGCAAAACACAGTTACAGTGTTGGAAATGATTTTAATCATTCAGTAGCGGTTACCAAGACTTATGTGAAAAGAGTTACAAAACATTGGATTCAGGAATATAAAATTGACGGTTTCCGTTGGGATTTAACCAAAGGGTTTACACAAAATTGTACTGCAAGCGATGGCTCATGTACGGATGGATATCAAGCAGACAGGGTAGCCATATTGAAAGATTATGCCGATTATTCTTGGAGTTTGGATCCTACTCATTATGCGATTTTTGAACATCTAGGTTCAGATAGTGAAGAACAACAATGGGCTAATTATAGAATTGGTGAAACACCTAGCAAAGGAGTGATGATGTGGGCTGAAATGACTTATCCTTATTCTCAACTTTTAGGAGGCTGGGCAACAGGCGCAGATATTTCTAGAATTGGTAATGTGGCGCATGGATTTGCTGCAAAAAGAGTAATGGGTTATCCTGAAAGTCATGATAAAGAACGACTAATGTACACTGCATTTACCAGTGGAAATAGTGGTGGCGCTAAGCCTGCATTTGATAATCTGGATAATTGTCTTGCCAGAATGTCAGCCATTGGAGCCTCTTCTTTATTGGTTCCTGGGCCAAAAATGATTTGGCATTTTGCTGATCTAGGAATGCAAAACTCCATTTACGATTGTAACAACGGAACCGTTAACACAGAAAGCGATCCTACTACTGGAGATTGTAAACTGAACACTAAACCACAGCCACAATGGACAGAAAATTGGTTGGGAATAGCGCAAAGAGCAAAAATATACAATGATTGGGCTAAAATGATTGCATTAAAAATCAATGAACCTGTTTTTGAAGGGAATTATGCAATTAGTCCTGATGCCAGCAATCTTAGACAAAGAATTTACATTTATGATGATGCTTTGCCTTCGACACAACTTAAAAACGTGGTGGCACTTTGTAATTTTTCGGTGGGTAATTTAACTATTATTCCAAGTTTTCCTTACGCAGGAACTTGGTACAATTTGATGGACAACACAACTATTAATGTTACGGACGTGAATGCTGCTTTGTCAATTCCATCTGGTCAATTCTTGATTTATGGAAACAAACCATCGACTTTGGAAACAAATGATTTTAATTTTCTTGAGGAAGTGCATTTGTATCCCAATCCATCTTCGACTTATTTCACCATAAACACGAATACGTCAAAAGTGGAGATTTACTCCATCACGGGACAATTGGTAAAAAGTTTCAACGAAAATCAATCTAAAGCAAATCAATTCCCTGTCAGTGATTTAGACAAAGGAATGTATTTTGTAAAAGCATTGAATGAAAACAACGAAATTAAAGTGATGAAGTTGTTGAAGCAATAAAAACAACTTGTTAAAAACAAAAAAGGCTGTCTTTTCGGACAGCCTTTTTTATTGCATAAAACGGGATAGTTTACAATTTTCCAGCTTTAATCTCATCCACGATTTCTGGATTTAATAAAGTGGTGGTGTCTCCAAAGTTAGAGAAATCACCTTCGGCTATTTTGCGAAGAATTCTACGCATGATTTTTCCCGAACGGGTTTTTGGCAAACCAGAAACAAACTGTATTTTGTCCAACTTGGCAATTGGACCAATGTGGTCTGAAACGTGTTGGTTGATCTCTTTGGTCAAGTTTTCCCTGTCACGGTATTCTCCAGATTCTTTCAAGATTACAAAACCGTACAAAGCATTTCCTTTGACATCGTGTGGGAATCCAACAATGGCACTTTCTGCAACTGCTGGGTGCTCGTTTATCGCATCCTCGATAGGCGCAGTTCCCAGATTATGACCAGAAACAATGATGACGTCATCTACACGACCCGTGATTCTGTAATATCCAACTTCATCTCTCAAAGCGCCGTCTCCCGTGAAATATTTTCCTGGAAAAGCACTGAAATAAGTTTCTTTATAACGTTGATGATCGCCCCAAATGGTTCTTGCCATTCCCGGCCAAGGGAATTTAATGCACAAACTTCCGGTAACTTGATTGTCTTCTATTTCGTTGCGTTTTTCATCCATCAAAACGGCTTGAATTCCTGGTAATGGCAAGGAAGCATAAGTTGGTTTTGTAGGAGTTATAAAAGCAAGAGCCGAAATCAAAATTCCGCCAGTTTCCGTTTGCCACCAAGTATCAACCAATGGACAACGTTTTCCACCAACGTGGTCATTGTACCAGTGCCAAGCTTCTTCATTGATGGGTTCTCCTACAGAGCCAATAACTTTCAACGATTTTAAAGGATATTTTTGTACGTAAGACAAGTTTTCTTTTGCCAAGGCACGAATGGCGGTTGGTGCTGTATAAAATTGGGTTACTTTGTGTTTTTCAATAATTTCCCAAAAACGACTGAAATCAGGATAAGAGGGTACGCCTTCGTAAATCACGGTTGTCGCACCATTCAACAACGGACCATATAAAATATAGGAATGTCCGGTAATCCAACCAATATCGGCGGTACACCAGAAAATATCATTCTCTTCATAACTAAATACATTCTTGAAAGAATAAGCGGTATAAACCATGTATCCAGCCGTAGTGTGCACCATTCCTTTTGGTTTTCCTGTGGAACCGGAAGTATAAAGTATAAACAAAGGATCTTCGGCGTCCATAATTTCGGCAACATTATTATCCGATGCTTCGTCTAAAAGGGGTTGCAACCATTGGTCACGACCTTCTTTCATCGTTATGGAAGAGTTGGTTCTTTTGACAACCAAAACTTTTTCGACACAAGGACAATTGGTCAAGGCTTCGTCGATAATTCCTTTTAAATCAATTGTTTTTTCGCCTCTAAATCCACCGTCTGACGTGATGACCATTTTGCAGGAGCTATCATTGATTCTTGCCGATACTGCCGATGCGGAAAATCCGGCAAAAACCACCGAATGTATGGCGCCAATTCTCGCACAAGCCAATGTAGTTATGGCTAATTCTGGAATCATGGGCAAATAAATACAAACTCTGTCGCCTTTCTCTACTCCTTGTTCGCGAAGTACATTGGCCATTTTTGATACTCTTGTATACAATTCATTATAGGAAATGTGTTGTGCTTCTTCATTTGGATTGTTAGGTTCAAAAATAATGGCTGTTTTATCTCCTTTTTTGGAAAGATGTCTGTCAAGACAATTCTTTACAATATTTACCTTGGCATCCACAAACCATTTTATTTTGGCTTCGGCCATGTCAAACTCCATTATTTTTTCGGATTCTTGGTACCAAGTGAAGTTTTCGGATGCAATTTTACTCCAAAATTTTCTTGGCTCACGAACTGATTTGTTGTAATGTTTGAAGTATTGTTCTAGATTTTCAATTTTGTAATAACTCATAATGACTCAATTTTATTTTTATTTCTTATTATAAACACCAATTTCATATTTTTTTAAAACTTCCATAATTTCTTCCACGATGGCTTCGTCGTCAATGGTCGATGGAATTTGGAAATTCTCGCCATCGGCAATACTTCGCATTAGTTTTCGAAGAATTTTTCCTGAGCGTGTTTTGGGCAGACGTTCTACAATAACGACGTTTCGAAGGGAAGCCACGGCGCCAATTTGATGACGCACTAATTTGACGATTTCCTGTTCCAATTGAAAATGTTCTATTTCCTCTCCTAATTTGGTCACTACCAAAGCTAATGGAGTTTGCCCTTTCAATTCGTCATTAATTCCTATTACGGCACACTCGGCAACAGCATAATGCGAAGCCACAATTTCTTCCATTTCGACAGTCGATAGCCTGTGTCCGGCAACATTGATAACATCATCAACCCTTCCGGTGATGTAAATGTAATCATCTTCATCTTTAAAACCTCCATCACCAGAAAAATAATATCCTGGAAACTTGTTCAAATATCCCGCTTTGAACCTCGGATTGTCATTCCATAAATCGAGCAAAGCCCCTGGAGGCAATGGTAATTTTAGCACTACATAACCTTCTTCATTTGGACCTAATTCGATTCCGTTTTCGCCAAATATTTTAATGTCGTAACCGCAAACTGCTTTCCCTACAGAACCCGGTTTCACGATGGCTTTTTCAACGCCTATCATGTTCGAAACTATGGGCCAGCCTGATTCCGTTTGCCACCAATGGTCGATTGCCGGCACGGGAATGTGTCCTAAATACCATTCCAAAGTAGGAATATCGCAGCGCTCTCCAGCTAAAAATTGTGTTTTTAAAGAGCTTAAATCATATTGTTTTATGAAATCACCGTTCGGGTCTTCTTTTTTTATGGCGCGAATCGCTGTTGGCGCTGTAAACATCGCATTGACTTTATGTTCGTCAATTACTCTCCAAAAAGTACTGGCATCGGGTGTTCTTATGGGTTTTCCTTCAAAAATAATCGTCGCATTGCGGTTGATTAACGGGCCATAAACTATAAAACTATGACCCACAACCCAGCCCACATCCGAAGCGGCCCAAAAAACTTCATCTTCTTTTATGCCGTAAATATAGTGCATCGAAAATTTTAGTGCGGTGGCATAACCTCCCGTGTCTCTCACGATTCCTTTTGGTTTTCCGGTAGTTCCCGAGGTGTATAAAACGTACAAAGGATGCGTTGCGCTTACAGAAATGCATGGCGCTTCTTCTGAGCCGTATACCAAGGCATCATAGTCGACATCATACTTTTTGAATGGAACTCTAGCGCCAAGTTTTCTGTTAAAAACAATTACTTTTTTTGGTTTGTAAGTAGCTAATTCGATGGCTTCGTCTACCAATGGTTTGTAAGCTATCAATCTGTCAATTTCAATTCCCGAAGAGGCCGTAAGGATTACTCGGGGTTTGCAATCGTCTATTCTGATGGCCAATTCGTGTGGCGCAAAACCTCCAAAAACCACGGAATGTGTAACGCCAATTCTTGCACAGGCCAGCATGGCAAACGCTGCTTGAGGAATCATCGGCATATAAATCACGGCTCGATCTCCTTTTTTTAAACCCAGGGATTGCATGCCTCCGGCAAGTTTTGCAACTTCGTTTTTCACTTCCGAAAAGGAATATCTTTTTACGGTTTGTGTTACCGGCGAATCATATATCAATGCGGTTTTGTCGCCAAATCCGTCCTGGATGTGTTTGTCCAAGGCCAAATAACAAATGTTCAATTCGCCATCTTTGTACCAAAGCGGATAGCCATTTTCATCGGTAGACAAAATGGTTTCAGGAACGTTGTACCATTCGATTGCCTTGGCTTGTTCAGCCCAAAATTCTTCGGGTTGCTCGATGCTTTTTGTGTATATATCTTTATAATTCATTTTTTTGTGTGCTTAAAATTATGAGATTAATTCATTTACCTGTTCTACCAATTTCTTGATGGAAAAGGGCTTGACCACATACAAGTTTGCTCCAAGAGCAAGTCCTTTTTCGATGTCTTTTTCTTTGTTTTTAGCCGATAGAAAAATGACCTTGCAATGACTTAATCGTTTGTCTTTTTTTATTTGTTCCAATGTGGCAAAACCATCCACCATTGGCATCATCACGTCAAGAATTATGATGTCTGGAAGTTGATTTTCCAGAATATCCAACGCTTCTTGTCCGTCACGGGCGATAAAAACTTCAAAATTGTGTTTTTTGAAAGTATATTCCAGCGTCATCACAATGTTGGGTTCGTCGTCTACAATTAAAATCTTCTTCATTTTTTAATTATTTTCTGTTGTGTTGTAATTGGGTAAGGTAAAGATGAACGTGGCGCCGTTGGTTACATTGTCTTCTGCCCAAATGGTTCCTTTATGATGTTCGATTATTTGTTTGCAAATGGCTAATCCCAATCCGCTTCCAATGGGTTTTTTGACGTTTTGATTCCTGGATTGATAGAATTTGTCAAAAATTGCCTCAAAATCTTCTTTCATGATTCCTTTACCGTTGTTATGTATTCGGACTTCTACATTGTCTTGGTTTTCGATGATTTGTATCGAAATTTTGCCTTCTGTTTCCGAGCAGAATTTTATGGCATTCGACAGTAAATTATGAATCACCTGAACGATTCGTTCCTCGTCATAAAAAGCTTTTATTTCTTTATTGGCATCATCGAATTCGAGCGTGATTTTTTTGTTTTTAATCAGTTGATTCAAGGATTCCAGGGTTTTTTTGATGGTTCTCGAAATGTTGTTTCTGGAAAGATAAATCTTTTGTTTCCCGGTTTCGAATTTCTCTAAATCCAAAATTTTATCAATCAACCGATTCAATCTGTCGGATTCTGAAATGATGTTTTGCAAAAATTGTTTTCGCACTTCTTCCGGAATATCGTCGTCGTCGTGCAGGATTTCGCTCGCAGCACGAATGGCGGTGATTGGCGTTCGCAATTCGTGGGTAACGGTGTCCAGAAATTCGTCTTTTTGAATGTCTTTGTTCACTAATTCCTGATTGGCATTTTTTAACTGTTCGGATATTTTTTGTAATTCGTTGGAGGTTTCCGTAAGTTTCTTGTTTACAATAATGTTTTCCTTCGATTCTTCCAAAATCCGCAAGACTTCGGTCAGGCTGATTTTGTCTTCTTTTATAACGCTTGAGATCAGAATTTTGGCAGAAGCCGTACCAATATGTCCGGTCAATAAATTTTCGGCAAATTTTATGAATCGAGCATCGGCGGTAGTTACTTTTTTATCAATGTTGTATTTTAGATTGAAAATTGTCAACGCCCGCTTGGTTCTTTCTTCGCCAAGAAACCGCTGTAAAACTTTTTGAATATCTGAAATATAAGCGGTTCCTTTCCACACAAAAGCATCTTCGTGATTGGTAATGTATTTGTCAATGTCCACAAACATTTCGGCATAATTGCGTTCCCTGTAGTTCCCTTTGAAACTCACGGAAATGCCCATGTAACAAACGACATTAAAAAGCAAACTCCAGAAAACGGCATGAGGAATTGGTTCCAAATAATCCAAGCCAAAGAGCTGAAATGGTTTTAGCAATTCGATTCCCCAAGGTCCTTCCTGAACGAATAAGTTGGAGGAATTCGTGATTCCTATGGCATACGGCAACAAAAGGGTGTAAAAACAAATCAAAAATCCGATAATCATTCCGATGATGGCTCCTTTGTTGGAACCTCTTCTCCAGAATAAAGCACCGAAAAAGGCAGGTGCCAATTGCGCAATTACCACAAAGGAAACCAATCCTATGGAAACCAATGAATAGTCCAAAATGAAAATTCGGTATATGGCATACGCCAAAATAATGAGCGAAAAAATTCCTATTTTCCGACTGTTTACAATTCTTTTGCTGTTTTTTTCTTGCGAAATATTTTCTAATGAACCAATGAAGCCATAAGGAATCAACAAGTTGTTGCTCAACATCGTAGCCAAGGCAATCGACGAAACAATTATCATGGATATGGCTGCAGAGAATCCGCCAAGAAATACCAAAACGGTCAGGGAATTATTGTCGAAGAATTGTGGAATCAACAACGAATAGGTATCGGAGTTAAGTCCTTTTCCTTCAAAAAGAATATTTCCTCCCCAAGCTATTGGAAAAACAAAAATATTGAACAACAATAAATACAAAGGAAACAACCAAATGGCTGTTTTGATATGCGCTTCTTTATTGTTTTCCACTATTGCGGCGTGAAATTGTCTTGGCAAAAGAAAAATGGCAAACATGGATAAAACACAAAGAAAAAACCAATTGATTCCGCTTGTGACATCGCCAAGAGAATTCTTTTTGTCAAAATTTTCAAGGACTGCAGCTTTGGTGTAAATGTCGCCAAAACCATCGTAAACAAAGTAAGTTACATAAACGCCAATAATGATAAAAAACACTAGTTTCAAAATCGATTCCATGGCCACTGCCGTCACGATTCCGCGTCTTTTTTCAGAAGCATCAACATAGCGCGTCCCATAATAGGATGCAAATAAGGCCAATGCGATACAAACATAAGTTGTCGTGTCGGTAAAAATATTGGAACTGGATTGGGTTTTTGTAACGATATGAAACGTGTCCGAAATTGATTTCAGCTGCAATGCAATATATGGAACAATTCCAAAAACGCAAATCATCGTGACCAAAGCTCCCAGAAACCGGCTGTTTCCGTATCGTAAAGAAATAAAATCGGCAATACTGGAGATTTTGTTCACCCTAGAAATTCGGATAATTTTTTTGAGGATAATTATCCATGTGGGAACAATTAGAACAGGACCCAAATAGATGGGCAAATAGCTTAAACCAGAATTTGCGGCAACGCCAATGCTTCCGTAATACGTCCAAGCAGTACAATACACTGCCAATGAAAACGAATAGATGTACGGATTGTTTGTCCATTTTGAATGGCTTCTTTTTTCTGCCCAATAGGCGATGTAAAAAAGAATGGATAAATAGATTCCCAGGATGGCTAAAAGCCCAATGCTACTCATAATATCTTTTTATGATTAAGTAAGTAACCGCAATTGAAAGTAGCCAAGCCGAGAAAATGTATATGTAAATGACAGGAAATCCGAAAAGCGGTTTGGAGCTGTCAAATAAAAGCAAAAGTGGAATATTCAACGCTAATAGCATTAGCATTGAAAGTATTACCAACTTTTGTTCATGTCTCTTTTTCATAATCCTAAAAATACGCAATCTCCACTATAAAATGTGGAGATTGCTATTTTTTATTTTAATCTAACTATTTGTGTCTTGTTTCGTCGTATTCTCCCATCAAGGCATAGTAGCCAAAAGTTCCCAATCCGATAACGATTAATGGAGTAAGTACAAAAAGGATGATTATTCCAAATACTAAGTCTTCTTGTTTTCCGGATGCAAATTTTGGCAGTCCAAATTCGAAGATGCAAAAATAGGCTGCAGCTACTGACAATGCTAGCCAAACCATTCCTAAAGCTCTTTTTAATTGATTCATGTTGTATGTTTTTAGACGTGAATATTTTTATTGTTATTTTTGATGTAAACCATTCCAATGACAAAACATACCGAGGCAATTATTATTGGATACCAAAGTCCTTCGAGATAATACTCGGCATCGCCAGCGTTTTGACCGTTAATTACCAAATAAGTGGAAATGGCAGGAAGCAATCCTCCAAAAATTCCGTTTCCGATGTGATAAGGCAATGACATTGAGGTGTATCGAATTCTTACCGGGAACATTTCTACCAAGAAAGCAGCGATTGGACCGTAAACCATGGTAACAAATATCACTTGGATGAATACTAAAAGCACTAACATCCAACTGTCGCTTGTGTTGATGTTGAGGGTTGTTTTGATTTCTGTTTTTGGTTTTCCATCAACAATCATCGCTTTACCGTTTTCCAAAGGAACTGTTTTTATTTCAAGAAGCTTGGTTCCATCTGTATACTCTTTGTTTGTGGTATAGATGGAGTCCATCGTTTGCTTTTTGTTTTCTTTTATTTCGGCCACAAGTTTAGTTTTTTCCACAATTTCGGTTTTGTTTTTTACCGAGGTGGTTTCATACATCGTTTTGTAAATAGGTCTGTAAAGCAAAATGGCCAATAGCATTCCTCCCATCATGATGTATTTTCTTCCCACTTTGTCGCTCAACCATCCAAAAAGAATGAAAAATGGCGTTCCAAGTACTAAGGCAATTCCAAGTAAAGTATCCACTTGTGACGAATCGATTGACATTACGGTTTTCAAGAAACTCATGGCGTAAAATTGGCCTGTGTACCAAACCACGCCTTGTCCCATAGTAGCTCCAAATAAAGCCAACAATACAAATTTGTAGTTGTAGCGATTTCCGAAACTTTCTTTCAAAGGATTTTTACTTGTGGTTCCTTCGCTTTTGGCTTTGGCAAAAACAGGAGATTCTTCCATGTTTTTTCGAATCAAGTACGAGATGAGAACCATAATGATGGAAACCCAAAACGGAACTCTCCATCCCCAAACGTCAAATTGTTCTGGAGTCAGTAAATTTCGGGTGGCTAGAATTACCATCAACGAAATAAATAAACCTACAGTTGCCGTAGTTTGAATCCAAGAAGTCCAATAGCCTCTTTCGCCAACGGGTGCATGTTCGGCCACATAAGTTGCAGCTCCTCCATATTCGCCGCCAAGTGCAAGACCTTGAAGCATTCTTAATATTAATACTAATAAAGGCGCCAAAAATCCAATGGTTTCATAACTTGGAATACAACCTATTAAAAAAGTGGCTCCACCCATTAAAAGTAAAGTTACCATAAAGGTGTATTTTCTTCCAATTAAATCACCCAATCTTCCGAAGAAAAGGGCGCCAAACGGACGAACCACGAAACCTACTGCAAATGTTGCCAATGTTGCCAAAAATGCGGCTGTAGGGTTGTCGGCAGGGAAAAATTTTGTTGAAATCACGACGGCCAAACTTCCGAAGATGTAGAAGTCATACCATTCAATCATTGTGCCCATTGAGGAAGCGGAAATCACTTTCCAAATTCCTTTTGTAGATTTTTTAGTCATAAATTAGTTGTTTTTGGTTATTGGTTTAAAATAAATATACACAGGAAACCATTGTTCTAAGATTTCCAACATCTTTTTTGTTTGTTGTCGCTTTACCGTATAAATCAGCATCTCCCCAGGTCGCAGCGGTATATTCTAATTCTGGAGAAACCCTGAATTTGTTTTTCTTGAAATCGACTCTCCCTGAAACTCGCCATACATTATCTACAACTCTTGATCCCGTAAGTCCTCTCATGTAGATGGAATTTAATGCGGTTGCAGCAGTATTGGCTCCATTGTTTTTTGAATTTCCAAAGAAGAAGCCTGGCGCAATGGATTTTCCGTTGCTCGCAATGTCAACCCAAAAAGAAGTGGTTTTTGTAGGGTCATAAGATTGGATTCCAGCGGTGGTGGTTCCTGTAAAACCTCCCAGCATAACCAAGTTGTTCATATTTCCGCCAGAGATTCCATAAGCTTTAATGATAACTTTATCATTTGAATATTTGGCATAGCCAAATACGGAAGAACTGTTTACTTTTTCTGTCGTAACAAGGTTGCTTGCGCTAACGGTCAAAGGTTGCATGGATTTGTATTCAACTCCAGCGCCTAAAAACACGTTTTTTCCTTTGTATTGAAGTTGTGCGTTTAATGAAGGTAAAGCAGAGTTGATGGATGAAGAATTTTGAGAGCCTGGACCAGGAGCCGTAAACTCTCTTTCTTTAAAAGCCGTGAACGTTGCCGAAAGTTCTTTGGTGAAATTTTGTTTCAATTTAACTTGGGAGGCCCATCCAAAAACATTAAACAGGATTCCGGTATTAAAGTTTTCAACCCCTGGAAAAACTTCTGGAATAAAAGTAGGATACCAAGTTTGTCCCATTGTCAATGAGGTTTTAGACCAATCCATGTTTACAAAAGCATGTCTTAATCTAAAAAGTCCAATTGTGCTTGTGGTTGCTGTTTCAGAGTTTCCGAAGAAATCGCCTTCAAGAGTTCCGCTCATTTTTGCACCCCAAACATCAGGACCTTTAACTTTGACACCCAATCTTGAAGTAATAGCCAAAAAATTTGATTGTCCAACGGCGTTTATGTCCTTGCCATTGGCATCAAGTGCCACATCTAAAGGGTAAAGATTTAGTTGTTCTTCTCTAACCTGGGCGCTTTTTCTGGTGTCCCAAATATAATCAGTTCGTATAAAGCCATAAAGGCTTACATCCCATTCTTTTGCTTGAACAGTTGGAGCGGCAGGAACCACGACTGGAGTTGAAGTAGCTGTTGGTGTTTGAGAATATCCTTTTATGGAAGCAATTCCGATTAAAAGAACAACGTAAATTTTTTTCATGATGAATCAGAATTTGGTTGGTTATCTGGATTGGTTTTAACAGTGCCAAAGTCTGATTTTTTATTTGATTAAAAAAATATTGATATATTTATATGTAAACTAATATAGTTAATCCTTGAATCGTTCCCATTTTATTAGCATAAACTTGTCGCCAAGTTCAGTTATTATCATTCCGGCTCCCGAAAGTAATTCTTTGTTTTTAAGGTATTCCACCAGTTCCATATGGTTAAAAATCTTGTAAGTAGGATGGTAATTGGTTTGCGAAGGTTTCTTGATGTTAAAGGTCCTTACCCAATTGCTGACAGTAACGTGTGAAACCCCGATAATCCGCTCGATTTCTCTATAACTCAGTCCTTCGAGATACAGTTGCAGTGCTTTGGTAACATAGTAATCGTCTATCTTTTTTCCTATTTTATTGACCGTAAAAAAGTAGTTGCATTTTTTACACAAATACCTTTGTTTGTTGTTGATTACGCCACTTTTTACGATATGATTGTTTTGGCATTTCGGACAGGATAAAATCTCCATATATATAATTTTTGCATAAATATAGTAAATTTGCAAATATGTTTATTTGAATTTCACAATTAATAGATAATAAAATTATGATACACGTATTTTTATTGGTAAATTCATACGATTTTAATAAGTTTATGTGGTTTTTGTAAAGAGGGCGGAATCAGTTTTACGGAATTACAAAAGTTGTGGATTGTTTTGTGTTTTCTAAAGGTGAACCCTGTTTGATTTTTTTGAGAAAGAAATGCAAATCGAAACAGCAGAGTGAAAAATGGCTTAAAAAATCTATATTTACAAATCTTTAAATTAAAAACCCATGTATAAAATCTGTCCGCTTTTAGTTTTCTTTTTTCTTTTAAATTGCAGAGCACAAGATAAACCGAACCTGCTTCCGATAGCAGATGAGGTTGTGAATTACAAGATTGAACAGGTTGCCACAGGAATTTCCATTCCGTGGGGCATGGTTATGTTGCCGGATGGAACTTTGCTTGTGACAGAAAAAAGCGGCATTCTTTTTCATGTCAAGAATGGCGTTAACACCGAGGTGAAAAACGTTCCTAAAGTGTATTCTCGAGGTCAGGGAGGGTTGCTGGATATTGTTTTGCATCCTGATTATGAAAAAAATGGCTGGATTTACATCAGCTTTTCATCACAAGATGTGGAGGGCGAAGGAGGAAACACAAAATTAATTCGGGCAAAATTAGTTGACGACAGTTTGACCGAAATTCAAGATTTGTACAAAGGCACCCCAAATACGACCGGTCCAAATCATTTTGGTTCTCGAATCGCTTTTGACAACGAAGGCTATCTTTATTTTAGCATTGGCGAAAGGGATAAAAAATTTGTCAACCCTCAAGACGTTAAAATCGATGGAGGAAAAATATATCGTTTACATGACGACGGGAGAATTCCTGCCGACAATCCATTTGTGGGACAAGCTGGAGCAAAGGAAGCTATTTTTTCTTACGGACACCGCAATCCGCAAGGGCTGGCCAAGCATCCGGCAACGGGCTTGATTTGGTCTCACGAGCACGGTCCGCAAGGAGGTGACGAAATCAACATCATCAAAAAAGGAGCTAATTATGGTTGGCCCGTAATCACTTACGGGATTAATTATGATGGCAAAATCATAAGCGATATCACTGAAAAGGAAGGAATGGAACAACCGCTTCATTATTGGCTTCCCTCTATCGCGCCTTGTGGGATGACTTTTGTTACCAGTGATCGTTATCCGGATTGGAAAGGACATTTGCTTGTTGGTGCCTTGAAATTCAAATACTTGGAGCTGCTTAAAATCAAGGATAATAAAGTGATAAGCAGACAAAAAATCGCTACTGATATTGGTCGTTTAAGAAACGTGATTCAAGGCAGTGACGGTTATATTTATATGGCGGTGGAACAAAAAGGGATTTTTCGAATTATACCAAATTAATGCATGGTTTTTAATAAATTATATTTTTGGATTAGTCCAATTTTACTCGGATTTTTTTATACAAGTTTAACCAGTTCAATTTCAAACCAAAATATTGACATACAATATGTATATCAAGAAAAAGCAAAATTGCAGCAAAGTATTAGCAGGGGAAATGATATTTATGTTGATTTCTGCATGCAATGTCATTTGGCAAACGGAAAAGGAGATTTGGTTAATATTCCGCCGCTTGACGGTTCTGATTGGCTTACAAAAAAAAGAAAATTAAGCATCCAGTCCGTAAAGTTTGGACAGAACGGGCCAATTACGGTCAATGGCAAAAAGTTTAACAACATAATGCCTCCGTTAGGTCTTTCGAATCAAGAAGTAGCCGATGTAATGAATTACATCATGAATTCCTGGAGCAACAAGCAAAAGAAAATGGTTACAATTGAAGAGGTTGCGGCTGTGGATAAGTTGTAATCTGGGTTCAAGTGTAAATTTATTTTATCCCAGAGACTTTTGTTGGTTCCATAATCTCAGGTTAAAATAATAGATTACAATACAAAAACCGTACAGTTCATAAATCAAAAAATCCCTGAAGCCTTATTTTATAAAGGATTAGGGATTTTTTTGTGGTACCTCCAGGGATCGAACCAGGGACACATGGATTTTCAGTCCATTGCTCTACCATCTGAGCTAAGGTACCTCGCTAATGCGGGTGCAAATATAGGATGATTTTTAATTTATCCAAAACAAATTTTAAAAAAAATCAATTCGTACCTTCGCATTATTAAAGATAAATTATGATTCTAGCTGTCGATATTGGAAATACCAGAATTAAAGGTGCTGTATTTGAGGATGCTACCCTTTTGGAAAATTTTGTTTTTTTGAAAACGGAACTTCAAAAAAATATTCAAAATATTTTGGAAAAACACAAAAATATAACCCATTTAGTGGTTGCATCGGTTTCTGATGTCGAAAAACAATCCTTTTCTCTCTTTGAAAAAGACGTAAACATTCATTTTCTTTCGAACAATGATTCTTTCCCGTTTGTCAATTGCTATGAAACGCCAAAAACATTGGGAATTGACCGATTGGTACTTGCAACAGGAGCAACACTCCAGTTTCCTGGGCAAAATCGATTGGTTGTTGATGCAGGAACGTGCGTTACCTATGATTTTATTGACGAAAACAACAACTATTTGGGCGGCGCCATCTCACCAGGATTAAAATTAAGATACGAAGCCTTGCATCATTTTACGGCAAAACTTCCGTTGTTGTCACTGCAAAGTCCTCAACATTTAATTGGAAATTCAACGGCTGAATCCATTCATTCCGGTGTGGTAAATGGACTTGCTTTTGAAATAGATGGCGTCATCAATCAATATAAAGCGCAATTTTCAAACTTTATAATAATTTTAACGGGTGGAGACACAGAATTTTTGGCTAAACGATTAAAAAATACCATATTTGCCAATTCAAATTTCCTTCTCGAAAGTTTGAATCAAACATTTCAATATAAAATCAAAAATGATTAAAAAAATTTTAATAAGCGCCTGCTTGTTTTTATCACTTGTTTCTTATTCTCAAGAAGGAACCTCGTCACCTTACTCTTTTTATGGAATAGGCGAGACAAAATTTAGCGGTACACTTGAAAATCGCTCCATGGCTGGATTGTCAATAGCCCAAGACAGTACTCATATTAATTTGCAAAACCCGGCAAGTTACGCAAACTTAAGATGGACTGCTTTTGCAATTGGAGGAAGTACGAATAAAACAAAACAAAAAACCGCCACCGAGTCAGGAAGTGCCCAAAAAACGACATTGGACTATTTGGCTTTAGGCATCCCGATGAAAAAATTT
Source organism: Flavobacterium sp. (assembly GCF_013823965.1). GTDB lineage: Bacteria > Bacteroidota > Bacteroidia > Flavobacteriales > Flavobacteriaceae > Flavobacterium. Next base: position 17,740 of record NZ_PNNA01000101.1, read on the forward strand.
GGGGCTGCTTTTGGTATAATTCCATACTCTTCAGTTGGGTATAGAATACAAAACAACACTACAGACGACACCCAAAACAATAAACGTTTTAACGGTTGGGGAGGTTTGAATAGGGTTTTCCTGGGTTTTGGATATAAAATAACTTCAAATTGGAATGTTGGTGTCAATGCCTATTATAACTTTGGAAAAATTCAAACCAACAGTTTGGAATTTATTCCTTACGTGCCAATTGGCTCACGTGAATTGAATATCGCCACATTATCAGGGATGAATTACAACATTGGGATGATGTACAAAACTAAAATCAACAAAAAACTGTCCTTGTTCAGTGGTGTGTATTATACTCCATCGAGCACTTTGAAGTCCGAAAACACCAGAAATATTGAAACGGTAAGTTACAATTCAAGTTTCGATTTGCAAGTTGTGGATACTTTGGCAGTTCAAATCTCTAAAAAGGATTTGAAATTAGCCCAAAAATGGTCCTTTGGCGCAGGAGTTGGAGATTCCAAGAAATGGCTTGTAGGTGCAGAAATTTCCCTTCAAGATGTGGGTGAATTGGCAAATAATTACAATGCCTTGGACAATGTGGTTTATGGTAAAAATGAAAAATACAGCATAGGTGGTTATTATACTCCTAACCCAAGTCCTTATTCCAATTATTTCAAAAGAATTACTTATAGAGGAGGTTTTAAATATGAAAAAACGGGACTTATAATCAATTCACAATCCATAAATGATGTCGGAATGACCTTTGGGGCGGGATTGCCCATAACAGGTTCCTTGTCCAATGTAAACGTAGGCTTGGAAATTGGGAAAAAAGGAACAACAAATGCCGGTTTGGTTCAAGAAAATTATTTCGTTGTAAATCTGAGTTTTTCTTTGAGTGATAAATGGTTTGTCAAAAGAAAATTCAATTAAAATCCAATTCCGCTTTCCTGTTAATCAACAACTGCTTTGCTAAGTTTAAAGTATGACTTTATTAAAAAAATACCGAATCCTGATGCCTGTTTTGGTTGTGGCCACAACGCTGTTTGTTGGGTGTGAAAGTAATTTTAAGGAAGTGCAGAAAATCAATTTCTCGGAGTTTGTGCCCAGCGGCGAAGCCGACAAAATAAACCTGAAGTATACGGATTCCGGTCGAATAACGGCCATATTGGTCAGTCCAAAAATGCGGGAGTTTGCCAGTGTGGATTTCCCTTTTACGGAATTTCCAAAAGGAATTGACGTGACATTATACGACGCCAAAGGAAAAAGAACCTTCATTAAATCTGATTATGCCACTTCGTACAAGTTCACCAACATTATTGATTTAAAGGGAAACGTGAAAATAACTTCTCAAGACGGGCAAATTCTGGAAACCGAACAATTGTATTTCGACCAAAAAAACGAATGGTTTTTTACAGAAAAAGACTTTAAATTTACAGACCCAAAAGGAGTTTCAAACGGACATGGAATCGATTTCAGCAAGGATTTCAAAGTTATTAATTCACAAAGAATTGCTGGCGAACTAGAATCTTCCGATTAATTTTATACATTTATATTATGAATTACCTTAAATACACACAATACATATACCTGGTAGCGGCCGTTTTTTTTACGATTAGAGCCGTGGAAATTTGGGATCAAGACAACGACCAACATTTTCTTTTTCTGGGAATCGCTGTCCTTTCCGTTTTTATGTTCTTCTTTAGACGAAGATTTTCAAAGAAATTTGAAGATAGAAACGAGAAACCCTAATTTATGGGAATTGGTATCATAATAGTGTGTTTAATACTATGTGCCTTTTTCTCGGGAATGGAAATTGCCTTCATTTCTTCCAATAAAATTTACTTGGAAATAGAAAAGAAACAAGATGGTTTCATTTCCAATATTTTAACAAAACTTACCGAAAAACCCTCAAAATTTATTGCCGCAATGCTCATTGGCAACACCATTGCATTGGTGGTTTATGGGTTTTTAATGGGTGAATTGGTGATGCAATGGACCACTTTTTTGGGATTTCATTTCTCGAATTTTGCGGCCTTGGCCATTCAAGTCATTTTGACGACAATTGTGGTTTTGATGACAGCCGATTTTTTGGCCAAAGTTTTTTTTCAAATTTATGCCAATACCTTGATAAAGGTTTTTGCCCTTCCGGCTTATGGTTTTTATAGGTTGTTTTATTACATTTCCTCTTTTTTTATCTGGATTTCTGATTTTGTTTTGAAAATACTCTTCAAATCCGAAGGCGATCAAATGCCCTTGTATTTTAGCAAAGCGGAACTCGGAAATTACATTACCGAACAAATGAGCACCGTTGAAGATTCTCAGGAAATGGATTCCGAGATTCAAATGTTTCAAAATGCCTTGGATTTTTCTGGAGTAAAAGCAAGGGATATCATGAGTCCAAGAACCGAAATCGTGGCTGTTGATTTGTTTGATTCCGTTGCCGAATTGAAAGAAATGTTTATCGAAACCGGTTATTCCAAGATTTTGGTGTATCAAAATTCACTCGATGACATCATTGGTTACGTTCATTCTTTTGAGTTGTTCAAGAAACCTAAAAACATCAAATCGATTGTAATTCCGGTAGAATTTGTGCCCGAAACCATCTATATAAAAGACGCGATGAACTTGCTGACCAAAAAGCGAAAAAGCGTGGCAGTCGTTTTGGACGAATACGGAGGAACATCTGGAATTATTACCATAGAAGATATTGTCGAAGAACTTTTTGGCGAAATTGAAGACGAACACGATTCCGATGAAGAATTCATCGAAAAAGAACTCGAAGACGGCACTTATATTTTCTCGGCTCGATTGGACGTCGAATATTTAAACCAAACCTACAAACTTTCAATTCCAGAAGATGATTCATACGGAACACTCGGCGGATTTATAGTCGATTTTACTAAAGATATTCCTCAAAAAGGAGATGTAATCACCATAGGAATCTATCATTTTGTCATTGAAGAAGCGACAAACAAGAAGATAGAATTGGTTAAAATGACAATAAAAGAATGATTTTTTTTGGCAAATCAAATTTTCTTGCAAATTATAGTGTTAGTAGTATAATTATTAATTAGATAATTGTATTTTCGCAAACTGAATATAAAAATTAACAACAATAAAAATGGCAGTTTTAGCAAAAATTAGACAACGTTCCGCTTTAATGATAGTGGTTATTGCATTCGCATTATTTGCATTTCTAGTACCAAGTCTTTTCAACAAAGGGAATTTTGGTAGTACATCTAAAGACGTGGGAAGCATAGATGGGAAAGATATTTCATTTGAAGACTTTAGAGTAAAAGTAAGCAATCTTGAAAAAAGTCAACAAGGAATCACTCCAACCGCAGCAGCAAATAGAGTTTGGGAACAAGAAGTTTCTATTGCTTTGTTAACTTCTCAATTTGATAAATTAGGCTTGAGAGTTGGTCCAAAACACATTATGGAAGTGTTGAAAGCCGATCAAAATATAGGACAAAATCCACTGTTTTTAAACGCTGCAGGAGGTTTTGACGAAGCTAAATTCAAAGAATACTTCAAGTCAAATCCAGAGCAAGCACAGTTCTTGAAAGACAGGGAAAAAGACGCCGAGCTTAACGCCAAATATCAAATTTATAACAATTTGATAAAAGCTGGATTGTACACAACTGAAAGTGAAGGAAAATTGAAATATGAAATGGAATCCAACAAAGTGAATTTTGCTTATGTGGCTGGATTGTATTCTACAATTAAAGACAGTGAAGTAAAAGTTACAGATGATGAAATTGTGGCTTTCATGAAAAAGAACGAGAAAAAATACAAAGCGGACGAAACACGTGAAGTAGAATATGTTTTGATCGAAGACAAAGCCTCTCCAGAAGACGAAGCCGAAGTGAAATCCAAAATAAACGCATTGTTGTCCGGAAGAGTGGTTTACAACAACGCCACAGGCAAAAACGACACCTTGCCAGGATTTAAAGCCGCAACAAACACCATCGAATTCGTGAATTCAAATTCAGATGTTCCTTATGATTCTACTTATGTTGCCAAAAAAGATTTGCCTGCCATTGATGCCGACAAATTATACAACTTGGCGCCAGGTGAAATTTATGGTCCATACATGTTCGGAAAATACTATTGTATTTCAAAATCAATGGGCAGAAAAGTAGGAGCCAATGCAAAAGCAAGTCACATCTTGATTAGCTATGAAGGAACACAAGTTCCAAACCAAAAAGAAAAGAGAACCAAAGAAGAAGCCAAAGCAAAAGCAGAAGCGATCTTGGCCCAAGTAAACGCCAATCCGGATAGTTTCTTGATGTTGGCTTTCACGGCTTCTGATGATTCATCGGCTCAACAAGGTGGTGATTTAGGATATTTTGGTCCAAATCAAATGGTGAAACCGTTTAATGATTTTGTATTCAACAATCCTATCGGGAAAGTTGGATTGGTAGAAACTCCTTTCGGTTTCCACATCATTAAAGTAACCGACAAGCAAGACGGAATTCGTTTGGCAACAATCGCCCAAAAAGTGGAAGCTTCAGAAATGACTTCGGATAAAGTATTTACTCAAGCAACACAATTTGAAATCGATGCAATCGAAAAAGATTTTGCCAAAACTGCCGCAGCCATGAAATTGAAAATTGCACCAGCAGTTACCGTGAAAGGTATGGACGAATCTTTTGGAGCATTGGGTAACCAAAGAAACATCGTGAGATGGGCTTTCGAAGACGGAACCGATGTAGGAGCCATCAAAAGATTTGAAGTGGCTAATTTGGGTCACGTTATCGCAAAAGTTAAAAAAGTAAATCCAGAAGGATTAATGGCCATAGATTTGGTTAGACCTTATGCAGAACCAATTCTTAAAAACAAGAAAAAAGCTGAATTAATTAAAGCTAAAATGGCAGGAACTTCATTGGAAGCGATTGCAAAAGCAGTTGGTGCGCCAATTCAACAAGCTGTTGACGTTACCATGGATAATCCAGTTTTGACTGGTGGAGTTGGTCAAGAGCCTAAAGTGGTTGGAAACGCATTCGCATTGGCAGCAGGAAAACTTTCTGCTCCAATCGAAGGAAATACAGGAGTTTATGTAGTGTTGAACAAAAGCACGTTCAAAGCACCAGTATTGAAAAGCCACGCAGCTTATGTTTCTAAACTAAAAGCTCAAAGTGCAGGAGATGCTAACAGAGTTATTCCAGCTTTGAAAGACAATGCGAAAATTAAAGACAACAGAGCTCAATTTAATTACTAAATTGAAACTTAATTAAATATAAAAATCCCGAGCAATCGGGATTTTTTTTGTTTAAAATACAATCGGAAGATATAAAAAGACACTAATTTTTTTGACTTTGTAGCTACAAATCACAAAATCATGTCCTTATAAGAAACGATGGTTTTGAAACCTCTTTCCCTGAAATAATCTTCTGGATTTTCTTTGGCGATGGCCAAAACAAAATCGCCTCCCCAAGCACCAAGGCTTTTGATGATGCCATTAAAGTCGGGAAACAAGGATTCTTTTATGGTTTTCATTTCCAGGATGTTGCTCATTTTAGCTTCGTGTTCTTCCAATGCTAAGGCAAATTTATGAAGGGTTTTCGCCTTTAAAGCTGCTTGAGTTATTTTATTATTTTTGATAATCGCATCGGCTAAATCTTTGTTTTTGTTGTTGTGATATGAAGCGATAGCCGCTTTACTGTTTTGTTTTTTATCTAAATAAACGAAATATAGATTTTCAGAGAATTCAGGCTCGAAACTTACTTTTTCGACAATTGGTTTGCCCTTATCCAAATGATACAAAATAGGGCCGTCATTTTGTGCACAGGCAATGTCGTAACCGCTGCCGCCAAAACTATTATTAAGCAAAACAAAAGCATCAATATTTAGCCATTGTGCAATATTATTAATCAAGGTTGAAGAAGTTCCCAACCCCCAATTTCTAGGAAATGTGAGTTCCGTTGTAATTTTAAAACCTTCGGAAGGATTCATAAAATCAGGATTTAATAAATACCCTTCGTGCAGGATTTCTATCAGCGTGTTTCTTACAGATGTATTTTCTGTGATTATTTTATTCGAAATATCCGCAAACGAAAAAGTGTCTTCAAACCAAATGTGTCCATCAACGTCATAACTTGTCCATTTTATTTCTTGATTGTTTCCTTTTTCCACAATCAGGTTTTGTCCAAATTTTGTTGGCAAGGCAAAAGCATTGGCACCATCAAGAACCAAATATTCTCCCGTAATAAATAGTTTTCCGTTACTGTAAAATTCTTTCTTCATTTAGTTTATTGGGTTCTATTTCTAACCACAAATTGCACAAATTAATTCTCGAGAATTTGTGAAATTTGTGGTTGATATTAAATTTGCTTCCTTAAGGTTTCAATATAATCCACGACGGCACTGTGGGAAACCACGTGGTGTTTGAAATGTTTGCGAATGGCATGGCGTTCTTCATCATTGGCGTCAAACTGGTTCAGGATGTTGTTCAGGTGCATTTTCATGTGTCCGTCTTGGATTCCCGTGGTGGTTAATGAACGCAAGGCTGCAAAATTTTGTGCCAAACCTGCCACTGCAACAAACTGCATTAGTTCTTCGGCAGATGGATTTTCCAACATTTCCAATGATAATTTTACCAATGGATGCAACGAAGTCAAACCGCCAACCGTTCCCAAAGCCAACGGAACTTCCAGCCAAAAACTAAAAATACCATTTTCGATTTTGGCGTGCGACAAACTCGAATAGTTTCCGTTTCGGGAAGCATAAGCATGAATTCCAGCTTCAACGGCACGGAAATCATTTCCCGTGGCAAGTACAACGGCGTCGATTCCGTTCATGATGCCTTTGTTGTGGGTTACGGCTCGAAAAGGTTCCACTTCGGCAATTTGAACCGCTCTGATGAATCTTTCGGCAAATGCTTTTGGATTCGGGATGTGTTTTTCCACAAGGTCATCAACCAGACAGGAAACTTCGGCACGAACGATGCAATTGGGCACATAATTAGAGAGAATGCTCATCACGACTTCGATGTCTTTTTCTTCTTCGGAAAACAAATCATAAACTTGGGCTTCTTCTTTCAAGGTTTGGGCAAATTGCTCCAAACAGGAATTGATAAAGTTGGCGCCCATGCTGTCTTTGGTGTCAAAAGTGGCGTGCAGTTGAAAATAATTGGGCAATAAATCCGTCTTGTCTTTCAGGATAATATCCAGAATTCCGCCGCCACGCTTTTGCATGTTTTTGGTAATGCTTTCCGTATTGGTAAAAAAGTGGGCTTTGGTTTGGGCAAAAAACAGGGCAAGTTTAGATTCATCCCCTTTGAAAATAAAATGGACTTGGCCTATCTTTTCAGTATTTATGACGGTGGCTTTAAATCCGCCGCGAGTGGACCAGAATTTCGCTGACTTTGATGCTGCAGCCACGACAGAACTTTCTTCAATCGCCATCGGAATGCTGTTGTATTTTCCGTTAATCAGAAAGTTGGGCGCAACTCCAAGCGGAATGTAAAAATTGCTTATCGTGTTTTCTATGAATTCATCGTGTAGTTTTTGAATTTTCTCGTCAGAATTCCAATAGGTTTTTAGTAAAGCTATTGCTTCTGAAGGATTGGAAAAATATTCTTTGGCGACCCAGTTTATTTTTTCTTCTTTGGATAATTTTGAAAATCCAGCGACGGCGTTGCTCATATTTTTTAATATAACGGTTTATGATGCCGCAAAGATACGGTTTCCGTTTTATTAGATTAGCATTCTTTGAATATGGCCGAGTTATTGCTTTAAAGTTTTCGACCACAAATTGCGCAAATTGTCACAAATTTTACTGTGTTTAAACCGAATTTACTTCGCCTGTTTGCTTTGCTTGATTCAAGAATTTGCGTGAATTTGTGTAATTTGGGGTCAACTTTTTTATTAACCTGATTCCAAGAAAAACTACATTCCAGTCCTAATTGCTTCCACGGGATCCAGTTTTGCAGCTGAAATGGCAGGGAGAATCCCTGAGATTAAACCAATTAGCGCGGCCAATCCTGTTCCCAAAAGAATATTGCCTATTCCCAAAACGAATTCAAACTCCAGGGCTTTGGTCAAAACAAGGGCGATAATCCAAACCATGAATAAACCAATAATTCCTCCAATTACCGAAAGAATAATGGCTTCGAACAAAAATTGGAACAAAATAAAACGGTTTTTGGCTCCCAAAGATTTCTGGATTCCAATGAGATTGGTGCGTTCTTTTACGGAAACAAACATAATGTTAGCAATCCCAAAACCGCCCACAAGAAGTGAAAATCCGCTAATGATCCAGCCAACCATATTCATTTGAGAAATAATTCCGTCAATTAAATCTGTGAATCCCGAGAAAACATTAATGAAGAAATTGTCTATTTCTCCCGCTTTCACGCCACGAAAGCTTCTTAATTTTTGGCTGATTTCTGCTTTGTAAGCGTCCATGTCGACTCCGCTTTGGGGTTTGAAAATGATTACGTTTACCAATGCCTTGTTGTTGTCGCCAAATCTTTGTCTGACGAAATTCACGGGGATGAAAGCCGATGTGTCATTGTTGCCGAACATTCCGGATCCTTCTTTTTTCAAAACCCCGATAACGGTAAAACGCTGGCCATACAAACGTATTTTTTTGCCAATGGGATCTGCATCCTCAAATAATGATTTTGCAATTTCATTACCTATAACCACGACAGGAGCGGCCGAGTTTGCTTCGGATTCATTGTAAAATCGTCCATCTTCGAACTCAAGTCCTTGGATGTCGATAAACTCGTGCGAAACGGGAACAACATTGACGTCAGATACGGTATTCGAGCCACTTTTAATGGATTCTCTTTTGGTAAATATTTGGTAGCCCATTTGATCGGTATTGGTCATTGCACCTTTCAAATAAATGTATTCATCGTATTTTACATTCGGGAATTGCTCTCTTTTCCACTGCGGAATTTCTGAAGGACCAAACGACATTTTCATTAAATAAATGGTGTTTTTATCTAAAGAACTCAAATCTTTCGTGATTTTTCTGTCTAATGAATCTACGGCGGCAAGTACTGCTATAATCGAAAATATTCCAATGGTTACGCCAAGTAGCGACAATAATGTGCGCAGTTTGTTGTTGCGCAAGGCATTTATTGCAAAACGGAAACTCTCTGATAATAGTCGAAAATAAACTAGCATAAAACCGGGATTTGTGTTATTGTAAAATTCCAAAAATTTTCTTCATAAACCTAATGAAAACTCACTGCCGTATTGGTAGTGTTTTTTAAGATATTGTTACAGAAATACATTTGAATTTTAACATCAAAAAAACTACTTTTGCACCACAAAATTCTAACTACACGATGAACACAACTAAAACAATCAAATCGGCATTAATTTCCGTCTTTTCAAAAGAGGGTTTAGAACCCATAATAAAGAAATTACACGAGCAAAACGTAATCTTTTATTCTACTGGAGGAACGGAAGAATTTATTAAAAATCTTGGTATTCCAGTTGTGCCGGTTGAAGATGTCACTTCTTATCCATCCATTCTTGGCGGAAGAGTGAAAACCTTGCACCCGAAAGTTTTCGGCGGAATCTTGAATCGTCAAGACAACGAAAGCGATGTGCAACAAATGAAGGAATACGACATTCCTCAAATTGATTTGGTGATTGTTGATTTGTATCCTTTCGAAAAAACGGTTGCTTCGGGAGCCAGCGAAAGCGATATTATCGAAAAAATTGATATTGGAGGAATTTCATTAATTCGTGCTGCCGCAAAAAATTTCAAGGATACCGTAATCGTTCCTTCGGTTGCAGAATATCCTTTGCTTTTGGATACCATCAGTAAACAAAACGGAGCAACAACATTGGAAGACAGAAAATTATTTGCCACTAAAGCATTCCACGTTTCTTCTCATTATGATACGGCAATTTTCAACTATTTCAATACGGATGAAACCATTTTGAAAACCAGTATTGCTGACGGACAAGTGTTGAGATATGGAGAAAATCCACACCAAAAAGGATTTTTCTTTGGTGATTTTGACGCGATGTTCAACAAAGTGCATGGAAAAGAATTGTCATACAATAATTTATTGGATGTTGATGCAGCCGTGAATTTGATTAACGAATTCAAAAATGACGAACCAACTTTTGCCATTTTAAAACACAACAACGCTTGCGGATTGGCAACAAGACCAACCATTAGTGAAGCGTATAACGTGGCTTTGGCTTGTGATCCAACTTCAGCTTTTGGTGGTGTTTTGATTGCCAATTCAAAAATTGATGTTGAAACTGCTAACGAGATCAACAAATTATTTTGTGAAGTGGTGATTGCTCCAAGTTATGATGAAGCGGCCATTGCCATTTTGCAAGAGAAGAAAAACAGAATCATCTTGGTTCAAAACGATGTGGAATTGCCTCAAAAACAAGTGCGAACTTGCTTGAATGGAATTTTGGTTCAAGAAAGAAACAACATCACGGATACTAAAGCAGACTTAAAAACCGTTACCTTAACAGCGCCAACGGAACAAGAAATGGAAGATTTGATTTTTGCGTCAAAAGTGTGTAAAAATACCAAGTCCAACACGATAGTTTTTGCCAAAAATGGAACCTTGATTTCATCGGGAACAGGACAAACCTCAAGAGTGGACGCCTTGTTGCAAGCTATTGAAAAAGCACGTACATTTGGATTTAGCTTAGAAGGTGCTTCGATGGCGAGTGATGCTTTTTTCCCTTTTCCGGATTGTGTGGAAATTGCGAAAAATGCTGGAATAACAGCTGTTATTCAACCAGGAGGATCCATAAAAGACCAATTGAGCATTGATTATTGCAATGAAAATAAAGTTGCAATGGTATTTACAGGAACACGTCATTTCAAACATTAATTTGTTTAGCTTTGTACGTCACAAATTTATAACTTTTAAACCCTTAAAAATTTATGGGATTTTTTGATTTCATGACCGAGGATATTGCGATAGACCTTGGTACCGCAAACACTTTAATCATACACAATGATAAAGTCGTAATTGATAGCCCTTCCATAGTTGCTCGCGATCGAATTTCGGGAAAAATTATTGCCGTTGGTAAAGAAGCCAATATGATGCAAGGGAAAACCCATGAAAACATTAAAACGATAAGGCCTTTGAAAGACGGTGTAATTGCCGATTTTGATGCTTCCGAAAAAATGATCAGCATGCTCATCAAAAGCATTCCGGCATTGAAAAAAAGAATGTTTACGCCAGCATTGAGAATGGTGGTTTGTATTCCTTCCGGAATTACCGAAGTGGAGATGAGAGCGGTAAAAGAGTCTTGTGAAAGAGTAAATGGTAAAGAAGTATATTTGATTCACGAACCAATGGCTGCGGCAATTGGTATCGGCATCGACATCATGCAGCCAAAAGGAAACATGATTGTGGATATTGGAGGAGGAACAACGGAAATCGCCGTTATAGCATTGGGTGGAATTGTGTGTGACAAATCGGTGAAAATTGCCGGTGACGTTTTTACCAATGACATCGTGTATTACATGCGTACCCAACACAACCTTTTTGTTGGAGAAAGCACTGCGGAAAAAATAAAAATTCAAGTAGGAGCAGCCATCGAAGATTTAGAATCTCCTCCAGAAGAAATGTCGGTTCAAGGTAGAGATTTATTGACCGGTAAACCTAAACAAGTAGCGGTTTCTTATAGAGAAATTGCCAAGGCTTTGGATAAATCCATTCAGCGAATTGAAGATGCCGTAATGGAAACCTTGTCCCAAACACCTCCTGAATTAGCAGCGGATATTTACAACACGGGGATTTATCTTGCCGGTGGAGGATCGATGTTGAGAGGATTGGACAAAAGAATTTCACAAAAAACAGATTTGCCGGTTTACATCGCCGAAGACCCATTGAGAGCAGTAGTTCGTGGAACGGGAATGGCACTTAAAAATCTTGTAAAATTTAAAAGTGTTTTGATTAAATAAGGAAGTATTTAGTTGAGGGTGTTATATTTAAGGTTTTACATATATTTTATAAAGGTAGAAAATGCAGCAAATATTTAATTTTATTTATAAAAACAGCAATAGGTTGCTGTTTTTGCTGCTTTTGGGTATTTCGTTATTTCTTACCATTCAATCCCATTCGTATCATCGAAGTAAAGTGATTAGTTCTGCCAATTTTTTGAGTGGTGGAGTTTATGAACGCATCAACAACGTGAGCGAATATTTGAATTTGAGAACCCAAAACGATGCACTTGCCCAAGAAAACGCGAAATTAAGAAGCCTGCTTTTTGCTGTAAAGGATACAGCTGCAATTCCAAAATTGGACAGCATCAAAGGATTGCATCCCAAAGATATTATCGTTTCTAAAGTAATTCACAACTCCTTTAATTCGCACGAAAATTACTTGACCTTGAATTCTGGCAGTCTTCAGGGCGTGAAACCAGACATGGGTGTCATCAACAGTTTGGGAATTGTGGGAATCATTGACAACACATCGGCAAATTATGCTACCGTAGTCAGTATCTTGAACATAAAATCCCAAATCAACGCCAAACTTAAAAAGTCAAATCATTTTGGGTCTTTGACTTGGGACGGCAAAAGTACCGGTTATGTGCAATTGATGGATGTTCCTAGATTGGCAAGCATAAGAAAAGGAGATACCATCGTGACAGGTGGACAATCAGTAATATTTCCTGAAAACATCAATATTGGAACTATTGACAGAATTTATGAAGAAGTAGAAACTCATTATTTCAAGATAGAAGTAAAACTATTTAATGACATGACTAATTTGGGTCACGTATATATCATCAAAAGCAAGAATCGTGAAGAAATTATCAATTTAGAAAAAAAGGAAGAAAAAGATGAATAGTGCCTTATTCGTAAATATTTTTCGTTTTCTGCTTTTGCTGGCAGTCCAAATAGTTATTTTCAACAATATGAACTTTTTGGGTTACATCAGTCCATTTCCCTATGTTCTTTTTATAATATTATATCCGGTAAACGGCAATAAATTCGGGCTTTTATTGGCTGGTTTTTTTCTGGGAATTATTATGGACATGTTCAGTAATTCAGGAGGAATCCACACGACGGCATGTTTAATTTTGGCGTATTATAGACCGTATCTTTTCAAATTTTCCTTTGGGTTAAGTTATGAATACCAAACTATTAGGTTAAATGATGTTTTGACACCCGAAAGATTTTCGTTTATACTGCTTTCAGTGTTAATTCACCATTTTATTTTGTTCCTGTTGGAAGCCTTTAGTATCGGTTTCCTGTTGGATACTTTGTTTAGAACACTGTTAAGCACCATTTTTACAATTATTATCTGTATTATAATAATATATCTTATTAAGCCGAATAGAAGATGAGAAAATTGCTGCTTCCTTCCTTGATTATTATTGTAGCGTCTTTACTGGTATTACGTCTTTTCTATTTGCAAATTATTGATGATTCTTTTAAATTAAAATCAGACAATAATGCCATCAAAATTAAATATGACTATCCCGAAAGAGGTTATATTTATGACAGAAACGGAGTATTGTTGGTTGCAAACCAGCCTTCTTACGACATCATGGTCATTCCAAGAGACATAAAAAATATTGACACTTTGGAATTTTGCCAATTATTGGATATTACCAAAGAAGATTTTTTGAAAAAAATTGCCAAAGCCAAGGTGTACAGCCCTCGTTTGCCTTCCGTGTTTTTACCTCAATTGAACAAAAGTGAATTTGCAGCGTTCCAAGAAAAAATGCGAAAATTTGAAGGCTTTTATTTTCAAAAACGTTCCCTTCGAGATTATCAAGTTAATTTTGGGGCCAATGTTTTTGGGTTCATTACCCAAGTCAACGAAAAGCAGATTGAAAAAAATCCGTATTACAACAGCGGAGATTTAATTGGCAAACAAGGCGTTGAAGAGAGTTATGAAGAAATATTACGTGGTATCAAAGGCGTGAAATATTATCAGAAAGATAAATTTAATCGCGAAATTGGTTCCTTCAAGGATGGAAAATACGATACCATTGCCGTTCAGGGAGAAGACATCAACCTTACCCTGGATATGGTGCTTCAACAATATGGTGAGGAATTAATGGTCAACAAAAGAGGTGGAATTGTCGCCATCGAGCCATCAACTGGCGAGATTTTGGCATTGGTAACGGCACCGTCTTATGATCCGGCCATTTTGGTGGGTCGTCAAAGGTCCAAAAATTATACTTTGTTGTACCGCGATTCCATTGCAAAACCTCTTTATGACAGAGGACTATTGGCAGAATATCCTCCTGGATCTCCATTTAAAATCCTGACTGGACTTGTGGGACTTCAAGAAAACGTGATAGAATTGAATACCACTTTTATGTGTAATCACGGTTTTGCTTATGCGCCTGGTAGATTTCAAGGATGCCATTGTGGAGGAGGAGCTCGTGATCTTCACGTTGGAATTTATAAATCCTGCAATGCCTATTTTTCCAATGTTTATTTACGAACTATTGGAAAATATGCCAGTGCACCTTATGCCGTGGATGTTTGGAGCAACCATGTGAAAAGTTTTGGACTTGGACAATTTATGGGTTATGATTTGCCAACAGGAAAAAAAGGAAAGGTTCCCACATCTAAAACCTACAAAAAAATGTATCCAGATTGGGGTTGGAGTGGAAAAACCATTATATCAAATGCCATTGGACAAGGAGAGGTCTTGATGACACCCATTCAATTGGCCAATATGATGGCAACGGTAGCCAACAGGGGTTATTATTACACGCCCCATATCATCAAGAAAATTGAGGGTCATAAAATTGACTCGAAGTTTACCACCAAACACGTGACTACCATAGATAAAAAATATTTTGAACCCATGATAAGTGGTTTGTTTGATGTTTACAATATGGGAACAGCCGCTGGTTTAAGGGTGGAAGGTATTGATATTTGCGGTAAAACTGGGACTGCAGAGAATTTTGCAAAAATAGATGGCAAAAGAACACAACTAGAAGATCACTCCATTTTTGTGGCGTTTGCACCCAAAGACAATCCTAAAATCGCTATCGCCATCATGATCGAAAATGGAGGTTTTGGTTCAACCATTGCCGGACCAATAGCCAGTTTAATGATTGAGAAATACTTAAGAGGAAAGATTACCAGAACCGACTTGGAAAAAAGGACCTTGGAGAGAAGTTTGCAAGATCGATACGCCAAGTTAGGTGGTTTGTCTGAAGTGGTTAAACGAGAAATGAGAAGAAAGGATTCCATTTTGAAAAAGAAAACAGCAATTCTATTGCCAAAAATTGATACTACTAAAAGCAATTAACTAGCGATTCATTTGAAATGAAAAATCAAAGTATAAAGAACAATCTCGATTGGATATGTGTCATCATCTACAGCTTATTAGTAATAATGGGTTGGTTGAACATCTATTCCTCTTCGTTGTCGTCCATGGAAGATACTTTTGAAAAGCAGTTAATCTTTATTGTGTTGACCATTCCATTAATTTTCGTCATTCTTTCTGTTGATGGAAAATTTTATGAAAAATATGCCAGTATTATCTATGGAATTTCCTTGTTGTCCTTGGCAGGATTGTTTGCGTTTGGGAAGACTATAGCCGGTCAACGTTGCTGGTATGCTTTTGGAAGTTTTACGCTTCAACCTTCGGAATTTGCAAAAGCCGCAACAGCATTGGCATTGGCCAAATATTTAAGCGATACGCAAATCAATTTAAAAGATGTCAATCGACAAATCCAAGCATTGGCCATTGTCTTTTTGCCGGTGATGTTGATATTGCCGCAGCCGGATCCGGGAAGTGCCTTGATATACAGCATTTTTATTGTTGTTTTATATCGCGAAGGTTTGCCTGCCTGGTATATTTGGACTGGATTTTTGGCCATTCTTTTATTCGTGTTGACACTTGTGTTGCAACCTCAATATGTAATTCTTCTGGCTTTATTGGTGATAGTTTTGGTTCATTTCAAGTCTAGATTAGGTGACAGAAATATTGTTTTGAGCAGCATTCTTTTTGTTTTGATTTCCGGATTTGTCTTGTCCGTGAATTATGTTTTCGAAAATGTGTTCAAACAACACCACCGTGATCGTTTTAATATATTGTTGGGAAAAGCCGTCGACATGAAAGGGATTGGTTATAATACAAATCAATCTGAAATTGCCATTGGCTCAGGAGGCTGGTTTGGAAAAGGATTTCTTGAAGGAACACAAACCAAAGGAGGTTTTGTGCCGGAACAACATACGGATTATATTTTTACAACCGTGGGCGAAGAATGGGGATTTTTGGGTTCTCTTTTTGTAATTGCCCTGTTTGTGGGATTGTTTTTAAGGATTATTTACCTCGCCGAAAGACAGAAAACAAAATTTAGTCGCGTTTATGGCTACTGTGTGGCAGGAATTCTATTCATTCATTTCTTTGTGAATATTGCCATGGTATTGGGGGTATTTCCAACCATTGGCGTGCCGTTGCCTTTCTTTTCTTATGGAGGATCCGGACTTTGGGGCTTTACCATTTTGCTGTTTATTTTTATAAAAATGGATGCCAATAAGGTAAACGAATGGTAGTTAATTAAAACTCCAAGATTTATAATCGCTATTTTTCTCTAAACTGTTTTCGATTTTGTCATTCAATTTTGGAAAGAAATCTATTCCGGTCATTTTTTCGATTTGGTCCACTGAAACCACAAAATCATATATTGGTTTGTCACTTTTTTTGCTTGGAACCAAAAAAGCAATCATTTTATAACGGCCATTGGAATTGTCCAACAAGATTTTATAAAAATAATTGGGAACCGAAACGTTCTCTCTGCCAATTGTTTTCAGTGAAGGTTCCAAAATGCCTCCGGTAATTACATACACGCCATCATATTTTGTTGCCCAATACCGCGTTTTTTGTTCTAATCTATTCCAAATCCCGCTATTGAAATCGTGTCTTTGTGGAGAAATATTTGAGGTAAAAAAAGTGTCGTTATACGCATTGATGGCAAACTCCATATCACCGGCCGGACAAAGATGGCCTTTGTCATAACCTGATTTTTTATAATTGCGCCAATCAGCGGAACCTGTTTTTACTTTCGAATCCTCTATGAAATAGGGTCTTTTAAAATTGGCATTTTTTACATAACTTTTTTTCAATTCGTAGGCAACCCATTCTGCTTGTTCGTGTTTTTCGCTATAGGATAAAGTGAAATAATCGTGTTTTATGATTTGATTCGTAGTGGATGAAGGCAGGTAATCAAAGGAGTTGCTTGGGTTTCTTTTTTCGTTGTTGGAATTTTTGGGCAATAAAACGGAAACGGAAAGCGATTCGAAAAGAAAAACTACAATGATTCCAAAACTAAAAACGCTCCAGAAATTTTTCTTGAATTTCTGGAGCGTACTAGCAGTTGTTGATTGCTTTGTATGAGTCATTAATGAAGGTTAATGCTTATGTTTTAACTAGTTTTTGTTTCTTCAATGTTACGGGAACCGTTTTTTTCACGACAGGTTTGGTTTGTAAATCGTCCAGAACATTCAAGGCTTCTTCTACATAAATGTCTTTCGATAAACTCTCGTGCCATCTTTCCCTTTTTTCTTTGAGGGAAGCATCTTTATTCATTGCTTCGGCTTCTTGCGGCAAGGAAGTGAATTTTGCATGATAATCATAATCCGAAATTGGCTTGAATTTTTTATTGGTGTCTTCAATTGCTTTTTGGGTCTTTTTAAACGCTTCCATTTTCAGGCTGTACAAATTTTCTTTGCTTCTTTCATCAATCCATTTTGCATTTTCTTCGATTAATTTGAATTGTGGATTCAGCGCGATTCTTTTCTTTGAATCTGCAATTGCTTTTTCAAATTTTGCGTTTTTAGTCCAAACACTGTATGTTGCGGGGTCAATTTTGTCCCAAGGCATGGCATTGTCCACATCGCGCTCGCCCATTTTCAAATAAGCATAGCGATCCGGCATGACAATATCACTGCTCACGCCTTCTAGTTGAGTGGAGCCTCCGTTTATTCTATAAAATTTTTGCGTAGTTGTTTTCAATGCGCCTAAATCTCCTGAGCTGCTGCTTCGAACAAATGAATTCAAATCAATCACGTTTTGAACGGTTCCTTTGCCATAAGTTTGCTTGCTGCCAATGATGATTCCTCTTTTGTAATCTTGAATGGCTGCTGCCAAAATCTCGGAAGCTGAAGCCGAAAAGCTGTTGACCATGATTACCAACGGTCCGTCCCATTCAATTTTTTTGTCTCGATCATATAAAACTTCTTTTTTTCGTCCGGCGGATTTTATTTGCACAATGGGACCTTGTTCGATAAACAAACCGGCAATATCCACCACTGTCGAAAGCGAACCTCCACCATCATCGCGAACATCAAGCACAATTCCGTTTACCCCTGCTTTTTTCAAGGATTCCACTTCTGCGGCAACGTCTTTTCCAGCATCACGGCCGTCCTTGTTTTCAAAATCAATATAGAATTTTGGCAAATAGATTACGCCATATTTTACGCCATTTCTTTCCACCACGCTTGATTTTGCATAGGTTTCCTCAATTTCAACAATATCTCTTATGATTGAAATGGTTTTGATGCTTCCATCCACTTTTTTTACGGTAAGACGAACCTCGGAACCTTTCGGACCTTTAATTTTTTTGACCACATCGTCTAGACGCATTCCTACAATGTCAAGAGGTTCTCCATTTCCTTGGGCTACTTTCATCACGATGTCGCCTGCTTCGAGTTGTTTTCCTCTCCAAGCTGGACCTCCTGAAATAAGTTCCGTGATTTCGGTAAAGTCGTTTTTCTTTTGAAGACGAGCTCCAATTCCTTCAAATTTTCCGCTGATGCTTACATCGAAACGTTCTTTTTCTTCGGGTGGAAAATAATTGGTGTGTGGATCAAATCGGGAGGTGATGGAATTGATGTATACCGAAAACCAATCGTCTCGAGTTAAATCCTTCATGAATCCAAAATATTCGTCCAATGATTTCAAGGAACTTTCACGCGTGATTTTTTCTAATTCCTCAAAAGTTTTTGGCTTGCCGTCAGAAGATTTTTCTTTTTCAGAAATGGCTAATTCATCAACAAACTCACCAGGTTTTGCAACCTCCGAATTGGTTTTGACATCCTTGTCAACAATTCCTTTTTCTTTGTTTTCTTGAATTTTCAAGCGATCTGTCAACGAAGAAAGAGTGGACAATTTTATTTGTTTGCGCCATCTTTCCTTTAGTTCTTGCGTGTTTTTGACATAAGGCGCTTTTTCATAATCGGTATTGAAAGTCTCGTCAATGCTGTAATCAAACGGGCTGCTTAAAATATCTTTGTACAGTTTTTTGCCTTCTTCCATTCTTGTCATCAATCGGTCATAAGTAAGATTGAAAAAAGTCAAGTCTCTATTGAGTAATTGATCGTCTAATTCAGTTTCGAATTTTGAAAATTCGTCAATATCGGATTGCAGGAAAAACCTTTTGGATGGATCCAGTGCCTGAATATAATCTTTGTAAATTCCTTTGGAAAAAGTATCGTCAATTGTCGCGGGGCTGTAATGTCCTTTTTCGATTACAAACGTCAATAACTCCAAAAGCATTTTGTCCTTTTCGGGATCCACGCTTTTAGTGGAATTAATCTTGAATGCAAACAAGGTTGCCGAAAGTATAACTACAGCAAGTATTATTTTATAATTTCGTTTCATAAAACTAATAATAGTATCCATAAATATTTAAAATCCAAATTACGTAAAAAACTATGCCAACAACTGCTAATACTCGCATAAATTTTTGTTAAAGATATAAAATTGTTTTTTTTCTTTCGGGTTTAATCTACTAACTGTATTAATTTTGTTTCTTTGTTTGCTTAATGTCTCCAAGTTTTTATTTGGAATTTAATCCCAATAATTTGAATACACATCCAATGGAAAAAAAACAACCTTTAATCCTGGTCACTAATGACGACGGGGTTTCGGCTCCCGGAATCCGGGCATTGATAGCCGTTATGGCAGAAATAGGCGAGGTCGTTGTCGTGGCTCCTGACAGTCCCCAGAGTGCGACGGGTCATTCCATAACCATAAATGATACTTTGTATATCAATAAAATTTCCACGGACAAGGAGGGCATTCTGGAATACAGTTGTTCTGGAACTCCGGTGGATTGCGTGAAACTGGCAGTTAACGAAATCCTGAAAAGAAAACCGGATTTGTGTGTCTCAGGAGTGAACCATGGTTCGAATTCATCGATAAACGTGATTTATTCCGGAACGATGAGTGCTGCTGTCGAAGCTGGAATCGAGGGAATTCCCGCCATTGGTTTCTCTTTGTTGGATTACGATTGGAATGCCGATTTTGAGCAAATTAAATCCTTTATTCGAACCATTACGTTAGAAGTATTGGAGAAAGGACTTCCCGAAAGTGTGGTGTTGAACGTGAATTTTCCAAAATTGAAGGAAGAGCAAATTCAAGGCATAAAAATTTGTCGCCAAGCAAAAGCAATCTGGATGGAGAAATTCGACAAACGACAAACACCCCAGGGGAGAGATTACTTTTGGCTCACCGGAGAATTTGTCAACCAAGACCGCGGCGAAGATACCGATGAATGGGCACTTGCCAATGGCTATGTTTCAGTGGTTCCGGTACAGTTTGATTTGACTGCACATCACGCCATTCAACAACTCAATACTTGGAAATGGAATGAATAAGACGGAATTAGTAATTGGTTTTGTTATCGGGATTTTGGCTTCCGCGATTGGAAGTTATATTTTCATAACTTTTTTTACGGACTTTGATTTCTTGGCTGGAATTCAAGCGATGAAATCTGAGGGGAAAATAGGTAAATTAATTACATTGGGTTCCATTCTTGATTTGGTTGCTTTTGGTATTTTACTAAAAATGAATAAAGAGATTATGGCTCGAGGAGTAGTTCTGGCGGTTATTATTATTGCGATTGTTACTTTATTTGCATAAATTTGATGAAACGGCAAAAATGAAATACTACATTATAGCAGGAGAAGCTTCGGGGGATTTACACGGTTCAAATTTGATGAAAGGATTGTACAAAGAGGATTCCAATGCCGAGATTCGGTTTTGGGGAGGCGATTTGATGCAGGCCGTGGGCGGAACTTTGGTAAAGCATTACAAGGAATTGGCTTTTATGGGTTTTGTCGAAGTGCTTTTTCATCTAAAAACGATTTTGAACAATATCAAAATATGCAAGAAAGACATTGTAGATTTTCAACCCGACGTGATTATCTTTATAGATTATCCCGGTTTTAATTTGCGCATTGCCAAATGGGCCAAAGCAGAAGGTTTTAAAACCCATTATTATATTTCGCCACAAATTTGGGCTTGGAAAGAAAGCCGAATTGCAGACATCAAACGCGATATAGACAAGATGTACGTGATTTTGCCTTTCGAAAAAGATTTCTATGAAAGCAAACATCATTTCGCCGTTGAATTTGTGGGCCATCCACTGATTGATGCCATTCACGAACAACCAAGAATTGATGGCACTATTTTTAAAAAAGAAAACCAATTGAGCGAGAAACCGATTATTGCCATTTTGCCCGGAAGCCGCAAACAGGAAATTGCCAAAATGCTGTCGGTGATGTTGAGCGTGGTCAATGATTTTCCGGAATATCAATTTGTGATTGCCGGTGCGCCAAGCCAGGAATTTTCTTTTTATGAAGGTTTTATAACCAATGAAAACATCAAATTTGTTTCGAATCAAACGTATCCGTTATTGCAAAACGCCACGGCAGCATTAGTGACTTCGGGAACGGCAACACTGGAAACGGCGCTTTTTAAAGTTCCGGAAGTGGTTTGTTACAAAGGGAGTTGGATTTCCTATCAAATAGCCAAACGCATCATTACCCTAAAATATATTTCGTTGGTCAACTTGATCATGGATCAAGAAGTCGTGACCGAATTGATTCAAGAGCAATGCTCCCGGAAACCTATTCGGGAAGAATTGAAGAAAATCTTGAACCCTGATTATCGCAAAGCTCTTTTGCATAAATATGATGAGCTGGAAGAAAAATTGGGAGGTATTGGTGCCAGCGAAAAAACGGCCAAATTGATTGTCGCGAATTTGTGATGACTCTTGTTTTTTGCAATCATTCCCAATAGTCAAAAAATAAACACGAATTCCACGAGTTACAAACCGCAAGTTAGCGGTTATGGTAGGACGACCGCAAACCCAAAGTGAAAACATAAAACGAACAGACAATGGCCAACGAAGTATTATTTACAGAAAGTCAAAAATTTAAGCAATGGTGGTTATGGTTAATTCTGTTAGGAATTAATGGACTTTTTTTATTTGGACTATTCAAACAAGTTATCGGTGGCCAACAATTTGGTGACAAACCTATGAGTAATGTAGGACTTATTGTTACAACAGTGCTGACAATCGTATTGACAATTTTGTTTGTAAACTTTCGCCTTGACACAACTATAACAAAAGATGGAATATATGTTCGTTTTTTCCCGTTTCATTTAAAGTTCAAACATTACTCTTGGGACAGTTTGACAAAATCATACGTTAGACAATATTCACCGCTGACCGAATACGGTGGTTGGGGCTTGCGACTTGGACTTTTTGGAAAAGGAACTGCCTATAATGTTTCAGGTGACAAAGGTTTGCAACTTGAATTTACAGACAAAAAGAAATTGCTTATCGGAACAAACAAACCAGACGAATTAACCGAAACGCTTAAAAAAGTTGGACAACTAAATCAATGACAAGAATCACAACCGCTTATAGCCATTTTGCAAACGCGGGGGGCGTGCTTCTGTGAAAGTGAAGTGCTAAATTCAAGCTTTATATATCTAATGATGTTTAGTGCTAAAAATCTCCGTCTTCTCAAACGGCAAAACGTTGTTTTTTGTTACGGTTTGTTGCGGGAAGTAGGGGAAAGGCCGGGAGAAGAATCCACCCTGAAATAGGGGAAAAATACCACTTGTTGCTTATCGGAACTTTTTTTTAGTTGCAGGCTTTTTGTTCTTTGCGTTGCATTATTCGATTTGATTCGTACACCATTTGGCGGATTGTATGTACTGGGAGTCAATTTCATCCTTAGGAAACCAAAATTTCATAAAGTTCAATCAAACAATTGGCCGCGGCCAATTGTATAAATGACCGCGGCTATTTATACATTTGACCGCGGCCAATTATCAAGTTTCTACTGACTTTTTCCAAAATTCATCTTGAACAAAGGTATTGCTGACCTAAACCCAAGGGTAAAGACGTCGTTAAACCATTACTCATTGAACTCAGGTTAATAAATGATTTTCTTGGTAACGACTTGGCCGTTTTGCAAGCTTACTTTTACCAGTAGCGTTTGGTGGCTCGAAGTAAAATTTGTCAAGGTCAGTTCGTTGCTGTTGACTTTTTCTTTTTTGAATAGTTCTCTTCCCAAGAGGTCGTAAACCAAGATTTTGTCCATTATTTCCACTGCCGAATTGACTTTTATTTGTTTGTTTTTGGTGGAAACCAAGACATGATTTTCCTTAGTTTCTATATCAGTGGTTCCCAAAGTTTTGTTGGTGTAGCGCAGGATGAAACGGTCGTTGAAGGTGCCTGCCACGGTAT
The DNA here is from genome assembly GCF_013823965.1 of Flavobacterium sp. Lineage (GTDB taxonomy): Bacteria > Bacteroidota > Bacteroidia > Flavobacteriales > Flavobacteriaceae > Flavobacterium. The sequence goes on from NZ_PNNA01000101.1 coordinate 41,202, forward strand.
TAAAAGTATAATTTCCGCTTTTTAAGTCAAACACGGTATTCATTAATTTGTCTTCAATAAACACGGCTTGATTAGCCAGTGCTCCATCCACTTGGTCAATGTTTATGGTAAAAGGTCCCTCGATGGATGTCCTGAATCCCAATGGGACTTCGTCGTTTTCATTAAATGGCAATGCCCTTCCTTGAATTACCAGATTTTTGTCTTGGTTTACACTATAAAAATCCACAAACTCATTGGCGTCAAAAGTCTCGCCATCAAAACGGCTGTCGTATCCATTTGTGGCATTTGTTATGTAACCAATTAGGGTTTGCTTGAAGGCCCCTTGAGGGTTTTTTAAATTTAACCAAATGCGGTGTTTCTCTAAAAGTGCTGTTTTTGTTGCAGGATTTCTAGTTTTGAAAAACTGGGAGTTGTTCAGAATACTTTCATTAATGTTGTCTACTCGCATACTATTGTTATATACAATGGTAGTTCCAGAGGTTATTGCTTTACTGGATGCAAAAAATCCTTGGCCAGAGGCAATTTTACCTGTTGGTTTTTCGCTACCGTTTGGAGCAGGTGATCCACCAGAAGAAAAAGCAACGTCATTTATGCCTATTCCTCCAACAGGATTGTAAGCGGCGTAATCGTCCAATGAATAGGTGTAAGCCCAGCCAAGACCGGGATTAGGGATGTTTTCCGCGAGATTCATTGGGGTTTTATGCGTCCAGAAATACAGTGTTCCATCTAAAACTGCAGAATTGGCGTCCAAAAATGCATCTGCATCCAAAGCAGAAGGATATGGGTTTCCCAGAAGATATGATTTGTCTTCAGCAACATTCGGGATTGAGTATACTCCATTATTTGGCACACCTGTAAAAAAAGCATCAAATGAAGCGAGAAAAGGGGATTCAGGACCTCGAATGATATAGCCGATACCTGCTAGCATAGAGGTTGCAGATGATTCTTGTTTCCAAGTTTCAGCAGAAGAATCATAAGAATAGTATTTGTCCCATAGTGTCAAATTTTGGGAAACGCCACCCAGGGTGTAATTCGCAACGGGAGAAGACCAATAGGTATAATCCGTGCGGAAAATAGGAGGAGTGATTCTTTCGTAACTAATGCTGCCCGTGTTTATGCCTGAATCACTTACTTGCACTAAACTGCCATCGTCTTCTATGTCTAGATAACCATTATTTGTCAAATCATTTTGAATTTTGACATATTCATTAGCAGTTATTGTCAATGTATATGATGTATTTACGACTACACTGCAGGCGGAAAAACTTCCATTCACGCTAGTGTCGTAATCTGCATTAATAACCGCAAGCTTGCTTATGGATGGAGTAGTTATTGCATTATTTACATCTCTCCAGTCAGTGCCGTTCCAAGTAATGGTGCCGTCAATAATCTTGACTGCGTTAGAGGCCGTGTAACATGTGTTTGTATTCTCTCTAATTTGGCAATAGTATTGATAATTGATTACGGTTGAAATGTTCGCTATTGATAAGGTTGCGGTTAAAGATCCTGTGTAATTTGTATTATCCGTGATTTCTGTCCAGCCGGTTGCGCCAGGAGCAGAAACGAACCATTGATAGGCTAATTCTTTTGTGTCAGCGGGAGCGGTTCCGTTATACCCTTCGGTTCCTGAGACAGTCAAAGTAGCGGTTTTACAAGTTGAAGTGTATGATGGGATTGTCACTGTTGGTGGAGTTCCTGAAATGAAATTATAAGTGCCAATGTCGGTATAGTCGTTGTTACTACAATCCTCTTTATTTGTACCCACAAAATCAATAATATCCCAATCCGAATTATCATAAGCTGTTGATGGAAGTGTAGCTGTATTTTTCCTTCTGAATGTTACTCCGTTAGTTTCTGTTGCAAAGATTGATAATGATGATGTTGCCCAATTTGCATTACCATACTCTCCCCAACTATCTATTTTAGTAGCACCATTAAATAATGCAATATGATCATTCTCATTTGCTTTAAAATTAACGCCTAAATTTGTTGTGCTTTGTGATGCCAATGAGCCATCTCCATAAAGAGTTGTACATAAATTATCATCTCCAAGTGCAACAATATAGGTTGAACCAGAAGCTAAAGTCACATTACTTAAATTAAGCGGAGTACCTGAATAAGTGCCCCCATTAGAAGCGGTATTAATAGAATATCCACTTAGGTTTTTAGAAACCCCAGTTCCGTTATAAATTTCTAGATAAGTCAAGCCACCCCAATTGGAATCCGTCACTTCACTAATAAACAAATCAGAAGCATTAGTTCCGCCTTGACAGGAATTTGCTTTATTATCCACAACTGTAAAAGCGTTTGTAGCCTGACAGCCTGTTGCATTTGTGGTAACTATATTTCCAGATGTTGCCCCACTTGGTATAATAACTTTTATTTGTGTTGCTGACACATACGTTATGGAAGTTGCTGCAACTCCATTAAAGGATGCTGTTGCTCCAGTCAAATTATTTGATGTTGCATTTATCGTCACTTCTGTACCAACTGGCCCGGAAGTTGGGGTAATGGTGTTAACTGCTGCGGTAGCGCAATTGCCCGTTCCTTGAATCAAAAAGGTATAGGGGTTTTCGTCGCTGTCATTGTTAGAAATAGAAATTGTTGCAGTTCTTGTACCTGTCATTGTTGGTGAAAAAGTAATCACAAAAGATGTACTTGAACCTCCAACAACCGTGGTAGAAGGGACTGTAGTGACAGTAAAATCTCCAGGATTTACTCCACCAATACTTACAATGGGTGCTCCTGTCAAGTTCAAGGCTGCAATCCCCAAATTCTGGATTTCATAATCTTTTGTTGTCGAGGAACCAATGCTTGTCGCTGCAAATAAAGTATTGTTCAATCCATTGGCAGTAGAACTTCCATTGACAATATTATTCGTCCCTCCCGTCAAACCTTTGATGTTAATTTCACGGTTTCTGTTTCCGGCACTAAAATGATTATCTGGTGTTGATACTGGTAAATCTGTAACAGCACTTATTATTAAAGTGTTTAAACTAATTGTAGATCCATTTGTCCATTTAGTTCCGTTCCAACTCGCAGAAACACTATTGCTTTCTGTGCCAACAATATCTATCGGCAAATAGGTTCCAGTAAAAGTGAAATTAGGATTTGTAAAAGCTCCTGAACGATATACAGACCAATATCTTGTAATATAATCGGTTGAAGAATCTATATTTGGATGAATAATGTCATTTACAGCAACATTTATGTAAGCTGTTGCTGAATATGTTGTTGCGCTAGAAAAACTTATAGTCGCAGGCGAATATTGTGCTCCATCGGTTGATGCAATTCTATCTCCAATTGGAAAAGTAAATGATGGATAACTAGTGGTGTATCGTTTTCTCAATATTCCTATTGACCCTGCCATATCTGCAATTACAAAACTATTTGAAGAAGCCCCATTTGTTGTAACAACATCTTCTAAAGTCATTGTATTTGCACCCAAATCAATCAAACCATTCGTCAAGTTTAAAGCCGTATTTATTGTCACGTCAGAACCCATTGTACAACCCACGGTTGCGGCTTGACGATTCATTGTTAATGTTCCTAAATTCAAATTAGAAGCAAAAGTCAAAGTCCCTATACTTCCTGTTCCTAATAAAGTAAGGTTTGAAGTTATAGTTCCTTTAAAAGTTCCGGAGCCATTAATCACATTAGCAACTCCGGCAGTTCCAATAGTTAATGTTTTACTATTCAAATCAAAAACATCGGTTGCACTACTAAACGAAATAGCGTTTCCGGCGTTTGGTGCCGAAACAATCAAATCACTTAATAATTGTACTGTTGTACTTCCGCTTACCGGCTGAAAAACGATATAGGGAATTGTTAATGCCGATACAGAAGAAACGATTTGTGTGCCATTTTTCGTAAAGAAAACTGCCCTACTATTTCCATTAAATGTTCCAGTATTGGTAAAATTACCTCCTAATTTTAAATCGTCGCCAACGGCATTTCCCAAAGTTAAATTACCATTGTTTATTAAATTGCCAGCAACAGTCAAAACACCTCCCGAAGCCCCTCCTCCGTAATCCATATAAAAACTGGAACCAGAATCTATGGTTAAGTTTCCATTTATGGCTTTTGCCAAAGGTGTTCCATTATTATAGTTCAAAGTTGTATTGCCACTTAATTTAACATTATTAGGATAACCCGGAGTTGTCCCTATGGTTCCAACACCCAATGCCTGCCACTCATTCCCTCTGCCATAATCAGATACCCCCCCTATATTGTAAATTAAGGTGGATGCACTACCATATATTGGCGATTGATTAAAAAAACCACCCCCATTTATTTGGGCAGTACCATTTAAAGTTAATGTCGAAGATGTTAAAGTCACCCCTGCAGCCGTGGCAAAAGTTCCGGCAACAGTTCTGTTGGCAGAATTTAAAGTAACACCACCTTGAAGTACATTTACATTAAAAGGACCACTCGTGGAAGGCCAAAAAACATCTGTATTGCTAACCCCATAACTTCCAGAACCATTAAAGTTTAAAGTTCCCGTAGCTCCATAAGTAAAGTTGTTTCCTGAAGCATATCCTCCACTATTTAATTGGAAAGAGCCATTCACGGTAGTTGTTCCTGTTCTTGTTAATGAGGAAGATGTGTAAACGGTATGTCCCGCTGAAATTGTAACATTATCGGTACTTACTGGAACTAGATTTGTTGACCAAGTTGCTGGAGTATTCCAATCCCCAGAAGTTATAGAATATGGACCGATTGAAGATACATTTCCATTAAATGTAAAATCATTAATACTAAAAGTTCCTCCAGAAGCACTCGCATTCCACCCGTAAATACGAAAAGTGATTGCTGAAGTTATATTTTGAAACAAACCTGCTGATAATGAAATCGTAGTTCCAGTAGCTGATGGCGTACCAATATCTGCATTATACCCATCTAAACTTGAGCGAAATGCAAAAGAAGTTGCACCTGTGCCTGAAGCTTGTGCTGTATACACGAAATTGAAGAAATTAATTTTATATCCTGGATTCGGAGTTAGTGTAAATTCAAAATAATCGTTTGCATTTAAAGATAATGAATTCCAACCATCTGCTGTATATCTATTTAATGCCGCAACTCCATTAATACCAGAACCTCTTGATATTCCTGTTGAGTTAATATTTAAATCTGTAGTTTGTCCAATTGAATATGGACTTGATTGAACAGTTGATGAAAAAGTTAAGGGATTAGTCAGAATACTTTGCCCATAACTCCCAAAACCAATAAACAAAGCAATTGTAACAAAAAGTAATTTTAATCTCATAAAGTGGGGGTCTATATCTTAATACTGGATGTCATTTTTATCCATAAGAGCATAGATTAAGAGAATATTTGGTAGGATTTGGGGATATAAACTTACAGCTAAAGACAATACTTTCAAAACTTTTACATTAAGAAATTATTAACAATTTACGGTAATAAGTCACTGGTTTCAAGGAGTTTTTGCAATATATCGACCAAATGCAATTATGTTCGATGAAAACTCGAAAATCTTCCAAAAACAAGTTTTTTCGTAGTCTTAATAGAATATAAAAAAACGTGTGTTTATGGAATATTTTTAAAAAAAAGAGCGGATTTTCTTAATGTTGTGCTTCTAGTGTAACTATAATATTTTTATCAAAGTTATTTCGTATTAAAAAAAGTGTACTTTTATCATTATGAAAGTGTTACAGTTTCCTTTGGCGAGAATAACGATAGGGTTTGTAACCGGAATTCTTGTTGCTTATTACTTCAAACCGGCTCTTTCTTTTGTATTTGGATTGCTTTTCATCGCGGTTTGCTTTTTTATAATTCTCTATTTTATTTCAAAAAACAAGGTTGTGGCGCCAATTTATTTTGGTCTTGCCACTTATTTTTTGGCTTTTAACATTGGCACAAGCACCCAAATCATCCACACGGATTCTTTTCAAGAAAACAACTACAGTAACGGGAAATCGATTTTTAATCAACCGCATTTGGTTGCTGTTACCGTCAGGGATAAACTGCGAAGTACTGCTTATCACGACCGTTATATTGTCTTGGTAAACCAGGTTGACGATGTGGCAAAGTCGGGAAGATTGCTCTTGAATGTTAGAAAGGACAGCTTGACGCATACATTTGAAACAGGAACTCATTTGCAAATCAACGGGAGTTTGTACCAAAACAGTCCCTCCAAAAACCCAAACCAATTTGATTACGGCCAATACCTTGAAAGCAAACAAATCTATGCCCAGCTTTATGCCGATGCTTCGGATATTAAAATTGGCTCCTTCATCACAAAAGATATCTGGTATTACACTTCAAAATTGCGGTCAAAAATCATTCGAAACTTGGAGAAAAGTAATTTCAACAAAGCCGAACTCCATGTTGCCGTTGCTTTGATTTTGGGACAGCAACAGGATATTTCGCCCGAGATTATCAAGGATTATCAATTTGCCGGAGCAGTGCATATTTTGTCGGTTTCGGGATTGCATATTGGGTTCATACTACTTTTTGTAACTTTTTTGCTGAAACCTTTTCCCAACACAAAACGCGGTTCGTTCCTCAAATTAATCGTCATTTTGTTCTCCTTGTCTTCTTTCGGATTGATTGCAGGCTTGGCTCCCTCGGTGCTTCGCTCGGTTACGATGTTTTCTTTTGTCGCTATCGGAATGTATTTGAGGAGAAGCACCAATATTTTTCACACTTTGCTGGTTTCCATATTGCTCATTTTGCTTTTTCAACCTTCTTTTTTGTTTGACGTGGGATTTCAATTGAGTTATGTGGCTTTGTTTTTCATTCTTTGGCTGCAACCTTTATTGGCAGGTCTTTGGTTGCCAAAGTATGTGTTTGCCAAATATTTTTGGGAAATTCTCACGGTTTCCTTTGCGGCACAAATGGGCACTTTTCCTTTGAGCATTTATTATTTTCACCAGTTTCCGGGCTTGTTTTTCGTGACTAATTTGGTTATCATTCCATTTTTGAGCGTGATAATGGGATTGGGTGTTTTGGTGATGGTCTTGGCAGCATTAGATTCTGTTCCGCTTTTTTTGGCCAAATCATTGGAATGGAGCATTTTTATCCTGAATAAAATCATCAACTTTATTGCTTCGTTGGAACAATTTATCATTCAGGAAATCTCGTTCAATTGGCAGTTGTTATGGAGCATTTATTTGTTGCTGATTGCCACGATTATTTGGTTCAAAAAGCCAAGTTTCAACAGACTGGTTTTGGCATTGTCAACAATAATCATTTTCCAAATCACTTATTTCCAAACGCATTGGGCAATCCAGCACCAAAGTGAATTGGTCATTTTCAACACGAAAAAAAGCACCTTGATTACGGAACGCAAAGGAGAGAAGATTACTTTGTATGCCAATGACAGTCTGTTGAAAACGGCTTTAGACAACAAAACACTTGCTTCTTATTCGATGGGAAATTTCAGTAGTTTGAAAGTTAAAAAAAGATTGCAAAACTTGATTTATTTTAACGGGAAAAAGATTTTGGTTATGGATAGTTTGGGTGTTTATCCAAAGGATATTCGGCCAGATATTGTCCTGTTTACCCAATCGCCAAAAATAAATTTTGAGCGTTTTCTGGAAACCATGAAACCCAAAATGGTAGTTGCCGATGCTTCGAATTTCAGGACCATTCAAAAGCAATGGAAAGCCACATGCCTAAAAAAGAAAATCCCTTTTCACGCTACTGCCGAAAAGGGATTTTATAGATTGGATTGAAGTTATTTCTTTTTCAGGATTTCATCGGCAACGGCCAGCCAAGCTTTTGGCCCTCCGGCAACATAACCCGTATTTCCAATGCCCGTAAAACTGGATTTCCCGTTTTTTACAGTGGCAGTGGCAAACCAAACTGTCGGAAATCCTTGTATCCCGAAGGTTTGTTGCAAACTGTTGTTTTGGTTTTTAATGGCATCGGACTGAGGCGTTTTTCTGGGAAAATCTAGTTCTACCAGTACAACATTTGTCTTTGCCCATTTGGCAAATTCTGGAGTTTTCAACACCTCTTTTTGCAAACGGATGCACCAACCGCACCAATCACTACCGGTAAAAAACAACAACATTGGTTTCTTGGTTTTATTGGAAACTTTTATGGCTTTGTTGATGTCGGTTTCCCAGGTTAATTCTTGTGCCTGAACGGCAAAAGAGGCCATTACCACTAATAATGTTATAAATGTCTTTCTCATATTTATATAATTTTTAAATTTATTTTTCAAAAATAGTGCCATTATCTAATGCCATGCATCAATCTTTTGATTACCGGAGACATTACAATGGCGAAGAGGCCGACCACAATAGAAATCAGTGTCAACATCCAAAAGAAATAACTCAATCCGTGTTCGTCGGCTATTTTATCGATGTTTTCGCCAAACATTCCCGCTCCTTTCATGCCAATTGCGACTGCAAGATACCAAACTCCAAACATAAATGCAATCATTCTAGCGGGGACTAGTTTGCTCACGTTAGACAGTCCCACGGGCGAAATACACAATTCGGCCATTGTATGAAAAAGATAAACCAAAATCAGCCAAATCATGCTTGCCGAAGCCGTTTTGGCTCCTGGCGCGATATCATTTGCACCAAAGGCAACGCACGCCATTCCCAAACCAAGCAATCCCATTCCGATTCCGTATTTGAAATTGGCGGAAGGATTGTATTTGCTTTCCCACCATTTCGAAAATAATGGCGCCAACGAAATGATGAACAACGAATTTAAAGTGGAGAACCATGTCGCGGGAACTTCGGTTAATGGAATGGTTACTTTCTCGATTTTTAAAAACCGCAATGTTTCATCAGACAAGGATAAATAACCGGAGGTATAATAATCTTTGGCCAACATCCATAAAGCAATTGTCCAAATGATTACGAAGCTGCTACTTAAAATAAAGGCGGCCAAAGTATATTTCTTGAAAGTTTGTTTGAATAATAATGCCAAAACCCATGTTATTATGGTCAAAGGCAAAACGGTAATCAGGGAGTTTACGACTAAAAAAGTCAGGCTCCAATTTCCTTCCAAAACGCGATTGGTGTAATCAGCGGCAAAAATGGTTAAACTGTTTGGCGATTGTTCGAATATTGCCCAAAAGAAAATAGTTAAAAAAGCGAAAAAAGTTACCGCCATTAATTTTTCCCTAGTAATTTTAGAGTATTGGGTAAATCGGTAAATAAGCAACATAATGAACAAAATCAAAGCCGTGACAATGGCTATATTATTACCGTTTTCGCCCAAGAATCCAAAAACATCTATTTTTCCGCCTGAAATTTTTGAAACCGGAGCATTCAAAATCCACAGTAATCCCAAGCTGGCCATTATGGCAATTAATCCCAATTGGATTGGCGTGAACGGATTTCTTTTGTCGCTATCCGATACTTCTATTTTTGCCTTGCTTTCTTTGTTTGGCTTTAAACCAATGTCGCCAAAGATGTTTTGGGACAACCAAAATTGCAACATTCCGAAGAACATAAAAATTCCTGCCAATCCAAAACCGTAACTCCAGCCCACTTTTTCGCCTAAATAGCCGCAAAGCAATATCCCAAAGAAAGCGCCAGCATTCACACCCATATAAAACAGGGTATAAGCACCGTCTTTTTTTTCTGGACGGTCTTTGTACATTTCGGAAATGATGGAAACCATGTTGGGTTTAAAGAATCCGTTGCCGAAAACCAGTAAAACCAATCCAAGGTAAATGGAAAATTCTGTTTCAACGGCCATCGAGGCGTGTCCGAAAGTCATCAAACTGGCTCCAATAACCACAGCCCACCGATACCCGATTTTTTTATCGGCAAAATATCCTCCCATCATCGTGGACAAATAAACCAGTCCCACATAAGAACCAAATAGGGAAGAGGCATTTTCGCGACTCCATTCCCAACCTCCGTCCATTGCCGAAGCCGTTAAGAACAAAATGAGCAGGGAGCGCATTCCGTAGAAGGAGAATCGTTCCCACATTTCGGTAAAAAACAGCACAAATAATCCGGCTGGATGTCCTAAAACGGGGTTCTTGAAAAATTGGTCGGTGGTGTTTTGAGTCATGGAATTTTATTTTACTTCCTGCATTAATTTTTTTACCAAAGGGGAAATCACTATTAAAATTACTCCTGCAATCAAGGCGTAAATGGCCAGTTGTTTGTAACCGTCGGCATACACGACCAGTTTTTCGGCATTGGAAGCGTTTTCTGAAGCTCCGGCGATATTGGCACCCAATAATCCGGCGAAATATTGTCCGTAAGCACTGGCGAGAAACCACATTCCCATCATTACGGCCTGTAATTTGGCAGGCGATAATTTGGTCATGATGGACATTCCTATTGGAGACAAGCATAATTCTCCAAAGGTGATTATGAACCATCCAAATGTAAATAAGTCCAACGAAGTAACACCATTGGCATCAGCAAAAAACTTGGTGTAATAAAACACCCAGAAACCGCCTGCCAGAAACAAAAATCCCAATCCAAATTTCACAACGGTGTTCGGTTCTATTTTTCTTTTACCCAACCAAAGCCAAACTAAGCCAACCAAAGCCGCGAAGGCAATCACGAAGAAAGAATTGGCTGAATTGTTCACGCCGTTGGGATCAAGTTTAACGCCAAGAACTGTATTGTCTAGATTGCTTGCCGCAAATAAACTCAATGAGCCACCACTTTGTTCGAAAAAAGCCCAAAATACAATGGAAAACAGAATGAAAACCAGGGCAGCAATTAGTTTTTTATTTTCTTTGATAGAGAAATTTTTCATTTCATAAAGTAAATACAGCAAGGAACATGGCCCGATGATGTACATGAACATATCGGTATATCCAGAATTGGAAACCAAAAGGATTACCATCGGAACAACAAGTATTGATCCTATGTAAGTGCTGTATTCGTATTTTTTTCTTTTTGAATTTTCTATGTCCAATAAAGGAGAAAGCCCAATTTCTCCAAGCGATTTTTGGGTTTGAACGAATGTCAATAAACTTATGATCATCACAACCGATGCAAATCCGAAAGCAAAATTCCAACGCAAATGTTCAGGAATTACGGAAGAAAGCATGTTTCCATTGGCAACGGCAATACACAAATAACCTCCAATTAAAGCGCCTAGATTAACTCCTGCATAGAACAATGAAAATCCGGCATCTCTTCGATTGTCGTCATCTTTGTAGAGTTTTCCAACCATTGTCGAAATATTGGGCTTGAAAAAACCGGTTCCTATTATGGTAAAACTAATTCCGAAAAAGAAGAATTGTTTAGGGTCGATTGCCAAGATTACGCTTCCCACAATCATTAGAAGTCCTCCCCAAAAAAGGGATTTTCGATAACCTAAAATCTTGTCGGCAAATAAACCTCCAATAAATGTAAATGCATAAACAAAAGCCTGTGTCGCTCCGTATTGCAAGTTAGCCACTTCGTCGTTCATCATCAACTGGTTTACCATAAAAATAACCAGCATTCCGCGCATTCCATAGAAACTGAAACGTTCCCACATTTCGCTGAAGAATAAGTACCACAATTGTTTGGGGTACTTGCCTTTGAAGTTTTGTATTTGTTCTAAAGTTAATTTGGTTTCCATAATTTTAATTGATTCCTTTTTCTTTCATTACTTTGTTCAGGTTTTTTACCAAGGCAAACATAATCAACGTGGCCAACATCAATAAACCAAAATTCACCCAAAAAAAGTTGGCTTTGTCATCATAAGTGTCCCACAAACTGGCCAAGACTCCGCTTAATTTATTTCCGATAGACGTCGATAAAAACCAACCGCCCATCATCAAGGCCGTGATATTTTTTGGACTTAACTTGGAAACTACCGACAATCCCATTGGACTCAGGAATAATTCTCCAATGGTAATCACGCCATAATTGGCCACTAACCACCACACGGAAACTTTTTCGGTGCCGTTATTTCCTATATGGACTGCGGCAATCATCACTAAAACGGATAGGGCAGAGATTAATAGTCCGAAGGCAATTTTTGTGGGCGTTGAAGGTTCTTTCTTTCGGCTTCTTAAAAAGGTGAAGAATGCCACGACCAATGGTGTCAACAAAATAACCCAACCCGGATTGATGGATTGGCTTAAATTGGCAGACCAAGTAAATATTTTATTTTCTTCTTTGGGCAATTTATCTTTGGCCACATTTCTGAAATACAAAGGATAATCGACCACTTTTGTTACTTTTCCATCTTTTTTCTGAATGCGAAAAGCAGAGTCGTATAAAGCCACAGAGTCTTTTTTATAGGTTAAAGTATCGGTAAGAACAAGCTTTGAACCTATCTGTTGTGCCGTTCCGGTCAATTCCCTGTCGGTGTATTTATCGCCCCAATTGTTTAGTGCGGAACCATTTAATTTGAATACAGCCCAGAACAAAATCACGACGGCAAAAATGGACAATAAAGCGCCTATTGGTCGTTTGTCTTCCACTTTGGCCTTGAAATAAAGGCTTCCGTAAAAGAAAATGATTGGAATACATGCAAAGACGAAAGCATCGGTGCTGTCAGAACCAAAAATCGAACTGTCGAGGTTGGCATCTGAAGTGACTCCTTTTAAAAGCCAACCGATTACACCGAAAATAACCGATGGCAACAAGATGAAAAGCACAATTTTATAAAAAGGCATGTCTCCTTCTTGTACTCCTTTTTTCTCTGTTTTGTCGCCATAATGTTTGGTTCCAATCAAGAATACGATTACGCCTATAAACATTCCCACACCAGCAGCCATAAAGGCTTCCTGCCAGCCAAAAAGAATTTTCAGGGCAGCACCAAAGAAATTGCAAATAAAAGCTCCAACATTTATTCCCATGTAGAAAATGTTGTAGCCTTCGTCTTTCTTGTCTTTGTATTGCTCGTCGTTGTAGAAATTACCCAGTAATGTCGAAATGTTTGGTTTGAAAAATCCATTGCCCACAATCACCAAAGTCATGGCCGTGTAAAGCATTGGCAAACTGTGAATTCCCATCATCATATAACCCACACCCATCATCAATCCTCCAATAACGATGGATTTTCGATAGCCTAAATACCTGTCGGCAACTAAACCGCCTATGAAAGGCGTCAAGAACACCAAGGCGATGAAAGTTCCATACAAATCAGAGGCTTCCTTTTCCGTCATGGCAAAACCAGCCTCGACATCTTTCAGGTATAGCGTAAAAATACCAATCATTAAATAATAGCCAAAACGTTCCCACATTTCGGACAAAAATAAATAAGGCAATGCTTTAGGGTGATTTTTCCACATAATGAATCGTATTAAAAAACAAACCTACAGGGAATTCTTGTAGGTTTGAAAGAGATATAAAATAGGTTAAAAATATTATCGAATGCCGTGCATCATTTTTTTCAAGAAAGGAGTCAATGCAAACAAAATTATGGATGCAATTCCTGTCAAAACAACAAAAACCATAAAGAATTCGAAGAGATTGTGAATTTCAAATCCCGCAAAAATGGGGTTGTGATCGCTAATTTGATTGGCTGCCAATAATTTTAATTGTTCAGCAGTAGGAGTGATTGTCTTGTCTAAAACGCCTTGCAAATCAATGCCAAGTTCTTTGGCTTTAACAAATTTATCGCCTGTAGCCGGCATAATGGAACCTAAAGTTCCCGCTAAAGCATAACCAGAAGCATTGGACAAAAAGAAAACTCCGTACAATAAGGAAGAAAAACGTTTTGGAGATAATTTTCCAACCAATGACAAGCCTATTGGCGACAAGCACAATTCAGCACAAGTTTGGATTAGATACAAAAGAATCAACCATTTGATGGCCAGCAATCCGCTGTTTCCTAAATCTTTTACGTTGTGGGCAATAATGAAATAACTCAACGCAATCAAAGCCAAGCCAAAAGCTTGTTTCATAGGCGAAATAGGTTCACTGTCCTTGCTTCTCAAATAATCCCAAAGCATGCTAAATGGAATAGCAAAAGCAACTACAAACAATCCATTAAAAATTTGAACCATTGACGGCGGCATGTTCCATCCAAAGAAATTTCTGTCCGTTTGGTTATCCGCGATAAAAGTCAATGAAGAACCTGCTTGTTCGAAAGCTGCCCAAAAGAATATGATGAAGAAAGCAACAATGTAAATTACAAATATTCGGTCTCGCTCAATTTTAGTCAATGATGAATCAGAAACAATTAATCCTGCCAATGTTAAACCACTGGAATAAATCAAGGTGTAAATTAAATTTTGATCAAAAACAAAATGGATTATCGCTCCCAATACCAAGAACATGATTCCGGCAATTATCAATGCTTTTTGAGAAAAAACCGCTTTTTGAGATTCACCTTCTTCAAAATCCGACGAATCATTTTTAGATGGCAATCCACCAAGAGGTCTTCCTTCCGGAGTGACAACATATTTATTTTTCAAAACATAAAAAATGGCTGTTCCAATAAGCATTGCTACTGATGCTGCCAAAAATCCCCATTTGAATGCGTGAATATCGCGAATTCCTTCAGCATCTTTAACATCTCCAACAATTGGACAAATTAATTGACCCAAGAAAGCACCTAAATTAATTCCCATATAGAAAATGGTGAAAGCAGTATCGAGTTTGCTTTTTTCTTGTTTAGGGTACAAACTTCCCACCATACTGGAAATATTGGGTTTGAAAAATCCGTTTCCAAAAATGATGATTCCCAAAGCAGACCACATCAAGGCATTGGCGAGACTTAAATTTGTTCCGAAAACACTGGCGCTGGTAAACAATAAAAATTGCCCAATGGCCATCATCAAGCCGCCCAATAAAATACAGTTTCTGTTTCCAAAGAAACGATCGGCAATAAAGCCTCCCAACATCGGGGTCAAGTAACAAAGTCCCAGAAAACCTCCATAAATCAAGGAAGCATCTTCCTCTTTCATCATTAATGAATTGACAAGGAACAATGTCAAGATGGCCCGCATTCCGTAGAAGTTGAAACGTTCCCACATTTCTGTTCCAAATAACACCCAAAGTCCTTTTGGATGTGCTGTTTTTACTGCTGCTTCACTCATTTTTTTATTTTGGTTAAGGTTATTGATGTAAATTATTTTTGTTTTAGATTAGTCATCACGCGATTTGATGATGTTTTACAAATTATCATGGATAAAAGTAGTCATTTTATTGTACAATTGAATTCTGGTTTTTCCGCCAAAAATTCCGTGATTTTTATCGGGATAAATTTGGGAATCAAATTGTTTGTTGGCTTGAATTAAGGCTTCCATCATTTGCATCGAATTTTGTACATGAACATTGTCGTCAGCCGATCCGTGGATCAACAAAAATTTTCCTTTGAGTTTGTCGACAAAATTGATTGGAGAATTATCGTCATAACCATTCGGGTTTTCTTGCGGCGTTTGCATGTATCTTTCGGTGTAAACGCTGTCATAAAAACGCCAATTGGTTACCGGAGCAACGGCAATCGCCATTTTGAAAACGTCATTCCCTTTCAAAATACAATTGCTGGACATGAATCCGCCATACGACCAACCCCAAATTCCAATTCTGGATTTATCTACATAAGGGTAGTTTCCAATGACTTTGGCGGCATCAATCTGGTCTTCGACCTCGTATTTTCCGAGTTGGTTTTGTGTTATTTTTTTGAAATTGGCGCCTTTGAAACCGGTTCCTCTTCCGTCAACGCAAGCCACAATGTAGCCTTGTTGGGTTAGCATCATAAACCAATATTCATTCGAACTTCCCCATTGATTTGCGACTTGTTGTGAGCCGGGTCCTGAATATTGAATCATGAAAACAGGATATTTTTTGGAGGCATCAAAATTCTTCGGTTTCATAATCCAGGCATTTAGCTCATTTCCTTTTTCTGTTTTTAGCACGAAAAATTCTTTTTGAGGCAATTCGTAGGATTTCAATTTTGAAGCGAGGGTTTGGTTGTTTTCTATGACTTGAACTTGTTTTCCTGTTTTGGACTCGTTCAAAGTATAAGTCGTTGGCTGGGAAGCCGTCGAAAAGGAGTTGATGAAATATTGAAAATTGGGGCTGAAAGTGGCTGAATTGGTTCCCGTATTCTGGGACAACTTGACTTTGTTTTTCCCGTCGAGGTTAATTTTGTAAATCCCCCTGTTGATGGAACCGTTTTCTACCGATTGATAAAAAATAGTTTTGGTTTTCTCGTCAAAACCGTAATATTTTGTCACTTCCCAATTGCCTTTCGTTACTTGATTTCTCAATTTTCCGGTTTTGTCATACAAATAAATGTGGTTGAAACCGTCTTTTTCAGAAGTCCAAATAAAACTGTTGTCTTTCAGGAAAGTTAAATTGTCAGTGTCGATAAAATCGATATACGATTTGTCTTTTTCATTCAGAGCCACCTTTGTTGCCGCAGTTGTTCCGTCAACAAACAACAAGTCCAAATTGTCCTGATGGCGATTCAGTATTTTTGCAGATAAAACATTGGCGTCGTTTGTCCATTTTATCCTTGGAATATAAAAATCATTGTATTGGCGCAAATCTACATTCTTAGTGGATTTTGTTTCCACGTCGTATAAGTGTAAAGACACCAATGCGTTCTTTTCGCCAGCTTTCGGATACTTGAAAGTTTCTATTTTTGGATACAAATCTTTTGCAAATACCGACATCGAAAACTCTGGAACCTGGCTTTCGTCAAATCGAATGAAGGCTATTTTTTTGCTGTCTTTGCTCCAGTCGAAGGCTCTTACAAAGGCAAATTCTTCTTCATAAACCCAATCCGTGATACCATTGATTATGGTGTTTTTGCTTCCGTCGGTGGTGATTTGGGTGTTAGATTGAGAAATGATGTCATAGATGAAAAGATTGTTTCCTTTGGCGTAAGCTATTTTTTTTCCATCAGGCGAGAAAGTAGGCTCTTGCACTTGTTCGAGAATCTTGCTCAGGTCCTTGGTTTCGATATTGTAGAGGAAATAATCGGCTGTAAAGGAATGTCTGTAAATAGAATTTGTATTATTGGCAATCAAAATCATTTTTTCGTCTGAACTGAAAGAATAACTTTGAATTCCACCGGTCAACTTGGGCTGATTTTTAGTATCGATTAAAGTGGAGACTTTTTTCAAGGTTGCAAAATCGAATAAATCAATTTGCGTGTTTCTTGAAGTTCGATCATAATTCAAGACGGTATATTGGTTGGTGTTTTGCATGGACTGGAGTTTGTCCATTCCTTTGGCACTAAATTCACCATTAAAAATGGCTTCAACAGTGATTTTTTGTTGTCCAAAAACGCACAAACCCAACAATAAAAACAAGAAGGTAATTCTATTCAAATGCATAAAATTTAGTTTGATATAATAACTGCCAATTTTAGTGAAAATTTTGCAATTATTTCACGTTTTGAGTGTTAAATGTTAAAAATATATTGGATAAATTTCCTTAAAAAAGTGAGTATGATGGAAATAAAAAGCCGCGAAGACCCCAAAAATTTAATTGTGAGGCATTCACGGCTTTTCTTGGCTTGTAATCCAAGAAACAAATTTATAATTTTTGCTTTTTTTTGATGCTTTTTTAGAATGAGATATCAAAAAAAAATCCCGATTATCTCGGGATTTTAATTATCTGATATTGTTATTCTGTATCAAATCTATATACAAATTGATGGAATCTTTCAACTCTTTTCGAGGAGTGATAAAGTCCAGAAAACCGTGTTCAAGTACAAATTCGGCAGTTTGAAAACCTTCGGGCAAATCTTTGCCTGTAGTGTCTTTTACGACTCTAGGACCTGCAAAACCAATTAATGCGCCCGGTTCAGAAATGTTGATGTCTCCAAGCATGGCATATGAAGCTGTTGTTCCTCCAGTTGTAGGATCAGTACATAAAGAAATGTAAGGAATTTTTGCATCGGCCAATTGGGCTAATTTAGCGGACGTTTTTGCCAATTGCATTAATGAATAAGCAGCTTCCATCATTCTGGCTCCACCTGATTTGGAAATCATTACAAAAGGAACGTTGTTGTTGATGGAATAATCAATGGCACGAGAAATTTTTTCTCCTACAACTGCACCAATGGATCCGCCAATGAAAGCAAAATCCATACAGCAAACTACCAAGTCTTTTCCTTTTGATTTTCCAACGCCTGTACGAACCGCATCTTTCAATTTGGTTTTAGCCATGACGTCTTTCAAACGGTCTGAATATTTTTTGGTGTCCACAAACTGCAAAGGGTCTTTTGAAGTCATTTTTGCGTCTAATTCAATGAATTCATTGTTGTCAAACAATATTTCAAAATATTCGGCGCTGCCTATTCTCACGTGAAAACCATCTTCTGGGCTAACCCAAAGATTTCGCGCTAATTCTTCGGCATCAATAACTTTTCCGGTAGGTGATTTGTACCAAAGTCCTTTTGGGACATCCATTTTGTCTTCGGTAGCTGTCGTAATTCCTTTTGCTGTTCTTTTAAACCAAGCCATATATTTAATGGATAATGGATAATTGACAATGGATTATTATTAATTGTCAATTATCAATTGTTAATTATAATGTGTTCACGTTATTCAAATCTGCAAATGCTTGTTCCAGTCTGGCGTTGAAAGTAACCTCACCTTCACGCAACCATTTTCTTGGATCGTAGTATTTTTTGTTTGGAGCATCAGAACCAGTTGGATTTCCGATTTGAGTTTTTAGGTAATCAATGTTGTCTACCATAAAGTCACGAATACCTTCAGCAAATGCAAATTGCAAGTCGGTGTCGATGTTCATTTTTACTACACCATAGCTGATACCTTCTCTTATTTCTTCTAATGTGGAACCTGAACCTCCGTGGAAAACGAAATCAACTGGGTTTGGTCCCGTTTTGAATTTGTCTTGAACGTAATCTTGGGAGTTTTTCAAGATTTTTGGAGTCAATTTTACGTTTCCTGGTTTGTAAACACCGTGAACGTTTCCAAAAGAAGCCGCAATTGTGAAACGTGGGCTTACTTTTGATAATTCTTCGTAAGCATAGGATACTTCAGAAGGTTGTGTGTATAATTTTGAACTGTCAACATCAGAGTTGTCCACGCCATCTTCTTCACCACCTGTAATTCCTAGTTCGATTTCCAATGTCATTCCCATTTTACTCATTCTAGTTAAATATCCTTTACAGATTTCGATGTTTTCTTCGATAGGTTCTTCGGATAAATCAATCATGTGAGAAGAGAACAAAGGTTTTCCTGTTTCGGTAAAATGTTTTTCAGAGGCATCCAATAATCCGTCAATCCAAGGCAATAATTTTTTGGCACAGTGGTCAGTGTGTAAAATTACGGTTGCTCCGTATGCTTCTGCTAAAGTATGGATGTGTTTTGCGCCAGCGATTGCACCAGCGATTGCTGCTTTTTCACCGGCATTGGAAAGTCCTTTCCCTGCATTAAATTGTGCTCCACCATTTGAAAATTGGATGATAACGGGTGCATTAAGTTTAGCTGCAGTTTCAAGAACTCCGTTTATGGTGTTTGATCCCGTAACGTTAACTGCCGGAAGTGCAAACCCTTTTTCTTTTGCATAATTGAAAATTTCTTGAACTTGATCTCCTGTAGCTACGCCCGGTTTGATATTGTGTGCCATTGTAATTTATTTTGTTGTTTATTTTATTTTGTTGTTTTTCCGACTGCAAAAATAAGAATTAATTAGCATTAGAATGGATAATTTATTCCAAAATTAAATACAGAATTACCGAAATCGTAATCGTTGAACCATCTTTTATCAATTTCATTGGCTGGATTGTACGTTTTAAACCCTAAATCTAATCGGGCCACGAAAAAACTAAAATCGTAACGCAAACCAAATCCAGTGCCTAGGGCCAATTCTTTTAAATCACTTAGATTGTTCAACCGTGCTTTTTCGTCAGTCACATCATCGAGCACATTCCAAATATTGCCTGCATCGGCAAATAGGGCTCCTTTTAAACTGCCCAATATTTTGAATCTAAATTCGGTGCTTAGGGCAATTTTCATGTTGGCTTCATTAAAATCATTGACGGCACCACTGCTTCCTGGACCTAAACGGTAAGGTTGCCATGCCCTGTTGTCGTTAGAACCTCCAGCAAAATAACTTCTGGAGAATGGAATGTTTTTTGAATTTCCGTATGGAATGGCAATTCCAAAAAAAGATCTAAAGGCCAATACTTTTTCTTTGGATAAATCCCAATATTTGATATAATCGAATTCAGTTTTTATGTATTCTGAATATTCTAAATTAAAAATTTTATAATTCCCATTGGCATTTTTAGGCAAATTTGCTGCGTTTGAAACCAATGATAAAAAAGAGCCCGCAGTTTCAATTTTTGTTCTAAAAAGGTAGAAGTTGTTGTCTTTCAAGTCGTTTCTGGTAGATTTAGAAAAAGTGTAATTTGTGGCCAGAATAAAGTCGTTTTCAGTAAGTCGAATCCTTCGTTCTTCAATGCTGTTAACGTCCATGTAAGCTTGGTCAGCCGGAATTAAAGCCGTATTGTTCGATAAAACGGCATTGGTAAATCCTGAAGTTCCTTCTTCAATTTTTAAATCGCCAGTGTCTTTGTCAGCCCAGTCGGGGTTTGTGTTGTAGACTCTTCCAATTTTATTTAAGGCATCATAGGACGATTCATAGACATTGAAATAATTCTTCGGGTTCAAATTTCGTACATATTGCATGTTAAAGAGGTCAAAACGGGCAGTATTGTTTTTTTTAGGAGTCCAATTGTAAGCCAATAGGGCGGTAAAATTCTCTTTGTCTAACCCAATATTTTTCTGGGTCGACAATCCCGTCGACAGTTGTGTGGACGGAATCATGCTTTTGGGAATAATTTTTTCGGTTGAAAAAGGAAACCAAATTCGAGGAATATTTAGTTTTAAATCAATTCCGTATTCCAATACATTAAAAAATTGGCTGTCCGGATTGGCTAAATCTTTTGAAGAACCTATGTTGCCTCGTGCTGAAACTTCGAGTGTTTCGGCTCCACTAAAGATGTTTCTAATGCTTTCCGTGACACTGCCAGCAATCCCGAAAGTTTGAATGTTGGAATGAGTCACGTCAAATGTGGTGTTCAAACTGTATTTTTTTCGAGGGGACAGATAGACTTTGGCTATCAAGGATTGGGCAGTTGTGTCTCTTTTGTCCATTTCGTAAAGAATGGTTGGATAGTTAAAAATCTTGAGATTATTCAAGTAACGTGTGGTCAAAACGGTTCTAAAATCGGCAAATAAACTTCCCTTTGTGATAAACACCGCATCGGTTATGGCTCGTGGTTTGTATTTTAATTTTTCATGGCTGTACAAATGAAAATTATTGTAGGTTGTGCTGTCCGTAATTTTATCGTTGCTGTTTGTTGCCGAATAATCGGTATAAATATTCACATCGCTTATTTTGTATATTTTGAAAGGGACTGTTCTGGTAGAGTCATTTTCTTGAATGGAATAGTTGTTTATTTTTAAATTTATGTTGGCCTTGTTTTTAGTATTTAGGGTGTCGATGTCAAACGTTACGTAATTAGGTTGAAAATTATATACGCCATTGTTCCTGAAATGAGTGGTGATTCTATTTTTTTCATTGTCAAAATCTTCTGTTTTATATTGATTTCCAGATTTCAATAAAGAATTGGCTTTGGTTGCCTGGTACATTGAATCTAATGCTGGAGTGTAAATTGTAGTCTTCAAAGAATCTAAAAAATAGGGATTCCCAGTAGTTATGGTATATTTTATTTTGGCTTTTTTGGCACTTATGCTGTCTAATTTATAATTGGCTTTTACGCCAAAAAAACCATTGTTGAAATAATAATATTTTAATCTCGAAATCGATTTGTTGGTTCTTATCGTGTCAATAATTACGGGAGCTTCGCCGGTTTTTTTCAAGAATTCGTGAATCCCCTTGTACCAAAAAGATTGCCCAAGTCGATCCACTTGTTTTGCTGACAGCCATTTGGATTGTTTTTCATACTTGCCGGGATTATTGATAAATTTGGCTTTATAGGATGAATCTGGCTTTGGTTTGGCAATGTTGAATAAGTTCAATCGCAATCGATAACCAAGGATGGAACTGTTTGGTTTTTGATACAATTGATTAATGACATCATCATTCTTCACGGTTTTGTCATTGGCCAAGATTTCATTTTTGGTTAGTAGCTGTTTTCCGTCCGGGACACGTTTTACAGTGTCGCAAGCCGAGATAATTATTCCTATTAAAATAAATGTTGCTATTTTTGTGCTAATCTTTTTCAAATGGTCTGAAATATTTAATTCAAAAGTACATTTTTTATGGTTAGTAAAAACCAAATAAAACTTATAACGAGTTTACAACAAAAAAAATATCGATCAATCAACCAATTATTTTTTGCTGAAGGCATAAAGGTAATTCAAGAATTGGTGGAATCAAATTTTGAATTGGTTCATTTGTACACGACCCAAAATGATTTTGAGGAAGTTTCGAATGACAAAAAAACGATAATTTCTGAAAATGATTTAAAAAAAATCAGTGCTTTGGCAACGCCAAATACTTGTTTGGCAATTTTTAAAATCCCCAGCGAGAAAAAAACCAATGAATCAGGATTGATTCTTGCACTGGATTCCATTCGTGATCCCGGAAATTTAGGAACCATTTTGCGATTGTGCGACTGGTTTGGCATCGAACAATTAATTTGTTCGAAAGAAACGGTTGATATTTATAATCCAAAAGTGGTTCAAGCCACAATGGGCTCCATTGCCAGGGTCAACGTCAATTATGTGGATTTGGAATCATTTATCGACAAAACCAAATTAGCCGTTTTCGGAACTTTTATGGACGGAAACAACATTTATAAAACTGATTTGCCCCAAGAAGGCATTATTGTCATGGGCAATGAAGCCAATGGGATTTCGCCAGAATTGGAAAGATTAATTAAAAACAGGCTGACCATTCCCCGTTTTGGGACACTTCAAAAAACAGAAAGTTTGAATGTCGCCACGGCCACGGCAATTATTTTGAGCGAATTTAGAAGATTGTCCTAAAGTTCAAATCTGCCAACTTTTTTACTAGTGGAACGTGAAATTGACAAATACCGCCCTAGATTTCATTGATTCAATGTTTCCTGTCCAAGGACTATTGGGGTCATTGTCTCGAATTAATTCGTCTTTAAGTCCAAAAACGCCTCTTATGGAAGGCGAGAAAATAAAATATTCCGAAAAAATATCAATTCCAAAACCCATTTCATAATTTGTTGTCCAAGGATTAACCCTAAAGCGATTTTCAGAATTATCGTCTATTGATTTCGAATTACTCGATAAATTTAATGTGGCCGAAACTCCACCCAACAGATAGGGTCGAACATTTCCAGTCCTGAGCGAGGAAAACTTTAGCAATAACGGAAAATGAAGGTAAGTACTATTAACTTGTCTAAGCATATCCATAGGAGTAGGTGTCGTTGGGAAATAGCTTAAGGGATATTGTAAATCCCGGGTTGTGTAATACAATCCGGGTTCAAATCGTAAACTGACGTATTCTTGAAGTTTCAAATTTGCAACAAGACCTACGTTGAAACCCGTGCTTTTTTTTACAAGAATGTCTTCACTGACCGTTTTGTAATCTATCTTGAAATCGTAGGAATTGAAACCCAGATAAAAACCAAAATACAGTCGTTGCTTTTGAAAATTTTCCAAGTTAATGATAGGGTCCCTGCCAAATAATTTATTGGGATTTTGCGCCTGTCCTTTTATGGCAATGCTGAATAAAATCAAGACGACTATTTTTCTCATACTATTTCTTGGAAGCTGAATAAATTGTTGCCACGCCAAATGTTTGCGGCAAAGCAACTACATTTATAAACCCAATTTTTTTCAAAATATTGTTCAAGGCTTCGCCATAAGGGAAAGCCGCCGCAGATTCTGATAGGTAGCCATAAGCAACATTGTCTTTTGAAAATAATTTTCCAATGATTGGCAAAATATTTTTGCTGTAAAAATTATAGCCTTGTTTGTAAGGAGTTTTGTCCGGCACCGACGTTTCTAAAATGACAAAAACGCCATTTGGCTTTAAGACTCTCAAAATTTCTGCCAATCCTTTTTCCAGATTTTCGAAGTTTCTAACGCCAAAAGCAACCGTGATGGCATCAAAATAATTGTCCTCAAAAGGCATGTTTTCGGAATCGGCCAAAACCATTTCGATAGTGTTGGACAGGTTTTTTTCTTCAATTTTTTTCTTGCCCACTTCGAGCATTCCAGCCGAAATGTCCAATCCAATAATTTTTTCGGCCTTGGTTTGCGTCATTAAAATAGCCAAATCTCCCGTTCCAGTCGCAATGTCCAGAATGGTTTTAGGATTGGTTTTGGCTACCATTTGCAAAACTTTTTTGCGCCATTTTACATCAATTCCAAAAGAAATAACCCTATTAAGATTATCGTAATTACCGGAAATGGTGTCAAACATTGATGCTACTTGTTCTTTTTTGCTTAAAGTGGAGTCTTTGTATGGAGTGATATTCTTTGACATTTTTTAAAATTTTAGCAAAGGTAAACTAGATTTTTGGATAATAAATGTTTAACCGCAGATTCGCAGAATTTTTTTAAAGTTTTTTTAATAAATCTGTGGTTGAATTAAGCGTTTCGTTTCTTGTTGCATTTTTATCCGTAAGATCCTGTCGTTAGATTTTTATTTTTTCCTGACGAATGTTTGAAAGGTATAATCATAAAGGTGTTTTTCATCTTTTGGATTAAATATTTCGGAAGCTAATTCCCAGATTTCAGGATTTATTTCCGGGAAATAAACATCAGCTTCAAACGAATGATGGACACGGGTGATGTCAAGTTGGTCTGCTAAATGGATGGATTGCGTGTAAATTTCGCCGCCACCTATAATGTATAAGTCTTCCTCTGTGGGGCAAACGGCTATGGCTTTTTCAACATTTGGAACCACGATGCAGCCGTCGTGCGTAAAATCTTTTTGTCGTGTAACAATTACGTGAGTCCTGTTAGGTAAAGGTTTTGGGAAACTTTCAAAAGTTTTTCTTCCCATAATGATATGGTGTCCTGAAGTGATTTCCTTGAAACGTTTGAAGTCAAGGGGCAAATGCCAAAGCAAATCATTATTTTTTCCTAGAGCGTTATTTTCGGCGACTGCCGCAATCATAATTATCATTTTTCTGTTGAGGTTAGGTTTGGAAAATCATTTTCTACTTTCGTTTGCAATTGGGTTATTTTTTTTTGTTGCAGCGCAATCAGTCTTTCTATTTGTTCTCTTTCCCAGTCTTTGTTCATAAAACAATCTGTTATGTACACTTTTATAAAATGCATGATCAGGACAAAAAGCCATGCCGTAATTACCCAAATAGACCAATTTGCCGTAAGTCCAAAAACTAAAAAATAATTGCCAACAGCCAAAAATATACTTCCTAAAAGAAACAAGACCAAATGAAAAAAGAGTGATTTTTTTTGGTTTATTCTTTTTCTGGCATATTCATATAGTTCGTGTTGTCCTTTTTCCATAGTGAATGATTTTGATTATAAAGATAAAATTTATTTTGAATTTCCATTATTTTGATCCAAGATTATTCCAAGAGAAAGCGTTTCGTGGTTTGGAATGTATAAATTTTATCAATTATTTTTATGAATAAGCCTTAAAATTACTAGTGTTGTTGGTATAGTCATAAAAATTGACACTAAATGTTGAATGTCCAAAAAAAAATATTTTCTTTGTCCCATAAATCTAAAAATGAAATAGTTATGGCAATAAAAAAACAATTTGTAAAAACCAAACCAGTTTGTAAAGTTACATTTTCGGTTGAAGCCAAAGAAGCAAATACAGCTTCGGTTGTAGGAGATTTCAATAATTGGAACCCAGCAGAAGGAGAATTGTCAAAATTAAAAAATGGCACTTTCAAAGGCGTTTTTGATTTGCCAAAAGATGCTGTTTATGAATTTAAGTATATTGTTGACGGTGCTTATGTCAACGAACCGGAAGCAGATTCTTTCAAATGGAACGATTTTGCAGGAGCCGAAAATGGAGTATTAGAAGTATAATAATAAGTAAAAAATCCGCTGAAAAGCGGATTTTTTGTTTTTATGGATTAAAGCAGACTTTATAATCTAGCTTTTATTTTTGCTATTACAAACAGTCAGAAACTGAAGTTGACATCTATTGTTCCTTTAAGAATTTAGGAGAATAAGGTAAAAAATATGCACTGTTGAGCAAAAATCACACAGCAACACTTCCTTTTATCGAGTCGTGCGGTTCGTAATTTTCTAACGTGAAATCGTCATAAGTAAATTCGAAAATGTCTTTTACGGCAGGATTCAAAATCATTTTTGGCAATGATTTTGGTTTGCGCGACAATTGCAATTCGAGTTGCTCAAAATGATTGTTGTAAATATGGGCATCGCCAAAAGTGTGGATAAATTCGCCGGCTTCCAAATCACAAACTTGGGCAATCATCATGGTGAACAGGGCATAAGAAGCGATATTGAAAGGTACTCCAAGAAAAATATCGGCACTTCTTTGGTACAATTGGCATGACAATTTTCCGTCGGCAACATAGAATTGGAAGAAAGCGTGACAAGGAGGCAAAGCTGCTTTATTGTTGGCCACATTTTCTGCAAATGATATCGAAGTGTCCGGTAAAACGCCAGGATTCCATGCAGAAACCAGCATTCTTCGGCTGTTTGG
Organism: Flavobacterium sp.; assembly: GCF_013823965.1. Lineage (GTDB taxonomy): Bacteria > Bacteroidota > Bacteroidia > Flavobacteriales > Flavobacteriaceae > Flavobacterium. Next base: position 67,697 of record NZ_PNNA01000101.1, read on the forward strand.
ATTGGTTTTCAATTCTTTGATAAGATCAGTGATTTGGTCAATTTCCTCGCTGTTCCAGTTGCGCCATTGGTGTCCGTAAATGGGGCCTAAATTGCCGTTTTCATCAGCCCATGCGTCCCAAATTTTCACGCCATTTTCTTGAAGATATTTAATATTGGTGTCGCCTTTCAAGAACCAAAGCAATTCGTGTATGATTGATTTGAGGTGTAATTTTTTCGTGGTCACCATTGGAAAACCTTCTGCTAAATCAAATCGCATTTGGTAACCAAAAACGCTTTTTGTTCCTGTTCCTGTTCGATCTCCTTTTTGATTTCCGTTTTTTAAAACGTGTTTTACTAAGTCTAGGTATTGTTTCATGTCATTGCGAGGAACGAAACAATCTGTTCGTTCTTATGGTTGTTTTCTGTTTTCTAATCTTGTTTCTGCAACTGGTATTATTGTCTTCTCGAAATTTCGTCCCTGATTTTAGCTGCCTTTTCATAGTCTTCGTGGCTTACGGCTTGATCCAGCAATTCGTTTAATTCCTGCAAGCTGTTTTTTGTATAGGTTTCGCCAGATTTATTGCTTTCTTCTCCCAACCCAAAAGTTTCAGGGTTCGAAAGCACGTCGTCTAAATCCTGTGAACCTTTATCAGCGTCCAATGGATTTGCCTTCAAGTAAATACCGGCTTTGTCCAAAATGTTTTTATAAGTAAAAATAGGAGCATTAAATCGCAAAGCCAACGCAATGGCGTCGGATGTCCTGGCGTCAATTATTTCTTCGATTTTATCTCTTTCACAAATGATGCTGGAGTAAAAAACCCCGTCGACCAACTTGTGAATGATGACTTGTTTTACTACAATATCGAAACGTTCTGCAAAATTTTTGAATAAATCATGGGTCAAAGGACGTGGTGGTTTTATTTCTTTTTCCAATGCAATGGCAATGGATTGAGCTTCGAAAGCACCAATAACGATAGGCAACTTTCTTTCGCCATCAACCTCATTTAAAATCAAGGCATATGCTCCGTTTTGGGTTTGACTGTAAGAAATTCCTTTTATGGATAATTTAACTAAGCTCATAATTGAAGAGTTGAAAAGTACATAGTGTCTTAAATTTACGAATTTTTGCTTTGAGTGTAAAATAAAAATGCAATTTTAATCAAAAAACGCGAGACAAAAAAGCTGCCACAAGCAAAGATACGATTATCTTGTTTGTGGCAGCTATATTTTTGGGCGAATGCTATATTTAAGAATGCGACGCTTTAAAGGCTTTCAGTTTTTCGGTTAATCTAGGCACGACATCAAAAGCATCTCCAACAATTCCATAGTCGGCAACTTTAAAGAAAGGTGCTTCCGGATCTGTATTGATGACCACTTTTACTTTTGAGGAGTTGATTCCCGCAATGTGTTGAATCGCACCCGAAATTCCAATGGCAATGTATAAATTTGAGGCGACTGGTTTTCCTGTTTGGCCAACGTGTTCTGAATGAGGTCTCCAGTCTAAATCGGATACCGGCTTGGAACAAGCTGTTGCAGCTCCTAGAACTTCGGCTAATTCTTCAATCATTCCCCAGTTTTCAGGGCCTTTTAATCCACGACCTCCAGAAACCACGATATCGGCATCGGCAAGGGAAATTTTTCCGGAAACTTTTTCCACGGATTCCACTTTTATTCCAAAATCATTGTCTCCAATAGTTGGATTAAAATCTTCTTCGGTCAAATTGGAAGCACTTTCGAAAATGCCGTAAGAGTTTTTGGCCAAGCCAAGAATTTTCACGTCAGTGTCAATCTCGGTAATATTGAAAGCCTTGTTTGAAAAGGCATTTCTTTTTACTTGAAAAGGCGAAGTGCTCACGGGCAATCCCACCACATTCGAGGCAAAACCAGCTTCCAACGAAACGGCAACCAATGGTGCAAGATAAATGCTGTCAGTGGTTGAAGAAAGCAAAACCAGTTTGGCACCTTCTTTTTGGGCGGCTTGTTTGATGACATCGGCATAGGCTTTTGCCGAAAAACCAGATAGTTTGTCATTGGTTACTTTCAAAACTTTGTCCACTCCATATTTTGATAATTCCGAAACATCTGTGGTATTTATGGTTACGGCTGTAACGGTTGTTCCTAATGATTCGGCTACTTTTTTTGCATAAGAAGCCAATTCGAAAGCTACTTTTCTGAATTTTCCTTCTACGGATTCTGCATGTATTAATATTGACATAATGATTTTAGATTGCAGATTTTAGATTTCAGATTTCAGAATCTGGAAACTAAAAACTTGATTGATATTGTATTTTAAATTAACGATTTAGATGCGATTTTATACTGCTGTCTGCAATCTAAAATCTTAAATTACTTTTGCTTCGTTGTGTAATAAATTGATTAATTCGTCCAAGTTGTCGGCAGCGACTAATTTCACGGCAGATTTTGGTGCAGGTTTTTCGAATTTCACGGCTTTGGAGTTTATTGAAGCCTCAACGGGTTCTACCACGGTCAATGTTTTTGTTCTGGCGGTCATAATTCCTCTCATGTTCGGTATGCGTAAATCTTTTTCTTCCACCAATCCTTTTTGTCCTCCAATGATTAGGGGCAACGTTGTTGAAACGGCTTCTCTTCCGCCGTCAATTTCGCGGATGGCTTTTACGTTTGTTCCGTCTACGTTTATTTCGGTGCAAGCATTTAGAAAATTATAGCCCAGAATTCCGGCAATCATTCCGGGAACCATTCCGCCATTATAATCCAAGGATTCTTTACCGGCAATCACAAGGTCGTATGCGCCGTTTTTTATCACTTCGGCAAGTTGTTTGGCAACAAAGAAACTGTCCGTTGGATTAGCATTCACTCGAATTGCATCGTTGGCGCCAATGGCCAGTGCTTTTCTTAAAGTTGGCTCCGTTTCCGGTCCACCTACATTGACAACGGTAATCGTTGCGGCTTGTTGCTCTTGAAACCAAACGGCACGAGTCAAGCCATATTCATCATTTGGATTGATTACAAACTGAACTCCATTAGTGTCAAATTGGGAATCATCATTGGTAAAATTAATTTTTGAAGTAGTATCAGGAACGTGACTGATGCAAACTAATATTTTCATAATTTGGATTTTTTTCTAAATTGGTTTCACAAAATTATAATAAATAATCCGAATAATATACTATGCGTGCATAATATTTTAAACAAACTATTACGATTTCGCATTCTCATAGAATCGGCTTCCCGTGCTTTGGGCCTTGATGTTGCCTAACAGCTCGAGTGGCTATTGGGAAGTTCCTTGTTATTTTAAACAAAATTTATGCTTTTAAGTGGTATAAAATATTTATTTTTGCCTTTCGAAAATTACACAGAAACCAAAAATATGAGAACGATACAATTTAGAGAGGCTATTTGCGAAGCGATGAGTGAAGAAATGCGTCGCGACGAGTCGATATACTTAATGGGTGAAGAAGTTGCCGAATACAACGGTGCCTACAAAGCCTCTAAGGGAATGCTTGCCGAATTTGGCGAAAAAAGAGTAATTGACACTCCAATTGCAGAACTTGGTTTTACCGGAATTGCGGTAGGTTCGGCAATGAATGGTTGCAGACCGATTGTGGAATACATGACTTTTAATTTTGCCTTGGTTGGTATTGACCAAATTATAAATAACGCTGCCAAAATGCGTCAAATGACAGGAGGTCAATTTAACATTCCTATCGTTTTTCGTGGACCAACCGCTTCTGCGGGACAATTGGGAGCCACGCACTCACAAGCGTTGGAAAACTGGTTTGCCAACACTCCGGGTCTTAAAGTGATTGTTCCATCAACGGTTTATGATGCCAAAGGGCTTTTAAAATCTGCGATTCGTGACAATGACCCCGTTATTTTTATGGAGTCAGAACAAATGTATGGCGACAAAGGCGAAGTGCCAGATGGAGAATATACGATTCCTATTGGTCTTGCTGACGTGAAACGTGAAGGAACCGATGTTACAATTGTGTCTTTTGGAAAAATTATCAAAGAAGCTTTCATCGCTGCCGATGAATTGGCCAAAGAAGGAATTTCTTGTGAAATTATCGATTTGAGAACCGTTCGTCCAATGGATAACGAAACAATCTTGGCTTCGGTTAAAAAAACAAATAGATTGGTAATTCTTGAGGAAGCTTGGCCTTTTGCAAGCGTTTCTTCCGAGATTACTTATATGGTTCAAGAACGTGCTTTTGATTTTCTTGATGCTCCAATACAACGTATCACTACTGCCGACACTCCAGCGCCTTACTCACCGGTATTGCTCAAAGAATGGTTGCCAAATGCCGAAGACGTTGTAAAAGCAGTAAAAAAAGTATTGTATAAAAAATAATTTTTGATTTTAAATTTTTTCTGTTTCGGAACTTTAAAATTAATTTTTTATCGAATTAACTATATTTGAAACTTCATCAGAATTCTAAATTCGATGAAGTTTTTTTGATTATGAAAAAAAATATATTACTTCTTTTATTCGTTTTATTTGCCACATCAAACGCTTTTTTTGCCCAGACAAAAGTTAGCGGAGTTGTTGTGGACAAATCCAATAAACCTGTCCCGTTTGCCAACATAGCTTTCAAAAATTCCAATGAAGGTGTAGTGTCCAATGAAGACGGAATTTTTTATTTAGAATCCCCAAAAACGTATCAAACAATCGTAATTACTTCAGTGGGATTTTCCGACAGGGAAATCGAATTGGAAAAAGCAGTCAATTATAATCTTAAAATTCAATTACGGGAAATCGAGAGTTTGAAAGAAGTGGTTGTATTTAGGGGGAAAACCTCTAAAAAGAATAATCCGGCACTTGATATTCTGAAAAAGATTTGGGAACGAAGACGAAAAAATGGTTTGCATCTGTTTGCCCAATACCAAATGGAAAAGTACGAAAAAATAGAATTCGACTTGAATACCATTGACACGGCCTACATGAAAAAGAAACTTTTCAAAGGAATGGAATTTATTTTCAATCAAGTAGACACGTCAAAAATTACGGGAAAAACCTATTTGCCCATTTTTATAAACGAGGCCTTGTCGGATGTTTATGGAGACAATAAATTAAAGAAGGTCAAAGAAAAAACAAAAGCAAATAAAACCTCGGGATTTAATGGAAACCAGCAAATTTTGTCTTTTGTAAACGATTTGTATTCGGATTTTGATGTTTATGACAATCACATCACTTTTTTTGACAAAAGTTTTACAAGTCCTTTATCCACAACAGGAGTTGACGTTTATAATTATGTGTTGAGAGACAGTTCCTACGTTGATAATAAATGGTGTTACAACATTGTTTTTTATCCAAGACGTAAAAACGAATTGACTTTCAAAGGCGATTTTTGGGTGAGTGACACCACTTTTGCCCTAAAAAACATCAATATGGCAGCCACCAAAAGCGCCAATATCAACTGGGTAAAAGACATTTATATCGAGCAGGAATTTGAAGTAATGAACGATTCCGTTTTTCTTTTGACCAAGGATTACATGATGACCGATTTTGCCTTGAACAAAAAAGAAAAATCCAAAGGCGTTTACGGAAAACGAACCACTTTTTACCAAAATCATAAATTCAATATCCCAAAACCCGAGAAATTTTATAAGGATGAGGTCAATTATTTAGACAAAGAAATCTACAATAAACCAGAAGAATATTGGGAAGAAAATCGTTTCGAAAACCTGACCAAAGACGAGAAAGGCGTATATAAAATGCTCGACACCTTGCAAACCGTCAAGAAATTCAAGCAAATATACAGCTTGGTCGAAATATTGGACAGTGGCTACATTAATTATGGAAATTTTGATTTTGGTTCCCTATATTCGGTTGTTGGAAAAAATGTTGTCGAGGGATTGCGTTTGCGAGCTGGAGTGCGAACTTATTTTGGACCAAACGATCCTTGGCGATTGCAATCGTACCTCGCGTATGGGTTCAATGATAATAAATTCAAATACGGACTTACCGGAAAATGGATGGTCGAAAAGAAAAAAAGAATCATTATATCAGCCGGAAACCGCCGGGATATTGAACAAGTTGGTGCTTCCCTGACAACAACCAACGATGTTTTGGGTCGTAATTATGCTTCTTCGGGACTGTTGACATTTGGAAGCAACGAAAAATTGACCAACGTCAATTTGAGTAATATTCAAGTAGAAATAGAACCCGTAAAAAACCTCACTTTTGGAACGGGAATTTCTTACCGAACTTTGCTATCGGCCACGCCGGCATTTAGTTTGGATTATTACACGGATTTATCTCAAACAACTGTAAAAAGTGAAGTAAAACAATCCGAAGTGAACTTGCAGGTTGAATACACGCCAAACAGGAAAACAATAGCTTATGGAGTCGAAAGAGATTATGCAGACAGTCCTTTTACCAGTCTTTTTGTAACCTACAGCCAAGGGTTCAAAGGGTTGTTTTCCAGTGATTTTAACTACAAAAAACTGCAATTATATTACAAACAACCCATAATTATTGGTCCATTGGGGCGATCAAACATCACTGTCGAAATGGGAAAAACATTCGGTTACATTCCGCTGGGATTAATGAGTATTGTGCCGGGAAACCAATCCATTTTCGACATTACAAATACGTTCAGCAATCTTAAATACTACGAATTTGTAACGGATCAATACGTTACTTTGAAGTGGGATCACGATTTTCAAGGACGATTTTTTGCCAGAATTCCGTTTATGCGAAAATTAAATTGGCGTGAAAATATTGGCGTGAAATCAGTTTATGGAACGGTTTCGGATGAAAACAGGGCGATAAATGCTTCGGGATTGGTTTACAATGCGCCCGAAAAAGTGTATTGGGAATACAGCGCAGGAATTGGGAATATCTTCAAGTTTTTTCGTGTTGACTTTTCGTGGAGAGGAAATTATCTCGAAATGCCGGATGCCAGTAAATTTGCGGTAAAAGTCTCGTTAGGTTTTTATTTTTAGAAGCCAATCTTGCTGTAAATAAGTAAGGTTTCCATTTCTGTCAAGGCTAAAAACGAAATTATGCAACAAGCCATTCAACATCTTTTCAAAATAGACGCTGTTTTCAAACATATTGTCGAAAAATATGGAATGCCAATAATTCCAAAGCGTCCGCAAGGTTTTGAAACTTTGGTGCTTTTGATTTTGGAACAACAAGTTTCGATTGATTCAGCCAAAGCCACTTTTCTCAAACTCAAAGCCAAAGAAATAAATTTTCAACCGGAATTTCTGTTGCGTATTTCAGATGAAGAGTATAGAAACATTGGCGTAAGCCGACAAAAAGCGTCCTACATCAAGGCGCTGTCCCATTCGATAATTCACAATGAAATTGATATAGAAAGTCTGGCAACCAAATCTTCGCAACAAGTTCGGGAGGAATTAATCAAAATCAAGGGAATTGGCAACTGGACCATCGATGTATATTTGATGTTTTCACTTCAAGCACCGGACATCATTCCGCTGGGAGATGTTGCCGTAGTCAATACCATAAAGGAGTTGCTCAATGTTCATAACAAACAAGAAATGGAAAACTATGTTGTAAAATGGAGTCCTTATCGGTCAGCCGCAACATTTTTATTGTGGCATTATTATTTGAAAAAAAGAAATAGGACGGTAGTTTATTGATTCGCAATAAACTGTAATACGTAGATAAAACTACTTTTTTTATTGTAAAAGGATATTGTTTGTCTATTTTTGTGGCAATAAATATAGACACTAAAATGGGCAAAGCAGATTTAACATCTTTTGATGTACTTATAGAAATACCAAGAGGAAGCAGAAATAAATACGAATATGATTTCGAAATAAAAAGAATGCGTTTCGACAGAATGTTGTTCTCGTCGATGATGTATCCGGCAGATTACGGATTTATTCCAGAAACATTGGCATTGGACGGCGATCCATTGGATGTTTTGGTTTTAATAAACGAGCCAACATTTCCGGGATGTGTCATGCAAGTAAAGCCAATAGGTGTTTTCCACATGGCCGACGACAAAGGACCTGACGAAAAAATTATATGTGTCCCAGTTTCGGATCCCATTTGGAATTCTTTGAATAATTTATCCGATATCAATCCTCATTTATTGAAAGAGATTGAGCATTTCTTTCAAGTTTACAAAGACCTTGAAAACAAAAGTGTCGATGTTGAAGGTTGGGGAGACTTGGGTGAAGCATTGGCCATCATTGCTGAATGTACGGAGCGTTTTAACCAAATCGAGAATAAACCGGAAGGGTTGTTTAGTATTAAATAACAAAACAAAAAAAAGACCTCAACACTTTAGAGTTTTTTTTCAATTATAACGAATTGCAAAGAAAGTTTTTGTCATATTACCAATAAAAATCACGGTTTGTTTGGCATTAAATAAATTATATTCATTATTTTTTATAAAAAGCAATATTCTAATGTAAGAATATTGCTTTTTTGGTTTCATTATAGTACGTTTGCATCCTAATTTTAGTACTTTTGTACCCAAAAAAAATTTATAAAAAAATATATTTATGAATACAATAATGATTTATGTGCCAATAGTTATGGCATTAATTGGACTAGCTTTCATGGCTTTCAAAAGAGCTTGGGTTTTGAAACAAGATGCCGGAGACGGGAAGATGAAAGAAATTTCAGAACACATTTATGAAGGAGCATTGGCTTTCCTTAAAGCTGAGTATAGATTATTGGCAATATTTGTGGTTTTTGCAAGTGTCGTTTTGGCCGGAATTACCTTTTTGCCAGGAACTTCAACTCATTTATTCATAGTAATTGCTTTTGTTTTTGGAGCATTTTTCTCGGCTTTGGCTGGAAATATGGGAATGAAAATAGCAACAAAAACAAACGTTAGAACAACCCAAGCAGCTCGTACGAGTTTGCCACAAGCATTAAAAGTGTCTTTTGGTGGAGGAACAGTAATGGGATTGGGTGTTGCAGGTTTGGCCGTATTAGGTTTGACATCTTTCTTCATCATCTTTTTCCAATTCTTCATGAACGGGGTTTGGACTTCTACTGAAGACATGACAATCGTTTTGGAAACATTGGCCGGATTCTCTCTTGGAGCTGAATCGATTGCTTTGTTTGCTAGAGTTGGTGGTGGAATTTATACAAAAGCTGCCGATGTTGGAGCTGATTTAGTAGGTAAAGTTGAAGCTGGAATTCCTGAAGACGATCCAAGAAATCCTGCCACGATTGCTGATAACGTAGGAGACAACGTAGGAGACGTTGCCGGAATGGGTGCCGATTTATTTGGTTCTTATGTAGCAACAGTTCTAGCCGCAATGGTTCTTGGAAACTACGTGATTAAAGATATGGGCGGAAACATTCAAGATGCTTTCGGTGGAATTGGGCCAATTTTATTGCCAATGGCAATTGCCGGTTTTGGAATATTATTCTCCATCATTGGAACAATGTTGGTTAAAATTACGGACAATGATGCAAAAGAAAAACAAGTACAAGGAGCATTAAATGTTGGAAACTGGGTTTCAATCGCTTTAACTGCTGTAGCTTGTTTCTTCTTGGTTCAATATATGTTGCCAGAAACCATGAAAATGAATTTCTTTGGCGAAGGAACACAAGAAATTTCTTCGATGAGAGTTTTTTATGCAACAATCGTTGGATTGGTTGTTGGTGGAGTTATTTCCTCAGTGACTGAATATTACACCGGTTTGGGAACAAAACCAGTTATGGCAATTGTCCAAAAATCTTCAACAGGAGCAGGAACAAATGTAATTGCCGGTTTGGCAACAGGAATGATTTCCACGTTTCCAACGGTATTGTTGTTTGGAGCCGCCATTTGGACTTCTTATGCTTTTGCAGGTTTCTACGGAGTGGCCCTTGCAGCTTCTGCAATGATGGCCACAACGGCAATGCAATTAGCAATCGATGCTTTTGGGCCAATATCTGACAACGCTGGTGGAATCGCCGAGATGAGTGAATTGCCAAAAGAAGTTAGAACTCGTACCGATATTTTGGATTCAGTAGGGAACACAACGGCTGCAACAGGAAAAGGTTTTGCAATTGCTTCGGCTGCGTTGACCTCTTTGGCTTTGTTTGCTGCTTACGTAACCTTCACGGGAATCGACGGGATCAATATTTTCAAAGCGCCAGTTTTGGCTATGTTATTCGTTGGTGGAATGATACCTGTGGTTTTCTCTGCATTGGCAATGAATTCTGTTGGAAAAGCTGCCATGGACATGGTATATGAAGTGCGTCGCCAGTTCAAGGAAATTCCAGGAATTATGGAAGGAACCGGAAAACCGGAATATGCAAAATGTGTTGATATTTCTACAAAAGCCGCTTTGCGCGAAATGATGTTGCCAGGTGTTTTGACTATTGGTTTTCCAATTGCAATTGTACTTTTAGGCAAGTTAGTTTATCCAGACAACAACCAGTTAATTGCTGAAATGTTGGGTGGATATATGGCTGGAGTTACCGTTTCAGGTGTGCTTTGGGCTATTTTCCAAAACAATGCCGGTGGTGCTTGGGACAATGCAAAAAAATCTTTCGAAGCTGGAGTCTTGATTAATGGTGAAATGACATACAAAGGTTCTGATGCGCATAAAGCAGCCGTAACCGGTGATACCGTTGGAGATCCATTTAAAGATACTTCTGGGCCATCGATGAACATCTTGATTAAATTGACTTGTTTGATTGGATTGGTAATTGCACCAATTTTAGGAAACGGAAGCGCTTCTGAAAGCAAGATGATGAACTGCACAATGGAGATGAAATCAGGAGCGATGATGGGTAAATGTGATATGTCAAAATGTGCCACGATGACTAAAGAGGAATGTGCTAAAATGTGTGACGAAAAAGGCTGTACTCCAGAGCAAAAAGAAATGTGCATGTCGCATTATGATGCAAACGGAAAATTTGTTGCGCCAACTGCTGAAAAAGCGTGTTGTGCCAAAAAAGCAACTGCGGATAAAAACGTTAAAGTTGAAATCATCAAAACTGAAGATGGAAAAGCAAGTGCAACGGTAACCACTTCCGAAAACGGAAATGTAGAAACTCAAGTTTTTGAAGGTTCATTAGAAGAAGTTAAAGCAAAAGTAGAAGCTTTAAAATAATATTTCTTAGTTTATTGTATAAAAAAATGCCTCACAATCGTGAGGCATTTTTCTTTTTATACTATGTGATAATCGGTGCAATCTAGGTTCTAAAACAATCCGTTCAACTCCGCATCAATTTTATTGATAATCATTCCCAAATCTTCGGGATTGTCCACAAAATTGATATTGTCCACATCAATAATCAATAATTTTCCCTTGGTGTAAGTTTGAATCCATGCCTCGTAACGTTCGTTCAATCGGTTGAGGTAATCAATGGAAATCGTGTTCTCGTATTCGCGACCGCGTTTGTGGATTTGACCCACTAAATTTGGAATGGTACTTCTTAAATAGATGAGCATGTCCGGAGGCCTTACCGTAGATTCCATTAATTCAAACAGTGATGAGTAGTTCTGGAAATCACGATTGGTCATTAAGCCCATCGCATGAAGATTGGGAGCAAAAATGTGCGCGTCTTCATAAATGGTTCGGTCTTGAATTATTTTTTTGCCGCTTTCGCGAATCTGCATCACTTGGCGAAAACGACTGTTTAGGAAATAAATTTGCAAATTAAAAGACCAGCGTTCCATTTGGTGATAAAAATCATCCAGATAAGGATTGTCGACCACGTCTTCAAAATGCGGTTCCCATTTGAAATGTTTTGCCAATAAGCGTGTTAATGTTGTTTTTCCAGCTCCTATATTTCCTGCTATCGCTATGTGCATTATGGTATCTTGATTTTATAATTTGTAATTTCTTGATTGGTAAAAGTAGCTAAAATTTGGTCTTTGTAGAAGAAATTTTTAAATGATTTATCCACATTTTCAATTGGGTAAACACTGTTTTTTTGGATATTTTGAAGCTGTAATTTTCCGTTTTTCGAAAAAAGAACAATATGGTCATTAATGATTTGAATCTGGTCAAAATCAGTAACTTTCCCCAAAGTCGTGATTTTTCCAAAAACATCTACGGCATACCAATTCAAGCTACTGTCAATCCATTGGAAAGTATTGAAATCGGATTCATAATATTTCAAGTTTCCTTGAATGGAAGGTGCCAGTGTTTGAAGCGTTTTTTTTAAGTAGTCAAAAAGACCGATTTGTTGTGTTAAACTATTGTAAACCCAAAGTCTGTTTCCAGAGGCAATTCCAGTGGCAGTGGTCATTATTGGAGCATCATTTTCGGAGAAATTTATTTTTTGCGTTTCACTCAATTGATTGTCCAATAGTATGATTGTGTTGAAGTTTTCATAAAACAAAACCATTTTCAATGGATTTTGGAAGTCAATTTTGGTTGGTTTTCCCAGCGAAATGTTTTTATATTCAAATAATTCCTCTTTCTTGCTTTTAGCCAAAACATTGTTTTTAATCGAATAGTAAAAACCAAATTGATCGTATCCCAGAAAATCGTCAGCGTTGAGCGCTATTGAATCCTGTTTAGTGGCCACATATTTATTCTGTCCAAAAGAAACAGTAAAGAAAAAAATAAAAAATAAAAGAAGTAGGTTTCTCATAAGTGTAGCAAATTACAAAAAATAGGATAAAAATGGCTAGATATTTTTAATTTCAATGCCTTGTTTGAATTTCATCCCGTTAAAAATGCATTCGGTCTATTGGTTTAGGGGACTCGTATATTTCATTTTTCAGCTTAGTTTATTAATTATACTTTTGAGGTAAAGTAAACATTTTCAAAGCTGAAGCCGGGTTGCGATTAAACCCTTTGCAATATTAAATGTCTTACTTTTTTAATATAAAAATTGTAACGAAAATACTTTTGAACAGTCTTATGGGTTACATTAAAAAAACAAACTTATGTCTAAAATTCTTTTTGCAATAGCATTATTTTTTTCAGTTCAGTTAGGAATTCAAGCCCAAGAATTTCAAGGTATGGCGGTGTATGAATCCAAAACAAGCACCTCGGATTTCAAAGCCAGAATAGAGGGCAATAAAGACATTTCTCCAGAAATGTTAAAAAATATGGAGGAACGAATGAAAAAAATGTTCGAAAAAACATTCACGCTCAATTTCGACAAAATGGCTTCGATTTATAAAGAAGAAGAGAAACTGGACACGCCAGGTCAAAACAATGGAGGAATGCGCATAATGTCTTCGATGACTGGAGGAGGAGGAACATATTACAAAAACATAAAAGAGAAAGCATATACCATCGACAAGGAGTTTATGGGAAAAGAATTTTTGGTAAAAGATTCATTGCCCAATTTAAAGTGGAAAATGGAAGGCGAAACACGAATTATCGGAGGATATAATTGTTTTAAAGCCACGGCGGTTCGTCCCGTGAGTACTACGGATTTTAGAAATTTAAGACCCAAAAAAGAAGAGGCTGCAACAGTGAAACCTGCCGATGCCACCAAGAAAACAAATTTTATGGACGAAATGGATTTGCCTAAAGAGGTTGTTGTCACGGCTTGGTACACTCCTGAAATTCCTGTAAATCAAGGACCGGAAGGATATTGGGGATTACCGGGATTAATATTGGAAGTAAACGACGGAAAAACGGTTATTTTATGTTCTAAAATTGTCCTTAATCCAAAAGAAAAAGCGGTCATTAAACCATCAACAAAAGGGAAGGTGGTAACTCAAAAAGAATTTGATGAAATTGTGGTAAAAAAAATGGAAGAATTTCGCGAAATGAATCGAGGACGCGGCGGAAACGGTGGGATGCAAATCCGAATCGAGCGTTAATTGCGCAGAAAAGCACCAGTTTTAACATTTCAATTTTTGCCTAATGAAAAACATATTTCTTGTCACTTTATTCCTTGTCAGTTCAATTTCTTTATCTCAAACCATTAAACTCGAAGGAATTATTTCGGATTCAAAAGCGCTTCCCATAGAAATGGCCAATGTTATGGCGGTAAACCAAGCCACAAAAGGGATGGATTCTTATGGAATTACCAATGATAAAGGAAAATATTCCCTTAATTTGAAACCCAACACAACCTATAGCATTAAAATTAGTTTTCTGGGAATGCAGGGTAAAGAGGTTGAAATTGTTACAACAACGGTAAATATCAATAAAAATATTAGTCTCGAAGATAGCGCTGTAGAACTTGATGGAGTCGAAATTATCCGAGAAATGCCTGTTTCCATCAAAGGCGACACGATAGTTTACAATGCCGATTCTTTTAAATCTGGAACCGAACGAAAACTGGAAGATGTCCTCAAAAAACTCCCCGGAGTCGAAGTCAACGCTGATGGTGAAGTAGAAGTGGAAGGCAAAAAAGTAACAAAATTAATGGTGGAAGGCAAAGATTTTTTTGACGGTGACACCAAATTGGGAGTCAAAAATATTCCTGCCGATGCCATAGACAAGGTTCAAGTGCTTCGAAATTTCAACGAAAATTCGATTTTGAAAAGCGTGGAAAATAATCAAGACAACGTGGCCATGAACATCAAGTTGAAATCAGGGAAAAAGAATTTCTGGTTTGGTGATTTGACCGCAGGAATTGGTGTGGGAATGTTGGATAGTCGCTATTTGATTAATCCTAAATTGTTTTATTACAACCCCAAATACAGCATCAACCTGATTACTAATTTCAATAATATTGGCGAGTTGCCCTTGACTATCCAGGATTACATGAAGCTGACAGGAGGATTTCGAGGCTTGATGGCCAAAGGAGGTTCCAGTTTTAATGTTTCGTCCAATGACTTGGGGATTTCATTGATGAGAAACAATCGAGCCAAGGAAATTGAAACCCAATTTGGAGCCGCAAATTTCTCCTATAATGTAAATAAAGCCTGGACTTTGAGCGGTTTTGGCATCATTTCTTCTTCACTTACGAATTTAGAAACCATTTCGCAAACCAATATTTTAGCCCCCAATTCTTCCGAAATTCAATCTACCGAAAATCGCAAGGAATTTGCAAATCAAAAAAGCAATTTGGGGATGTTCAAACTCAGTTCGAGCTACAAACCATCGACCGATTTTCAGTTTGATTACGATGTTTTGACCAAGGTTTCTAAGCAACAGGAAGATGCGCCTTCTGTGAGGGAATCCATAGTCGATAATATTTCCACAACCGAAATGGTCAATACGGCAAAAAAACAAGAACCAATTTCGGTAAATCAAAATCTCAGTTTGTTTTATACTGCAAGCGAAAAAAATATTTTTGCTGTCGAGATGCAACATTTATATCAGGAAGAAGATCCTTTTTATAATGCCAATCTAAAATCGAAACCTTTTAATTTAGCAGGTTATGATTCAGGACAACAAAGAAACGACATCACTCAAAACCGTTTCGTCAAGACAAGTAAACTGGATGCCAAAGTGGATTATTTTTATATGCTTACGCCAAAAAGCAACATCAATGTCACTTTTGGAAACACCTATTCGTATCAGAATTTCAATTCCAGCATGTATCAAATTTTAGACAATCAAACGATAAATAAATTGGATAATACCGTTAATAAAAATGACGTGAATTACAATTTCAATGATGCTTTTTTGGGTTTGCATTACAAGATTTTGACAGGGAAATTTACTTTTACGCCCGGCATCAGTGTTCATGGTTATCATATGACCAACCAACAATTGGGAACAGATTTTAACCAAAATTTCTCCAGAATTTTACCCGATTTGTTGGCTATTTATCAAATCAAGAAAGCGGAATCGTTGACCTATAATTTTTCGTACACCAATAGTTTTACCGATATCAACCAATTGGCAGAAGGTTATGTGTTTTCCAATTACAATAGTTTAAGAAAAGGAAGCCGAACACTCGAAAACGCAACGGCTCGCCAACATTCCTTGCGTTATTTCAAATACAATATGTTTAATCTAGAAAACATAACCGCTTTTTTAACGTATTCCAAACGAATTGATGCCGTAAAGACCAAAGCCTTTTACGATGGTGTAAACCAATCGTCAAGTCCTTACAATTCGGACTTTGCAGATGAAACTTTCTCCGGAAGTGGGTCTTATGGCCGTTCTTTCTTGAAGAATTACAAGGCTTCTTTTTCGGCAAACATCAATTGGTCATTGTTCAATAACATCCAAAACAATGTATTGTCAACAAATGAAAGTTTTACCCAAAGTTATACATTGAAAGCATCCACGAATTACAAAAAATTACCCAATTTAGAAGTGGGTTACAACATTGTCATCAATGATTATGCGAACAGTGTTTATTATACAGACCGACCATTTGCCAAGCTGGATTATTACTTTTTAAACAGTTTTTCCCTCGTGACGGAATATGAGTTTTACCATTATTACAACACTGAAAAATCAGTAAACAACGAGTATGATTTCTTGAGTGCAAGCCTGATTTATCAAAAGAAAGGCAGCAAGTTCGAATATAAAATCAGTGGAACGAATCTCTTGAATACTAAATCACTGAACGACGACAGTTTTTCGCAATTCTCTACCAGAACTTCACAATATACTGTTCAACCGAGGTATTTGATATTGTCTTTGAAGTATAATATTTAGAAGCTAATCCAGCTATTCATTGTTGTCCGGGCTAATAAAACGCAATTCTTTATGAATTGCGTTTAAATATTTTTAGTTTTTAATTCGAACCAGTACTTTGATTTGGTATCGGTCCAAAGTTTTCTTCTTTTCTTTTATTTCGCCACTTACGGTAATATAGGTAATCAAAATAGAGTATTTTGGAGATTCAATTTTTTGGGTAATCTTTTCCCCTGAATTTTCATTTTGGTCGAAAGCTGGATTTGCATTTATAAAATCAACAATTTTTAACGGAATGGTGTCTTGATCGATTTGCAAGTCCAAACCATAATCTTTTTTGGAAGAAATTACGGAATAGTTGATGTTGTTGATATTCAAACAGTCATTACATTTTAAATCATTGTTGGTTCCAATTGAAAAAGACATGTCATATCCGTGAATGTTTTCTATGTTTTGTTGTTCGTTTTTATGAAAATTGTAATAAAATTCATTGTTATTTTCAAACTTTTCTTGTCTGTAGTAACTGTCGCGGTATTGAAATCCCAATGCTTTCATAATTTGTGATGAATTAGCAGCTTTGTTCTTTTTGACAAGTGTGTCTAACTTGCCATTTGTATAAGGAAGAAGGATTTCCACTCCGTAATTCTTTTCCAAAAAGTCTACAATGCTACTCAAATCTTGTTCTTGTTCGAAAGTAAGTTTTGCTTTTTCGGTCTTTTCCAAATAGGTTTCAAATCTGCAAAGTTGACTGTTTTGAGAGATGCTGTCAGCGCTTTGCGGTCCAATAATCGACAGCAATCCCGCGATACACATACTGATGGGGATGAATTTTATTTTAGGCTGTTTTTGAGTAATAAAGTAGGCCACCACGATAGTAAGCCAAATGGATAACAGTAAAACATAATAGCGTTCGTGGGTAAATCCATAAAGATGGATACGATATAAAATTGCCCAAAACAACAGCCCAAGCAACGGAACAAGTAAATAATAAAACCATCGGTTAAAGGTTCGCATCCAAAGATTTCCGGTTTCCGTGGCTATTGGATGTACTAATAAAAAAGAAAGAATTCCGAAAATGGCAAATACTAAAACTAGATAGGAAACCCAGCCAATGGGCAACGAAAGTGTTACCAGAATTTTTGTCTCATAACAAATTAAAATAACCAAATAAAGACTAATTAGCGGCATTAAAACATACTGGGTGAAGTTTTTAAGGCCATTTGGATAGTTCAACGTTAGTGGATGTTCCGTATTGTTGGTTTCTGGAACACCGTTCAAAAAGAAAATGGTGTTGAAAATCCCAGCAATAGTAAAAAATAAATAACCGTAAATTTTGTCCTCAATGTCAATATTAAATAGTTTTTCAACGGCTGTTATCGCAATGGCTAGACCTAGATAAAGGACAACACTGTACAAGCCTCCAGTTAAAATTCGAAGAAAAAGACGCTTATTGAATTCCCAATATTCATCCTGATTGTATTTTTTAGGTAAAAAACCGGCAAACGAAACCAGTAAATGCAATGCGATATTGAGTACTAGAAATTGTTGTGTTTCTACTTCCGTAACCTCCTTCTTAAAACTAAAAACAAAAGCAAACGCCATGCTTCCAAGAGTCAAACTGGTTAGAAAACGAATGATGTTGTTTTTTTTGGAAGCCAAAAAGAACAAACTAATCGAAAGAAATAAAACCAAGCACAACAAACAACCCATTATGGCTTTTTCCAATAATTCTTTGGAATTCCGGTGTTCATCTTCAACAAGTAAAATGGCGAAAATGGTTCCACAAATGGCTGTTATTGTTTCTAAGGGAAACCTCAAAATAGTTTTTTGAGTAGCATTTATTACGTTCTGCAAAGAAGGAAATTTAGACATGGTTTTCTGGATTATTTAGTACTAAGTAAATAAAAATAGGGCATATCACCAAATAAAAAACCCTGACTAAAAATAGCCAGGGTTTTTTTGAGCGAACTTCGCGTATAATTTTGAGTACTTTTCGGTTAAATTTTACAATCCAAAAGCAGCTTTCACTTGATCCACGAAATCTAATTTCTCCCAAGTAAACAATTCCACGGTAACTACTTTTTCAATTCCTCCCGGAGCCTTGAAAGTTTTGGTTACGGTTTCTGGCTGACGGCCCATGTGTCCGTAAGCAGCAGTTTCGCTGTAGATTGGGTTTCTCAATTTCAAACGTTGCTCGATAAAGTAAGGACGCATGTCAAAAATGGCTTCCACTTTTTTGGCAATTTCTCCATTGGTCAAATTCACTTTTGAAGTTCCGTAAGTTTCAATGAAAATTCCCATTGGTTTTGCAACACCAATTGCATAAGAAACTTGAACCAAAATCTCGTCGGCAACACCAGCTGCAACAAGGTTTTTGGCGATGTGACGCGTGGCATAAGCCGCACTTCTATCTACTTTACTTGGATCTTTTCCGGAGAAAGCACCACCACCATGAGCGCCTTTTCCGCCGTAAGTGTCCACAATGATTTTTCTTCCTGTCAATCCCGTATCTCCGTGAGGACCTCCAATTACGAATTTTCCTGTTGGATTAATATGATAAGTGATTTTATCATTGAATAAATGAGCGTATTGTGGGTTGTTTTTGATGATTCTTGGAATTAAAATTCCAACTAAATCACTTTTAATTTTTGCCAACATCGCAGCCTCTTCATCAAAATCATCGTGTTGGGTCGAAATTACGATGGCATCGATTCGAGAGGGTTTGTTGTTGTCGTCATATTCCAATGTTACTTGAGATTTTGCATCAGGACGCAAATATTTGATTTCGTTGTTTTCACGACGCAAAACAGCTAATTCCTGTAATAATTTATGGGATAAATCCAATGCTAATGGCATTAAATTCTCGGTCTCGTTAGTGGCATAGCCAAACATCATTCCTTGGTCACCAGCGCCTTGTTCTTCTTTGCTGGCTCTGTCCACACCTTGATTGATATCGGCAGATTGCTCGTGAATGGCTGAAAGAACACCACAGGAATCCGCTTCAAACATGTATTCACTCTTGGTGTAACCAATTTTTTTGATGACATCTCTAGCAATAGTTTGAACGTCTAAATACGTTTCCGATTTTACTTCACCGGCAAGAATTACCTGTCCTGTGGTAACCAAAGTTTCGCAAGCCACTTTTGACTCAGGGTCAAATGCCAAGAAATTATCAATTAATGCGTCTGAAATTTGATCAGCTACTTTGTCTGGATGTCCTTCACTAACTGATTCTGACGTAAATAAATAAGCCATAATAATATCGTTTTTTAGAATTAAGCGAGGAAAAAAAGAATTGCCGGGAAAACAAACTAAAGAAGAGTTTCTGCTTTAGCATTTTTTCTACTGAAAATTTTTCAGCATTCACAATGAATTCATTTCATTATGAAGAGGTTGCAATCAGTTCAAATTTTTCCTCTTTTATTAGGGTGCAAATGTATGAAACCATTTTGAATTCTAAATTAAACTTAACTTTTTTTTGATGTTAAAAATTCGAATAGTCATTTTTTGGATTGGCTGACCTTTTTTAACACTAAATTACTTTATTGTTATTTTTTTTATAATTATTTGGATTTCTAAATATTAGTTCGCAAATTTGTTCCAACAAAAAGAAAAAAATGAATTTTAATGTTTGCAATATTTCCAAATCGATGCAGGACAATTCCTGTGGGTCGTTTATTGCTTAAATTTAAATTTAAAATGATATAGCAAAAGCCTCCCACAAAATGGGAGGCTTTTTTTTTTGAATCAATCACAAACTAATATTACCATGAAGAACTTAAAGCAAAAACAAATGAACACATGCAATGTCAAATCGATGATTTGTTCAAAGGCTATGATGTGTATTTGCGTCTGTTGATTCCGAAAGTATAAGTTTAACAAACTTGAAACCCTTTTGGATATGCGTCTAAAAGGGTTTTTTGTTTTTTAAGTCTAAAGCACAAGAATATTTCAAAATTAAATACAAATAAATCTAAAATCTAAAATAAATATTATGAGCACACTAAAATTTGCAACAAATGCATTACACGCAGGTCACGACGTTACTAAAACAGCAGGAACCAGAGCGGTACCAATTTATCAAACTAGTTCTTATGTATTCAATAATTCCGATCATGCAGCCAATTTATTTGGTCTTGCCGAAGCGGGATTTATATACACCAGATTAAACAATCCAACAAATGATATTCTGGAACAACGATTAGCAGCTCTCGAAGGCGGAATTGCCGCAGTTGTTACCGCGTCGGGAACGGCAGCCATTGCAACTTCGCTGTTGGTTTTACTCAAGACGGGCGATCATATCGTGGCCTCCAACAGTTTGTACGGTGGAACTTATAATTTGTTGAGCGCCACTTTGCCTAGATTGGGAATCACGACCACGTTTGTAGATCCATCGGATGCGTCCAATTTTACCAAAGCAGCCCAAGAAAACACCAAAGTGTTCTTTGCAGAAAGTTTAGGAAACCCAAAATTAGACGTCTTGGATTTGAAAGCCATTTCGGCGGAAGCCAAAGCATTTAAAGTCCCATTTATTGTAGATAACACGGTTCCCTCGCCTTATTTGCTAAACCCTATCGAACACGGAGCCAATATCGTGATTCACTCCTTGACCAAATACATTGCCGGAAATGGAACTTCCCTTGGTGGCGCGGTTATTGATGCAGGAACATTCGATTGGAGCAGTGGAAGATTTCCGGAGTTTACGGAACCATCAGCAGCGTATCACGGATTGGTTTATCACGAAGCACTAGGGAATGCCGCTTTCATTGCCAAAGTTAGAATCGAAGGTTTGCGGGATTACGGAGCAGCTTTGAGTCCATTCAATGCTTTCCAGATTATTCAGGGATTGGAAACTTTGCAAGTCCGCGTCAAGAAGCACAGCGAAAACGGATTGGCTTTGGCCCAATGGTTAGAAAGTCAAGACCAAGTTTCCTGGGTCAATTACCCTGGATTAAAATCCAGTAAATATTACGATTTGGCAACACAGTATTTACCTAAAGGGCAAAACGGTTTGCTAACTTTCGGCCTTAAAGGAGGTTTTGAAGCCGCCAAGAAAGTGGCCGATGAAACGAAGTTGTTTTCACTTTTGGCCAACATTGGAGACACCAAATCATTGATTATTCATCCGGCGAGCACAACGCACCAACAATTGTCAGATGCAGAACAAGTCGCAACAGGAGTTACCAAGGATTTGATCAGACTCTCGGTTGGACTGGAAGACATAGAAGACTTGAAAGCCGATTTACTGGCCGTTTTCGAAAATTTAAAAGTATAAAAAGCAACATATTTGGACTTGGGGAAACTGAATTCAATATGTTTTAAAATAAAAAAGAAGAACATCTAAAAATAAAACAGCATGAAAACACTAAAATATATTTCAAAAGCAATTCAGTTTCTTAAAAGTTTAAATCTGGGGACAAAGGGGAATACTGCCAATCTAGACGATTTTGAATTTACGCATACCAAATTTGGCATCAATTTAAAACAAGTTTCAGGGAAAGTACCCAATTCTTTGTTTCATCAAATGTATGCTGAAGAAAATGAAACCCTTTTTATCTAAAAAAAATCAGATTGAAAGGAAAATAAATTGTAAAACAAGCAACGGCGGGAGTCTGTTTATGGACTCTTTCCGGTGCTGTTTTAATTTTTAATGCAAAAACCAACTGGAGTAAAATTTGGTTGTTTAAAAAAATAGTGGTTAATTTGTGCCTTTAAGTTCACAAACGTATTGAAATGTTATAAAGAAAGCTCGAGGGAATAGACCCGATGAAAGCTTAGCAACCCTTTGCAAACGAAGAAGGTGCTACATTCTATCCCAATTAATAGGGAAAAGATAACAACAAGAATTCTGCTAGTTTACTTCTAGCTTTCTTTTTAATATTTCCAGACACAAATCAAAAAATTACAAAAGATTTGACATTGGAAAATAAACCAACATCTATTACAGTACCAAATTTCACCACCGAAAGTGGCACTTTTTACGCATCCCTAAATTTGAGTTTTCAGGTTTTTGGGCCAGCATTGAATGCTGCTCCCATTGTTTTGGTGAATCATGCATTGACGGGAAATTCCCAAGTAATCGGTGAAAAAGGTTGGTGGAATAGTCTTATTGGTCAAAACAAAACAATCGACACCACTAAATATACCATATTGGCTTTCAACGTTCCAGGAAATGGTTACGATGACGTCTTGATAGAAAATTACCTGGATTTTAATGCAAGAGACATTGCCAAACTTTTTCTTGCAGGAATCGAAAGTCTTAAAATCCAACAACTATATGCCATTATAGGAGGTTCCGTTGGTGGAGGAATTGCTTGGGAAATGGTCGCTTTGGAACCAAAAATCACCCAACATTTAATCCCGATTGCCACGGATTGGAAAGCTACGGATTGGTTGATTGCCAATTGTTTTTTGCAAGAACAAATCCTGAATAATTCTTCAAAACCCATTGAAGATGCTCGTATTCACGCTATGTTGTGTTATCGAACACCGGAATCTTTCAAGGCCAAATTCCAACGAACAACGAATGAAGAATTGGCTATTTTTAATGTGGAAAGTTGGTTGAATCATCACGGGAAAAAATTGCAAAAACGTTTTCAACTTTCGGCTTATCGTATGATGAACCAATTACTGAAAACCATTGACGTCACCAGAAACAGCGATTCATTCGAAGAAATTGTTTCCAGAATTGAAACCAACATTCACATCATTGCCATCAATTCAGACTTGTTTTTTACGGCCAACGAGAATAGGGAAACCTTCGAAGAATTAAAAAAATTGAATAAAAACGTTTCTTACGGAGAGATTGAATCCATCCACGGACACGACGCATTTTTGATAGAATATGAACAATTAGACAATTTGCTTAAGGACATTTTTTAAGCATTACACATATAGAACAGATGAAAGTATTAAAATTTGGGGGTAAATCTTTATCCAACGGAGAAGGAATAAACAAAGTCATTTCGATAATCGAAAATAAAGTCAATCAAGGCGAGGAAATTGCCGTTGTGGTTTCGGCAAGAGGAAATGCAACAGACGAACTGGAAGAAATTTTGGAAATTGCCGCTAAAAATGGAGATTACAAAACGCCTTTTGAAAGTTTCAAAAAAGTGCAAAATGGCGAATACCAAGAGATTGATTTGTCCGTGGAATTTGAAGTTTTGGACAAACTTTTTGAAGGAGTAAGCCTAATTGGCGATTACAGCAACAAAATTAAAGACCAAATTTTATCCCAAGGCGAATTGCTTTCGGCAAAATTATTGACTTCCATTTTAACCAAAAAAGGAATAAACGCCCACTTCACTGATTCAAGAGTCTTAATAAAAACGGATTCGAAATTTGGTGATGCCCAACCATTGGAACAAGTTTCCAAGAAAAATGTCATCAATTATTTCAAACAAAACTGCGATACCGTAAATATTATTACCGGTTTTATTGGTTCGAACAACAATAACGACACCACGACTTTAGGAAGAAACGGCAGTAATTACACCGCTTCGCTGATTGCGAATTACCTCGATGCCGAAGAACTTCAAAATTATACACACGTTGACGGAATTTACACGGCCAACCCAGATTTAGTTCCCGACGCAAAGAAAATCGATCGTTTGTCTTTTAACGAAGCGAATGAAATTGCCAATTTTGGAGCAACCATTTTGCACGCCAAAACCATTATTCCATTGTTGGAAAAAAATATTCCGTTGCGAATTTTAAATACTTTTAACCACGAAAATCAAGGAACATTAATCACTTCAAAATCCAATAAAGAAGGAATCAAAACACTTTCGGTTCTCGAAAATGTGTCGTTGGTCAACTTGGAAGGAAGAGGATTGTTGGGAAAAACAGGCGTTGATGCCCGTATTTTTAGGGTTATGGGCGACAATGACATTAGTGTGAGCATCATCTCGCAAGGTTCGTCTGAAAGAGGAATTGGGCTTGTGGTCAACGCTGATAAAGCGACCAAAGCAATGATTGAATTGGAGAAAGAATTTGAAAATGATTTCTATTCGAAAGACGTCAACAAAATTTCGATTACCGACGATGTTTCGGTGATTTCGATTATTGGTCAAGATTTGAGCACTTTTCATAAACCGTACACGGCCTTGATTAAAAATAAAGTCGTGCCGATTCTTTTCAACAATACGGTAACGGGAAAAAACGTGAGTTTAGTAGTCAAAAAAGCGCAACTGCACAAAGCATTGAACGTGATTCACGGAGAAATTTTTGGAGTTTCCAAGAAAATCAATATTGCCATTTTCGGTCACGGATTGGTGGGTGGAACTTTGATTAACCAAATTTTGGAATCGGCAGCGGCCATCGAAAAACGAAAAGACATTCGATTGAATGTTTTTGCGATTGCCAATTCCAAAAATTTACTTTTAAACAAAAACGGTGTTTCGCCGAATTGGAAAAACGAGATTCAAACCAACGGTTTCTCCTATACCATTGATGATGTTATTGCTTTCGCCAATGAAAACCACTTGGAGAACTTGATTGCCATCGACAACACGGCGAGTGCAACATTTGTTGAAAATTACATTCCGTTGGCAGAAGGAAGTTTCGACTTGATTTCGTCCAATAAAGTGGCAAATACCTTGAGTTACAAGTTTTACAAAGACTTGCGAAAAGTATTGGCGGAAAACCAAAAGAATTATTTGTACGAAACCAATGTTGGCGCAGGATTACCATTGATAGACACCATCAAATTATTGCATCTTTCGGGTGAAAACATCACCAAAATAAAAGGAGTTTTCTCGGGAACATTGAGTTATTTATTCAATAATTTTTCGGCAAAAGATGTTCCATTCAGCGAAATCCTGAAAGAAGCCATCGACAACGGTTACACGGAACCCGATCCAAGAGAAGATTTATGTGGAAACGACGTGGGCAGGAAATTATTAATTTTGGCTAGAGAATTGGATTTGCAAAACGAATTCGAAGAAATCAGCATTCAAAACCTTATTCCGGAACATTTGCGTGAAGGAAATGTTTCCGATTTCTTGCATAAATTAAAGGAATTTGATCCGATTTATGACAAAATTAAGGCAGCACAAGAACCAAATCACGTCTTAAGATACATTGGCGAATTGTCGGGAGATTTACAAAATGATAAAGGAAATCTCGAAGTAAAATTAGTTTCCGTACCTTCGGATACGGCTTTGGGCGGCTTGAAAGGTTCTGATTCTTTCTTCGAAATTTATACAGAATCTTATGGTGATCGTCCAATCGTAATTCAAGGAGCTGGCGCAGGTTCGGCAGTGACGGCGAGAGGTGTTTTTGGAGATTTGTTGAGATTGTCGGATAAAGGGTAAGATTATGGATTTCTGATTAACGATTTTTGAATTCAGATTTAAATAAAATAAAAAATGAAAATAACATTAGACAGAGTAAATGAAAACTTCCATTTCGAATTGAAAAACGAGCGTGGACATATTGTAAATGTAGATGCGCGTCCTGATTTTGGAGGAAACGACATGGGGCCAAGTCCAATGGAATTAATACTAATGGGAGTTGCCGGTTGCAGCGGAATCGACATGATTTCCATCTTGAAAAAACAACGTCAAGAAATTACTTCTTTCAAGGCTGAGGTCGAAGGCGAGCGCGTTCAAGTGGGCGAAGCAAAACCATTCAAGGATATTTACGTGGTTTTTTATCTGGAAGGAAACATCAAGGAAGACAAAGCAGCAAAAGCCGCCCAACTATCTTTCGAAAAATATTGCTCGGTTACCAAAACAGTGGAACCAACGGCAACGATACATTATAAAGTAGTTTTGAATGGACTGGAATTAGCCAAAAACTAAAATCATCACCATCACCTAAAAACAACAAACAACAGCACAATGAACGAACAAGAATTTGGTTTTGAAACCCAAGCCATCCGCAATCAATTAGAACGCACCCAATATTTAGAACATTCCGTGCCTTTGTACTTAACGTCCAGTTTTGTATTCGAGGATGCCGAAGATATGCGTGCCTCATTTGCCGAAGAGAAAGAGCGAAATATTTATAGTCGTTACAGCAATCCAAACACCAACGAGTTTGTGGATAAAGTTTGCCAAATGGAAGGTGCGGCGGCAGGATTTGCTTTTGCATCCGGAATGGCTGCGGTCTATTCCACCTTGGCTGCTTTGTTGAATTCAGGCGATCATATTGTTTCGGCAGGAAGTGTTTTTGGCGCGACACATTCTTTGTTTATCAATTATTTTCCAAAATGGGGAATTGAAACTTCCTATTTTGACATTGACAAACCGGAAACTATTGAAAGTTTTATCAAACCAAACACCAAAATTCTTTTTGCTGAATCGCCTACGAATCCAGCGGTAGATATTATTGATTTGGAATTGTTAGGTACAATTGCCAAAAAACACAATTTAATTTTGATTATCGACAACTGTTTTGCCACGCCTTATTTGCAACAACCCATAAAGTGGGGAGCGCATTTGGTAGTGCATTCAGCCACAAAATTAATGGATGGTCAAGGTAGAGTTTTGGGCGGAATCACTGTTGGTAATGCCGAATTGATTCAAAAAATCTATTTGTTTTCACGATTGACTGGGCCTTCTTTATCACCGTTTAATGCTTGGGTATTGTCTAAAAGTTTAGAAACTTTGGCGATTCGTTTGGATAGACATTGCGAAAATGCCTTACGAGTAGCCGAGTTTTTAGAACAACATCCCAACGTAAATAAGGTAAAATATCCGTTCTTGAAATCGCATCCACAATATGAAATCGCCCAGAAACAAATGAAATTGGGCGGCAATATCGTGGCTTTTGAAATCAAAGGAGGAATTGAAGCAGGAAGAGCTTTCTTGGATAAAATAAAATTGTGTTCGTTATCACCGAATTTAGGAGATACCAGAACCATTGTAACGCATCCAGCATCAACAACACACAGCAAATTGTCTGTCGAAGAACGTTTGGCAGTGAGTATTACCGATGGTTTGGTGCGCGTTTCCGTAGGATTGGAAACAGTGGCCGACGTAATTTCCGATTTGAAGCAGGCTTTGTCATAAGATTTTAGATTGATGATTAACGATTTTAGATTGCAGATTTGCAAACCAATAACAATTATAAATTATTCATTATTTTTCAATTAAAAACCATACTTTTATTGTTGTTAAAAGAGATGTTTATTTCTTGATTTTTTAATTCAAAAATCGTTAATCTCAATTCAAAAATCATAAATCTTTATAATGCTCTCAAAGAAAACAAAATACGGAATAAAAGCAATGACTTTCTTGGCTCACCAAGTAGATAAAACTCCTGTTCAAATTGCCGAAATAGCAAAAAGTGAGCATATTTCCATAAAGTTTCTTGAAAGTATTTTATTGTTGTTGCGACATTCTGGTTTTCTTGGAGCCAAAAAAGGAAAAGGCGGTGGCTATTATCTTATAAAAGACCCCAAAGACATCAATATGGCCGATGTGTACCGTACTCTTGAAGGACCAATAGCTTTATTGCCTTGCGTGAGCCATAATTTCTACGAAAAATGCGATGATTGTGTCGATGAAGCAAAATGTTCGGTGCACAAATTAATGACGGAAGTACGCGACAATACCCTGATGATATTGGAAAATAATTCTTTGGCTGATATTTCTTTTTAAGGGTTTTGTTCAGAGAAGAATACAAATTAAAAGCCCCTTTCATTGTGATGAAAGGGGCTTTTTTTAATTGTCAACAATCTCTGCCATAGTATTACAACACTACGACTTTGATCATTTTGTATTAAAGAGTTTCTGAATAACTTCCGTCTTTTGGTTGCAAATCTCCAGTGATAATTCTTATTAAATCGATTAACGCCCAAATTCCAAAACCTCCTAAAGTAAGCAATTGAACAACACCTTGCCAGATATATCCAAGGTAAAAACGGTGAATTCCAAGTCCTCCAACCACTAATGCAAGTACCAAAGCAACGATTTGGCTTTTTCCTGAACCCACGGCAGCAGGAGAAGAAAGAGTTGGTTCTACAGTTGATTGAGAAATTGTCGTTTGACTAGATCCATTAACTAATGCGTTCTCTACTGGGAAAGATGCATACATCGGAAAAGATGAAAACAATAGTAGCGCAAACATCGAAAGTAAAATTCTAAAATTCATAATAATTAAATTTTTAAGGTTTATCTTTGTAAATGTATACATTATAAATTATTACATGAGGATTTTTACTACTTTATTTTTTGTTTTGTTTTTTTTAACTAATTATGGTCAAAACAAATACGAATATTTTGGGGTTTTAAAACTCAACGGTAATTCAAAAACAGCTATAAGCTACCGACTTTTTTTTGAAATAAATGCAGGTTTGATAAGTGGTTATTCCGTAACGGATTTAGGCGGCGACAATGAGACGAAAAACTCCATTTCGGGTGTTTATAATTTGAAAACCAAAATATTAAAATTTAAGGAAGACAATATATTGTATACAAAATCTAATTTTTCCCAAAAAAGCTTTTGTTTCATAAATTTTGAGGGCAAAATTAAGTTGGCCGACAATTCTACTAAAATTGACGGAAATTTTAAAGGATTGTATAAAAATAAAACCAGTTGCATTGACGGTACAATAGCTTTAGTTGGTTCTGAAAAAATTTATAAAATTCTGAACAAAATTGAAAATAAAATAAAAAGCAGCAAGAAAATTGACGAACAAAAAAAGAAAGAAGTGTTTACTACAACTCTTGTCGACAATTTGAAAGTTAATAATTTGTTGAAGAACCAAAATTTGAATGTTTTTGCAAATTCCAACGAGGTTTTTCTTGACATTTTCGACGCCGAGTCAGAGGACGGAGATGTCATTAATTTGTATCAAAACGGAAAACTTATTTTGTCCAATTATACAGTTTTGAAAAAAATCAAACGATTTACCGTAACTTTAGATAACGCTCAAACTGTTTTCAAGATTGAAGCCGTAACGGAAGGCAAAGTAGGATTCAATACTACATCAATCAAAATTATTGACAGTGACAGGACTTTTGATTTGAAAACAAACCTCAAGAAAGATGAAAAGGCGGTAATATCATTTATTAAAAACTAAAGTAATTAATTGTTAGGTGGTAGTTTGTTAAAACTATTTTCGCCACCCTTCCAACAGAATTTAAAAGAACTTCACCAAGATTAAAAATGAAGTAAGCCAAACCTTGCATTCCGTATTTCGGGAATCAAGGTTTTTTTTCTCCGGCCAGCATTAAATTGCCTATTTCTCCGCGTTTTAGGATTCGTTTCGAATTACTTTAACAATAAAAAAATCAAATATAGTTTTTATATTTAGAATTATATAGTATTTTTGCAAACTTAATCTACTATCCCGATGGGGTAATGGATTTGAAAATAAAAAACATAAAAATAATGATTAAGAGATTTGTAAAAAATTTTAACGATACTGTAGGGGTAATGCAGAATAGTTCGTTTGCCAAGAGACTTTGGGTTTTTGTCCCGGTATTTTTGATCTTGGTATTATTGACAGTTTTAATATACAATCATTATGCTGATTTCACTTGGAATAATTTCTTGGCGGGATTTAACCAAGAGTTTTTGGTGTTTTTTGCAATTGGCGTTTTTGCCCAATTGGTCGACGGAACGTTAGGAATGGGTTATGGAGCGACTTCCACCTCCTTTTTATTAGCTTATGGAGTTCCTCCGGCAGTGAGTAGCACGGGAGTTCACGTTGCCGAAATGTTTACTACGGGAGCATCGGCAATTTCGCATCACAAATTTGGAAATATCAATAAAAAACTGGTAAAACACCTTTTGATTCCGGGCGTTTTAGGGTCAATTACAGGTGCTTATTTGTTGGCTGATGTAATCGATGGAGACGTAATAAAACCTTTTATTGCCGTTTATATGATGGTGCTGGCTTTTATTATTATTAAAAAAGCATTGGTGAAAAATATTGTAAAAAAGAAAACAAAAAGACTAGATCTTTTAGCTTCTTTTGGAGGTTTCATGGATTCCGTTGGCGGAGGCGGTTGGGGGCCAATTGTCACGTCGACATTGTTGGGACGAGGTAGAAATCCTCGCTATACCATTGGTTCAGTGAATGCAGCGGAGTTCGCGGTTTCTTTTGCCAGTGGTGTAACTTTTATGATTTTTGGTGGAATAAGCGGATGGCAAGTGATAATAGGATTGATTATGGGTGGCGTTATTGCCGCACCTCTTGCCGCTTTTTTGGTGAATAAAATCCAAAGAAAACCAATGATGATTATCGTTGGAATCTTAATTATTATTTTGAGTTTAAGAACATTGTCAAAATTATTATAATGAGTGCAACACTAACACAGACTTTGTCAGAAAAAACTAAAGGATTCTCCATCGAGGAAACGTTGTCTTTTTTGGCCAATGAATACAAAGATAAAGTGGTTTTTTCAACCTCTTTCGGGCAAGAAGACCAAGTGATAACCGCATTAATTGCCACAAACGATTTGCCCATTACCATTTTTACATTGGATACTGGGCGTTTGTTTCAGGAAACTTACGACGTTTTTCACAAGACCTTAAAAAAGTACAAGAAAGAAATTAAAGTCTATTTTCCTGAAGCTTCGGCAGTGGAAAAATTATTGGAAACTAAAGGCCCCAACAGTTTTTACGATTCAGTCGAAAACAGAAAAGAATGTTGTTTCATTCGAAAAGTGGCGCCCTTGACCAAAGCCTTGAAAGGGAATTCCGTTTGGATTACGGGTTTAAGAGCGGAACAATCCGAAAACAGAAATGATTTATCTCTTTTTGAATACGACGAAAAATTCGAAATCATAAAATTTAATCCATTGTTAAAATGGACCTTGAAAGAAGTCGAAGATTACTTGGAAAAAAATAACGTGCCCCAAAACGCACTGCATAAACAAGGATTTGTAAGTATTGGATGTGCACCTTGTACCAGGGCAATTACTCCTGATGAAGACATAAGAGCCGGAAGATGGTGGTGGGAATCCAGTCATAAAGAATGTGGTTTGCACCAGAAGTAAGGTTAGAGTTCAGAAGTTAGAAATTAGAATAAAAGAGAATAGAATAAATAATAATAGTTTACGAGATTTTAGTGAGGCTACAACAACCTTAAACTTTAAACTTTTAAATTTTTAAACTAAAAATAATGAGTTCCATATTAAAAACAAATGCTTTAGAAAGCGAAGCGATTTACATATTCAGAGAAGTAATTTCTCAATTTGATAAGCCGGTATTGCTTTTCTCTGGTGGAAAAGATTCCATAACATTGGTGCGTTTGGCACAAAAGGCATTCTTCCCTGCAAAAATTCCTTTCCCATTGTTGCATGTCGACACAGGGCATAATTTTCCTGAAACCATCGAATTTAGAGACAAATTAGTTGCTGAATTAGGATTGGAATTGATTGTTCGTAATGTGCAAGATGCCATAGACGAAGGCAAAGTGGTGGAAGAATCTGGAAGATATTCCAGCCGAAACAGCTTGCAAACCACTACGCTTTTGGACGCCATCGAAGAATTCAAATTTGACGCTTGTATTGGTGGTGCGCGTCGCGACGAAGAAAAAGCCAGAGCCAAAGAGCGTATTTTTTCGGTTCGTGATGATTTTGGTCAATGGGACGAAAAAAATCAAAGACCGGAATTATTTGATTTATTGAATGGTAAAATCGAAAATGGACAAAATGTTCGTGTTTTCCCAATTTCGAACTGGACAGAATTAGATGTTTGGAGTTATATCGAACAAGAACAAATCGAAATTCCATCGATTTATTTTTCGCACAAACGTAAAGTATTCTTGAGAGACGGCATGATTTGGTCGCATTCGCCATTCGTTTATCAAGAAGAAGACGAAGAGATTGAAGAAAGAATTGTTCGTTTTAGAACCGTTGGAGACATGAGTTGTACTGCTGCCGTTGAATCTTATGCGGCGACAATTGCTGAAGTTGTTGGCGAAATCAGGTCTTCCACCATTTCCGAAAGAGGAGCCAGAATAGACGACAAACGTTCTGAAGCTGCGATGGAAAAAAGAAAACAACAAGGTTATTTTTAATCCCCACCCCAGCCCTCCCCGAAGAGGAGGGAGCTGAAACAGGATTAGTGTTGGTTTTGAGTTTTGAAAAAAAGCAGACTAAATAAAAAAGAAAATATTAATTTATAAAAACATACCAGACTCGTCTCCCTCCCTTTGGGGAGGGTCGGGGTGGGGAAAAAGAATATGGAAGTTTTAAAAATAGCAACAGCAGGAAGTGTAGATGACGGAAAGAGCACATTAATTGGAAGATTGTTGTACGACACACAATCATTGACTACCGACAAAATTGAAGCAATAGAAAAAAGCAGCAAGCAAAAAGGATACGATTACCTCGATTTTTCCTTGGCCACCGACGGTTTGGTTGCCGAGAGAGAGCAAGGAATCACGATTGACGTAGCGCATATTTATTTCTCCACTGCGAAAAAAAGTTACATCATTGCCGATACTCCGGGTCACGTGGAATATACCAGAAACATGGTTACGGGAGCTTCGACTTCACAAGTTTCCATCATCTTGATTGATGCCCGAAAAGGAGTTATTGAGCAAACCTACCGTCACTTTTTTATCAATAATTTATTGAGGGTAAAAGATGTGATTGTAGCCATCAATAAAATGGATTTAGTTGATTATTCAGAAGAAGTTTTCAATAAAATCAAAGCAGATTTTCAAGCTTTGAATGCAAAAAGTGCCTACAAAGAACAAAACGTGAGCTACATTCCGTTGAGTGCTTTGACGGGAGACAATGTGGTGGAAACATTGGGAAAAATGCCTTGGTACACCGGGCAAACGATCCTGCAACACTTGGAAGCATTGGAATCCAAAGATGTTTATGATAACGGGCAAGCTCGTTTTCCTGTTCAAACCGTGATTAGGCCAAAAACGGAACAATATCATGACTTTAGAGGTTATGCCGGAAAATTATACGGAAACAATATTAAAGTGGGCGATGCAGTAACCGTACTTCCTTCTTTGACCGAATCGAAAGTGACCAATATCCACTTTTTTGACCAACAATTTGACGAAGCGACAGCAGGTTCTTCCATTACTTTGGAATTGGAAAATGACATCAACGTGACCAGAGGCGACATGATTGTAAAATCAAGTGAGCTTCCAAGAGTTGAAAAAGACATCAACACCACCATTTGTTGGATGGACAGCAAAAAATTGGTTGCAGGAACAAAATATTTGATACAGCACAATACCAATAGAGTTTTGGCCAAAATTGAAAGCGTGAAAAACGTGATTGCCACAGATTATTCGGGTTCAACTCCGGCAACTCAATTAGCAATCAATGAAATTGGAGAAGTGAGCATTAAATTAAGCAAGGCTTTATATTTTGACGCCTACAACGACAACAAATCAAATGGCGCTTTTATTTTGATAGACGTGGCGACCAATACAACAGCAGGAGTTGGATTTATACAATAGTTAATAGTGTAAATAAAACTGCTAAACCAACAAAACAACCAACAACAACGACAACAATAGAAATTATGCAAAGTTTTAGAACCGAAATAGAAGACCCAATTGTACAAAAAGACATTATCGATTTAGAGAGAAAAATCGCTTTATTTCGTGATGGAAAAATTGATGACGAACGTTTTCGCAGCCTTCGTTTGGCTCGCGGAATCTATGGGCAACGTCAGGAAGGCGTTCAAATGATTCGTATCAAATTGCCTTACGGGAAAGTAACGAGCGAACAATTAATGCGAATTTCAAAAGTTTCTGACGAATATTCAAGAGGTCGTTTGCACATTACCACGCGTCAGGATATCCAAATTCACTTTGTGAGTTTAGACAGAACGCCTGAACTTTGGGCTGAATTAGAAAAAGACGATATTACTCTTCGTGAAGCTTGCGGAAACACCGTTCGAAATATAACAGCCAGCGAAAATGCAGGAATCGACCCTGATGAACCTTTTGATGTGTCGCCTTATGCACACGCTTTATTCCAATTTTTGTTGAGAAATCCAGTTTGTCAGGAAATGGGACGTAAATTCAAAATATCATTTTCGTCATCGGATAAAGATACCGCTTTGAGTTATTTGCACGATTTAGGATTTATTCCAAAAATTGTCAATGGCGAAAGAGGATTCAAAATAATGTTGGGTGGTGGATTAGGTTCTCAGCCACAGCACGCCGAATTGTTATCGGAATTTGTGCCTGTAAATCAAATTATCCCAACTACCGAAGGAATTTTGAGAGTATTTGACCGTTTTGGAGAAAGATCGAGACGTTTGAAAGCACGTATGAAATTCTTGATCAAAGATTTAGGGGCTGAAGCCTTTTTGAAATTGGTTGATGAAGAGAAAAAAGCCTTGTCTTGCCAATCGTTCGAAATTGACACCACCGCATTTGATGGACCAATTCCAGAACCTTTATTGGTAGCTCCAAAAGTAGAAATTGCAGATAAAGAAGCTTTCGAAATTTGGAAAAAATCGAATGTATTTCAACAAAAACAAGCAGGATATGTTGCCATTGGAATCAAAGTTCCTGTAGGCGATTTTTATACAGACAAAGCTAGATTATTGGCCGATTTGATTAAAAATTATGGTGCCAATGAATTGCGTTTTTCACTAAGACAAGACATTCTTATTCGTAACATAAAACAAGACAATTTAGTCTTTTTTTACCAAGAATTAGAAAAACTTGGATTCGTGACTTTAGGATACAATTCTACTGCCGATATCACAGCTTGTCCAGGAACCGATACTTGTAATCTTGGAATTGCAAGCAGCACAGGAATTGCAACAGAGCTAGAAAGAGTTTTGGCTGCCGAATATCCGCAATACCATAGCAATAATGACATTACCATAAAAATCAGTGGTTGTATGAATGCTTGCGGGCAACACAATATGGCCGAAATTGGTTTTCAAGGAATGTCAATCAATTCTGGAAAGCTAGTTGCACCGGCACTTCAAGTGTTATTGGGTGGAGGAAATTTAGGAAATGGTCAAGGAAGATTTGCCGATAAAGTAATCAAAATTCCTAGTCGTCGAGGTCCAGAAGCTTTGCGTGCTATTTTGAATGATTTCGAAGCGAATGCCAACGGGCTTAAATTTTTAGATTATTACGATGCCAAAGGCGAAACTTATTTCTTCGAATTATTGAAACCTCTTTCGGAAATTGACAATCTAACAGATGAAGATTTTGTCGATTGGGGAAATGCCGATAATTATGTAAAAGCGATTGGTGTAGGCGAATGTGCGGGTGTAGTTATTGATTTGGTTGCTACTTTAATTTTCGAAGCTAAAGATAAATTGACTTTCGCACACGAAGCTTTAGTAGAAAAAAAATGGTCTGATGCTATTTATTTAACTTATGCAGGATTTGTAAATGGTGCCAAAGCGTTATTGCTTGCCGAAAATCAAAAAACAAATGCACACGCAGGAATTATCGATTTATTCGATACTGTTTTTGTGGAAAACAACAAAATTGCGTTGAATTCGTCTTTCAAAGATTTGGTGTACCAAATTAATAAAAACGAGCCTTCAGAGGAATTTGCCCAAAAATACATTCAAGAAGGAATTGCCTTTTTCGAAAATATTGAAAGCTATAGAACAAAAGATTTAGCAAATGGATAATATCGTAAAACCCAAAGTAACTTTAGTAGGAGCAGGTCCGGGCGATCCCGATTTGCTCACTATCAAAGGTGCAAAAGCACTTGCTCAAGCCAATGTGGTTTTGTACGATGCTTTGGCAAACGAAGAAATATTGGACTATGCTCCTAAAAATGCTATCAAAATTTTTGTTGGAAAAAGAAAAGGCTGTCACGAATATTCGCAAGCGAAAATCAATCAATTAATTGTTGATAATGCACTAACTTATGGCAATGTAGTGCGACTAAAAGGAGGCGATCCCTTCATTTTTGGTCGTGGTAGCGAAGAAATTGAATACATACTGAGTTTTGGAATTCCAACTTTTGTTATTCCCGGAATTTCATCCTCAATTGCAGTTCCAGCCAATCAGGGAATTTCTTTGACAAAAAGAGGCGTTTCCGAAAGTTTTTGGGTTATTACAGGCACAACATCTGACCATAAATTATCAAATGATGTAGCTTTGGCAGCAAAATCTACGGCAACTGTTGTAATTTTGATGGGAATGAGTAAATTGGAACAAATTGTGACACTTTTTCAAAACGAATCCAAAGGAGAAACTCCCGTTGCCATCATTCAAAACGGTACAATGCCCAACGAAAAAGTAGGTTTTGGAACCATAGACACCATTTCACAAGTGGTGAAAGACAACAATTTGAGTTCGCCAGCCATAATCGTCATTGGCGAAGTCGTGAAAGAACGTAATAAATTAAAAGGAATTTACAAGGAATATATTTCCAATAAAGTTTGCGCCAGAGAATAATCCCCACCCCAGTCCTCCCCAAAGGAGAGGGAGCTTGGAAAGGGAAAAAATAATAGATTATCAAGTTTCAACAGGTCATTTTCAGGTAGAAAAAATAAAATGAAAAAAAACGATTCAAACTCCAATATTCAAGCCTCGGCTCCCCCTCCTTTGGAGGGGGTTGGGGGGAGGAACGAACTATATCCAATTTTCCTGAAACTAAACCAACTCAATGTTCTCATTGTTGGAGGAGGAAACGTGGGCTTGGAAAAACTGACCTTTATGCTCAAATCCAGTCCAAACGCCAATGTTGAGGTAGTGGCGACCAGGTTTTTGCCTGAATTGGAAGCATTGGTCGAAAAACATCCCTCGGTAAAATTAACCCAAGCGAAGTTCAAGAAAAAAATGTTGAAAAAACGACATATGGTCATCGCTTGCACCGATGATTTAAAAGTCAATAAAAAGGTTTATGACCTGTCTCGAAAAAGATTCCTGATTTGCAACATCGCCGACACACCTCCTTTGTGCGACTATTATTTGGGTGGAATCGTGACCAAAGGAAACGTGAAAATTGCCATTTCAACCAATGGAAAATCACCAACAACTGCCAAAAGATTACGCGAATTTTTTGAAGAAGTTATTCCGGAAGATGTTAACAAAATGGTCGAAAACCTGAACGAATACCGCAAAACCCTAAAAGGCGATTTTCAGGAAAAAGTCGATAAAATGAACGAAATTACCCAATCTTTAAAGGGTAAACAATAAAATATACCTTGAATACTTGCAATTAATCGCGCTATGTACGTACTTTGCAGTGTTCATACATTTATTGATTGTTATCACGAAAGCCAGAGGGAATAGACCCGACGAAAGCTTAGCAACCTATTCATTTTCACCGAAAAAGGTGCTACATTCTATCCTGATTCATCGGGAAAAGATAACCACGAGAAAATTTCTCCCTTTCCACATAACAAATATAATTTTACGACCCTGTCAAGGCACAAAACCCTGACAGGGTTAGTTAGTTTAAATATACTGAAAAATGCCAAACATTCAAGAAGAAATCAAAAAACGAATTCTCGTGCTCGACGGAGCGATGGGAACGATGTTGCAACGCTATAATTTCTCCGAAGAAGATTTCCGGGGAGAACGTTTCAAGGATTTTCCACATTCGCTCAAAGGCAACAACGATTTGTTGTCCTTGACGCAGCCTCAAGCCATCAAAGCCGTGCACGCCCTGTATTTTGAAGCCGGAGCCGACATCGTAGAAACCAATACTTTTTCGGGAACCACCATTGGTATGGCGGATTACCATTTAGAAGATATTGTTTACGAACTCAACTACGAATCGGCAAAATTGGCTCGTGAAGTAGCCGATGAATTCACCGCTAAAAATCCAGACAAACCTCGTTTTGTTGCCGGTTCCATCGGGCCAACAAACAGAACAGCCAGTATGTCGCCAGACGTGAATGATCCAGGTTACAGAGCCGTGACTTTCGACGATTTGCGCATTGCCTACAAACAACAAGTCGAAGCCTTGATTGATGGAGGTTGCGATTTACTTTTGGTAGAAACTATTTTTGATACCTTGAATGCCAAAGCAGCACTTTTTGCCATCGAAGAAGTGAAAGAAGAACGTAATATCGATATTCCAATAATGGTTTCAGGAACCATTACCGATGCTTCGGGAAGAACACTTTCCGGACAAACGGTGGAAGCTTTCCTGATTTCGGTTTCGCATATTCCGTTGTTGAGTGTTGGTTTTAATTGCGCTTTGGGAGCGGATTTGTTGAAACCTTATTTGCAAACTTTGTCACAGCATACATCTTTTAACGTTTCAGCACATCCCAATGCAGGATTGCCAAACGCCTTTGGAGAATACGACGAAACACCAGAGCAAATGCAAGCCCAAATACGAAGCTATCTTGAAGATAATTTAGTAAACATCATAGGCGGTTGTTGCGGAACAACCCCAGAACACATCAAATTGATTGCCGATATTGCCAAGGAGTATAAACCGAGGGTTTCGACGGCAACAATGTAATCAAGGAGATGCGATTTATCGCGTCTAAATTATAGCCACAGATTCACAAATAAAATCTGTGAATCTGTGGCAAAAAAATAAAAAAAATGGCAGAAAAAAGAAGAAATCTGGTATTATCGGGATTAGAACCCTTGATCATTACGCCCAAAAGCGTTTTTGTCAATGTTGGAGAAAGAACGAATGTTACCGGTTCCAGAAAATTCCTTCGATTAATCAAGGAAGAAAAATACGAAGAAGCATTAAGCATTGCCAAAGAGCAAGTAGAAGGCGGCGCACAAATCATCGATGTCAATATGGATGAAGGAATGCTGGACGGCGAATATGCAATGGTCAAATTCCTGAATTTAATCGCAGCCGAACCAGATATTTCGCGTGTGCCGATTATGATTGACAGCTCGAAATGGAATATTATTGAAGCCGGTTTGAAGGTCGTTCAAGGAAAATGCGTCGTAAACTCTATTTCCTTGAAAGAAGGCGAGGAGCAATTTATTCATCACGCCAAATGGATCAAACGTTACGGAGCCGCCGCCATTATTATGGCTTTTGACGAGGTAGGTCAAGCCGACAATTACGAACGTAGAATAGAAATTTGTCAACGTTCGTATGATATTTTGGTTAATAAAGTGGGCTTTCCGCCACAGGATATCATCTTCGATTTGAATATATTTCCAGTGGCAACCGGAATGGAAGAACACCGCCTGAATGCTTTGGATTTCTTCAGGGGAACCAAATGGGTTCGGGAAAATTTGCCACACGCACACATAAGCGGCGGTGTGAGTAACGTTTCGTTTTCGTTTAGAGGAAATGACGTGGTTCGTGAAGCGATGCACTCGGTTTTCTTGTATCACGCCATTAAGAATGGAATGACGATGGGAATTGTAAACCCGGAAATGCTTTCTATTTACGACGAAATTCCAAAAGATTTGTTGGAACACGTGGAAGATGTAATCTTGAATCGTCGTGATGATGCCACTGAAAGATTGTTGGATTTTGCCGAAAATGTAAAAGGCGATGTCAAAAGCAACGAAAAAGAAATTCAGGAATGGCGCTTGGGAACCGTTCAGGAAAGGATAACGCACTCTTTGGTTAAAGGTGTGGATGCCTTTATAGAACTGGATGTGGAAGAAGCAAGACTAGCCGCAACAAAACCAATAGAAGTAATCGAAATCAACTTGATGGCAGGAATGAATGTCGTTGGGGATTTGTTTGGTTCAGGGAAAATGTTTTTGCCTCAAGTGGTAAAATCGGCACGAGTGATGAAAAAAGCCGTGGCGTATTTGTTGCCTTTTATTGAAGCAGCAAAGCAAGTGGGCGACAAAGAAGGAAACGGAAAAATATTGATGGCAACCGTAAAAGGCGATGTTCACGATATTGGAAAAAATATCGTTTCGGTGGTTTTGGCTTGTAATAATTATGAAATTATCGATCTTGGAGTTATGGTTCCGCCAGAAAAAATTATTGCAGCAGCCATTGAACACGAAGTGGATATTATTGGTTTGAGTGGATTAATCACGCCTTCTTTGGACGAAATGGTGTATCTCGCCAAGGAATTGGATAAACGAGGAATGAAAATCCCCGTGATGATTGGTGGAGCAACCACTTCGCGTGCACATACTGCCGTGAAAATTGCGCCTCAATATCAATCAACAGTGATTCACGTAAACGATGCTTCGAGAGCCGTTACGGTAGCCGGAAATTTATTGGACGACAACAGTCAAAAATATACCAGCGACATTCGAGCTGATTATGATGCGTTTAGGGAATCGTTCTTGAATCGTTCACGTGACAAGAATTTCTTGAGTATTGAAGATGCCCGTAAAAATAAATTACAATTGGATTGGGCTAATTTTACTCCCGTAAAACCAAATGTAATTGGCGAACAAGTGATTGAAGTGGATTTGGAAGTTTTGGTTCCGTACATCGACTGGACGCCATTTTTCAGGACTTGGGAATTGTTTGGGAAATATCCAGCAATTTTGACGGATGAAGTGGTTGGCGAACAAGCCTCTTCTGTTTTTGAAGATGCTCAAGCCATGTTGGAAGTGATTTTAAAAGAAAAGAAATTACAAGCCAAAGGAATTTACGGTATTTTTCCGGCGAATCAGGTCAACGATGATGATATTGAATTGACAGACGAAAACGGAAAACCATTGCAGACCTTCTTGACTTTGCGTCAACAAGCCCAAAAATCAAAAGGCAAACCGAACATTGCACTGGCCGATTTTATTGCGCCAAAAGATAATGGTGTGGTCGATTATATGGGCGCATTTTGTGTAACCACCGGTTTTGGTGTTGACGAATGGGCAGCGGAATTCGAAAAGGATTTGGATGATTACAATTCGATTATGGTCAAAGCATTGGCAGACCGATTTGCAGAAGCATTCGCCGAATATTTACACGAAAAAATCCGTAAGGAAATTTGGGGATATGCCGCACACGAAAACCTGAGCACCGAAGCAATGATTGAGGAAATTTACGAAGGAATTCGTCCAGCACCAGGTTATCCGGCTTGTCCAGACCATTTAGAGAAACCAACCATTTGGAAATTACTGAATGTGGAAAAGGAAATCGGAGTGACCTTGACCGAAAGTATGGCGATGTGGCCGGCTTCTTCCGTTTCTGGATATTATTTTGGAAATCCGGAAAGCAAGTATTTTGGCCTCGGAAAAATAAAAGAAGACCAAGTAATTGATTACGCCAAACGAAGAAATATCCCAACGGAAACAGCCTTGAAATGGTTAAATCCTAATATAGCAGATTAAAAAAAGGTTTTAGGTTTAGGGTTCTAGGTATAAGGTTTACCTATGACCCAAAACCCAAAACCCAAAATCCAATAAAATGAAAGTAACAG
This sequence comes from Flavobacterium sp., assembly GCF_013823965.1. Taxonomy (GTDB): domain Bacteria; phylum Bacteroidota; class Bacteroidia; order Flavobacteriales; family Flavobacteriaceae; genus Flavobacterium. Next base: position 109,300 of record NZ_PNNA01000101.1, read on the forward strand.
AACATATAGAAGAAGCAAAAGGGAAAACATTATTTTCCTTTGAAATTATTCCGCCACAAAAAGGGAAAAGTATTCAGGAATTATACGATAATATTGATCCGTTGATGGAGTTCAAACCGCCTTTTATTGACGTGACAACTTCGCGTGAAGAATATATTTATGTGGATAAAGGCAACGGATTATTGGACAAGAAATTGACCAGAATGCGTCCTGGAACTTTGGGAATTTGCGCGTCCATTAAACATAAATATTCTGTTGACACAGTTCCTCACGTGCTTTGCGGAGGATTTACAAAAGAAGAAACAGAGTATTTATTGGTCGATTGTCATTATCTAGGAATCAACAATGTAATGGCTTTGCGTGGCGATGCAATGAAAGATGAGCAATCTTTTGTGGCAAAAGAAGGCGGCAATAATTATGCGGTTGACTTGGTAAAACAAATTTACCAATTGAATCAAGGGAAGTATTTACACGATGTAATGCACATTGACAACAAGGCTGATTTTTGTATTGGCGTTGCCGGTTATCCCGAGAAACATTTGGAATCTCCTTCCTTGATTTCGGATTTGAAAAGATTGAAAGAAAAAGTAGATGCCGGTGCTGATTATGTGGTTACCCAAATGTTTTTTGACAATGCAAAATACTTCGAGTTTGTTGCCAAAGCCAGAGAAATAGGAATCACCGTGCCAATTATCCCGGGAATCAAACCCATTGCAGTACAGCGACATTTGCAAATTTTACCACAAATCTTCAGAATCGACTTGCCGGAAGATTTAATTCAAGCTGTCGAAAAATGCAAAAACAACGCTGATATCAGGCAAGTGGGAATTGAATGGGCTATCCAACAATCTATGGAATTGAAAGCTGCCGGCGTTCCTGTTTTGCATTATTATTCTATGGGTAAATCAGAAAATATTAGACAAATAGCGAGCAAGGTTTTTTAGAAATCAAAGCAATTTTGTTTCAATCAGTCCTCACGGGTTTTTAAAATTGGTGAGGACTTTTTTTTGCACCAACTTCGTAATTGCTTTAAAAAATTGCTCCCAAATTTTTATTTTTTAGGTTGGTTTGCAGTGTTTTTAAACCATTGGCATTGGTAAAATCAAAAACGGATTTGATGCTCAAAATTTGATTAGAATGTAGTAATTTAGCTGTTTTAAGGAAATATGGAGTTTTATTTGTGTTTTCTGGACCGTACAAGCATTTACTTTATTTAAAAATATGAAATTAACACTGAAAATAAACCAATTCAGAAGATCCTTGATGCGAAGCATTACGGGTAATATTGGTAAATCCAATCAAAGTCAAAAATTAGAATTAATAGATCCAAACCAAATAAAAAGGGTGTTAATTTCTAGGCCAAACCACAGATTGGGAAATCTGCTCTTAATCACGCCGCTCGTTCAAGAAGTGTATCGAACGTTCCCCAATTGTAAAATTGATTTATTTGTAAAAGGAAATTTGGCTCCAATAGTTTTCGAAAATTATGAAAGTATTGGACAAATAATTAAACTTCCCAAGAAGCATTTTAAAGAATTATCCGCGTATTTAAAGGGATGGATTTCGATCAAAAAAAATCATTATGATCTGGCCATTAATGTTGACAAGGATTCTTCTTCCGGAAGATTGTCTGTCCAGTTGGCAAATGCAACCTACAAGTTTTTTGGAGAAGCTGGTGAAGATGTCCAGTCCCAATATGACGATTACAGTCATATAGCCAAGTATCCCGTTTATAATTTAAGAAGTTATTTGGCACAACTTGGGATTCCAAAAAATGAAAGCCCAGTTCCGTCTTTATTGCTTCAATTGGGCGATGATGAAAAAACCGCCGGAAAAGAGATTTTAGATCAATTGGTAAGTCCCGATAAAAAGACAATTTGCCTGTTTACCTTTGCAACGGGAGCAAAGTGTTATTCGGTAGAGTGGTGGGCTAAGTTCTATGAAAAGATGCAAATCGAGTTTACAGATTACAATCTTTTGGAAGTTTTGCCAATCGAAAATGTGTCTCAAATAGGTTTTAAAGCGCCCACTTTTTACAGTAAAGATATTCGAGAAATAGCCGCTTTTTTTTCAAATACTGCAGTTTTTATAGGAGCCGATAGTGGAATGATGCATTTGGCAAGTGCTGCCCAAATACCAACAATTGGGCTGTTTTCGGTTACTAACGTAGAGAAGTACCAGCCTTACAATGCAAACAGTGTTGCCATTCAAACCGATTCGACAGAATTGGACGACTGGATTAAAACAATACATAAGGTTTTAAAAGGAAACGAATAAAAACTAAAATTATTTATTTCGTAATTTCCCTAAAAACGGCTTCCAGATTTTTATTCTTTTGGTTGAGTTGAAGTGTTTTCAAACCATTGGCATTGGCAAAATCAAAAACGGCAGGCCGCATGTCTTTGTCGGCATTGAATGTCAATTCCCAAATCATGTCTTGCCTGTTCTTGTAGGAAGTCAGGTTTTCGATTTTGGCAATTAATTGTTCTTCTACTTTATTGTCAAATTCCACTTCGATAATTTGTGTTGCTTCTGCCGAGATTAAGTTGTCCAGTTTCTTGTCGGCCACAATTTTTCCGTTGTTGATGATGATTACTCGGTCGCAAATGGCTTCCACTTCCTGCATAATATGCGTCGAAAGGAAAACGGTTTTGTCTTTCCCCACGTTTTTTATCACGTTCCTGATTTCGACCAATTGATTTGGGTCCAATCCGGTTGTTGGCTCATCCAAAATCAAAACATCGGGATTGTGCAACAAAGCATTTGCCAAACCTACACGTTGGCGAAAACCTTTGGATAATTGTCCTATTTTTTTGTGACTTTCATTGGATAAACCTGTCAATTGAATCACTTCTTCAATTCGGGTTTTGGCAATGTTATAAACATCGGCATTGAAAGCCAAATATTCTCTCACATACAAATCTAAATACAAAGGATTATGCTCGGGCAAATAGCCAATAGATTGTTGCACGGCTTTGGCCTGCGAGTCAACGTCAAATCCATTTACGTTTGCCGAACCTTCATCGGAAGCAATATAAGTGGTCAATATTTTCATCAAAGTCGATTTTCCGGCACCATTTGGCCCCAGAAAGCCTACGATTTCTCCTTTTTTAACAGCAAACGAAATGTTGTCCAATGCTTTTTGAACACCGTAACTTTTCGAAATGTTATTTACTTCTATGGACATTGTCTTTTTGTTTGTTGCAAAAGTAAACAGAAAAAATATTGATTTATTGTTTTTTTATAATCATTGTCAATTTCATATAGATTTCTATATTTACCGTAAACTTTATAAATAATGGAGATAAAAGACACGACATCGGGTAGTTTCTTGAAGAACTACAGCAGTATTTTATTGCTTTTGGGAGGAATTTTGGCTGGAAGCATTTTGGGATTGATTTTTGGAAAAGGAGTCGAAGTGATAAAACCCTTGGGCGATATTTTTCTAAACTTGTTGTTCACGGCAATCATTCCGTTGATTTTCTTCACGATTTCGTCTTCGATTGCCACTTTGGAAAAAACGGAAAAATTGGGAAAATTATTCAGCATAATGATAGGCGTTTTTTTGGGAACCGTTCTTGTGTCTGCCATAATAATGATCTTGGGAGTTTTGTTGTTTCCAATTCATCAAGACATCATTATCTCGAAAATCCCATTGGAAAACATTCAATCCGGAACTGCCGGTTCACAAATCACGCAGTTGCTTACTGCCAATGATTTTTCTGAATTGTTGTCCAGAAAAAGCATGTTGGCCTTGATACTATTCTCCTTTTTGATAGGATTTGCCACTTTGCAATCTGGTGAAAGGGGACGAGATTTTAAAAATTTCCTCAAATCAGGAGACGAAGTGATGAAGCAATTATTGCATTTGATCATGAAAGCGGCTCCAATAGGTTTAGGGGCTTATTTTGCGTATCAAGTGGGAATTTTTGGACCGCAATTGTTTGGTACTTACGCAAAACCATTAGGATTGTATTATGCAGTTTGCGCTTTCTATTTTGTGGTATTTTTTAGCTTGTACGCCTTTATGGCTGGAGGAAAAAATGGACTTGCCGTTTTCTGGAAAAATAATATCACGCCTTCATTGACCGCCTTGGGAACGTGCAGCAGTATTGCCACAATTCCTGCAAATTTGGAAGCTGCCGATGAAATGAAAATCCCGAGCCACATTAGTAACATCGTTATTCCGCTTGGCGCACCTTTGCACAAAGACGGATCATCAACGGCATCAATCATAAAAATAGCAGTTATTTTTGCCATGTTTGGCAAAGATTTTACAGAACCAAGCACTTTACTCTTGGCATTGGGAATCACCGTAATTGTTTCGGTGGTGGAAGGCGGAATTCCAAACGGAGGTTATATTGGCGAAGTTTTGGCCATAACCGTTTATGGATTCCCCATGGAACAAGCCTTGCCGGCAGCCATGATTGTTGGAACCTTGGTCGATCCAATGGCCACTTTGTTGAATGCCAATGGCGATTTGGTTGCCTCGATGATGGTTACCCGAATTTCTGAAGGGAAAAAGTGGCTTTCGAATGCTTTGGATTCCTAAATTTGGATTCCAATAAAAAAACTTAAAGCCAATAAACTCCCACAAGTGCCGTTGCTTAATTGTAATTTTTAGACTTCATTTTTAATGATTATACAATTAAAAACAAATTATATTGAGAATTCTTTTTTTGTTCGATAAAATCAGTATTTTTTTTTGGTTAGCAAAAAAATATTTATACATTCGCAAAGAAATTTAGCAAAAAAACCATAACAAAATGTCATCAAACCGTTTTTATTTTAGCAATTCTTTTTATTTCTTCTTTAGGAAGTAAGGATTGTCTATGGTTATTTGAAAGATTAAGAAACAAATAAAACTAATATACAATCCTGATGAAAATCAGGATTTTTTTTTGAACATAAATGAGAACAAAAATTGCGATACAAGGTATAATAGGCTCTTTCCACCATCAAGTGGCTCAAGAATATTTTGGCAATGACATAGAAGTGGACGAATGTTTGTCTTTTGAAGAATTGGTAGACAGTGTTTTGTCCGGTAAATCGAATCAGGCGGTCATGGCAATCGAGAATTCCATTGCGGGACCAATTATTCCAAATTATGCCTTGATTGACAAAAACAACTTGCACATTGTCGGGGAACATTATTTGGATATTCACCAGAATTTGATGGCTTTGAAAGGCCAAAAAATTGAAGACATCCAAGAAGTGCATTCGCATCCGATGGCTTTGTTGCAATGTATGGAGTTCTTGAAAAAACATCCCAACATCAAATTGGTCGAAGATAAAGACACCGCCGAAACAGCACGAAGAATTCACGAAAAACAGTTGAAAGGAATTGCGGCAATTGCCAGCAAAACCGCTTCTGAAATGTATGATTTAGAGATTTTGGCGCCGGAAATACAAACGATTAACAATAATATGACCCGTTTTGTCATTATAAACAAAGAAGAAAAATTTGTTGAAGAAGACGAAATCAACCGAGCTTCCATCAAATTTGAATTGGATCACAAACGCGGAAGTTTGGCGGCAGTTTTGAATGTAATGAGCGATTGCAAACTGAATTTGACCAAAATTCAATCTTTGCCAAAAATAGAAACTCCTTGGAAATATTCGTTTTTTGTGGACGTAACTTTCGATAAATATGAAGATTACGCCAAGGCAAAATCGTTATTGGAAATTATGGCAGAATATTTCAAAGTGTTGGGTGAATATAAAAATACAAAACCGTGATACAAACAGCAAAACGTTTAGACATAGTCGAAGAATATTATTTTTCTTCGAAACTTCGTGAAGTAAGACAGTTGGCTTCCGAAGGGAAACCCATCATCAACATGGGAATTGGCAGCCCGGATTTGAAGCCTTCACAAGCGGTTATTGATGCGGTAAATTTGGCAATGCAGGAAGAAAATGCACACCAATACCAGAGTTACCAAGGTTTGCCGGAATTGAGAAAAGGAATGGCCGATTTTTATCAAAGCAATTATGGAGTGGCCTTGAATCCGAATACGGAAATTTTGCCTTTGATGGGTTCCAAGGAAGGAATCATGCATATTTCATTGGCCTTTTTGAATGAAGGCGACCACGTTTTGATTCCGAATCCAGGTTATCCAACGTATTCTTCGGTGACGAATTTAGTAGGAGCGGTTCCGGTTTATTACGATTTGAAAGAAGTGAATAATTGGGAGCCTGATTTCGAAGCTTTGGAAAAATTGGATTTGTCGAAAGTGAAATTGATGTGGTTGGGTTATCCGCACATGCCGACGGGAGCGAGAGGAAGTTTGGAATTGTTCGAAAAGTTGGTGGCTTTCGCCAAAAAACACAACATTTTGTTGATTAACGACAATCCATACAGTTTTGTTTTGAACGACAAACCGATGAGTTTGTTGCAAGTTGAAGGAGCAAAAGACGTGGCCTTGGAATTGAATTCCTTGTCCAAAACCTTCAATATGGCAGGTTGGCGAGTGGGAATGGTGTTGGGAAATGCAGCTTGCATCGATGCGGTTTTGAAAGTAAAAAGCAATATGGACAGCGGAATGTTCTTCGGAATACAAAAAGGAGCGATTGAAGCCTTGAAAAGCGATAAATCTTGGTTCGATTCGATGAACGCGGTTTACAAAAGAAGAAGAGTTTTAACGGAACAATTGGCCGAGAAGTTAGGTTGTGAAGTTTACAAAGAAGGTGTTGGCTTGTTTGTTTGGGCAAAATTGCCAAACGGGATAACATCGGCAGAAGATTTTATCGACAAGATATTATACGAGAAATCAATTTTCATCACGCCGGGAACTATTTTCGGTTCCAATGGAGAAGGTTACATCCGATTTGCATTGTGTGTGAAAGAGGAAAAAATTCAAGAAGCAATTGATAGATTTTAGCAAATGAAAATATACGTAATAGGAACAGGATTAATAGGAGGATCAATAGCTTTGGGAGCCAAAGATTTTTATGAAGAGGCCAAAATTTATGGCATCGACAGTAACGAAAATCATTTGAAAGAGGCCATGGCTCTTGGTGTCATTGATGAAGTTGCGGTTTTCGAAGATTTGGTAAATGCCGATTTCGTAATCCTTTCGGTTCCTGTTGATGTTTCACTTGAATTTTTGCCCAAAGTTTTGGATGTAATTCCTGAAAGCGCCATTGTTTTTGACGTTGGTTCTACAAAAAATCCTATTTGCGAAGCAGTAGCCAATCATCCTCGAAGAAGAAACTTTATGGCAGCACATCCTATTGCGGGAACAGAATTTTCGGGACCATCGGCGGCGATTAAAGGATTGTTTCAAGGCAAGACGAATATTATTTGCGAGGTAGAAAAAACAACTTTCAAATTACAGGAAAAAGCTTTGGATTTGTTCAAAAGTATGGGAATGAGAATCCGTTACATGGATCCAAAATCACACGACAAACACATTGCTTACGTATCGCATTTGTCGCACATTAGTTCCTTTATGCTTGGGAAAACGGTGATAAATAAAGAGAAAGACGAACAGGATATTTTTGACATGGCAGGTTCCGGATTTGAAAGCACGGTTCGTTTAGCCAAAAGTTCCCCAGCAATGTGGACACCTATTTTCAAGCAAAATAAAAAACAAGTAGTAAAAACATTAGAAGAATATATTTCTAATTTATCCAAGTTCAAAGAGTTGTTGGAAAAGGATGATTACGAGGCGATTTACAACGAAATGCAAGGCGTAAACAAGATTAAGGAAATATTAAAAGGAATGAATGTGAAAAAGTAATTTTTACGGATAAAAAGAACAACACGGAATAAAATAGTAAAAAACAAAAATTAGAAAAGATGGAAAACAAGAAAGAAATGAGAAATTGGTTGAACGAATTCAATTTGTCTCATCCATTAGTGATAGCAGGACCTTGTAGTGCTGAAACAGAAGAGCAAGTATTGAAAATTGCACATGAATTGAAAGATTCAGATGTAAGTGTTTTTAGAGCTGGAATCTGGAAACCAAGAACGCGTCCAGGAGGATTTGAAGGTGTTGGAGAAATTGGATTGAAATGGTTGAAAAAAGCAAAAGCAGAAACAGGATTGCTAATGGGAACGGAAGTTGCCACGGCTGCTCACTGTAAACTGGCTTTGGAAAATGATATCGACGTTTTATGGGTTGGCGCTCGTACCACGGCAAATCCATTTGCGGTTCAAGAAATTGCCGATACGTTGGCAGGAACGGATAAAATTGTTTTGATCAAAAACCCGGTAAACCCTGATATGGCTTTATGGTTGGGTGGTGTTGAGCGTTTGTATGCTGCCGGAATCAAAAAATTGGGAGTAATTCACAGAGGATTTTCTACTTACGAAAAAACAAAATACAGAAACATTCCAGAATGGCAAATTGCCATCGAATTGCAAAATAAGTTTCCTGATTTGCCTTTGATTATCGATCCGTCGCACATTACAGGGAACCGTGACATGATTCTTGAAGTGACTCAAGAAGCGCTGGATTTGAATTATGACGGGATGATTATCGAAACGCATAATGACCCCGAAAATGCTTGGTCAGATGCAGCTCAACAAGTTACTCCTGATGCTTTGAAGCAAATTTTCAAAGATTTAAAAATCAGAAAAGTAAGTGGAGATTCAGATTTTGAACATAAAATGACAAAATTGAGAGCTAATATCGACGTTTTGGATGCTAATTTATTGGACTTATTGGGAAAACGAATGAAAGTCGCCGACGAAATTGGTCAAGTAAAAAAAGACAATAACGTGGCGGTTTTGCAATCTAATCGTTGGAATGAAATCCAGGCAAAAATGATTGCCGAAGGCGCTAAAAAAGGATTGACAGAAGAATTTATCATTAAATTATTCAAAGACATTCACCAAGAAAGCATTGGACACCAAGAAAAAATATTGAATTCATAATTTGTTTTTTATAAAAATTAATCTCCACAGTTTTTTAATTGTGGGGATTTTTTATTTTTATGCATTGGCAAAAAAAAGAGACATTAAACTTTAAACGAAAAACAATCATTTATCTTTGCAGATAAATCTAAAATTCTCCATGACAGGAACCGTTTATAAATCTACAGGAAGTTGGTACACCGTAAAATCCGAACAAGGCGATTTTATCGAATGCCGCATGAAAGGGAAATTCCGTTTGAAAGGCATCAAAAGCACCAATCCCATAGCCGTGGGCGATATCGTGGATTATGAACTCGAAGAAGCTTCGGATACTGTTACGGGAACCATTCATAAAATTCACGACCGCAAGAATTACATCGTTCGAAAATCGGTGAATTTGTCGCATCAAATGCACATTATTGCGTCGAATATTGACCGCGTTTTCCTTTTGGTAACCATCAATAATCCGCCAACGACTTTCAATTTCATAGACCGATTCTTGGTCACTGCCGAAGCTTATGGCATAGAAACGATTTTGGTTTTTAACAAAATTGACACTTTTGATGATGCTACACTTGATGAACAATTGTATATGCAACACGTGTATCAGGAAATTGGATACCAATGTTTGCGAGTTTCTGCAACAACTGGAAAAGGTGTTGAAGATTTAAAACAATTAATGATTGACAAAGTCACGATGTTTTCAGGTCATTCTGGTGTTGGAAAATCCACTTTGGTAAATGCTTTAGAGCCAACTTTGCATTTAAAAACCAAAACCATTTCTGAAGCCTCCAAGCAAGGACAGCACACGACGACATTTGCCGAAATGTATGATTTGTCTTTTGGTGCTCGAATAATTGACACACCGGGAATCAAGGGTTTCGGGATTGTCGATATGGAAAAAGAAGAAATCAGCGGTTATTTTCCCGAGTTTTTCAGGTTGAAAGACCAATGTAAATTCAACAATTGTTTGCATAAAGAAGAGCCGCATTGTGCCATTAAAGCCGCATTGGATAAAGATGAAATTGCTTGGTCACGCTATAACAGCTACCTTAAAATCCTCGAAGGAGACGACGAAAATTATCGCACCGATTCTTTCGAAGAGGATCGAAAAGCAAGTGATGAAACGAGGAAATAGTATTCAGTGTTCAGTTTTGAAGTCCTAAATCTAAAAATCCTTATTCCAAAAATTAAGAATGAAAGCAGTTATCCAAAGAGTTTCCTCCGCTTCCGTTACCATAGATTCAAAGATTGTTGCCGATATCCAGAAAGGGCTTCTGGTCTTGGTAGGAATCGAAGACGCCGATAACCAAGAAGATATTGACTGGCTTGGTCAAAAAATTGCCAATCTCCGTATTTTTGGTGATGAAAACGAAGTGATGAATCTTTCGGTGAAAGACATTGATGGCGAAATAATTGTTGTTTCTCAATTCACTCTTCAGGCCTTGACCAAAAAAGGCAATCGTCCCTCTTATATCAAAGCCGCGAAACCGGATGTTGCCATTCCGCTTTATGAAAATTTTGTTCAACATTTAGAAAAGGAATTGGGCAAAAAAGTGCAAACGGGAATTTTTGGTGCAGATATGAAAGTGGCATTGCTCAACGATGGTCCCGTGACAATTTTAATTGATTCTAAATGTAGAAATTAACTTTTTTTTATTCGGAATATTTCTTACATTTCTGAACTAAAAAAATTTTTATGAAATTTAAGTATAGTTGCCTTATCTTCTTATTTTTTACTTCTCTTCTTTCAGCACAAAAAACCGAATATTCCAGTTTATTAATTCCAGATAGTTTAAAACAAAATGCCAATGCGGTCGTGCGTTTAGACCAAATTGACATTGTTATTTCTTCCCAACGAAAAATGATTGTTAAAAAGGAAAGGGTGGTAACGGTATTGAATGAAAAAGGACTCGAATCTATTGATGCCTACGAAAATTACGACAACAAAACAACTGTCACAAGCATACAAGCAACCGTTTATGATGCTTTTGGGAAGGAAATAAAAAAAATAAAAAAGAAAGATTTTAATGATCAATCTGTTACAGGTGGAGGCACAATTTTTTCTGATAGCAGGGTTGTGTTTTTAGAGTATGTGCCAACACAATATCCGTTCACTGTTGTTTATGAAAGTGAAATTCAAACCTCTTCAACAGCATTTATTCCACAATGGTTTCCTTTAAACGATTATTTTTTAAGCATCGAGAAAAGTGTTTTAAACGTAAGTTGTCCCGAGAATCTTGGTTTTAGAAAGAAGGAGTTAAATTTTTCCAACTTTAAAATAACTAAAACGGTTGACAATTCATCTCAATTGTCTTATGTGGCCACTAATATTGTTGCCCAGAAATATGAGGATTATAGTCCAAGCATAACTGAAATTTTTCCAAGACTAATGATGGGATTGGATTATTTCAACCTTGAAGGTGTTGATGGCAATGCAAAAAACTGGAAAGAATATGGGCAATGGTTTTCGGATAAAATATTGGCCGAGACGATAGAGTTATCCGCAGAGGCCAAAGCTAAAATTAAAACTTTGGTTGGTGTTGAAACGGATCCAATAAAGAAGGCAAAAATAGTTTACAAATACATGCAGGAAAAATCAAGGTATGTTGGAATTCAAGTTGGGATTGGTGGTTTTAAACCCATGTTGGCCAATGATGTGGATCGATTGGGTTATGGCGATTGTAAAGCCTTGTCCAATTACACAAGAGCTCTTTTGAATGCGGTTGATGTTCCGTCTTATTATACCGAATTATATGGAAGCAAAGATAAAAGAGATATTAAGTCTGATTTTTTTTCCATACAAGGCAATCACGTTATTTTGACAATACCACACGGTGATAATTACGTGTTTTTAGAATGTACCAGTCAAGTCGATCCTTTTGGTTATCAAGCCAATTTTACAGATGACAGGGATGTTGTCGTGATGAAACCTGATGGTGGAGAGATAATTAGAACTAAAAACTACGAAAACAAAAGCAACACACAAATCAGTAAAGGAAATTATTCTTTATCTGAAAACGGGAGTTTTTCTGGAAAAATAGCCATTGCATCAGAAGGCTCTCAATACGGACTGAAGTTTCATTTAGAAACCACGCCTCCAATTGATCAGGAGAAACATTATAAAGAATATTGGGACAATATCAGTAATTTGAAAATCAATAAAACAAAATTCTCAAACGACAAGGAAAAAGTAAACTTTACCGAAAACCTGGAAATTTCTGCCAATAATTACGGGAAAATTTCAAACGGAAAAATGATTTTTGTAGTCAATGCCTACAATCAATACACCGGAAGCGTAAAACGAATTAGAAATCGCAAAACCCCATTTGAAATTCAACGCGGTTATTATGACACTGATGAAATTTCAATTCAATTGCCTGCTGGTTTTATGATAGAATCTTTGCCACAAAATTTTGAATTAAACAATAAATTCGGGGAATACAAAACCGAAATCATAAAAAATGACAATTCCAATTTGATTTACAAACGTTCTATTTTTATTAAAAAAGGATTGTACAAAAACACGGAATACGAAGAATACCGTCTTTTTATGGAACAAATTTCAAGAAACGACAATGCCAAAATTATTTTAACCAAAATCCAATAACCATGCTTTTTAAAAAACTATCCGTAATTTTATTTGTTATTATTTTTTCAAATGCAAACGCTCAAAAACTCGAATTGGGTAAAGTTTCCATTGCCGAATTGCAAGAAAAAGTTCATCCAAAAGACACATCGGCAGTTGCGGCAATATTGTTCAAAAAAGGAAAAGTGAGTTTTGAATATGATCAAAATGCAGGTTTTTTAGCTATTACAGAAGTCAAAACCCGAATCAAGATTTATAAAAAAGAAGGCTATGAGTGGGCCAATAAAGCAGTAAGCTATTATGCGGATTCAAATACAAATGAAAAGGTGAGTTTTTCGGATGCCAACACTTACAATCTTGTCGATGGAAAAATCGTGAAAACAAAGCTAAAAAGTGACGGTGAATTTGTTGAAAAAATCAATAAATATTGGAGTCGAAAAAAAATAACCATGCCTAACGTAAAAGAAGGTTCTGTTCTGGAATTTCAATATGTGGTGCGTTCGCCAAGATACGGTTCTCTAAGCGATTGGTATTTTCAGGCCAGTATTCCAGTGAATTACTCAGAATACAAAACTAATATTCCTGAATATTTTACTTATAATACCAATCAAAAAGGATTTTTCTCTCCAAAAATAACAGTTGAAAAAAGACCAAATTCAATTGTTTTGCTAAGTAAGGAAAGGGAACAAACAAGTAGGGTTGCACACACTACTTTTTCATCGGATAAAATTGATTTTATAGAAACACATTCTACATACCTATCAGAAAATTTGCCGGCGATGAAAGAAGAAGCGTATGTGAACAACATAGATAATTACACTTCAAGCATTTCACACGAATTGTCAATGACCAAGTTTCCAAATTCTATAGGCAAGTCTTATTCTACGGATTGGGAATCAGTGGCAAAAACCATTTATGAGTATGACGATTTTGGACCTGAATTAAACAAAACAGGTTATTTTGAAGATGACATCAATAAATTGATAGCTGGATTAAACATACAAAACGAAAAAATTGAAACCATTTTCAACTTTGTGAAGACCGGAGTAAAATGGAATGAAAATGGCGGTTATTCTTGTGATGATGGCGTTAGGACAGCCTATAAAAATAAAACTGGAAATGTTGCCGAAATCAATTTGATGCTTACCGCAATGCTTCGTTATGCAGGATTAACGGCAAACCCGGTTTTGGTAAGTACACGTTCCAATGGGATTGCTTTATTCCCCAGCAGAAATGCATTTAATTATGTAATTGCAGCCGTAGAAACACCAGAAGGATTAATATTACTTGACGCAACTGAAAAATATTCGGTGCCAAATGTGCTTCCTTTGCGGGATTTAAACTGGTTTGGAAGACTCATCAGAAAAGACGGAACTTCGACGGAAGTGGACTTGATGCCTAAAATAATTTCAAGAGAAGCCGTAAACATGGGCATAAATTTGAATAGTGATGGTTCTGCAGATGGAAAATTAAGAATGCAACTTACAAATCACGCTGCATTGGAATTTAGAAAAGGAAATCTGGCAACAAGCAAGGACAATTATTTAGAAAAACTGGAAACCAATTACAACAATATTGAGATTAACGATTTTGTTAGGGAAAACGACGTGGATTTGCAGAAACCCATAGTGGAAAACTACTCTTTTAAAGACAACAAAAGCATAGAAATCATTAATGATAAAATCTATATTTCGCCACTCTTGTTTTTGACTGCCAAGGAAAATCCATTTAAACAAGAAACAAGGGAATATCCAATAGATTTTGGATACCCAAAACAAGATAAATTCAATATTAACATTCAAATTCCAGATGGATTTGTTGTGGAGTCATTGCCAAAAGCCATCAATATTGCAACAGGAGAAAATGTTGGCGCGTTTAAATACATAATAGCAAATTCAATTAACACCATTCAAATCGCAATTACAAAAGATATAAACTCAGCCATTGTTCCTGCAGATTTTTACGAGGTTTTAAAAGATTTCTATCAACAAATGATCGATAAGCAAAACGAAAAAATAGTATTAAAAAAGATATAGCATGAACCTAAAAAACTCCCAACTAGAAGTAGACAATTGGATCAAAGACCACGGCGTTCGTTACTTCAACGAACTCACAAATATGGCGCAACTTACGGAAGAAGTAGGCGAAGTGGCTCGAATAATCGCCCGTCGTTATGGCGAACAATCCGAAAAAGAAAGTGACAAGAACAAAGACCTTGGCGAGGAATTGGCCGATGTGGTTTTTGTGGTTTTGTGCTTGGCCAACCAAACCGGCATCGATTTGCAAGCCGCATTCGACAAGAAAATGGACTTAAAATCAGTGCGAGACAAAGACCGTCACAAAAACAACGAAAAATTAAAATAATGTTATAAGTCAGGGGAAAGCTTTGGTACATCCATTTTTTAAAATAAATTTGCCGCCAATTACCAATCAACCAGCCAAAATGAATTTACTGTTACAAACTTCCCAGTCTGATTTACAAGCCCAAATTGCAGTTACCGGTTCGAAGAGTGAAACCAATAGACTGTTGTTGTTACAGGCTTTGTTTCCGAATATTATTTTGGCCAATACTTCCAATTCTGATGACAGCGAGGTGATGCAAAAAGCCTTGAATGGGAATGACGAATTAGTGGACATTCATCACGCAGGAACGGCAATGCGATTTTTGACCGCTTATTTTGCCGTAAACGAAGGTCACGAAGTGTTTTTGACTGGTTCGACAAGAATGAAGGAACGACCAATAAAAGTTTTGGTGGAAACCTTGCAACAATTAGGAGCGCAAATTTCTTATGAAAATGAAGAAGGTTATCCTCCCATTCGAATCAAGGGACAAAAAATCACGGCTCACAAAGTCAATATTCCGGCCAATGTAAGCAGCCAATACATTTCGGCATTGTTGCTAATCGCTCCAAAACTTCAAAATGGTATCGAATTGACTTTGGTTGGCGAAATAACATCCATTCCTTACATCAAAATGACCTTGGCATTGCTGAATGAAATTGGAGTTGAAACCAGTTTTGAAGGAAATGTTATTGTTGTTAAACCATTAACATCAAACCCAAAACCACAAACCCTAACAGTGGAATCCGATTGGAGTTCAGCGTCTTACTTTTTCAGTTTGGCGGCTTTGTCCAATGAAGCTTCAATAAGCATCAGCAGTTACAAAGAAACCAGCTTGCAGGGAGATTCGGCTTTGGTGCAATTGTACGGAGAAATGGGAGTGGAATCGAAATTTGAAAACGACCAATTAACATTGACCAAGAAATTAAATTTCACTCCAAAAGACGTAACTTTCGATTTAAACAATACCCCAGATATTGCCCAGACCATCGTGGTAACTTGTTTAGGGTTGGGAATTGGTTGTCATTTGACTGGACTTCATACCTTGAAAATCAAGGAAACTGACAGATTGGAAGCACTTCGAATTGAATTGACAAAATTGGGAGCCTATATTTCCGTAACGAATGACAGCTTGACTCTTGTGGCTACTAATGAGATTAATTCCAATGTAAAAATAGCCACTTATAACGACCATAGAATGGCAATGGCATTTGCTCCTTTGGCTTTAAAAGTGCCCATTATCATCGAAAATGCCGAAGTGGTTTCTAAATCCTATCCCGATTTTTGGGAAGATTTAAAAAGTTTGGATTTCCAAATTTCCAAAATATAAAACTTCGTGACTTGGCGTCTTTGCGGCAAAAAGTAAAATAAACCGCGAAACACTTGACAACGCCTATCTCACAATCGTATATTTGCAGCCGTTAAAAGTTGAAACCTAATGAACTTTCAACTTTTAACGACTAACTTCTAATTTTTTCAAATGAAATTATCACATTTTCAATTCAATTTACCAAAAGAACTTCTTGCAGAATTTCCAGCAGAAAACAGGGACGAAGCACGTTTAATGGTTATAGATCGCAAAAAACAAACCATAGAGCACAAAACGTTCAAAGATGTTATCGATTATTTTGATGAAGGCGATGTCCTGATTTTGAATAATACCAAAGTTTTTCCGGCACGTTTGTACGGAAACAAAGAAAAAACGGGAGCTAGAATCGAAGTTTTCTTATTGAGAGAATTAAATGCCGAACAAAGACTTTGGGACGTATTGGTAGATCCAGCGCGTAAAATCCGTATCGGAAACAAATTGTATTTTGGCGATGACGATTCATTGGTAGCTGAAGTAATTGACAATACAACCTCTCGCGGAAGAACTTTACGTTTTCTTTATGACGGTTCTTATGAAGAATTTAGAAACAAATTGACTGAACTTGGAGAAACTCCAATTCCAAAATACATCAACAGGGACGTAACTCCGGAAGATGCCGATCGTTACCAAACGATTTATGCCAAAGAAGAAGGAGCTGTTGCAGCGCCAACCGCAGGTTTGCATTTCTCTAAACATTTGTTGAAAAAACTAGAAATCAAAGGAGTAAAATTTGCTGAAGTGACACTTCACGTAGGTTTGGGAACTTTTAACCCAGTTGAGGTCGAAGATTTGTCAAAACACAAAATGGATTCTGAGGAGTTGAAAATCACCCAAGAAGCCTGTGATATTGTCAATGATGCCAAAACAAAAAGAAAACGTATTTGTGCAGTGGGAACAACTTCGATGCGTGCCATTGAAAGTTCGGTTTCTTCACAAAGAACATTAAATCCTTTTGAAGGTTGGACCAACAAATTTATTTTTCCTCCACACGATTTTAGTGTGGCAACTTGCATGATTACCAACTTCCATACGCCAAAATCAACTTTGTTAATGATGATTTCCGCTTTTTGTGGTCATGATTTAATGAAAAGAGCTTACGACGAAGCTATCAAAGAAGGATACAAATTCTATTCTTACGGTGATGCGATGTTGATCATCTAAAAACTATAAAAAAATTAATTCACTAAATCTCGTCAGCAATGACGAGATTTTTTTATTTAAAAAAAGACTTTGAAGGCGTGTTTTTTCTGGCGTATTGAAAACGATCTACCAACTTTGGTAAACAATATCCATCGAGTCCATTTAAAGCGATAACATTTCCTTTGTCTATTTGCAACCAACCATCTTCGTGTTGCAAATTTTTATCAAAAAACAAATTTTCAATAGAAGCTATTATATGAATTGTGTCGTTTTCCTTGATATAGTACTCATTCACATATTTGCAATACAACTGAACGGGACTTCCTTTTACAAAAGGGATATCAATGTCGTTCTTGTATTCTTCTTCCAGGTTGGTTTTGTCAAATTCTGAAATGCCCATTTCGTAATTTGCCGAGGTATGATGCGCATCTGCAATCATGTCTACCGTAATGTGGTTCACGGTAAAAAAACCGGTGTCCTTGATGTTTTTATAAGTATCTCTTGGAACAGTAGTCGGGCGCATAATGAATCCAATTAATGCAGGTTGGCTTCCCAAGTGCGTAATGCTGCTAAAAATCGCCACATTGGGTTTTCCGTCGATAGATTTCGTGCCAATGAGATTTGCCGATTTGTAACCCGTGCAAGAATTAATTAAATTCAACCGTTCTATTTTTTCCATTTCCGAAATGGCATTCTTTGAAATGTTTTTCATTTTTTTTTGATTTAATGCAAAGATAGTTTTGTTTAACAAAATAAATAATAAATTAAACAAAATATTTTTTTTGTCATGTAATTTTTAAAATGTCATGAAAATAAATTGCTTTAAATAACTTTTAAATCCTATATATTTGTTTTTCCAATTTATTTAAAATGAAAATATTAAAAAAGATTTTTCTTGTCATTCTATCCGTGATAATCATTCTGGTACTTGCATGGGTTGGATATGGTTATTATTTAAAACCCACTTATGAGGGAGAGCAAAAACTTAAAAACATTCAAAAGGAAACCACCGTCTATTTTGATGATTTCGGGGTTCCACATATTTATGCCAATTCACAGCGAGATGCGATGACAGCTTTGGGTTATGTGCACGCCCAAGACCGTTTGTGGCAAATGGAATTGATGCGACGCATTGCTCCGGGGAGATTATCGGAAATGTTTGGTTCGAAATTATTAAAAACCGACAAGTTTTTCGCAGGTTTAGGCATCAACGAAAATTCCGAAAAAGCAATTGCTAAATTGGACAAAAACTCACAAGCCTATCAACTTACCTTGGCTTATATCGATGGAATAAATCAATATATGGAAGAAGGAAAAACGTCTGTTGAGTTTCAAATTTTGGGATTGAAGAAAGATAAATTTACGTTGAAAGACGTTTATAATATCTTTGGCTATATGTCTTTTAGTTTTGCAATGGCACAAAAAACGGATCCTTTATTGACCGATATTCGCAATAAATTAGGTCCGGAATATTTAAAAGATTTTGGATTGGATGGTTCTTTAGGAACAACAAAAATCAAAAATTTCGATGGAAAAGCCATTGAATATGCAGAAATTTCCAAATCAGTAGCCAGTTTACTTGACAATTCACCAGTTCCAGCTTTTATCGGCAGCAACAGTTGGGTTATTGCTCCACAGAAAACTAAAAATGGTAAAGTTATTTTTGCCAATGATCCGCACATTGTATTTTCGCAACCTTGTACGTGGTTCGAAGCGCATATTGTGGTGCCTGATTATGAAATCTACGGCTATTATTTGGCGGGAACACCTTTTCCGCTTTTGGCACACAATCGGGATTACGCTTATGGCTTGACGATGTTCGAAAATGATGATCTCGATATGTTTCAGGAAGAAGAAAATCCAAATAATAAAAATCAATACAAAACCGTCAATGGATTCCAGAATTATAAAATTCGCAAAGAAACTATTAAAGTAAAAGACAGTTCCAATGTGGTTTTGGAAATTCGGGAAACCCAACACGGTCCAATAATGAATGATTTATTAGATGGTGTAAAAGGACATAAACCAGTTGCGATGTCTTGGATTTACACCCAGCAAACCAACCAAATATTAGAAGCGGTTTACTCACTTTCGCATACTAAAAATTTAGTTGATTTTCGAAAAGGAGTTTCCTTGATTGCCGCCCCGGGATTGAATATAATGTACGGAGATGCCAAAGGAAATATTGCTTGGAATACTTCCGGAAAATTATACAAATTAGACAAGTCAGTCAATCCAAATTTTATTTTAGACGGGACGAATGGAGTGGATGACCAAAAGGAATTTCTAGATTTCTCTAAAAATCCACACGCCATAAATCCAAGTTGGGGCTACATTTATTCCGCCAATAACCAGACTGAAGCTGTGGATAATTATTTGTATCCTGGATATTATTTGCCACAGGATCGAGCCAAAAGAATTTCAAGTATATTAGAACCAAAAAACAATTGGACTAAAGAAGACGTGGGGCAGATGATAAATGATAATACGTCATCGATTACACCAAGTGTGGTAAAAAACTTGATTTTGGCATTGGATTTAAAATCGTTTTCAAACAATGAAAAACATGCCATCGAAATCCTCGAAAAATGGAACGGGTCAAATAATTTGAAAGATGTTGCGCCAACGATTTATAATAAATGGATTTACAATTATTTAAAAAACACTTTTCAAGACGAATTGGGTGAAACCGATTTTAAAATGCTGCTGAGTACACATATTGTCAAACAAATTATTGAGCCACAAATCGAAAATGAAAACTCGGTTTGGTGGAATGATGTTACTACAAAAAGCAAAAAGGAAACCAGAGCAGAAATTCTAATCAAATCTTTCCATGAGTCCATTGCAGTACTCGAAAATCAACTGGGAAAAGACCTCAATTCTTGGACTTGGGAACGAGTTCACACCTTGGAACATCAGCACCCTTTAGGGAAAGTAGCCGCGTTGAGAGGTGTTTTTAATATTGGTCCATTTAATGTTCCGGGTTCAACCGAAGTGATTAACAATCTGTTTTTTGATTTTACCGACAGCGGCGAATATGCAGTCAAAGGCGGTCCATCAACCAGAAGAGTTATCGATTTTTCGGATATAGAAAATAGTATGAGTGTTTTACCAACAGGTCAATCCGGAAATCCGTTTAGCAAGCATTACAACGACCAGACAGAAATGTACAATGCCGGAAAGTTTAGAAAAATGAAAATGAACAAGGAAGAAATTATCAATACTTCGACGAAATTGGTTTTCCTCCCGAAATAATTTTTAAAAACAATGGCAAAATTCAATTTCAATTTTGCCATTGCCATTGAATTTATTCCTCCCGATGTACTTTTGTAAAATCGAAAGCAGGAATGCAAATTGCCATATATTCGCAAGGTTCTTCAAACGGATTTGAATATTGGACACGCGTATTTTTTTCGATTTTTATGGATTGTCCTGCTTCGAGAATGACGGTTTCTCCTTCGATAATAAACTGTTTTTTGCCAGAAATAATATAAGTGTATTCTTCAAACTCCGGAGTTTGAAATGGTTCTTTCCAATGTGGTGGCGCAATCATGTGCGCAATGGAAATGGCAGGATTGTTCGTGGTTGGAATTCCATGATGTTCTTCGATTAGTTTTCCGTCAGTAGTGGGAACTACAAAGGGTGCTTTTTGAACGAAATATTTTTTCATAATTTTATTTTTTGAATATAAAGTAAACGGCTAAAACCAAGAATATAAACCCAACGAAGTGATTCCATCTAAAGGTTTCGTTTTTGAAAAACAGTAATGAGAAACCCACGAAGATGACCAAGGTAATTACTTCTTGAATAACTTTGAGTTGCACCAATGAAAATGGTCCGCCATTGCCTTCATAACCTATTCTGTTTGCAGGAACCTGGAAGCAATATTCGAACAACGCCAATCCCCAACTTATGAGGACAATGGTTATCAAGCCGGTGTTTTCGAACCATTTGAGTTCCTTGAATTTTAAATGGCCATACCAAGCCAAGGTCATGAAAATATTAGACAGAATGAGAAGTCCAATTGTAGCGTATCCTTTCATCTTATTTTCTCAATAGTTTGCTCAAAACTCCAAATGCACCACGAATAAAAGTGGCGCTCGTCAGGACTTTTATGACTGATTTAGTTACTGCTCCGGTTGCATCTCCAGTTTGTTTTTCTTCTTTTTCTGCTGCTTTTTCTTGTTGCTGTTGGGCGACTTCTTGTTCGACAACAGCTATTTTTTTGTTGAGCATTTCATAAGCACTTTCTCGGTCAATAAGTTCAGAATATTTCCTGACTAATTTTGATTTGGCATTGATTT
>NZ_PNNA01000055.1 GCF_013823965.1 Flavobacterium sp.
CTTGGATTTATTTGCAAAGTCAAGTAAGCCATTTTGGCAACAACTTCTAAAACTTTACTGTTATAAACTGCTTTTGCAGCGTTTTTTCCCCAAGTAAATGGCCCGTGATTTCCTATGAGAATCATTTCGACTTCTTCGTAAGAAAGATTTTTTTCTTTGAAGCATTCCAAAATTTGAATTCCAGTATTGTGTTCGTAATTTCCTTCGATAAGTGCGTCACTCATTGGAGCAGCACAAGGAATATCAGCTGTTAAATGATCTGCATGAGTGGTTCCAAAAATTGGAATATCCAATTGAGATTGAGCCCAAGACACGGAATAAGTGGCGTGAGTGTGTGCCACTCCACCAATTTTTGGCCAGTTTTTATACAAAAAAGCATGGGTTTTCGTGTCTGATGAAGGACGCATGGTTCCTTCAATGATATTGTTGTCGAAATCCAGGATAACAATATCTTCTGGTTTCAAATCTTCGTAAGGAACACCGCTTGGTTTTATGGCAAAAACACCTTTTTCCCTGTCAACAGCGCTGACGTTTCCAAAAGTGTACACGACTAAATCCAAGGCATTTAATTGCATGTTCGCTTCGTAGCATTCTTGTTTTAAATCTTTGTATATGGAACTCATAATGTTCTTTTTATTGTTTTTGCAAAAGGCTTAATTGGTCATACGCTTTCATCAATCTCTCATATTCGGCAACCTTGTCTTTTTCGGGAAAATATTCACTTTCGAAATCACTTCCCATTTTTTTACTGGCTTCAATCACGTTTGGATAAATTCCGGCTGCAACGGCTGCATAAACTGCCGCACCAAGTGCCGGAGCCTGGTCTGAAGAGGCAACTTTAATGGGTTTATTCAAAACATTGGCCAAAGTTTGCATAATAAATGGCGACTTTCTAGCCACACCGCCAATTCCGATTACGCTGTTTATTTTTACGCCTTCTTCTTCAAAACGATCCACAATTTTCTTGGAACCAAAACAGATTGCATTGATTAATGCTTTAAAAATATGTGGTGCTTTTGTTCCCAAAGACAAATTAGAAATCGCGCTTTTCAATCCTTGGTCGGCATCTGGGGTTCTTCTTCCATTGATCCAATCCAAAGCCGTTGGAATACTTTCAGACAGCGGAATTTGCTCTGCTTGTTCGGTTATTTTTTTGATGAAATTAGCGTTGATTTCTGCTGTTAATTTTTCTTTTTGGTCATCGGATAAAATAGCCGACTTTAAAACCAAATTATCCAAAGGCCAAGAAAGTGTATCTTTAAACCAAGCCAACAAATCGCCAAAAGCAGACTGACCCGCCTCTAAACCAATATAACCCGGAATTACCGAACCATCTACTTGTCCGCAAATTCCCCGAACGGTATTTGTGCCTATAACTTCTTTTGAAGACACGATGATGTCACAGGTGGAAGTTCCCATAACCCTCACTAAAGTATGTTCGTCAATTTTGGCGCCAACTGCACCGGAATGCGCGTCAAAAGTTCCCACTGCAATCACGGTATCGGTGGTAAGTCCCAGTCTGGTAGCCCATTCTTGGCTTAAATTTCCGGCCACAATATCGGATGTGAATGTTTCGTTATACAATTTTCCGCGAAGTTGGGCCAAATACGGATCCAGTTTTTCTAAAAATGCTGAAGGTGGCAATCCGTTCCAGTCATCGTGCCACATCGCTTTATGACCAGCTGCACAACGACTTCTTTTGAACGATTTTAAATCTTTGTTGTCGATAAGCAAATACGTCATCAAATCACAATGTTCCATCCAAGTGTAAGTGGCGTTTTTAACGGATTCATCCTCACGAGCCACGTGCAATATTTTGGCCCAAAACCATTCTGATGAATAAATTCCGCCTTCATATTTAGTGAAATTTTCTCCGCCCCAATTCGCTGCAAGTTCGTTTATTTCATTGGCTTCTTTTATGGCAGTGTGATCTTTCCAAAGAACCATCATTGCATTTGGATTATTTTCAAAACCCTTTGTCAAGGCAAGTGGCGTCCCATCTTCGGTAACGGGCACGGGCGATGAACCGGTTGTGTCGATGCAAATCCCTTTTATTTGTATTGGAGCCACATTACTGCTGGCAACAACTGTTTTTATGGTTGTTTCCAATCCTTCAATATGATCCAACGGATGCTGGCGAAACTTATTTATGGAGGCATCACAAAACTCATTGTTTTTCCATCTTTTGTAATGGCAGACATCTGAAGCCAGCTCATGTCCATTTTCGGTGTCTATCAAAACGGCACGAACAGAGTCTGATCCGTAGTCTAATCCTATAACATAATTTTTCATTCCAAAATCATTTTAATATAATTACAAATATAGTATATTTATTTTATAAGTGTACATAAAACACTTAATTTAATTTGCTCAAGTCATTTTTGTCAAAATCCCAATAACTCGGAAGGATTTTGATTCAAAATGAGTATTTTTTTGAATTACAAACTGTTTGCAAATTCGCATTAGCAGATTCCTAGAGTTTTACATTTATCTTGCGTAAATGTCACTTTTGAAACCAACTTCTCTTTTATTCAAATTCAAATTTTGGTTTTCCCGTTTCGTCAAATTTAACGGCCATGACTCTTGCGTGTCTGTTGGGGTCATACAGGGGATCTCCAATTATTTCTTCATAATCCCTGGCGTGATAAATGCTCAATGGCGTAATGCCGTCCTCTGCAACCGTGAAACTGTTGTGTCCTGGTCCAAATATTTCCCTTTTATAGTCAGTTTCCAATACGGGAAATCTGGATTTTTTCCAAGAGTTTCTGTCCAGCAAATCGGAGTTTTGATCCGCCTCCATCATACCCATACAATAACATGCTCCCGTGGCACTTGCAGAAAACGTGATATAGATTTTTTCGTTATTTTTTAGGACTGCGGGTCCTTCATTTACCCAGAAATCAATTCTTTCCCAATCATAATCCGGAGTGGTAAGCATGAATTGAGCCGTTTTTAGCTTGATTGGAGATTCCATTTCGGCCAAATACAAATTGGAAGCCGCAAATTGACCTCCTGTTTTTTCGGCCCAACAGAAATATCTTTTTCCATTATTTTCAAAAACGGTACCGTCTAGGGAAAAATCGATAAATGTTTTGAAATCACCATCTGCCGCTTGCATTTGGCCGAGTTCAATCCATTCGTCTTTCAATGGATTTTGTCCTTTGCATTCCAGTACATAGGGTCTTAATTTCCAGATGTCGTCGGCTTCGCTGGCGGCAAAATAAACATACCATATTCCGTCCAAATAATGTATTTCAGGAGCCCAAACATGCTGGCTCATTGGCCCTGAATCGTGTTTTTTCCAAACATTGAATGTTTCGGCTTCTTGTAGTTCATTTAGTGATTTGGCTCTTCTTAGTTCAATCGAATCGTAGGAAGGCACGGAACCCGTAAAATAATAATACCCATCGGTGTGCTTGTAAACAAACGGGTCGGCTCGTTGTTCGACAATAAGAGAATTTTTTCTAGTTATGTCCATTTTTATATATTCAATTTCTTTTTAATCGTTTCATAATATTCGTCGGTTATTTTGTAACGAAACATCATCCCTCCCATAATTACGTGGAATACGCCCGGAATAATTGTCAACATCAGGGCAAGTCCAACCAAGGCAGTTTCATTTTGAACTCCGTCCGGATTGTATTCAAAAAAGTCCAACAAATAACCCACTGCGGCTCCAGCTACACCCATTCCTGCTTTTTGTGCAAATGAAATGCCTCCAAAAGAGAGTCCAGAAACACGTTTACCGGTTTCGGCATGACCGTAATCCACGGCTTCCGAGATGGCAGACCAAAATACGGGTGCATGCAAATCGACAACAAAGGACAGTATGAAATAAATCACGTAGGCCAAAACCATGTCGCCGGGTTTAACGGCAAAATACATCACTAAACTTATGGCACCTACTGCAAGTTGTGTCCATTTGAACAGTTTTACTTTACAGTAATGTTTGGTAATGTAGGTCGAAACAGGCATCGCCAATATTGCTGCAGTTACACCCGTTGCCATAAAGGTAGATTGCACACTGGCATCGCCTCCAAGGAAATATTTGGCATAGAAAATCGCTACCGATCCGCGAATGACATAACCTACCGTGCCAAAGAAACAAACACCGAATAAAAGTGTCCATTGACCATTTTGGAAAAGCAATTTCAATTGCTCTGATACCGGTTTTTTATCCACTTCGTGTTCCACTCGCTCTTTGGTTGTAAAAAAGCAGAATAAAAACAACAGCGTTCCCAGAAGTGCCATGATACCCATCGCCAACTGGTATCCTCTGGCCAAATCATTTTTACCCAAATTCTCGGCCAAAATTGGTACCACGATAGAAACCAGAAACGCAGCTATTTTCGCAAAGAAAAGTCGATATCCGTTTGCTGTTAGACGTTCCTTTGAGTCGCTTGTCAATACGCCAATTAATGAAATATAAGGGATTGTAACCGATGTAAACATCAGGTTTACAAAAATATAGGTAACATAAGCATAAATCAATTTACCTGTATAATCGAATTCGGGTGTTGTAAATGTCAAGAAAACAGAGAGCCCAAAAGGCACCGACAAGAAAAGGAAATAAGGTCTGTAACGTCCCCACTTTGTGGTAAATTTGTCGGTTATCAGTCCCATTAATGGATCGGCAATGGCATCTATAAATCGTACCAAAAGAAATAATAATGCCATATCTTTTGGTTTTAAACCAAAAATGTCTGTGTAAAAAAACGTGATGATAAGAAACATCGAAGAGATTACGACATTCACTGCTGCATCGCCTGATCCATACCCGATTTTTTCGAGGATGCTTAATTTTTGATTGTTGGATTTCATAAACTATTTGTAAATTTTAAAAAGGTGGACAGGTTGGTGACAATCACTTCTGCCATTAAATGGGTTTGATTATTTTATTTTCTTGAATCCAAACTATCTATTAATACTTTAAAAAAAAAGTATTGGTTTGAATGGTATTTTTAATTCTTTTAAAAGTACATGATTAATTTTAAGGCTAATCCATTGGTTGAACAGTGGGCCAAGAATCTATCCATGTAATTTCTTTGACGATTAGTTTTGGCAATGCTTTATCGCTGGCATCATAGCCGTGCATGAATGTATAATCTTTGCCATCAAAAGTAAACACGCTATTGTGCCCAACTCCATACCAGTTTTTGTTTCCTTCAATCACCAATGAGCCACCGCCTTCATTAAGTTCTACACCGTTTTTATCAACATAAGGTCCAGTTACGGATTTAGAGCGTCCTACCATTAATTTATAAGTACTTTTTTCACCTCGACAGCAATAATCCCAAGAGTTAAATTGATAATAATAATCTCCTTTTCTAAAGATAAAAGGCCCTTCTATGGCTCCGTTACCTGCCTCTGCTTCTTCTGTATCACCTTTTCTGTCTCGACTTGCAATGGCTGTCCATTCCTCCGGTTTTGCCACTTCTTTTAGGTTAACATTCAACTTTACCATTTTTAATCCACTCCAAAATGAGCCAAATGCCAAGTATGGTGTTCCCTTTTCATCAAAAATTAAATTGGGGTCAATGGCATTCCATAAATCCCTGTTGGGTACTGATTGAATGACAATGCCTTGGTCTGCCCATTTGTAATTTGCATCTGTCGGATTTAGGGTAGCGTTGGTAACCAATCCAATGGCAGAAGTATTTTTGCCAAAAGCTGAAACGGAATAATATAAATAGTAAATTCCGTTGTGAAAAGTAATATCTGGAGCCCAAATATGTCCGTTGAAACCTGGCGCAACAGTTGAAGCCCATTCTGGTGCTTTTGCAAAAACAGGAGCAGCCTGAGTCCAGTTTTTTAAATCTTTGGACGTAAAACTTGTAATTCCGGGTCCAGTACAAAATAGATAATAGGTATCTCCTTGTTTGGCAACTACAGGATCGTGTGTTATTGGTCTTTTTTGAGCCAAAGAAAAACAAGTAATCAATAGTGTCAGAAAAAAGAAAGTGGATTGTATGTATCTAGAAATATTCATATTGTTGTTTTTATTTTTGAATTCCTTCAGTTGTCATAATTACTCTTTTCATTGTGCCGTCTTCGTTGTAATGCAGTCTATCCACACAAACCGATCTTCTGAAACTGCCTCCATTGGGTTGAATGCTTCCATTGTGATAAATAAAATAGGGTACTCCCTTGAATTCAATTATGGATTGATGATTGGTGTTTGAGTTTCCTGCAATTTCATTCAAAATGCCTTTGAATTCCCATGGTCCATTGATGGATTTGCTCATGGCATAGGCAATTTTTTCCGGAAATTGGTACGCATACGATAGGTAATACCAATTCTTGTGTTTGTGAATCCAAGGAGCTTCAGTAAAATTAGGCAAGTCAATAGTTTGAATTGGACCATCAAGCTCCACCATATTTTCTTTTAGTTTGGCGTAATGGCAAACGGTGTTACCCCAAAATAAATAGGCTTGTCCATCATCATCAATCATTACGGTTGGGTCGATATCATCCCAATCGATTTTGGTTTCCTTGGTCATGTCATTGGTTATGATTGCTTTTCCAAGTGCATCTTTAAATGGTCCTATTGGACTGTCGGAAACGGCAACACCAATGGCTTTTCCGTCAATGGTTCCGTGCGAAACGGTAAGATACCAATAAAATTTTCCGTTACGCTCAATGACTTGAGCTGCCCAAGCATCGGATTTTGCCCAACTGAAATCCGTCACTTTAAGCGGTACGGGATGTTCTTGCCAATTTACCATGTCCGAGGACGAATAGACCAGCCACTCATTCATTTTATAAAAATTGAAATCGTTTGGCGCTTCATCGTGACCTGCGTAGAGATAAACTTTGTCTTTATAAACCAAAGCCGCTGGATCACCCGTGTATTTGTCTTTAATTATAGGATTGTTGATTTGCAGGGTTTGACTTGCATTTCCAACATTGGCGGAAGCCGAAATTTCATCTGGCTTCATGGTTTTGCAAGAAGAAACAAATACAAAAAGTGACGCGAATATGAGTATGTTTTTCATTTTATTTAAATTCTTTATAGTTCCTTTTGAACATTTATTTTATCCAAATGCTCCTCCTATAGACAAACAGGAAGAGCATTTTTTTTCTAACTAATCAAATATTAAAAAGAATTTATTAATTTATTTTTTTTGCCCAAACTGGTTGACCGCTCGAGGTGAATCCAGAATAGGTTATAGTAACTTTTCTAGGCGAAGCTTCCCAATCCCAAGAATCACTTACTTTACATTTGTTGCCATTTACGGTAAGGGTTTGATTGGTACTGTCATAAGACCAGGTTCCTGTAACGCCACCGCTTACTTTTTTATCAGCCGTCAAGTATATGGTAACCGATTTTTGAATGGTTTTGTACTGATAATTCATCGTGATTTGTTCCCATGAACCTATG
This sequence comes from Flavobacterium sp., assembly GCF_013823965.1. Taxonomy (GTDB): domain Bacteria; phylum Bacteroidota; class Bacteroidia; order Flavobacteriales; family Flavobacteriaceae; genus Flavobacterium. The sequence goes on from NZ_PNNA01000055.1 coordinate 7,382, forward strand.
AACGAAGCTTCGGTAATAGTTGTTTTTGGCACTGCTGCATAACGTTCGGGAGAGACTACCGGCCATCCATCTTCTGTCCATTGAATGGCGCGAACGTGTCCCATCATTAAAGCATTGGAAGCATTAATTCCCGGTACGTTTTCTGGTAAACGGGCTTGTGAAGCATAAAACCATTCTTTGGTATCTGGATTTTGAAATACGGAACAATGGGAAAATCCAACCCATCCCGTGTGACTATTAAACGAATAAGGATGCGTAAGCATTGGCCAAGCATCGGCTCCATTGGTGATATTGGCTCCATTGATGCCTAGATATGGTCCTGTGATGCTTTTAGAACGGGCAACACGAGTGTTGTAAGCTACCGATAATTCGTCATAAGCCAAGAAAAGATAGTAATACTGGGTATCTGGATTGTAAATAATCTCTGGGCCTTCAGAAGCTTGCCAACGACTGGTGGCGCTTCGAGATGCAATGCGCGTTCCGTAATCGCTCAACGTTTTTAATTGGTCTGGTTTTCCCGTGGCAGGATTCAATTTCAAGGCTGCAATTCCTGAGTGCCAAGAACCATAAATTAAATAATGTTCTCCTTCTGGCGTAACGGTAAAAGTAGGGTCGATAGCATTGAATTTAAAATAAGCATTTTCCCAATTTCTGGTTCCCGTAAAAGAATACGGTTTTAATCCATCCGGTTCTGAACAAACCACCATTCCCTTGTCTACCCATACATTGGTGGCCAAATCATCAGATTCTGCCAATCCAATAAAAGCTCTTTCTGACCAAGAATAAGTAAAATCTGTACCCGTAATTGGTTCATCTACCACAATGCAATAATACATTCGGTATTTGCTGCCCACTTTTTTGATATATGGCGCCCAATAACCGTATCTAGGGTTTGCAATTGCTGGCAAAGCTGGAACCATACGGGCTCTTTTATTGTTCAAGGAATCTTTTACCCATGCTGGAGCCGTAGTCATTGATGCTCCCATATATTCCCAATTCACAAGATCTTTAGACCTTCTGTAATGAAAATGTCCGTGTCCATCGTGTGCGTTTCCATAAGAAGCATCGGTTTGGTACATATAATAATAATCGCCACATTTTTCAACGGATGGATCGTGTACGTTAGCCAAATTCCATTGCGAATTAGAACCCCAAGCAGCGATGGATGTATAATTATCCAGATAGGTTGGCCCCGCAAATGTCGGAGTTGGCGTTGGAGTTGGCGTTGGAGTTGGCGTCGGCGTTGGTGTAGGAGAAGGATCTTCACCGGAACAACTACTAATGGTAACCGATACCAGAAAAGTTGTCGCCATCAAAACCACAGCTGAAAAGAATGTTGCTTTTTTCATTTTTATCTATTTACTTGGCTTCTAGAACCACTACAGAAAATGCAGGAATAGTTATTTCTAATTTTCCTTTTTTAATTTCAAATCCTTTGAATACGGCAGGTTGAATTTTTGTTGGATTATCAAATGTATTGTGGTCTTGCAATGTTTTTGAAGCGATTATGGTTCCGGAAACATTTTTAATACCCAGTTCTTTTATGTCAATTTCGATCTTGTTTTCTTTTTTGGAGTCAATATTTACTAATGAAATATGAGTTAAACCTTTAGCATCTTTTGAAGCCGAAATATTTATGGCAGGTAAATTTTTGCCATTGAGTGTATATGAAGGTGACTCAAATGAAAGGGGTATTAATGTGGCATCTTGATGCACGTTATACATTTTCATTACGTGATAAGTTGGTGTCAACAACATTTTTGTTTTATCGGTAAGAATTACCGCTTGTAATACATTGACGCATTGGGCCAAATTGGCCATACGAACTCTATCTGCATGATTGTTGAAAATATTTAAGGTAGTTCCTGCCAAGACAGCATCTCTCATCGTGTTTTGTTGGTATAAAAAGCCAGGATTACTGCCTTTTTCAACTTCGTACCAACCGCCCCATTCATCTACTACCAAGGCTACTTTTTTATTTGGATCATACTTGTCCATAATGGCGGAATGTTTTGTGACCAATTCCTCCATTTTTAATGCTTCTGTCATGGTCCTGAAATAAATGTCTTCGGTAAAATCGACACCATCTCCTTTTTTGTTCCAATCAATTACGGAATAATGATGCAAAGCCACACCACCCAGCATATTTCCCGGGATATTTTTCATCAAGGTTTCCGTCCAGTTATAATCACCGCTATTTGCTCCAGAAGCCACACGCATCAAACCTCCGGTGTTGGTCCAATCAGACATAAAGGTAGCGTATTTTCGGTATTCGCCAGCATAGTAATCGGCTGTCATGTTACCGCCACAACCCCAAGCTTCGTTTCCAACGCCCCAAATTTTTACTTTCCATGGTTCTTTTCTACCATTTTTAATACGTAAATCACTCATTGGACTTTTTCCTTCAAAATTTACGTATTGCACCCAGTCTGCCAATTCTTGTACTGTTCCGCTGCCTATGTTTCCGGCCAAATAAGGTTCTGTACCCAATACTTCACACAGGTTTAAGAAATCGTGCGTTCCAAAACTATTGTCTTCGGTAACGCCTCCCCACCATTGGTTTACAATTGTTGGTCGCTCTTCTTTTGGACCAATACCATCTTTCCAATGATATGTGTCCGCAAAACAACCACCCGGCCATCTCAAATTTGGAATTTTCAATTCTTTAAGCGCTCCAATAATATCGTTGCGTACCCCATTTGTGTTAGGTATTTTTGAAGTGTCACCCACAAAAAAACCACCATAAATGGAGCGGCCTAAATGCTCGGCAAAATGTCCGTAGATGTTTTTATTTATTATTGTTGCACTTTGGTCTTTTTTTACGGCAACTACCGTAGTCGCTTTTTGCGAAAAAACACTTTGGCCACAAAATATATAAACTGATAGTATTAATAATGCTTTTTTCATGTTGTGTTTAAGTTATAGCATCATAAGGTAAGCTTTTATCGCTTACCAAATGATACTAACAATTCTAATTAATTCTATTACTAATTCAACCAAATTTTATATTAATAACCACTATTTTGAATTGTGCCTGGATTGTTGTCCATTTCTAATTGTGGGATTGGGAAGAATTCTCTTCCTGCTGTATAAGAGTTAAATTCAACATCTCTTGATTTTAACCATGCCAATTTTGCAGGATCTTGCAACCATCCCCATCTGCGAATATCATCAAAACGGTGTCCTTCCAATGGGAATTCCAAAAATCTTTCGTGTCCAATTTGTTCTCTCATTTGAGCTTGTGTCAAACCTGGTTTTGCTGTGGCTAAATTAGGCAAACCAACTCTGTCTCTTACTTTTTGAATGTAAGTGTAAGCGCCCGGTGTATCTCCTGTTTCGTTTAAACATTCTGCATACATCAACAATACATCAGCATAACGCAACAAACGCTCGTTTATTCCTGAACGCCAGTCAAATTCATTAGCATAAGCTCCGTCAGAATTTTGGTATTTTCTGCAAAATAAATCATTCAAATCTCCTGCGTTACCTGCATAAAATGTGGCGAAATCTTTTCCGTAAAGTTGCATTCCTCCGGGTTTGTTATAAAACATCGTGGCATCTAAACGTGGATCTACTGTATTTGCCACCGTTTTTTCTTCTTGGAATTCATTGAACAAAGCCCAAGTAGGTTGCACGTCTGTCCATCCAAAAGCTCTTGGTCCATAAGTGATGGCTCTTGCTGATGTTTTTCCCCAACCTGAAGCGGGAGCTCCACCCCAACCTAAGTCAACACCACCGGCACTTCTGCTGAATTGCACTTCGAATAATGATTCCGAATTGTTTTCGTTCGTGTCTGTAAAGTTGTCACGATAATTAGACACCAAAGAGTAAACTCCCAAATCGATTACTTGTTTGAATGTAATTTTTGCATTTGGAAAATCTCTGGTAAACAAATATGCTTTTCCTAAATATCCTAGAGCTGCTCCTTTTGTGGCGCGTCCTTTATCATTAATGTCAGTGTGGGAAACAGGAAGCAATTCAGCTGCAGCTTTGAAATCTGCAATAACTTGAGCCCAACCTTCGGCTTCTGTTTTTTGTGGATAGAAAGCGGCGATTTGTGTAGGCAACGGTACGTTTTTAAACATGTTTACTGCATGAAACAAATACAATCCTCTTAAAAAGCGAGCTTCTCCCAAGATTCTGTTTTTTAGTGCGGCATCAGTAAATGTAATGTCCGGCACGTTTTCAAGTACTTGATTGGCACGGTAAATACCTTGATAATAGGTTTCGTATGCCCAACCATAAATGGCGGCATCGGATACATTTGAATTAAAACGACCCACATTGTACATAGCGCCCCAAGGACTATTACTACGTGTATCATCTCCTTTTAAGTCCAACAATAACGGAGTGCTTCGCATATAAGTCCCGTCAGTAAGTAAACTTCCATAGACTGCGTTTACACCTTCTATGGCGTCTTGTTCAGTTTTCCAAAAGGAATCCACAGCATCATTGTTTGGGTCAACTTGAACTAAATCTTCGTCGTTAACACAACTTGTTGTTATGATAGCCAGTGAAAAGAAACCAGCTAAATAATTATATATTTTATATTTCATCTTGATTCGATTTTTATGGTTTGCTAATTTTAAAAATTTACTTCAAGTCCTAAAGAAACAGTTCTAGGATTTGGAAATGAGCCTCCATCATATCCTCTGGAGAATAATCCGTCGTTGCTGTTGAAATCTGGATCTGTACCGATGTATTTGGTAATAGTCCAAAGGTTTTGTCCATTAACAAACACTTTTGCTTTTTGGATAACACTATTTGTTGGCACTGGAATTTCATATCCAATTTCCAGAGTTTGCAATTTTAAGTAGTTACCGCTTTCAATAAAACGATTAGAGTCTCTTCCGTTGCCATTAGGGTCACCAATGATTGGACGAGGCACGTCAGTATTAGTGTTGGTAGGTGTCCAGTAATTTAGCATATCAGTATGGTGATTACCGTATTGACCTGACATTAAGTTGCGATAGATGCTGTTGAACACTTTGTTTCCTCCGGCACCTTGCCAAAACATTGAGAAATCCCAGTTTTTGTATGAAGCGCTAAAGTTGAGACCATAATTGTATTTAGGTATGGTGTTTCCTTGATAGGTTCTGTCCAAATCGCTAATCATGCCGTCACCGTTGATGTCTTTGAATCTAATATCTCCCACTCCTGCATTGGTTTGGGTTGGAGCTGCAGCAATTTCGGCAGCATTTTGAAAAATTCCGTCTGTTACATAAGCATAAATTTCACCCATCGATCTTCCTACTTCTGTTTTTGAAGCTGCACCGTAGATTGGATTTCCGTTAAGACCAATTTGTTTTACTTCGTTTTTCAAAGTACCTAAATTAGCAGAAATGCTGTACTTGAATTCGTTTTTATTGTTGTTGTAGGTTGTAGAAAATTCAAATCCAGTGTTTTTCATTGCTCCTGCATTTGTTCTGATACTTGCAGGGAAAGCACCTGTAGAAAATGGTAATGGAACATCAACTAATAAATTAGTGGAATTTTTTATAAAATACTCCGCTGTAAATTGCAAGTCATTGTCAAACAATCCCAATTCAACTGCGACATCGCTTGTTTTTACATCCTCCCATTTCACATTTGGGTCTAAAGAAGCAACTACGGTTGTACCTGGAGCCAAGGCATTGTTGAAATCGTATCCGGCAAAACTGTTGATGGTTGTGGCGAAGAAATATGGTGCAATTGTATTGTTCCCTAATTTACCATAACTAGCTCTCAATTTTACATTGCTTACCCATCCTGGCAAATGAATGAATTTTTCGTTGCTCAATTTCCAGGCACCCGAGAATGAGTAGTTGTTTGCAGCATTGTTTATTTCGCTAAAACGAGATGTTTTGTCTTGTCTAAAATTAGCTTGCAACAAATAACGATCATCGTATGAATAATTGATACGGCTTATGTATGATTTACCAGTTATGGTCGAATTGCCTTCTCCTGTACTGGTGTCATCAGCATATTGCAACATACTAATTTCACCATAATCATAGCCCACGCCTCTTGACCAGTGATTGTAAGAATCGCTGCGCTCTTGAACCAAACCAGCCAAAACATCAAATTTATGTTTGTCGATATCCAATGAGTAAGTCAAAATGTTGTTGAAGATGGTTTTGTCTATGCTTCCAGTTGACACGTCTAAAGAGGCTTCTTCTTTGGTTGTAATATAATACCATCCCAGATCACTTTGAGGAACGTATTTTCTGTTTTCATAATCCAAACGGTCAAAGCTGGCATCGATTTTATATTTCAAACCTTTTACAATTTCGATTTCTCCCCAGATATCGCCAATAAAACGATTTCTTTGTCCGTTGTTTTCGATTAAATTGTTGAATCCAATAACGTTAAGAGATATGGCTCTTTGTGTCAAGTTAGTTGTACCACCGTAACCTCCTAATCTATTGGCATCATAAACCGGCATTGTAGGTACTGCACCAATTAAAGCCCCAATGGCAGTTTCTCCCACATAACTATTGAAGTTTTCTTTGTCAGATTGTGTATATCCTAATTTTGCACCGTATTTGAAAATTCCTTTTTTACCATTCAAATTCATGTTCATGGACAATCTTTCATAATCCTGAGGAGATTTGATATAACTAGTGTTATTGAAATAGTCCAAATTCATGTTGTAGGCCATGGTTTCGGCACCGCCATTAAAGGACAAGGAATGATTTTTGACAATTCCAGTTTCATACGCCTCATCTTGCCAATTAGTATCTACATTAGTAATGTAACTGCTGCTTGTTGGGTCATTACCCGGAGCAATTGTTAAACCGGCATTTTTTTCGGCAGCACTCGTAATGGTTTGATACCCCACTCTATCAGTTACATCCCATTTTTTAGCCACGTTTTGAAAACCAACAAGCGATTTGTATTTTACGTCAAGTTTGCCTAATTTTCCTTTTTTGGTAGTAATAATTACAACCCCGTTGGCACCACGAACACCATAAATGGCTGCGGATGAAGCATCTTTCAATACTTGCATAGACTCAACGTCACCTGGTGCAAAATCAAATGGATCTTCTACAATCATTCCGTCAATTACAAAAAGAGGAGCGCCACCACCAAAAGAGTTGTTTCCCCTGATTTTGATGTTTACAAAACCTCCTGGTTCTCCAGAAGACTGTACTGTAACACCAGCTGCTTGGCCTTGAATCATTTTGGCAATATCATAGGATATTGCTTTTTTGGCTGATTCCATGTTTACGACACTTACAGCTCCTGAAAGGTCTGATTTCTTTTGTGTTCCGTATCCAATTACAACTACTTCGTCTAGTTTATTAACATCTTCCTTTAAACTTACTTTAATATTATTTTGGTTGGCCACAGTAACTTGTTGATTGGCAAAACCTATGTAAGAGAAAACTAAAACAGCATCAGGAGAGGCTTGGATTGAAAATTTTCCTTCAAAGTCTGTATTTGCCGTTTTTGAAGTTCCTTTGACTACAATGTTTACCCCTGGCAATGGTAATGCATCTGTTGCAGAAACAACTACTCCCGTGATAATTTTTTCGTTCTGGGCTGATACGCTAAATGTAGCCATTAGCATAACTACTAAAGCCAATAGCCATTCTCTTTTTGGCAATAAAAAATTGCTGTAAAGAAATAATCGATGGTTTGTTCTCATTCTTGTTTTGTTTTGGTTAATTAATAAGTGTGTATTTTACATTTGTAAATATAATTAAAAATAAAGCACAATTAAAAATTAATTTGATAAAAAACCCAATAAAAAAAAACGCATAAACCCAAAAACCATTCAAAAAATGTGTTTTAAGCACTTGTATTTGGTAAAAAAACGTTTTCGTAAATTACAAGCTTCTGATTTACAATGTTTTAAAAAATTAATAAACAAAATACACACTAAAATGTTAAAATTACACTTATTTTATTTTATGAAAGAATAATATTATAAAAATTTAAAGTCCAATGACTAAAACCTAATTAAAATATCAAAAATGTCTGACAGATTAAATTAAATATTGAAGGTTGCCTGCTTCTCTTTTGACAAAAAAAGAGGAGATTTTCATTTTTGGCTCTATGAATCTAACAATGGAAAAAGAGTGAGGATTAAAAAAAAAGTATTTGTCAAAATAAAATCAAGGGGAAAATGTGGAACAAATAAAAAGATTACTACTCCCAATTTCGAAATTTAACTACTTGAATTGTAACAAAATCGTCTTTTCGGGGTACAATAATAACCAAATGTGAAGCATTATAATAATGAGTGTAAATACTACATTAATAAATTATGAAACTCTTGTGGAAGTTCCTATATTTACACCAAATAAATTAATTTAGAATGTTAAATAGTTATAGTACTGCAGATAAAGTTTTATTGGCTGTAGATTGCATAATTTTTGGTTTTGACAACGAAGGTTTAAAAATACTTTTAATAAAAAGGGATTTTGAGCCTGAAAAAGGCAAATTATCATTGATTGGAGGATTCCTTAAAAAAGAAGAAGTACTGAATAGTGCTGCCATCAGAATATTAAATAGCTATACTGGTCTTCAGGATATATATATGGAACAACTTTACGCTTTCAGTGAAGTGGATCGTGACCCGGTTGAAAGAACCATATCTGTTGCGTATTATGCCTTGATTAATATTGAAAACCACAACGAAGATTTAATCCAGAATTACCAAGCTAAATGGTATAGCGTTTCCAGTGTGCCTAAATTAATTTTTGACCACGACAAAATGGTTGTACATGCCATCAGAAGATTGCGATACAGAACTTCCATAAAACCAATTGGATTTGAACTTTTGCCCGAAAAATTCACAATGTTGCAATTACAAAAATTATACGAATCAATTTTAAGCAAAGAATTGGACAAGAGAAATTTTATCAGCAAGATTAATTCTTTGGATATTCTTATAAAATTAGACGAGAAAGACATGATGTCTTCCAGAAAAGGTTCCTATCTTTATAGGTTTGATAAAGATAAATATGAAGAAAAATTATTGAATAATTTTGTGTTGAATTTGTAACAGCCTATTCACCATTCAACATTTATTACACAAGAAGTAATTCAATTTAACTCTTGAATTCTTGTACAAGCTGCTGATGATATTTATGTGTTTCCTGCATCAACCAAGTATTTGAAACACGAATCAATCCCTGCATTCGATTTATTTTTTCCATTCAGACTTCATTAAATAGGCAATATAAAGTCCAAGTCGATTGTATTCAAATAATTACAAAAAAACTATAAGTAATTTGTGCACTTTTCCATAAAGGTGCCTTTTGCCTCTCTATTTTGGGACGGGATAACCATAAAAAAAGGAAGCCTCATAAAATTTGAGACTTCCTTTTTTAATAAATCATGATTTCAGAATCCAATAGAATACCAACTCCTTAACTGTAAAATTTATTTAAAGCAGTTTGACTTGGCACAAAATTCAATGTTGATTAATCGCACGTTTACCAGAACTTGGCGTACAAAGCAAAAATGATCAACAAGGTGATTACAATCATTACTGTGGTTTGAGGTTTGATTTTAAACATTTCAGTGTCCAATTCGAATGCTTTTGGATTCACTTTTGGTCCAGCAAAACTGACTCCAATCATCAACAACATCGTAAAGAAAAATGACAATCCCATACAAATATGGAATGGTATTTCGAATCCACCTTTTCCGTTAGGCCAAGCCGTGTACAATAAAGTTTCGTTTCCTAATATTGCTGGCGCAAATTCATTAAAGAAAACCGACAATACAAAACCGGCAATCACACCAACAATTGCAGCTGTTCCAGTAGTTCTTTTCCAGAACATCCCAAGGATAAACATGGCAAATACACCTGGACTAATAAAACCAGTATATTTTTGGATATAAGTAAATCCTCCTACACCACCAATTCCAAGTAAATCATTCCAAGTAAACAGAACGGCAAGAAGCATCGCTGCAAAAACGGCATATCTTCCGATGTTTACCTGAGCTCTGTCGGTAGCTCCTTTTTGAATGTATTTTTTGTGTACGTCAAGCGTATAAATTGTCGAAATACTGTTTACTTTTCCCGCCAAGGAAGCTACAATGGCTGCGGTCAATGCCGCCACGGACAATCCTTTTAAACCTGTTGGCAAGAAAGTCAATACAGCTGAATAAGCTCCGTCTTTTCCTCCTACCAATTGCGGTAAATGTCCATTTTCGTATAAAACAAAAGCTGCAATACCTGGCAACATTACGATAACAGGCATTAATAATTTCAAGAATCCTGCAAACAAAATACCGGTTCTGGCCGTTTGCAAATCAGCACCCAAAGCTCTTTGGGTAATGTATTGGTTACAACCCCAATAGTTCAAATTGATGATCCAAATACCTGCCAAATAAGACAACATTCCAGGGAAAGTAAGGTATTTGTTAATCTCCAATTGCGACGAATCTGCTGTAGGTCTTGGAATAATCATTTTGAAATGTTCCGGTGCTTTTTCCATCAATACTTTGAAACCGGCGATGGCATCCTGGCCAACACCAAAATATTGTCCAACAGTTGTCAAAGCGATATAAGTGGTAACCAAACCTCCAATAATTAAAACCGCAACCTGGATAACGTCTGTATAAGCCACCACTTTCATTCCTCCAAGAGAAATTAGCAACGCAAAAACAGCCAAACCAATCATAATAACGTGAAGGTATTCACCACCAGCTAAACCGTTAATGGCAACAGCTCCCAAATATAAAATAGAAGTCAAGTTCACGAAAACATATAAAAACAACCAAAAAACAGCCATAATCAAAGCCGTAGATTCATTGTATCTTGTTTTCAAAAACTGTGGCATCGTGTAAATCTTGTTTTTCAAATAAACAGGAATAAACCAAATGGCAATAATAATCAAAGTAATGGCAGCAACCCATTCGTAAGCCGCTACGGCAACTCCCAAAAAGAATCCTTCACCACTCATTCCTATAAATTGCTCAGCCGAAATATTGGAAGCAATCAATGAAGCGCCAATAGCCCACCAAGTTAGGGTTCCCTCGGCCAAAAAATAGGCTTTAGCGTCGTGTTCGTTTTTTTCTCGTTTTCGATAAATAATATATCCATACACGGATACCACTATAAAATAGATGATAAATACTGCATAATCTGCAAAAGCAAGGTTCTGGCCCATAGGTAATTTGGTTATTTAGGAATTAATATAAAATGAATAATTATGTTTTGTTTTTATCGATTATTTAAGCCTCTATTAGTTACACAAAAAAATGAAGTGAAACTATGCAATTTCATTATAGGACTCGACATTAAATGTGATATGTGTTTTTATTTTTTATTTTTTTTATGAATTATGAAAGCCAAATGTAAAATAAAAATATTTATTTACATCATTTACAAATGTGTTTTTTACATTTATTATTTTGTTGCAAGTTAAATCGTAAAAAAAGAATCCAAAAACATGTCCATTTATGGCTGGTTTACATAAAATATACTTATTCCTTATTTAGGCTTGATAACAAAACCATAAGTATATTCTTTGTCTTTCAGCAAATAAGATTCGTGCGGCAGCGCTCCCCAACTGTTGTCGCCACCAACGCCTCTTTGGGCTAAATCTACGCAAACCACTACTTCATTGCGCGGCGTAATATCATTGGTATGTCGGTATTTTTTGGTCAAACCTGGATCAAAATCTTCAGGATAATTATTTAAAACGCTTACTCCCAAGGGCTGTAATCCTTCAATTTCAATTCCATTGCCCTGCTTATTTGTAAGCGACAACCAGCGAACATCTGTCTTATAACCGTTTTCTTGTGGTCGCGAATAAGGAACGTATTGACTCTCTACCTTACTATGATAAATTCCTTTCAGTGAAGAGGTATTCCTATCTTGATAATTTTCCCACGGACCTCTTCCGTAATAACTGAAATTGTCCAAATCTTTTTTCAGGCTGAACAGCATCCCTAAGCGAGGCATTTCAGACAAAGCAATTTCTCCTGCTTTGAATGAATTCAACAAAGTCAAACTTCCATCAGAACCTAAGGTATAACTAATCGTATAGGTCGAAGCGACATCTTTCAGGTAAAGATTAGCCACTACGGTTGTCTTTCCTGATTCCTCTTTCACGGCAATAGATATTAGAGAAGTATTATATCTTCCCACGGTTCTCCAAACATTACTTATCAAGTGCATGTTGTTTCCAAAATCATTATCAGTTGGTGCTCGCCAAAAATTAGGAACCGGCATCAAATTAAAATAACTTTCGCCCTTGGCTTTATATTGTTGCATCAAACCAGTTCTTTTACTGATTGACACTTCAACGCCAGCTGCCGTGAGTGTTATAAAATCTTTCGTTTCACCAACTATAGGTTTTGCACCAGAATCGCTAGATTTTACAAAATAGTTACTTTCTCCAATAGAAAATTGTTCTCTGGCAACTTCAAAATTTTGAGGCAAAACTTCGTTACCCTCTTTGGTATAAGCAAAAATATTCAGTAAATATTCTACACCATTTTCAGTAGACAATTTTGGCAATTCAAGCTGAACTTGTTTTTTGGATTGTGGAGCAAGGCTCAAATTAATAGTGCCAGATTTAACAACCAATCCATTTTTTAAAACTTCGTATTTGAAAAGATATTTATCCAAATTGGTATAGCCAAATCCATTTTCTACCTGAATGAGTCCTTTTCTTAAATCAACAGCTGAAAATAAAATATCCTGATACACTTTTTTTACTTCAAAAGCCCCTGGATGAGGCGTGCGATCGGGCCAAACCAATCCATTATGACAGAAATTTTCATCATTGGTATAATTTTGACTTCCCATATCGCCTCCGTAAGACCAATATTTTCGGCCTACTTCATCGGTCATTTCAAATCCTTGATCTACCCAATCCCAGATGAACCCACCTTGCATATTGGGACTGCTGCGAATAATATCCCAATATTCTTGAAAATTACCATTGCTGTTTCCCATCGCGTGTGAGTATTCACACATAATAAACGGACGTTTTACATCCTTGCGTTTGGCATAATCCTTCATATAATTAATACCGGGATACATCGGGCAAACCACATCGGTATTTTCTGTTTCACCTGCTTGCTCAAATTGAACCAAACGCGAATTATCCCTCTTTTTTATCCATTTATAAGCCTCTTGAAAAACGGGGCCATTGCCACATTCATTTCCCAAAGACCATAAAATAACTGAAGGTTGGTTTTTGTCACGCTCCACCAAGCTATAAATTCGATCCAAATGAGCCGCTTCCCATTCCGGAAGATAAGCAGGATGTTTCGTTTTGTCGAACCCACCTTGTAATTCTGCTCCCATTCCGTGGGATTCTATATTGGCTTCATCCACAAGGAACAAGCCATATTTGTTGCACAGTTTTACCCACATCAAATTGTTTGGATAATGACTACAGCGTACGGCATTGATGTTCAGCTGCTTCATTGTTTTGATGTCTTTCAACATCGTTTCCACATCTTGGTAATGGCCAGTTTTAGGATTGTGTTCGTGAATATTGACACCGTGAACCATAATTCGGATTCCGTTAACCAACAATTGTCCGTTTTTCAATTCTACTTTTCTAAAACCAATTGGAGTAGAAACCGTTTCAATGAACTTTCCGTTTTCATCTTTTAGTTTGAGCAATAAAATATATAAATAAGGTGTTTCATTACTCCATAATTTAGGTGCGGCAACATTTTGTTTAAACGCAACCGATTGGTCAGCATTGGCTCCTAAACTGATTTTTAAAGTTTTCGTAAAAATTTCTTTGCCGGTAGCATCCACTAATTTAGCTTCTATCGTTTGGTTGTTTTTCGAAACCGTGTTCAGGTTTTTGAGTTTAACATCAACCGACAAACTTCCGTTTTTATAGAAAGCATCAAGATCAGGACGTGCAAAAAAATCGGCAATACGCACATTTTCGGTGCTATAAAGATAAACAGCTCTGTCAATACCTGACAATCGCCAAAAATCCTGATCTTCCAAGTAAGAACCATCGCTCCAACGATACACCTCAACGGCAACCCTGTTTTTACCAGCTTTTACATACTTGGTAATATCAAATTCTGTTGGACTTTTTGTATTTTCACTATAGCCCACTTTTTCTCCGTTAATCCAAATGTACATCGCCGAAGTTCCTGCTTCAAAATGGAGATAAACGCGACGCCCATTCCAATTCTGAGGTAATTCGAAAGTACGTAAATAGGAACCCACAGGATTATCGGCGTGGTCAATAAATGGCGGATTTTTAACAAAAGGATACGTTATGTTCGTGTAAATAGGAATTCCATAGCCTTGCAGCTCCCAGTTGGAAGGCACCGAAATTTCTTTCCAATTGGTGGTATTAAAATCTGTTTTAAAAAAATCTTTTGGTCTTTCATCGGGGGTAGGTGACCAATTAAATTTCCAATTTCCATCCAAAGTCAAAAACCAAGGCGACCGAGTATAATCATCTGCAATGGCAGACGCATCGTCGGCATAAGGTAAAAATGCTGCTCTAGCAGATTCTCTATTAATTTGAAATATTGCCGGATTTTCCCAATCGTTAGTTTTTGATTTTTCTTGGGCTTTAATAATCCCCATAGAAAATACAGAAAAAAAACTAGCTAAAATAACTACTATCTTCATTTACAGCTTGTTTTTGTAATGAACATCCGATTGCGCCCTCAAGACTTCCGCACTTTTTTCGGGCGTGATGTCTCTTTGGGATTCGCCCATCATTTCGTAACCCACCATAAATTTTTTCACGGTAGCCGAACGCAACAACGGCGGATAAAAATGCATGTGAAAATGCCATTCCGGATGCGATTCCCCATCGGTTGGCGATTGATGGATTCCTGAAGAATATGGGAACGAAGTTTCAAAAACATTGTCATATTTTGTCGTCAATTGTTTTAATGTCAACGCAAAATCACTCACCTCGGCTTCCGTGAAATCGGTAATTTTGTTCACGTTTCTTTTGCTGACAATCATTGTTTCGAATGGCCAAATCGCCCAAAAAGGTACCAAGGCCACAAAATGCTCGTTTTCGACAACAATACGTTCTTGCAATTTTAATTCTTGCTGCACGTAATCTTGCAAAAGCGTTCTATTGTGCTTGTCATAATAAGCTTTCAGGTTGGTTTGAGTTTTCTCCACTTCTGTTGGCAATGACGATTGCGCCCAAATTTGCCCGTGTGGATGCGGATTGCTGCATCCCATCACACTTCCTTTATTTTCGAAAATTTGCACGTGATTGATGTAATTCACGTTGCCTAAATCCGTGTATTCTTTTTGCCAAGTATGCACGATGTTTTCAATTCCGGCAACTTCCATTTGTGGCAAAGTCAAATCGTGTCTTGGCGAAAAGCAAACCACTCTTGAAATTCCTCTTTCGGGTTTTGCCTTGAAAAAAGTGTCTTTTATATCCTCTTCAAAAGCAATTTCTTCCTGTTTCAAAGCGGCAAAATCATTTTCGAAAACAAAAGCGTTTTCATAAGGTGGATTTTTTTCTCCATTGGCACGAACATTTCCTGGACACAAATAACAAGTCGGGTCATATTCCGGCAAAGCATTGGAAGCCACGGTCTCGTTTTGTCCTTGCCACGGACGTTTGGCACGATGGGGTGAAACCAAAACCCATTCGTTGATTAACGGATTGTAACGTCTGTGCGGATCTTCGTTGATATCAAAATTTTTCATTTTTTAAGCGGTATAAAGTGATGTTCCATTTGATATTTTAACATCATAAATTTTTAATTCTATTCCAAAAGTTTCCTTGTAAAGAGCAGAAAGTGATTTTTTGATTCGGTCTTCATTCCCTTTTTTGATTAGGTTGATGGTGCAACCACCAAAACCGCCTCCCATCATTCGAGAACCAACCACGGCTTCGTCCTTTTTGAGCGTATCCACAATCATATCCAATTCGGCGCAACTTACTTCGTAATCCTGCGACAAACCTTCATGTGTTTCGAACATCAATTTACCCAAAGTAGCAATATCACCATTATCCAAAGCTTCGCAGGCCAATATCACGCGTTTGATTTCTTTCACCGCAAAAAGGCTTCGCTTGAACACTTCCTTGCTCATTTTGTCTTTCAAACTCATCACTTGGTTTTCGGTGCAATCCCTAAAACTGGTAATTTTTGGATAATTTTTCATGATCGTGGCGATTCCTTCCTCGCATTGCTGTCTTCTTTCGTTATAAGCCGAAGTCATCAAGGAATGTTTCACGTTCGAATCGAACAAAATCAAGGAATATCCGCTGAAATTGGCATTATGGTATTCATATTCCAATGTTCGGCAATCAATTTTAATCACTTTGTCTTCTTTTCCCATCACGCTCGAAAACTGGTCCATGATACCACAATTGATGCCCACCCAATGTTCGGCACTTTGTCCCATCAAGGCTATATCGACCGGTTTAATATTCAAGTCGAAAAGTTCCTTGATGCCAAACAAAAATCCACACTCCAAGGCCGCCGATGAAGACAAACCGGAACCTACGGGAATATTGCTGCTAAAAACACAATTGAAACCTTCGAATGCAAATCCTTTTAGTTTCAATTGGTTGATAACGCCACGAAGATAATTGGTCCAAACATTGTCCGTGAGCTGGATTTCGGCATTCAAATCGATTTCAAATGCATCATCAAGGTCAATGGCAATAATTTTTGAAGTATTGGTATGGTTCTTTTCGAATGCAAAACAAATAATTTTGTCGATTGCGGCCGGCAAAACATAACCATCGTTGTAATCGACATGTTCGCCAATAATGTTTATTCTTCCAGGAGAAAGCACTATTTTTTGAGGTTTAGAGCCAAAAGATTCCTGAAAAAAGCCCGTCGTTTTATGTATTAAAATATCATTCATCATTTTGAAATTATGTTGTTCCATTACTTATTTGGATGTTGCGGTCATTGTATTGTTTTACAATTAATTTTTAAACGCATCCAAAGCCGGCGAAGGTTTTCCATCGGATTGCCAAGCATTCAATTGGTAACCACTCCAACTTTTTTCACCTTGCGGTTCCCAATAAATGACACCAAGACCTTTGTTGTTTGGCACCGCTTTTACCGCTTTAATAACCGCCACAAGCATGTCTTTGGTGTTTTGTACCAAAGTGTAATCGCCGCCAACTTCCACTACCATCACTTCCTTGTTGTATCTTGAAGCCATATCTTTTAGATTGTTTTCCAAATCACCAATCGTGGTTATGTAATCGCTTTTTATCCAATACGGATAATAAGAAAGTCCAATCACGTCATATTTGACATTGTTTGCTTTGGCATTGTCAAAAAACCACCTGAACTTGGCATTATTGTTTCCTTCATCAACATGCACGATGACTTTTATGGCAGGAGTTACGGCCTTTGTAGCTTGATATCCTTTATTTAATAGTTGTGCCAATTGGGTCCAATTCGAAGTGCTTCCCTCCGGCCACAACATTCCACCAGGAATTTCGTTGCCCACTTGCACCCATTCTGGAGTTACTCCGGCCAATTTTAATGCGGTCAAAACATCATAAGTATGTTTGTAAACGTCATTTAACAACTCTGGAAAAGTATGATTTGCCCAAGCAGCCGGTTTGGCTTGTTTTCCGGGATCAGCCCAAGTATCACTGTAGTGAAAGTCAATCATGATACGCATTCCCATTTTTTGGGCACGAACAGCCATCTCCACCGTTTCGGCTGGGCTGCAATGTCCACTTGCCTTGTCATTTGATGGATTTACCCAAACTCGAAGACGAATGGTATTCATTCCCCTGTCTTTTAGCAGTTGCAAACAATCTTTTTGGGTTCCGTCAGCATCGTAAAATTTATATCCCGTAGCTTCCATTTGCGGCAACCAACCCACGTCAGCTCCTTTTGAAAAGACAAAATTTGTTGGTATTGATGGCGCTTTCTCAGGGATTTGCGCTTTGGTACACGAAGAAAAAATCAATGACAAAAAAAGTGTCAATGGCAAGATGAATAATTTTTTTGTTTTTTTCATGGGATAAAATAAACTAGTTTATTATTTCCAAAAATATAAAAAAAGGGAATATTAGCATACCAGTACCTACCAGTTTTTTGTATCTTGCCAAAAATTTGATACTCATGAAAGTAATCACCATTGAAAACAATATTGGAATTCCAAAATACAAACAGATAATTTTATCCATTGAGAAGGCCATTGAGCATGAAAAATTAAAAAAAGACGAACGATTACCTTCCATCAATAAAATTTGTTTGGAATTTTCTTTGTCCCGGGACACTGTTTTGCAAGCCTATGAAGAGTTGAAAAAAAGAGGAATAATCTATGCTATTCTTGGAAAAGGATACTATATAAAAAGTACGGAAGTCCGAATAAAACAACGCATATTTTTACTTTTTGAAGAGCTGAATATTTTCAAGGAAGACCTCTATAATTCTTTTATGGAAAACATTGGAAAAGGCGTCCAAGTGGATATTTTCTTTCATCATTTTAATCTCCAAGTGTTTCAAAAACTAATCAATGACAGCAATGGCAATTATACCAAATATATTATTATGCCCGCCAATTTAGTTGGAGCGGCGTCAATTATAAAAACCCTACCAGTAAATGAAGTTTATATTTTAGATCAAACAAATCCTGAACTGAAAACCTTTCCAGCAGTTTATCAAAATCATAAAAAAGACATCTCCGAGAACTTATTTAAAGGAAAATCTAAATTAAGCAAATACAAAAAATTAATAATGATTTTTCCTGGATTCAGGGAACCATTGGGCATGAAAGTTGGATTTGAAAATTTCTGCAAAGAATTCTCGTTCGACCACGAAGTCATCACTGAGTTCAAAAACAGGGAAATACAAAAAGGGGAAGTCTATGTTATTCCCAATGATCGGGATTTAGTCCAAGTGATTGAACAAGCGAAGTACCAAAACCTAAAACTAGGCAGTGATTTTGGCATCATTTCTTATAACGAAACCCCATTAAAAAAAGTGGTAGAAAACGGAATTACCACGATTTCAACTGATTTTAAAGCAATGGGAGAAATTCTGGCCCAAATGATTTTAGGTGGAAAAAAAGAACAAATAGAAAATAAATGCGCCTTAATTATGCGCAATTCTTTGTAAAATGCTGCCCTATTCATTTCTATCATAACAAATTAAAAATAAAAGTATTTGTTTTGAAAAAAATCTCTACATTTGTAAATGTATTTTTTACACTTATTATTTGTCTTTTTTTTCAAATCACAAATAAACTAGCGTTTAGAAAACAAATATCTAATTTAAACGCGTAGTCATAAAAAATCACATAATTTACCCAAACTTAAATCCGTTGATAAATAACAATACTAACATATATTACAATTTAATAGCATAATTAATTTTTACACTTTAAACATGAATAAAAAAATTGACAATTTAGCCGCAGACAACATCAGGGCTTTGGCCATTTCGATGGTAGAAAAAGCAAATTCTGGACATCCTGGAGGCGCCATGGGAGGTGCTGATTTTATGCACATTCTTTATACGGAATATTTAAACTTTGACCCAACAGAAATGGATTGGCCTTTCAGGGATCGTTTCTTTATGGATGCCGGTCACTTGTCTGCCTTGATGTACGCCCAATACAATTTGTTGGGAAATTACAAAAAAGAAGATTTACAAAATTTCAGGCAATGGGGTTCCATCACTCCGGGACACCCTGAAGTCGATGTTCTTAGAGGAATTGAAAATACTTCTGGACCATTGGGACAAGGACACGCCATGGGAGTTGGAGCAGCCATTGCCGCCAAGTTTTTGGATGCTAGATTCACTGGTCTTTTCACCCATAAAATATACGGTTTCATAACCGATGGAGGTGTTCAAGAGGAAATCTCGCAAGGAGTTGGTAGAATTGCAGGACATTTGGGCTTGAACAATTTTATCATGTTTTATGATTCCAATGATGTACAACTTTCGTCCATGACAGACGAGGTTACTTCTGAAAACACGGCAGCGAAATATGAAGCTTGGGGATGGAAAGTCATCACTATTGATGGACACGACCACGAAAAAATCCGAAAAGCATTAGATGATGCCAATGCAGAAACAGAAAAACCTACCTTGATTATCGGAAAAACCATTATGGGCAAAGGTTGTGTTTTGGCCAATGGCGAAATGTATGAAGGCGAATGTGAATTGCACGGAAAACCAATTGGCGACACCAAAGCTGATTTCAACAAAACCTTGATAAATTTGGGTGCCAATCCAGAAAGTTCTTTTGATATTTTCGAAGAAGTTCAAGCACATTATGCAACAGTATTGACTCACAAAACAGAAGCTGCTGCAAAGAAAAAAAATCATATCGCCACTTGGAAAAAAGAAAATCCAGCTTTAGCCCAAAAAATGGATTCCTTCTTGTCTGGCGTACTTCCTGACTTGGATTTAAGCCAAGTGGTTCAAAAAGCTAATGTCGCCACAAGAGAAGCTTCTTCGGCAGTTTTGGGTTATTTGGCAGAAAATCTGGAAAACGTAATCGTTTCTTCGGCAGATTTATCAAACAGTGACAAAACGGATGGTTTCTTGAAAAAATCTTCCGTTTTGCAAAAAAATGATTTCAGCGGAGCCTTCTTGCAAGCCGGCGTTGCCGAATTGACAATGACGGCCATCGCAAACGGAATCGCCCTTCACGGAGGTGTAGTTCCAGTAGTGGCCACTTTCTTCGTTTTTTCAGATTATATGAAACCAGCAATTCGTTTGGCTGCCATTCAAGAATTGCCTGTAAAATATGTATTGACTCACGATTCATTTAGAGTGGGCGAAGACGGACCAACCCACCAACCGATTGAGCAAGAAGCCCAAATGCGTTTGATGGAAAAAATCAAAAACCACAAAGGACATCAAAGTTTATTGGCACTTCGTCCTGCCGATGCCATCGAAACTTCAGTAGCTTGGGATATGGCGTTGAAAAACACCACTACTCCAACTGCCTTGATTCTTTCGAGACAAAACATCAAGGACATTCCTGCAACCGGAACTTCAAGATACCAAGACGCAACAGCCGCCAAAAAAGGTGGTTATTTAGTAAAATCGACTCCAAATGCCGACATTACTTTATTTGCAAATGGTTCCGAAGTTTCGACACTTTTGGATGCTGCCGTGATTTTGGAAAAAGAAAACAACCTAAAAGTAAACGTGGCTTCCATCATCTCTGAAGGATTGTTCAAACAACAATCAAAAGAGTACCAAGAAAGCATTATTCCTAAAGGGAAATTGGTTTTCGGTCTAACTGCCGGACTTCCAGTAAACTTGGAAGGATTGATTGGCGATAGCGGAAAAGTGATTGGTTTGGATCATTTTGGTTATTCGGCGCCGGCAAGTGTTTTGGATCAAAAATTTGGATTTACAAGCGAAAATGTTTGTGAAGAAATCCTGAAATATAGTAAAAAAAGTAAATAAACATTAAATAAATAAAACATGAAATTTTTTATTGACACAGCTAATTTAAAAGACATAAAAGAAGCCAATGACCTAGGAATCCTGGACGGCGTAACCACCAATCCATCGCTTATGGCAAAGGAAGGAATCACGGGTGCGGAAAATATTATAGCACATTACGTAAAAATATGTGATTTGGTAGACGGTGACGTAAGTGCCGAAGTAATTTCGACAGACTTGGCAGGAATGATTGCCGAAGGGGAAAAATTAGCCGCTTTGCATCCGCAAATCGTGGTAAAAATTCCAATGATCAAAGAAGGAATAAAAGCCATAAAATACTTTTCGGATAAAGGAATAAGAACCAATTGTACTTTGGTATTTTCGGCAGGTCAAGCGCTTTTGGCCGCAAAAGCCGGAGCTACTTATGTTTCGCCTTTCATCGGAAGACTAGATGATATTTCCACGGATGGAATGGCTTTGATTGAAGAAATCAGATTGATTTATGACAATTATGGTTACGAAACACAGATTTTGGCTGCTTCAGTGCGTCACGTGATGCACATCATAAATTGTGCAAAAATAGGCGCCGATGTCATCACAGGTCCTTTGAGCGCTATAGAAGGTTTATTGAAACATCCTCTTACAGATATAGGATTGGCTACATTTTTAGCTGATTATCAAAAAGGAAACAGCTAAAACTTTTCTTAAATCACTTTTAAAATCGCTTTCAAAATAAAACTTGGAAGCGATTTTTTTGTTATAAACATAAAACCCTAAAACCTTTTGATTAAAGTTTTAGGGTTTCTTGCTTTCCAAAACCTGATGGCTTTGCTTTATTTTTTTATTTTATTTATTTCTAGTTCTCTAATATAATTTACTAATTTCCAACGTTGATCATCCGTCAACAACTCTTCATAGGATGCCATTGGAGCTTTTCCGTTTGTTATCTTCCAAAAAATATTGCCATCAGTTTGGTTTATGACTTTTAGCGCCAGAAAATTGGCGGGTTTTTTCACTAAGCTCAGTCCAGCTTGACCATTTCCTTTACCTTTTAAACCGTGACATAAAACACACATTTGATTGTAAATTTCCTTTCCTTCAGCAGTTGCACGTGCATTACCAACAAATGGATTTTTTACGCTGTCTGAATGCGCTGGGGCTATCCAATTATTATTTTCTTGGGCAGTGATTTGGTGACTGGCAAAAAACATTAAAACCATAACAACTATTAATGAACTATTCTTTTTCATAAGACTAATATTTAAGTTTAGCTTAGTAAAGTTACTATAGTTTTTTTGAAATAATTATGATTTTTATCACAAATTTGATGGAAATTCAAATTAATTCAACAATTTCGTGTAAAAACGAAAAGACATGGTTTGCTCCTACTTTCAAAGTAGGGTTAAATTGTTGCCATTATTGACAAACTCGTTGAATTCGCTGCCAAGCCTTTTTAATAGTCACAACCATCAAATCTTTTTTTAACAATTTCCGAAGTCCCTTTTTGCCTTCATTATTTAAAAAAATAAATAATTTACATCTCCTCATGGGTATTATGATGTTTTGTTGTTCCAGAATGTGAAGCAAAAACAAAAAAGAGGACTTCCAGTTTTGGTTGTCCTCTTTTTATGGTTTGATAAAAATCAATACTATTGAAAACCAGTATCTGTTTTCAAGAAATTTCAATTACAAAATATAATCCGTATTGATGAAATTTGATTCTTTGCTATTCAACAATTCCTGCAAAATGGCATTGTTGTACTCATTGTCTTTTGAAGCTACAAATGTTCTAATGGAGAAAGAACGAAGCGCATCAAAAATACTCAAAGTTCCCACGGCCGAATCTTTTCGCCCCGTGAAAGGATACAAATCCGGCCCTCTTTGACAAGAGCTATTCAAATTCACCCGGCAAACCAGGTTGACCAAAGTATCTATTAACGGAGCAATAGTTTTAATGTCTTTCCCGAATAAACTTACTTGTTGTCCATAGTTAGACTCGGCCATATCATTCAAAGGTTCTTGAATATCCTTGAAAGTCAAAATGGGCACAACAGGACCAAATTGCTCTTCGTGATACACCCTCATTTCTTTATTTATTGGAAACAAAACCGCCGGAAATATATAGTTGTCCGAATGTTCTCCTCCTTTTGCGTTAATCACTTTGGCTCCTTTGCTGGTCGCATCGTCAATCAATTCCTGAATGTAAGCAGGCTTTTCTTTCTCTGGCAATGGCGTGAGCACGACCGATTTGTCCCAAGGATTTCCAAAAACAAGCGCATCAACTTTAGCAGCAAATCGTTTGTTGAATTCAGCAGCCACTGATTCATGCACGTATAAGATTTTCAAAGCCGTGCAACGCTGTCCGTTAAAGGACAAAGTTCCCGCGATGCATTCTTGGATGGCCAAATCTAAATCGGCATCCGGTAATATGATGGCTGGATTTTTGGCTTCCAAACCTAAAATTAAGCGCAATCTGTTTTTATTTGGATGTTGGTCTTGCAAAGCAATCGCTGATTTACTGTTGCCAATCAAGGCCAAAATGTCAACTTTTCCTGATTTCATAATTGGTGAAGCCACTTCACGACCTCTTCCGTAAATTACGTTGATAACTCCTTTTGGAAAACTGCTTCTAAAAGCTTCCAATAAAGGGGAAATTAATAAAACACCGTGTTTTGCCGGTTTAAAAATCACGGTATTTCCCATAATCAATGCTGGAATAAGCAAGGAAAAAGTTTCATTCAATGGATAATTGTAAGGCCCAAGGCACAAAACAACCCCAAGTGGTCCACGACGTATCATTGCATTGACGCCTTGACTTTTGGTAAAATGGGCACTGTTTCTATCCAATTGTTTGTAATGCTCAATGGTATCATAAATATATTCTACCGTTCTATCGAATTCTTTTTCAGAATCGCCCAATGATTTTCCGATTTCCCACATCAAAAATTTAACCACTTCGTTTCGGGTCGTTTTCATTTGTGTAACGAAATTCTCCATACACTTGATGCGATCCACCACCTTCATGGTGGGCCACAACCCTTGTCCATTATTATAGGCTGCTGAAGCAGCTTCCAAGGCTTTCAATGCGTCGGTTTCTCCCATAAAAGGAATTGATCCCAATAAAGTAGGCTCATAATTTTCTGTGGAGGAAATAGTGGAATAAACCGGTGTTGTTTCACCTGTCCATTTTTTTAATTCGCCATCAACCAAATAAGTATCTTGAATAAGTAATGAGCTAATTTGAAATTCTTGAGGTATTGTATTCATTATAATTGTATTATGTTTTAATTTAAAACGTGATTAAAAAAGAAGCTTTGCCTCTTCTAAATTTAAGGGGAAACAATCTCTCCTTCCCATTGCAAAAATCCTCCCAACAAATTGTAGGTGTTCTCAAAACCCAATTCATTCATGACTTCACATGCTTTTGCACTTCTGGCTCCAGAGCGACAATACACATAATAATTTTTTGATTTGTCCAAGGCTTCCAACTTCTCGATAAAAGCTTGTCCTTCGTATATGTCAATGTTTATGGAATTAGGAATTATTCCTTCATTGCACTCGGCTTCGGTTCTTACATCCAGTAATACTGAATTTTCGTCGGCTTCAAATTGAGAAACCCAATCTTCTTGTGTTAAATTCATGGTATTGTTTTTGGTAAAAATACAATGTTTTTAAGAAACAATAATCAACAGATTTGTTAATTGGATAATATTTTAAAGAAATCGTTTTCGTGTAACCGTAAAACAGGCTAAATTATTAATTATTCAAATAAATCGTAAAAAATACCTTTAAACAACAACAACAATACCTTTATATTATTTTATATTCAGATTTTATGCTAATTCACATACCCTGCCATTCCTTCAAATCAGGCTGCTTTTATATGATTTTCGCAAAAATTGAATTCAAATTACTGCTTTTACAACACCAAAACAAACTTCATTTTGGCCAAAAAACACAACCTCAAAATTATTTTTAACAAAACATTAACGCAACATTTGTACATACAAATAAAAAACATACTACATTTGTACCAACAAATAACACATATACAAATATGAAAATTGAAGAAGTGTTAAAATCAACTGTGCCGATGGATATTTCCAAAAAAATTATCCTGAATATTTTGTACACACAAAATGTTCTCACGGAAAGTTTTAATGAAATATTGAAACCTCATGAAATATCGGGTGAACAATATAATGTGCTTCGCATACTAAGAGGTCAAAAGGGAAATCCTGCAAATATGTGCGTAATTCAAGAACGTATGTTGGCCAAAACCAGCAACACCACAAGATTAGTGGACAAATTGTTGTTGAAAGAACTGGTAACTCGAGAAGTTTGCCCTGAAAACAGACGCAAAATAGAGGTTTCCATTACTCAAAAAGGGCTAGACGTCTTGAAAGAGCTAGATCCAAAAGTAGCTGAACACGAGGAGTCGTTTTCAAACAATTTAAATGCCGACGAAATAATATTATTAAATCAATTGTTGGAAAAATACAGAAATCAATAAATTAAACATCAAACATAACATGAGTACTTTTTTAGAAAATCAAAATTGGAGATATGCAACAAAGAAATTTGATGCTAGCAAAAAAATCTCGACGGAGGATTTAAACACCTTGAAAGAAGCCATCAGATTGAGTTCTTCTTCTTATGGATTGCAACCTTATAAAGTTATTATAGTCGAAAATCCTGAATTAAGAGCAAAAATCCAACCAGCGGCTTGGGGACAATCACAAATTGTTGACGCTTCACATCTTATCGTTTTTGCCAACAGAACAACAATTAACGACACCGAAATAGATTCTTTTTTTGACAAAATTAGCAAAACGAGAGAAATCCCTTTAGAAGCGTTATCAGGTTACCAAGGCTTCATGAAAGGTAAAATCAACGAATTATCAGAAGATGCCCAAAATATTTGGAATTCAAAACAAACATATTTGGCACTTGGAAACTTGCTAAATGCCGCAGCAGAATTGAAAATCGACGTGACTCCCATGGAAGGTTTTGTTCCTGCCCAAGTAAATGAAATACTGGGACTAAACGAATTGGGATTAAATGCAAGTTTAATAGCAACCGTGGGATACAGACACGAAGAAGACGCCACCCAATACCAGAAAAAAGTTAGAAAATCAAACGAAGAATTATTTATAACACTTTAATTATTAATTATTTACAAACAAATTTAACACATGAAAAATTTAAAATCAATCGCATTAGCATTAGTAGTAGTTTTGACTACAGCAACAGTATCGGCCCAAACAAAAAAAATTGACGCAGCCGCAAGCACCATCGAATGGGTAGGGAAAAAAGTAACGGGTCAACACAATGGAACAGTAAATTTCAAAGACGGAGCATTAGTTTTTAAAGGAGCTAAACTAAAAGGAGGAAGTTTTACTGTAAACATGACTTCATTGACAGCCACTGACCTTTCAGGAGAATACCAAGGAAAATTAAACGGTCACTTAAAAGCGGACGACTTCTTTGGAACTGATAAATTCCCGACAGCTACTTTAGTTTTCAAAAAAATCGGAGCTAAATCAGCCAACGTTTACACTGTAACTGCTGATTTAACTATCAAAGGAATCACTAAACCAGTTACTTTTGACATTACAGTAAACGGAAACACTGCTACTACGGCTTTCAACGTGGACCGTACTAAATATGATATCAAATACAACTCTAAATCATTCTTCGAAAGCATTGGAGACAAAGCTATCTATGACGAATTTGAATTGAAAGTAGCTTTGAAATTCTAATTTCAACAAAAATAAATTTTTACAAACCCTGACAAGAAGTTGTTGGGGTTTTGTTTTTTTAACAAAATCATAAAAAAAAGTGTTTTTCATTTATTCTATTTGAATAATCAAATAGGATTTATATATTTGTGGAATGAAAACGATTTTAAAAAATACTTGGTGGTGGAACAATTTACGTCAATCGTCGTGAACAAAGCACCTGTAGTATAAACTATAAATATAAAAGGCTTGTCATCACGACAAGCCTTTTTTTTATTCCCAGCTCGAAAAGAAATTAAAAATATGAAGACATTTAAATTACAAACCAATTACAAGCAAATTCTTGCCGACACGATTACTCCGGTAAGCGTGTATTTTAAAATTCGCGACAAATATCCAAACAGCCTCCTTTTGGAAAGTAGCGACTACCACGGCAACGACAACAGTTTTTCCTACATCTGTTGCAACCCGATTGCTTCCATAAAAATCGAAAACGAAACCATCTATAAAACCTTTCCCGACGAAAGCACGGAAATCATTCCAATAGAAGACACAACTGACATCCCTCAAATAATCCAAGAATTCTCAGGGCAGTTCCAATCCGAGAAAAATGATTTCAAATTCATCAACAACGGATTATTTGGTTACATTTCTTATGATGCCGTTCGTTATTTCGAAAAAGTAAGCATAGCCAAAAAAGACGAAGAAACCACCATTCCTGATATCTATTATGCGGTTTACCAAAACATCATTGCCATCAACCATTTCAAAAACGAAGCCTATATTTTCTGCCACAGCGTAGATGGAAAAAACAACATTTCGGAAATCGAACAATTGTTGCAATCCCGAAACATAGCTTCTTATAAATTTTCTAAAGACGGAGAAGGAAAATCCAACCTGACCGACGAAGAATTCAAACACAATGTGGCCTTGGCAAAAAAACATTGTCATAGAGGCGATGTGTTTCAATTAGTATTGTCTCGAAGATTTTCTCAAAAATTTAAAGGTGACGAATTCAATGTTTACAGGGCTTTGAGAAGCATCAACCCCTCTCCTTACCTATTCTTTTTTGATTATGGCGATTTCAAGATATTTGGTTCTTCACCCGAAGCCCAAATTATCGTCAAAAACCGCAAAGCCGAAATTCATCCCATCGCTGGAACGTTCAGACGAACTGGCGACGACGAAAAAGATGCCGTTTTGGCCAAGAACTTATCCGAAGACAAAAAAGAAAACAGCGAACACGTGATGTTGGTCGACTTGGCTCGAAATGACTTGAGTCGTCACGGACACGCTGTGCAAGTGGAAAAATACCGGGAAGTACAATTTTTCTCCCACGTCATTCATTTGGTTTCCAAAGTGACGGGGCATTTACACGAAAAAGCAACAACAATGCAAGTCGTTGCCGACACTTTTCCGGCTGGAACTCTAAGCGGAGCGCCGAAACACAGGGCAATGCAATTAATCGAAGATTACGAAAAAACAAATCGCAATTTCTACGGAGGTGCCATTGGTTTTATGGATTTTGAAGGCAACTTCAATCACGCCATCATGATCCGAACATTTCTGAGCAAAAACCATCAATTACATTCTCAAGCCGGAGCCGGAATTGTTGCCGATTCAAGCGAAGAAAGCGAAATGCAGGAAGTGTACAATAAATTATTGGCGCTGAATAAAGCGTTGGACTTGGCAGAAACAATTTAAAAAAAGTAATCAGTTGTCATCTCGAGCGCAGTCGAGAGACAGTTTTTAGTGTTCAGTTTCAACTGCTAAAAATTTTAAATAATAATTAAAAACCCTATTTACCCCAATAGGTTCTCCCCTCCTTTGGAGGGGTTGGGGGAGGAAAAATGAAAAAAATACTAGTCATAGACAATTACGACAGCTTCACGTACAACTTGGTGCATTATCTGGAAGATTTGGATTGCGAAGTTACCGTTTACCGAAACGATGAATTTGATATTGACGAAATCTCAAGTTTCGACAAAATATTGCTTTCTCCGGGACCAGGAATTCCGGATGAAGCAGGTTTATTGAAAGCAGTGATTGCAAAATATGCCCCAACCAAAAGCATTCTTGGCGTTTGCTTGGGTCAGCAAGCCATCGGGGAAGTTTTTGGAGGAACACTTTCCAATTTGGACAAAGTGTATCACGGCGTTTCCTCAATGGTAAGAACATCCGTTGACGACGAACTTCTATTTGAAGGTTTAGGAAACGAATTCGAAGTGGGACGCTACCATTCTTGGGTTGTGGACGTCAATTTACCCGATGTTTTGGAAGCCACTTCATTCGATGAAAACGGACAAGTGATGTCGTTGCGCCACAAAACATTTGATGTTCGAGGCGTACAATTTCATCCTGAAAGCGTGTTGACGCCAAACGGAAAGAAGATTTTGGAAAACTGGCTTAAAAATTAGTACTCAGTGTTCAGTTTTTAGTAATCAGTACACACAATCAAAAAGTTTAGTGAACTCTGTGCCTTCTCAGTGCCCTTTGTGGTTAAAAAAAATGAAAATAATCAAAATCCATCTTATCTCTTGTCTTTTTATTTTTAGCTTCCTTTCTTGCAATCAAAAGAAGGAGCAAAAAGTAGAAGCAAAAACCT
This sequence comes from Flavobacterium sp., assembly GCF_013823965.1. Lineage (GTDB taxonomy): Bacteria > Bacteroidota > Bacteroidia > Flavobacteriales > Flavobacteriaceae > Flavobacterium. Next base: position 37,034 of record NZ_PNNA01000055.1, read on the forward strand.
TTGCCCAGACCGAAATTAAATTGGACTTATTGGAATTGCAGGCAAAAAACAAACTGGGGAAAGACACTGTTGTATCAATCACAAATGATCCTGTTTATCATAAAGCAAAGAAATACAATGCCGTAAACGCATCGCTTTTGATCAAAAATGAAATTGATTTAACCAAAATTGACCCAAAAAACACCAAAATCGTATTCGAATGTATCGATGGTTATAAACCGGAAATGCCATTGGAATTGTTTTTAAAAGCAAATCCTTATCTCGCATTCGAAGATGTTGAGGCTCCAAAAGGCAAAAAATGGGAACCAATTATCAAGGATGGAAATGAAATGAATGCCGAACCATTTTATATCGTTTTTCCTTCGGTTTCAGAGAAAGACAGTCGATATAAATGGCCTTATAATTTGGTAAAAATCTATCTGGATCCGCTGGACAAATCAACATTGGAATTGTTTCCGCTAAAAAACAGAAAATTAGAATCGGGATATGTTTTATTCAAAAACCATTGCCTAACCTGCCATTCCATCAACGGAATTGGTGGAACTATGGGACCGGAATTAAATTATCCGAAAAGTGTCACCGAGTATTGGAAAGAAAAAGAACTGGTCGATTATATCGTGAATCCAGCTTCTTTTAGAAACAAGGTAAAAATGCCGACACTAGGAATCACGAAACAACAATCCCAACAAATTGTGGATTATTTAAAATACATGTCTGAAAATAAAAAGAAAATATAAATGAAAACCATTTTAAACAGGCTTATCAACCACGAAATGCTTTCGAAAGAAGAAGCCAAAAATGTATTGGTCAATATCTCCAACGGAAGTTACAATCCTAGCCAAATCGCTTCTTTTCTTACCGTTTACATGATGAGAAGCATCAGCATTGATGAACTTTCGGGTTTTCGCGAAGCTTTGTTGGAATTGTGCATCCAGGTAGATTTAGCTGCCTACAACACCATCGATTTATGCGGAACGGGAGGCGACGGAAAAGACACATTCAACATATCCACATTGGCCTCATTTGTTTCGGCAGGAGCGGGAATCAAAGTGGCAAAACACGGTAATTATGGTGTTTCCTCCATTTCGGGTTCGAGCAATGTAATGGAAAAAATGGGCGTAAAATTCAGCAACGACAATGATTTTTTAGAAAAATGTATCGATCAGGCCGGCATATGTGTTTTGCACGCGCCTTTGTTCCATCCGGCAATGAAAAATGTGGGACCCATTCGAAAAGAATTGGGAGCAAGAACCTTTTTTAACATGTTGGGACCAATGATCAATCCATCGTTTCCCAAAAACCAATTGGTAGGCGTTTACAACCTGGAACTGGCCAGAATGTATGCTTATTTGTATCAAAATACCGACATCAATTTTACCATTCTACATGCATTGGACGGTTATGATGAAATATCTTTGACGGGACCAACCAAAACCATCACGGGCCAAATGGAAGCTGTGCTGAAACCGGAAGATTTTGGAGTCAAACAATTGTTGCAAAGCGAAATCGAAGGCGGAAAAACCATCGAAGAATCGGCAGAAATGTTTATCAATATCATTTCCGGCAAAGGAACCGAAGCCCAAAATAACGTGGTTTGTGCCAATGCCGCAATGGCAATTGCAACAGTAAACGGAAGTTCGCCTTTGGAAAGTTTCGAGTTGGCAAAAGAAAGTTTGCTTTCAGGTAAAGCATTGGTAGCTTTAAATAAATTACAAGAATTAAGTAAATAAAAATGAACATACTCGATAAAATCATAGTTGACAAAAAAAGGGAAGTCATTCTCAAGAAATCCATCATTCCCGTTTCACAATTGGAAGCATCTGTTTTATTTGATAAAAAGACGATTTCTTTAAGCGACAATTTAAGAAACAGCAACTCCGGAATCATCGCCGAACACAAACGCCGTTCGCCTTCCAAAGCCGAAATCAATTATGGTTTCACGGTCGAAGAAGTGGTAAAAGGATACGAAAGTGCCGGTGCTTGTGGCATCTCGGTGTTGACCGACGGAAAATATTTTGGCGGTTCATTGGACGATTTACTGTTGGCCAGAGCTTCGGTAAACATTCCATTATTGCGAAAAGAATTCATTGTGGACGAATACCAAATATTGGAAGCCAAAGCACACGGAGCCGATTTAATTCTGTTGATTGCGGCCGTTTTAACTCGTGAAGAAATCAAATCATTGTCTGAGTTTGCCAAAGATTTGGGATTGGAAATATTGTTGGAAGTCCACAATCTGGAAGAATTGCAAAAGTCGATAATGCCCACTTTGGACATGATTGGCGTGAACAACAGAAACCTGAAAACTTTTGAAGTGAGCTTGGATTTCAGCAAAGAATTGGCAAACCAAATTCCAAACGATTTTGTGAAAGTTTCCGAAAGTGGCATTTCCTCCATCGAAGCCATCAACGAATTAAAACCATACGGTTACAAAGGATTTTTAATCGGAGAAAACTTCATGAAAACCGACAATGCCGGTCAAGCGGCAACCGAATTTATTTCAAAATTAAAATAACATACCAAACCCGACAGGCTTCAAAAACCTGTCGGGTTTAAAATAGAATCTTTATGAAACTCAAAATCTGCGGAATGAAATATCCCGAAAACATACTCGAAGTAGGTGCGCTCCTACCCGATTATATGGGCTTTATATTTTGGGAAAAATCGGCACGCTATTTTGATGGAGTTATTCCTGAATTGCCAAAATCAATCAAAAAAGTGGGCGTTTTTGTCAATGCCACTTTGGAGGAAATTCTGAAAAAAATAGAAAAACACGATTTGCAAGCCGTTCAACTTCACGGAGAAGAATCGGTGGAATTTTGCGAAACTTTGAAAAAAAAGATCCCAAAAGAGATGGAAGTCATCAAAGTTTTTTCAATTTTGGATACCTTTGACTTTCAGGTTCTAAAACCTTTCGAATCCGTCTGCGATTATTTCCTTTTTGACACCAAAGGAAAATTGCCCGGAGGAAACGGAACCACTTTCGATTGGAAAGTTTTGGAAAAATATCCATCATCCAAACCCTTCTTTTTGAGTGGAGGAATTGGCATCGAGGAAATGGAGGCCGTCAATGAAATTTTGAAAACCAATTTACCCGTTTATGCCATCGATGTAAACAGTAAATTTGAAAGAGAACCCGGATTAAAAAACATAAAATTATTAAAGATAATGGTAGAAAGTTTTTAGTTGTAATATAATCAACAACCTAAAACCCAGAACCCAAAACCTAAAAAAATGTCATACAACGTTAACGAAAAAGGCTATTACGGAGAATTTGGAGGTGCTTACATCCCCGAAATGTTATATCCAAATGTAGAAGAATTACGCCAACAATACCTGAAAATTACAGCAGAACCCGAATTCCAGAAAGAATTTGATGCGCTTTTAAAAGATTATGTAGGAAGACCTACTCCGCTTTATTTTGCTGAACGATTATCGGCAAAATACAATACAAAAATCTACCTCAAAAGAGAAGATTTGTGTCATACCGGCGCGCATAAAGTCAATAACACGATTGGCCAAATTTTACTTGCCAAACGATTGGGCAAAACCAGAATTATTGCCGAAACCGGTGCGGGTCAACACGGAGTTGCCACTGCCACGGTTTGTGCCTTGATGGGATTGGAATGCATCGTTTATATGGGCGAAATTGACATTGAGCGTCAAGCGCCAAATGTTGCCCGAATGAAAATGTTGGGTGCCGAAGTTCGTCCCGCAATTTCCGGTTCACGTACGCTCAAAGATGCCACAAACGAAGCCATTCGCGATTGGATTAACAATCCAGTTGACACCTATTACATCATTGGTTCCGTAGTTGGGCCGCATCCTTATCCTGATATGGTGGCACGTTTCCAAAGCGTGATTTCAAAGGAGATCAAGGAACAATTATTGAACAAAGAAGGCCAAGAAAACCCCGATTACGTTATCGCTTGCGTGGGTGGCGGAAGCAATGCTGCCGGTGCTTATTACCATTTTTTGGATGATGAAAACGTAAATATCATCGCTGTTGAAGCCGCAGGTTTAGGCGTTGATTCTGGCGAAAGTGCCGCAACTTCAATTTTGGGAAAAGTTGGAGTAATTCACGGAAGCAAAACCCTGTTGATGCAATCGCTTGACGGTCAAATCACGGAACCGTATTCCATTTCTGCCGGATTGGATTATCCCGGTGTTGGTCCGATGCATGCGAATTTATTTGCTACCGGAAGAGCCGAATTCATTTCGATTACGGATGATCAGGCGATGCAATTTGGCTTGCAACTGTCACAAATGGAAGGCATCATTCCCGCCATTGAAAGTGCGCATGCTTTTGCCGTTTTAGACCAAAAACAGTTTAAACCTACGGATATTGTCGTAATCAATTTGTCAGGTCGTGGCGACAAAGATTTGAATACTTATATAGATTATTTTAAACTATAATAAAGACGCTAAAAATGAAAACTTTGATAAAATTATTCACTTACGGTACTTTGCAACACAATGATATTCAGGAAAATCTTTTTGGACGCGTTCTTAAAGGAACACCTGAAACACTGATTGGATATGCATTAAAAGAAATTCGAATCGAAGAAGAATTTGGAATAGTGCGCTACCCCATCATTGTCGAAACGCATCAACCGGAAGACACCATCAACGGAATTGTATACGAAATAACAACCAAAGAACTTCATCAAGCGGATCTCTACGAAGGATTGCATTACAAACGCGTTGAAGTACACTTGCAATCAAACCAAAAAGCTTGGGCTTACAGTGCTGCAACATAAACTAAAAAGAAACAACTGAACCCGACATTTCAAGAAATTGCCTGGGTTTAAAAACAAATACAATGAACAGAATAAATCAAAAGTTACAAGAAGACAAAAAAATACTTTCCATCTATTTTTCGGCTGGATATCCCAATTTGAATGACACGGTACAAATCATCCAAGATTTGGAAAAAAGCGGTATCGACATGATCGAAATCGGGTTGCCGTTCAGCGATCCATTGGCTGATGGACCAACGATTCAAGCCAGTTCGACCCAAGCTTTGCACAACGGAATGACCACGCAAGTTTTGTTTGACCAACTGAAAGACATTCGTAAAACGGTATCGATTCCATTAGTGATTATGGGTTATTTCAACCCAATGTTGCAATACGGCGTGGAAGCTTTTTGCCAAAAATGTGCCGAAATTGGTATCGATGGCTTGATTATTCCCGACCTTCCCGTGGATGTGTATGCGGACGAATACAAAGCTACTTTCGACAAATACGGACTCAAAAACATCTTCCTGATTACGCCACAAACTTCGGACGAACGCATTCGTTTTATCGACAGCGTTTCGGATGGATTTATTTATATGGTGAGTTCTGCGAGTGTTACGGGTTCACAATCCGGTTTTGGAAATACACAGGAAACTTATTTCAAACGCATCGCCGACATGCAACTGAAAAATCCTCAAATTGTAGGTTTCGGAATCAGCAATCAGGAAACTTTCAACCAAGCCACACAATTTGCCAAAGGAGCGATTATTGGTAGTGCTTTTATCACGCACTTGAAAGAAAACGGAAGCGGAAAAATTGAAAGTTTTGTAAAGGCGATTCGATAAGTAGTTTTTCTTAAAAATTATTAAACCGCAAATTCGCAAATTATTAAGCATAGAATGCTTTGTATAATTTGCGAATTTGTGTTTTTTTTTAAGAATACTTTTATATATTTGATATAGATATAAAGCAAAGAAAACCAAACAACCATAATAATTAATGAATATAGAAATTCCCAAATTTCACGAAACTTTTAATCCAATACTTGAAATCTTAAGTAATGGAGAAACCATTCACACAAGAGAATTGCAAAAAATGGTTATAGAAAGATATTTTTCTAATTTATCTGAAGAGCAATTAACTGAAAAAACTAAATCTGGAGAGAATTTAATAAATAACAGAATTGCTTGGGGTAAATCTTATTTGAAGAAAGGTGGTTATATTTCTTATCCAGAAAGAGGAAATGTAAAAATTACAGAAAAGGGATTAAAACAGAAATCTGAATTGTCTTTAAAAAATGTCGTTGAAGATTCTGGTATTGAAAACTTTTATTCAGAGGAGAATCTAAAAAACAATAATAGAAAAATAGAAATTAAAGAAATAGTAAACTCTTCCCCACAGGATTTAATTGACAAAGGTTTTTCACAAATTGAAAGTGAAGTAAAAAATGATTTACTAGAAAAATTAAAAACCATAGATCCATATTATTTTGAGAAAGTAATTTTGATTTTACTTAAAAAAATGGGTTACGGAGAATTCATTGAAACTTCTAAATCTGGTGATGGTGGAATTGACGGAATAATAAATGAAGACAAATTAGGTTTGGATAAAATATATATTCAAGCAAAAAGATTTAGTGAAAATAAAGTAAGAGAAAAAGACATTAGAAATTTTATTGGTGCAATGAGTGGAGATACAAACAAAGGAGTTTTTGTAACAACATCACTGTTTGATAATGGCGCAATTGAAAAAGCAAAAAATGCTCATCACAAAATTATTCTTCTTGATGGTAATAAACTAGTTGATTTAATGCACGAGTTTAACGTTGGAATTCAAATAAAAGCAACATACGAAGTCAAACAACTTGATGAAGATTTTTTCGAGGAACAATAAACCCACTGGTGCTCGTCTGCGACGAGTACCTACTTTAAATTAGTAGTCAAATCGTAGCGTTTGCAACGCGGATTATCATAAATAGCCTCAACGAAGCAAAATATACCCACTTTATAGCCATTCAACTTAACTGAAGAAATTCTATTATCTCTCTGACTTCCAGTAAAACAACACCCTTTTAAATCTCTTAAAATCCGTAACTTAGTACATCGCTAAACGTCATGATTATGAGAGCTTTACTTTTTATTATCCTGCTCTTGACACTGCAATCCTGTGCCACAAAAAAGTACGTCAAGACGCGACTGCTACCCGAAGGAATAAAATCGGCTACGGAAGAAACTTATGTGGTGATGGACAACCAAAAAAAACTTTTGCAGAAAAAACAGATGGTCTTTACCCAGAACGGCCGCATCAAATACTCCAAAACAGTTGATGCTTCGGGCAATCTATTGCAGGAAACCAAAAAGAAATTGTGGTTTGTGGTGGAAAGGTATCCAAATAAAGAGCCGTATTACTGCAAAACCCGCTGGAAACCCAACCAGCGCGAACGCATCAGTTGCTACACCCAAAAACAACACAAACAAAACGAAACCATTTATCATTACAATCCGGATGGAACCATCAACAAAATAGTGGATAATTTCACCACTTTCAACACCGAGTATTTTTATTACACGAACAATGAACTCTCCAAAATTGTCACCAAGGACAAAAACGGCAAACTTGTTGACGAAGTTGCAATAAACTGTGAGGCCAAAGATGAAAAAGGCAGTTGTCTAAAACAAACTAGAGTTTCGACAAAAACAAACCATAAAGAAGAGATTCTTTTTTCTCCAAATTATGATTGATTCCCAGCTCGCACATTATCAAGATAAGGATAATTTGGTTGCTGCTGTGTCATTTCGACCAACGGGAGAAATCACATAAGTTGCTCTCGTAATGTGATTTCTCCTTCGTCGAAATGACAAAAAGGGATCTATTATAATCCATTTATAATCAATAACTCTCCGCCACAACCTCGGCATCAAACTCCATAGTATCTTCTAATTCCGAAGCTTTTTCGGGTTTGGAAGCTTTAAGCGCATTGAATTTTTCCATTTGTTCCAATTCATCTTCTTCACCAGAGAAATAAGGAAAAACATCCATAATTGGTGATTCGGAAATGGCAGGAATGGTGTAATCGCCCATCGTGCCTTTCATCACTTGAATCGTGTTGTCAAAAGCTTCTTTGACATCGTTGGCCTGCAATAAAACGTACATGTTCGTCTTGCGTTCCTTGCCGCTTTCTTCGTCATACGCCATCAAGGAAACCTTGGATTTAAACCAACGATCGGCATTTTCGAATGGGTGAATTTCGGCATAATTCGCCACTTTTATGTTCGTGATCTTGAATTCTTCACTAATGTAAGCCTTCATTTCTTCGTTTATTCTGGACTCGGCTTCGGTATAGGACAAAGCATCTACCAAATAAGGTTCGGTAGTAACTTTTTGGTTTCCAATTTCATCCGTTTTTCTGTATTTTACTTTGCATTCGTACCACATTGCGCTCATAATTTCTCGTTTTTTTAAGGACGCCAAATATAGAAGAAAGATTTTAGAATTTAGACTTCGGATTTTAGATTATAAAACTATATATTGACGACTTTTGATTAAAAAAAGTAAAACAAATCACTTCCTATTTATTCAAGTAAAATCTAAAATCTAAAATCCGAAATCTAAAATCACTTTTCCTTATCTTTGCAGCTTCAAAAAATAATTTATGGGAACTGTTTTAGAAAATGAATCAGCGGTTGGAACTCAAGGCGTAACCGAACAAGGCATCGCCAAACCAAAATGGTTGAGAGTAAAACTTCCAATTGGCCAAAAATATACGGAACTTCGAGGTTTGGTTGATAATTACAAATTGAACACCATTTGTACCTCGGGAAGTTGCCCAAATATGGGCGAATGCTGGGGAGAAGGAACGGCAACTTTCATGATCTTGGGAAATATCTGTACGCGTTCTTGCGGATTTTGCGGCGTAAAAACCGGAAGACCCGAAACCGTGGACTGGGATGAACCGGAAAAAGTGGCACGTTCCATCAAATTGATGAGCATCAAACACGCCGTAATCACCAGCGTGGACAGGGATGATTTGAAAGATGGAGGTTCCATTATCTGGATGGAAACCGTGAGAGCCATTCGCAGAATGAACCCAAACACGACTTTGGAAACTCTGATTCCAGATTTTCAAGGCATCGAAAGAAACATAGACCGAATCGTGGAAGCCAATCCAGAAGTGGTTTCGCATAACGTGGAAACCGTTCGAAGATTGACTCGCGAAGTGCGCATTCAAGCCAAATACGACCGAAGTTTGGAAGTGTTGAGATATTTGAAAGAACAAGGAATCAACAGAACCAAATCGGGAATTATGTTGGGTCTGGGCGAATTGGAAGAAGAAGTTTTCCAAACGATGCGTGACCTGAAAAATGCCAATGTAGATATTGTAACCATAGGCCAATACTTGCAACCCAGCAAAAAACATTTGCCCGTAAAAGAATTTATTACGCCGGAACAATTCGCCAAATACGAAAAATTTGGTTTGGAATTAGGCTTCCGCCACGTGGAAAGCGGCCCATTGGTGCGTTCTTCTTACAAAGCGCAAAAACATATTCTTTAAAAATTGTTTCAAGTTTAACGTTTAAAGTTGCTCAACTTGAAACTTTAAACCTGAAACTTTAAACGAAAAAAAATTGAAAACAAGAATTGCCATAAACGGTTTCGGAAGAATTGGACGAAATTTATTTCGCCTGCTTTTGAACCATCCCACCATTGAAGTCGTGGCCATCAACGACATCGCCGACACCAAGACGATGGCGCATTTGATTAAATACGACAGCATTCACGGTGTTTTGCCTTTCGAAGTTTCCCACGATGAAAAAGGAATCTTCGTTGACGGCAAACAATTCCTGTTTTTTCACGAAAAAAGCATTTCCAACCTGGATTGGAAATCAATAAACATTGACGTGGTGGTGGAATCGACCGGAAAATACAAATCTTTCGACGAAATCAACGCCCATATATTGGCTGGAGCCAAAAAAGTGATTCTCTCCGCTCCTGCCGAAGTAGATTCCATAAAAACGGTGGTTCTCGGTGTCAACGAACACATTCTGGACGGAACCGAAACCATCATTTCAAATGCCAGTTGTACCACCAACAACGCTGCCCCGATGATGAAAGTCATCAACGAACTTTGCGGCATCGAGCAGGCCTACATCACGACCATTCACTCGTTTACCACGGACCAAAGCTTGCACGACCAACCGCACAAGGATTTGCGTCGCGCTCGTGGAGCGAGTCAATCCATAGTTCCAACAACAACGGGTGCTGCCAAGGCATTGACGAAAATTTTTCCGGAATTTGAAGGTAAAATTGGGGGTTGCGGGATTCGCGTTCCCGTTCCCGATGGTTCATTAACGGACATTACTTTCAACGTAAAACGTGCCGTGACAATAGAAGAAATCAACGCAGCATTCCAACTTGCTTCGCAAACTTATTTGAAAGGAATTTTGGATTATACGGAAGACCCAATTGTTTCCGTGGACATCCTTGGCAACAGGAATTCCTGCTTGTTTGACGCCCAACTCACGTCCGTAATTGATAAAATGGTAAAAGTTGTGGGCTGGTACGATAACGAGATTGGCTACTCTTCTCGAATTATTGATTTAATTATTTTGACTACTTAATAAATAATTTATTATCTTTATTTCCTGCCACAGATTATCATATACATTAAATGAGATTCTTAACACTATTTTTTTTTCTCTTTAGTTCGCTTTCTTTTTCTCAAAAGAATAATTTGGTTGAGAAAATAGACAGTGTTGCTTATTACAGCAAACTTGCCAATTCCAGCGCAAGTGAGAATAAATATAGAAATGCGCTTTATTACACCCAGAAAGCCATCAATTTTTCGAAAGCAAACCATCAAAAAGAAGCCCAAGCAAACCAAACTTACAGCTTGGGAAAACTGTATTATGACGTCAAAAAATATGATGATGCCATAAAAGCGTTTCTTAAAAGCGTATCATTGTCGAAAACCTTGAAACCCTCATCCATTCAAGCAACCACTTATTACTATCTTGGTTTGTGTTACATCAAAAAAGAGGATTTTTCGAACGCAAAAATTAGTTTTGACAAAGCACAATCATGCTATGACACCTTGGAAATAACTACTACTGCCGATTTATTAAATCTTCAAAGGGGAATTATTTACAAATCCAAAGGCGATTCAGATACGGCATTTACCATTTTCAGTACAATCATAGCAAGACCTGACAACCCAGCTCTTTTAGACACAAAAGCAGAGGCTTTATATCAAATAGGAACCATCGAAATGGCTCGCAACAGAAATAATTTGGCATTAAATTATTTCAACAAAGCCTTGGATTTGAATGCAAAAAATAAAAATCTGGAACAGAAATCGGATATTTTGCTGGCTTTGAGCGCTGTTCATGAAAAAATGTTAGATAAAAACAATGCCTATACTTATTTGAAACAACACTCCAATCTAAAAGAAAGCATATCACTCATAGACAACGAAAAACTGGGTGTTGATGATTACGAAAAATTCAAGGAATCCGAACGGCTAAAAGAGATTGCTGAAATAAATAAAGAGAACATTCAGAAGGAAAAAACCAGTAAATTTTCTAAATTGATTAGTATTCTTGCGATTGCCTTGATTTCAATATTGTCCTTATTGAGTTTGTCTTTGTACAAAAACAATATCATCAGAACCCAATCCAATTTATTATTGGAAGAAAAAAACAGGGAATTGATCCTGGCCAAAGAAAAAGCGGAAAAAGCCTCAAATGCCCGAACCGAATTTCTTTCGACGGTGAGTCACGAATTAAGAACTCCTTTGAATGCCATCAACGGAATTGCCCATTTGCTATTGGAAGACAGGCCGAAGAAATCACAAATGAACTATCTCGAGTCGCTGCAATTCTCGGGCAATTACCTAACCAATTTTATCAATGACATTCTGGAAATCAATAAAATAGACTCCAGCAAAGTCCAAATCGAGAACATCAATTTTAATCTCAAGCTGTTACTGGAGAACATTCAAAATTCCTTGAAGGAATTGGCATCGGCAAACAACAATAATTTCAATCTAGAAATTGATTCGGATATTCCTGATTATTTAATTGGTGACCCTACAAAACTGTCACAAATATTAATGAATTTAATCAACAATGCCTTGAAATTTACCCACAATGGAGAGGTTAACGTGATAACAAAACTCATTGCATCGGAAGACAAAAAAGCATTCGTATACTTTGAAGTAAAAGATAGCGGAATAGGAATTCCGGAAGACAAATTAGAAACTGTATTTGACAGTTTTTCCCAAGGTTCTGTTGGAATCAACAGAAAATATGGCGGAACCGGTTTAGGATTGACCATCGTAAAGAAATTGGTCGTAATTTTAGGCGGGGAAATAAAACTCGAAAGTGTCGTGGACAAAGGATCTTCTTTTTCATTTAAATTGCCCTTTAAAGTTTCCAAAAAACCTGTAAAAGTTTCCAAAAAATTAAAACCAAACAATGATTGCAATTTAAAAGACAAAAAAATATTGGTCGTTGAGGACAACAAAATCAATCAAATGGTTTCCAAAAAAATGTTGGAAAACAAAGGTGTAGTTTGCAAAATAGTGGACAATGGAGAAGACGCGATAGAAATAGCCAAAAACAATACGTATGACATGATTTTAATGGACGTTCATTTGCCCGGAATAAACGGAACAATTGCCACAAAAAAAATCAGGGAATTTGACACTACAACGCCAGTTATAGCACTTACGGCAATTTCACTAAATGAAAACAGGAAAATGCTTTTATCCTTCGGAATGAATGATGTCATCACGAAACCGTTCGTCCCTGAAAATTTTTATGCGATTATTTCTAAACATATTTAGAAAATTCTAATATTCCAAAATCAATTCCTTGATTAGAATTCTCACCTTGGGTTCCGCACTTTTTGCCGCTTCCAAAACTTCGTCGTGAGAAATGGTTTCAATGCTGTCTTCATCGCCCATATCCGTAATTACCGATAACCCAAAAGTCTCCAATTCCATGTGACGCGCCACGATTACCTCGGGAACTGTTGACATTCCCACGCAATCAGCGCCAATGTTTTTCACCATTTTATATTCGGCAAGGGTTTCAAATGTTGGTCCTTGAAGTCCTAGATAAATACCATCTTGCACTTTAATATTAAGATTTCCAGCTAATTCTTTGGCTTTCAAAATCATGTTTTTCGAATAAGGCTCGCTCATGTTCACGAATCTTGGTCCAAAACGTTCATCATTTTTTCCTCGCAAAGGGTGTTCCGGCATCATGTTAACGTGGCCTTTAATCAGCACGATATCGCCTACTTTGTAATTCGAATTTACACCACCGGAAGCATTGGAAACAATTAATTTTTCGACACCCAAATATTTCATTACTCTTACTGGAAATGTAACTTCCTTCATGGAATAACCTTCATAAAAATGAAAACGACCTTGCATGGCAACCACTTTTTTGGCTCCAATGGTTCCAAAAACCAAGGCACCTTTGTGACCTTGAACTGTCGAAACAGGAAAATTTGGAATTTCAGTGTAAGGCAAGGTGAATTCAATTTGAATATCATCCGTAAAACTACCCAATCCTGAACCTAGAATCACGCCATATTCTGGAGTGAAATTGGTTTTTGCTTTTATAAAACTAACGGTTTCTTGTACTTGTTCCCACATAATTTGTAATGATTTTATCAAAATTATCTCCGGCTCCGGCTGAAAGAAAAGCACTTCGTATGGGCAAATAGAAAAGCTGCTCTTTTGGAATACTGCCTTTCAGTCTCACGAAATCTTTTTCGGTGGTGATAATTTTCTTGTTTTGTGATTTATTTTCTATCTCTTTAATGTCGCTTTCCGTAAAATGATGATGGTCCGGAAAAACTAATTTTTCATCATTCTCGCTTTGCAAATATGCAAAAAACGGATTGGGTTTTGCGATTCCGGCCAAAAGTAATTTATCAACAATCTTGATTTCGCTCACTTTCATCGTTTTGTCTTCTGAATATACCAATTCATCATAATCGATAAACGAAAAAAACAATTCTTGATGGGGCAAAAGTTTTAATTTAGCCTTGATTTTATTTTGTTCAACAAGCGAAAGAGTGGCTGGACACTTGGTGACAACAATTATGTTCGCTCTTTTGGCACCGTTTTTACTTTCACGCAAATTTCCCGTTGGCAACATAAAATCATCAGCATACAAATCACCGTAAGAAGTAAGTAAAATATAAAGACCCGCCTTTACTTTTCGGTGCTGAAAAGCATCGTCCAGCAAGATTACTTCTGGTTTTTCCGTTTGGGAAAGCAATTGTTCAATCCCGTTTTTCCTGTTGGCATCAACCGCGACTTGAATGTTGTTGAATTTTGTGTAAAACTGGAAAGGTTCGTCCCCAAGGATTTCAGCATTCGAAGTGGAATCAGCCAAAACAAAACCTTCAGACTGTCTTTTATAACCGCGACTTAAAGTGGCTATCTTGTATTTTGGCGAAAGCAAGCGAATTAAATATTCGATTTGGGGTGTTTTTCCCGTACCGCCAACACTGAGGTTTCCGACAGCAATAATGGGAACATCAAAAGAATACGATTTCAGCATTCCTTTATCAAAAAGAAAATTCCGAATACTTGTAATCAAACCATACAAAACGGCAAAAGGAAAGAGTATTTTTCGAACTAAATTCATTCTACGAAAGTATACTATTTTATCATTATAAAAAAGTTGGCGTATTAATTCCTTAACTTTGTTTACTCGAAAAAAGCAAAAATGAAGATTAAAGAAATAATTTCCGTACTCGAAGAAATGGCGCCTCTCGCCTATGCCGAAGATTTTGACAATGTGGGTTTATTAGTTGGAAACAAAGACTCGGAAGCCACGGGAGTTTTGGTTTGTCACGACGCTTTGGAAAACGTGATTGACGAAGCGATTGCCAAAAATTGCAATTTGGTCGTTTGTTTTCATCCCATCTTGTTTTCAGGATTGAAAAAAATCACGGGCAAAAACTACGTGGAACGCTCCATCATCAAAGCCATAAAAAACGACATTGCGATTTATGCCGTTCACACCGCCTTGGACAATCATCAAGACGGCGTGAACAAAATATTTTGTGATGCTTTGGGATTGACCAATACCAAAATCCTGATTCCGAAAACCAATTTTATTCGAAAATTAGTTACGTACACGATTCCAGAAAATGCCGAAAAACTGCGAAATGCCTTGTTTGATGCTGGTGCAGGCAACATTGGCAACTATGAAAATTGTAGTTTCAATTCGAAAGGCATTGGCACTTATATGGGCAACGAACACAGCAATCCCGAAATTGGAGAGCGTTTTGAATTTGTGGAAGGCGACGAAATAAAAATCGAATTGATTTTCGAAAAACATTTGGAAAACAAAATCCTGAAAGCGCTTTTCAAAAATCACGTTTACGAAGAAGTGGCTTATGAAATTTATGATTTGCAGAACAAAAATCAAAACATAGGCTTGGGAATGATTGGCGAATTGAATGTTCCTATGGAGGAAAAAGAATTCCTGAATTTCGTCAAGGAAAAAATGCAGGCCGACGGCATTCGACACAGCTCGTTTTTAGGCAAGTCCATAAAAAAAGTGGCCGTGTTGGGAGGCTCGGGAAGTTTTGCCATCAAAAATGCCATTCAGGCCGGAGCAGATGCTTTTTTGACGGCTGACTTGAAGTATCATCAATTTTATGAAGCCGAAAATCAGTTAATTTTGGCCGATATTGGTCATTTTGAAAGCGAACGTTATACAAAAAATTATATTGTTGATTTTCTTAGGAAAAAAATCCTTAATTTTGCAATCGTTTTATCAGAAGAAAATACAAATCCAGTTAAGTACTTATAGACAATAGAATATGGCGACTACAAAAGAATTGAGTGTTGAAGACAAATTAAGAGCAATTTACGATTTACAATTAATCGACTCTAGAATTGATGAAATCAGAAACGTGAGAGGTGAACTTCCTCTTGAAGTAGAAGATTTAGAAGATGAAGTTGCAGGATTAAGCACGCGTTCAGAAAAATTGAAAAGTGAACTTGAAACTATTGAAGAGCAAATCAAAATAAGAAAAAATTCTATCGATGAGCACAAAGAAGCCATCAAAAGATACACCAAACAACAAGAAACGGTTCGCAACAACAGAGAATTCAACTCCTTGACCAAAGAAGTTGAGTTTCAAGAATTGGAAATTCAATTGGCCGAGAAGCAAATCAAGGAAATGAAAGCTTCTATCGAACACAAGAAAGAAATCATTTCACAATCAAAAGAGCGATTAGAGACTAAATCGAATCACTTAAAACATAAAAAATCAGAATTAGACGCCATTATGGCTGAAACTGCCAAAGAAGAAGCGTTCTTGTCTGAAAAATCCAATGAATTCAGGGCAACTATTGAAGACCGATTAATGGCTGCTTATGATAGAATTCGTTCCAGCGTTCGCAACGGATTGGCTGTTGTTTCTATCGAAAGAGGAGCATCTGCAGGATCATTCTTTACGATTCCACCACAAACACAAGTGGAGATTGCTGCCAGAAAAAAAATCATCACTGATGAACACTCCGGAAGAATCTTGGTGGACAGTGTATTGGCCGAAGAAGAGAAAGAAAAAATGGAACAGCTTTTTGCCAAGTTCTAAAAATACTTGAGTCCCGATAAACATCGGGACTTTTTTTATATTACATTTAGTCCGCTATGCGGACTTTTATTTTTTAATGACGTGGCAAACCAATTTATTCCATGAAAAAAACATTTTATTTTTTGTTGACCAAATCGATAGGATTTTATATCAACCTACTGAGTTTTGTATTTCCCAAAAAAGCAATTCAAATCGCCCACGCCTATTTTAGCGAACCCAGAAAAGGGAAATTAAACAAAGGAAAACTTCCAAAAACATTCCAAGATGCCGATTTAGAAGCCATCCAGTATAATGAGGACACGATTCAAACCTACATTTGGAAAGGAAACGACACCATTATTATGCTAATTCACGGTTGGGAAAGCAATTCTTCCAGATGGAAAAAAATGTTGCCTTATCTGAAAAAATCAGGCAGTACCATTATCGCCATCGATGGTCCAGCCCAAGGATTGTCCAGCGGCAAAGAATTTACGGTTACCAAATATGCCGAATTCATGGATATCGTATCCAAAAAATACCAACCACACTATATTATTGGTCATTCTCTGGGAGGAAAAGCGAGTTTGTATTACCAATACAAATACCAAAATCCCGGCATTCAAAAAATGGTAACGTTAGGAGCTCCAAGTGATTTTAAGATCATTTTGAACAATTTCATTAGACTGTTAAGTTTAAATAATAAAGTAGAAAAAGCATTGAAAAGCAAATATACCGTCTTGTTAAATCATGATCTCGATTTGTTTACAGCACAAGAATTCGCTTCCAAAATTGAGGTAAAAGGTTTTTTGGCACACGATATTGACGACACCGTAGTATTATTCAAAGAAGGCAAAAAAATAGCCGATTCATGGAAAAATGTACAATTTATGGAAACAAAAGGATTGGGACACAAACTACACGATGCTGATTTGTACCAAAAAGTGTATCAGTTTTTATTTGAAACGGAATAACTGGATTAGAAATCTCCAAAATTAATTGTTTACTTTTGCATTATGGAAGAAAATCTAAAACGTCTCAATAAATTCATCGGGGAAACAGGCTTTTGCTCTCGCCGTGAAGCCGACAAAATCATTGAAGAAGGTCGCGTCACCATCAATGGTGTCGTCCCAGAATTAGGAACCAAAGTGGGGCCAGACGACGAAGTGCGCATTGACGGGAAATTAATTCGGGAGAAAAGAGAAAAACCAATTTATCTGGCTTTCAACAAACCTGTAGGCATCGAATGTACCACCAACTTGGAAGTGCGCAACAACATCGTGGATTACATCAATTATCCCACACGTATTTTCCCTATTGGCCGATTGGACAAAGCTAGTGAAGGCTTGATTTTTATGACCAACGACGGCGATATCGTCAACAAGATTCTTCGTGCGAGAAACAACCACGAAAAAGAATATACCGTGACAGTCAACAAACTCATCACCGACCGTTTTATCGAAAGAATGAGCAATGGCGTACCTATTTTAGACACGGTTACCCGAAAATGCAAGGTGGAAAAAATCAGTTCGACCACTTTTAAAATTATCTTGACCCAAGGATTAAACCGTCAAATTCGTAGAATGTGCGAATATCTGGGCTATGAAGTGACGGCTTTGAAACGCATTCGCATCATCAACATTTCATTGGATGTTCCCGTGGGAAGATTTCGTGATTTGACCGATGCCGAAATCAAGGAATTGAACCAATTGATTGAACCTTCAAGCAAAACCGAAGAAGCGAGTTTACCCAAAACGGAAGCACCAAAACGCAGAACGGAATTTATTAAAAGAGACGATCCGAGATTCAAAAAACGAGGGAATTA
Organism: Flavobacterium sp.; assembly: GCF_013823965.1. Taxonomy (GTDB): domain Bacteria; phylum Bacteroidota; class Bacteroidia; order Flavobacteriales; family Flavobacteriaceae; genus Flavobacterium. The sequence goes on from NZ_PNNA01000055.1 coordinate 55,205, forward strand.
TTAGACAAACGATATCAAAAAGCAAAAACCCAAGACTTTCATCTTGGGTTTTTGCTTTTATATTTGTGAAATATTATTTTCTACTTCTGATTTTACGAGCTAAAAGCGTGTTTTTCAACAACATCGCTATGGTCATCGGCCCTACTCCACCCGGAACCGGAGTGATGAAAGAAGATTTCTTGCTCACGCCGTCAAAATCAACGTCGCCTTTGATTACATAACCTTTAGCATTCGAGGCATCTTCCACACGAGTGATTCCAACGTCAATAATTACCACGCCATCTTTAACCATGTCGGCTTTTAAAAATTCAGGAACTCCCAAAGCCGTAATAATGATGTCGGCATTTTTGGTGTATTCTTCCAAGTTTTTAGTGCGGCTGTGTGTCAAGGTTACCGTTGAATCTCCAGGATATCCTTTGCGACTCATCAAGATACTCATTGGTCTTCCCACGATGTGGCTGCGCCCAATAACCACGGTATGTTTACCTGAAGTTTCCACTTTGTAACGCTCCAACAATTCCATGATTCCAAATGGTGTCGCCGGCAAAAATGTTTCCATTTCCAAAGCCATTTTACCAAAATTCGCAGGATGAAAACCATCCACGTCTTTATCAGGATCGATGGCCATCAGGATTTTTTCCTCGTCGATGTGTTTTGGCAAAGGCAATTGAACAATATAACCGTCCAAATCATCATCTTCATTCAATTCCTTGATTTTTTCCAACAATTCACTTTCAGTAATTGTTTCCGGCAAAGCAACTAAAGTGGATTCAAAACCAATTTGTTGACATGAGCGTACTTTACTTCCTACGTAAGTCAAACTGGCTCCGTTTGTACCAACAATAACTGCTGCCAAATGAGGTACTTTTTGCCCGTCTGCCTTCATTCTTTGAACTTCGGCAGCAATCTCGCTTTTAATGTCTTCCGATGTCTTTTTTCCGTCTAATATTTGCATAAAAACTGTCTATGTTTTTGGTTTATTGTTTGTTGTTTATGGCTTGACTAAAATTACACTCATAAACATTTTTTGGTATCACAAATCTGAACAATTTTCCAGCATTACAAAACTGAACACTGAACACTTTTTTTATCTCATTCCGGGCATTCCGCCTTTCATGTTCCCCATCATCTTCATCATGTTTTTTCCACCCGGACCTTGCATCATCTTCATCATTTTGCTCATTTGATCGAACTGTTTCATCAACTGGTTGACTTGCTCAATTTTTGTTCCGGAACCTTTTGCGATTCTGGCTTTTCTTTTCACGTCTATGATAGCCGGTTTTGTTCTTTCTTTTGGCGTCATCGAATGAATAATGGCTTCGATATGTTTGAAAGCGTCGTCTTCAATTTCAACATCTTTCATTGCTTTTGTAGCTCCCGGAATCATTCCAACCAAGTCTTTCATGTTACCCATTTTCTTCACTTGTTGAATTTGGGAAAGGAAATCATCAAAACCGAATTCGTTTTTGGCGATTTTCTTTTGGATTTTTCGGGCTTCTTCTTCGTCAAATTGCTCTTGTGCTCTTTCTACCAAAGACACAACGTCTCCCATTCCTAGGATACGTTCCGCCATACGATCTGGATAAAACACGTCGATGGCTTCCATTTTCTCGCCAGTTCCCACAAATTTAATCGGTTTATTAACCACCGATTTAATGGAAATTGCAGCTCCACCACGAGTATCACCGTCTAATTTAGTCAAGATGACACCGTCAAAATTCAATCGGTCGTTGAAGGCTTTTGCAGTATTCACGGCATCTTGTCCTGTCATCGAATCGACAACAAACAAGGTTTCCTGAGGTTTGATGGCTTGATGAACATTCGAAATTTCAGTCATCATCGCTTCATCAACGGCCAAACGACCTGCGGTATCTATAATCACGACATTCAAATCTTGGTGTTTTGCAAAACTGATGGCGTTTTGAGCAATAATCACCGGATTTGTGTTGTCTGGTTCTGAATAAACATCCACTCCTATCGACTCTCCAACTACGTGCAATTGCTTTATGGCCGCGGGACGATAGATATCACAAGCAACCAAAAGCGGCTTTTTCCCTTTTTTGGTTTTAAGATAATTGGCCAATTTTCCAGAAAAAGTGGTTTTTCCAGAACCTTGCAATCCCGACATCAAAATAACGGTTGGATTTCCAGAAAGATTCACTCCCGCAACATCGCCTCCCATCAATTCGGTTAGCTCGTCTTTGACCAACTTTACCAATAATTGTCCCGGTTGCAACGTGGTCAACACGTTTTGTCCTATTGCTTTTTCTTTTACTTTGGTGGTAAAATCTTTGGCAATTTTAAAGTTGACGTCGGCATCCAATAAAGCACGACGCACTTCCTTTAGGGTTTCGGCTACGTTAACTTCGGTTATTTTTCCGTGACCTTTAAGTATGTGAAAGGCTTTGTCTAATTTATCGCTTAAATTATCGAACATAATGGTAATTATCTTTTATTGAGGTGCAAATATAAGCTAAAGTTGCAAAGTCACAAAGTTACAAACTTGCAAAATTTCGATATTATTCATTAAAAAAACCAGTCCTCTCGGCTGGTTTTTTGTTGCTATTTAATTTTTAGATTATTTTTTTTCAAAATAAAGGTAATGGTTGTCATTACTTCCTCCTTCTTTTCTAAACCGCAGTTGCGAATTATTAAATTCAAACACTTTCCAGTCTTCATCCAATTGATGCAGTAAATCTGGACTAAAATTTACTTTAAATTCCCTGAGACCATTATTTATTTTGGTTTCCCATTGACCACTTACGGAAATTCCTAATTTTGTGGCAATGACTGTTTGATCTTTTTTGAAAATAAATTCATAACCATTGTACAATGAAGTTCTTTCAAAATCATCGTAAAAATAAGAAACTCTCCATACGCCTTGCGTCAGCGTAGTTATAAAATCGATTGCTGGATTGGTGTTCTCCTTGCAATTGTCAATCGCATACTTGATGGCATTTTCTAACTGGGAATTATTTGCAATTGCCGTTACTTTGTTATTGTTGTCCGTTATCGAAATGGGATAACTTAGGGCAATGAATTGGTTTTCCTTTAGATTGTTTATGAAACTAAAAAAAGAAGAATCATTTTTTATCTGTACTGAACTCGCCACTTGATTGGCGCTATTGTAAATATTGATAGTTATGGGATAATTAATGTTGAGACAGTTGATTTTGGACAACAAATCGGGTTCATTTGCCCAATATGACAATAATGACTCAAATTCTGGTTGGCTTGAAATAACTTTTTCCACATAATTATAATAGACCATTGTCACGGGAAAAGTAATTCTCACAATGTCGTTATCATTGGGAAAAGCATTGATATTGTCCAATACTTTTTGATAATCGGCGGAGGAATTGATCGAAATAACTACATTGTTCACGGTAACTTTGTAGGGAAATTTTATAGTGCAATAACTGGAGTTGTCTATCAGGTTGTCTTCAATCGTTTTTACCATCGCCACCCTTTGCAAATAAGTAGTAAGCGGGGAAGACTTTGTTATCGTTGCCTGTGTATTGTACACTTGCTCTTCCACTTCGCTTTGGCAAGAGAACAGGAATAGCAAACTTAGTATCGCTAAATAGTGTAACTGTTTTTTAAAACTTAACATGGCATCTTTTTGGTCAACTGTAATAAAATTCAAATTTATCAATTTCTTTTAACAAATTCGACATTTGTCATAATTGCATTTCATATTCCTTAACTTAGAGCAGAACATTTGACTTATTCATTCAAAATAAATTAATTTTTCCAATCAAAATATTATGATAAAAACTGCGTTGGACTTTCCTAAGCAAACATTAAGTTGGGTCATACCTTCATAAAACAATTTAGTTTACATTTACCCTACTCAAATTAAAAATAAATTTATATTTGCCAAGTCAAAATTGAATACTAAAAAATGACAAAAAACTACGAATCAAACACTTGTGATGAAATAATTTTTTCGTCTTTTTTTAAAACCCACTCCAAGTCGTTGCGCAACTTCCTTTTTTACAAATTTGGCAACAAAGATCAAGCGGAAGATTTAACGCAGGAAGCATTTATAAAACTTTGGCAAAATTGTGCTTCAGTTCCCATTGAAAAAGCAAAATCCTACATTTACACCATTGCCAACAACAGCTCGCTGAACGAAATCAAGCATAAAAAAGTAGTTTTGGAGTATGAAAACAATTTCACTGGTGCAGATAAAACAAATGAAAACCCGGAATTTATTTTAGAAGAAAAACAGTTCAAGAACAAACTTTTGAAAGCCATTGAAGATCTGAACGAGACCCAAAGAGTGGCTTTCTTGATGCACCGAATCGACAAAAAAAAATACAGTGAAATTGCCGAAGAATTGAACATCAGCGTAAAAGCCGTCGAAAAGCGGATACACTTGGCCTTGATCGAATTAAGAAAAACAATCGACCTCAAGTAGGGTAAACAAAGCATTAATTGTTCTATAAATAACAAGACCAAAAACGATGGAAAAAAATTACATCTTGACAAAATGGCTCAATGACGAATTGACGGAAGCGGAATTGGCTGAATTTAAAACCGATCCCGATTTTTACAACTACGAAAAAATAAAAAACTATTCTGCCCAATTAAAAGTCGCTGATTTTGACGAAGCAAAAGTTTTGGAGAACATTCTTGCCCATAAAAAAACTACACCCAAAGTCATTCCTTTATACAAAAATTGGATGTTTAGAGTGGCAGCCATCCTCGTGCTGGCATTGGGAATAACATTTACCCTGCGCAATTTTTCAGAAGAAACGCAATTTGCATCCAATGGAGCCAGAACAACATTTTCGCTCCCTGACAACTCGCAAGTCGTTTTGAATTCCGGTTCGGAAATTGAATATAAAAAATGGAATTGGGACAACCACAGAAACCTGGAATTAAACGGTGAAGCCTATTTTAGAGTGGCCAAAGGCAAAAAATTCGAAGTCAAAACGAATCTGGGGAAAGTGACCGTTCTTGGAACGCAATTCAACGTAAAAGCCAGAAAAAATCGTTTTGACATCACTTGTTTTGAAGGAAGAGTCAAAGTAAATTACAAAGACAAAGAAATTATTTTGACACCCGGAAAAAGTGTGGCTTTCGAAAACGGAAAACAGCTAAACCTATTGGTTGACACCCAAAAACCAGAATGGTTGGAAAACAAAATTGCCTTCAACAAGGAAAATTTAAGCAACATATTGGATGAAATTCAAAGGCAATACAATGTAACGATTGAGGTTAAAGCAGGATATTCCAACGAATTATTCACAGGAAAAATGCCACTCGACAACCTAGATGTTGCCCTGCAAATTATTGCAACAACCTATCATTTAAAACCAAATAAAATTAGCCCAAACAAAATAATTTTTGAAGGAAAATAAATGTTTTTTATAAAACGCAATTATGCTTTGTTTTTTTGCTTTGTTTTTGCCCTGAGTATAAAAGCTCAAGACGGAAACAAAGCAATTGCATTAAAAACAATCCTGCAAACCATCGAGAAGCAACATCACGTTTATTTTAACTATATAGAAGATGAAATTGCCATCGTCAAAATTGAACCACCAAAAAAATCATTGTCCTTAAGTGAAAAGATTGTTTATCTCCAAAAAAGAACCAATCTCCAATTCGAAAAAGTAGACAATAAATTCATCACCATAATCCCTAAAAAAGAAGTAAAACTAGTTTGTGGTTACGTATATTCCAAAAATGACAACCAGCCCCAAGAAGGAACAAACGTCCAGTTAATAAATGGCGGTAGCACAATGACTGATAAAAGAGGTTATTTTGAAATTAAAATAGAAGAAGCCACTGAAATTGGGATTAGCCATATTGGTTTTATCACTCAAAAAATAGCCGTCACCAATTTACTGAACAAAAATTGTCCCAAAATTTTTCTGGAGCTTGACGTTTTAAAGCTGGAAAATGTAACCGCAAATCATTATTTGGCGTCCGGAATTTCAAAAACAATCGATGGAACATTTGTAATAAAACCAAAGAAACTAGGAATCTTGCCCGGCTTGATTGAGCCTGACGTGTTACAAACCATGTTGCAAATTCCGGGTATTTACACTGCTGACGAAAGCCTTTCGAGCATCAATGTCAGAGGTGGAACCCATGACCAAAACCTCTTTTTGTGGAACGGAATTAAAATGTACCAAACCGGGCATTTTTTTGGTTTAATTTCTGCCTTCAATCCCAATCTGGCCAATACTGTTTCCATTTCAAAAAACGGAAGTTCCGCTTTTTACGGCGAAAGCGTTTCGAGTATCGTGGATATTTCTTCCAATACGAATAAATTAGAAAAAAACAGTTTTAGCGCCGGAATAAACATGATCAATCTTGATGTTTACTCGAAATTCAACATCAATAAAAATGGTTTCTTGGAAATTGCGGCCAGAAAATCCATCACGGATTTTGTAAAAACGCCCACTTATACCAAATACTATGACAAGGCTTTTCAAAACACGAGCGTTTCTGATTTTTCCACCTCACAAAACATAGCGTATCAAAATGACGAGAAATTTAGTTTTTACGACATCACGCTCAAATATTCGCAAAAAATTGGACTCAAAGACCATCTCGTTTTAGACCTGATAGCCATCAACGACCAACTTGAAGTGGATCAAAAAGCGACAATCAACGGCACTGTCCAATCGGAAAGCAATAGTTTATACCAAAAAAATCACGGAGCAAATATTTTATGGAAACGAAACTGGAACGATAAAAATAGTAGTAAAATCAATGTTTTTACCTCATCATACGAATTGGATGCCGAGAAAAACAAAATTCAGGACAACCAAATCGTAAAACAAGAAAACAGGGTATTGGACGATGGTTTTAAAATAGAAAACAACCATGTCGTTACTTCCAAATTTTCCATCAATGATGGATATCAATTTAATGAAATTGGATCGACAAATCTAGACCAAGTGAATACGCCGGCATTTTACCGAAAAATCAAAGAGGTTTTACGAACACACGCACTCATTGTGGAAGGAAAATACAACGACACGCTTTCGAAAATATATCTAAAAGCCGGAATGCGAGTAAATTATATTGAAGAATTTAAAAAACACCTTTTTGAGCCACGTTTACAGTTCAATTATGGCATTTCAAAAAGCTTGAGTCTGGAAGTTTTGGGAGAATTTAAAAGCCAAAACTGTTTTCAGGTCATTGATCTTCAAGAAGACTATTTTGGTGTTGAAAAAAGACGTTGGATAGTGTCAAACAACGGCACGATTCCCATCCAGAAAAGCAAACAAGCATCGATTGGGTTTTCTTTCAACAAGAATAATTGGTTGATAACCTTGGATAATTTTTATAAAAAAGTGAATGGAATCAACAGTTCGGGCCAAGGATTTCAAAACCAATTGGAGTTTGCAAAAATAAATGGTGATTATGAAGTTTTTGGTTCCGAAATATTGGTTCAAAAGAAAATAAACCATCTCATTACTTGGCTAAGTTATGCCTACAATGACAATAATTACCACTTTCCAGGTATTGAACAAACCAAATTTTCGAACAATTTCGAATTAAAACATGTCGTGTCGTGGGCGGGAACTTATGAAATAGGAAACCTAAAAATTGCATTGGGTTCAAAGTGGTATTCTGGAAGACCCGAAACAACTCCTGTTGGAATCAACAACAGTGACCCTTTAAATCCAACCATAGAATACAATACGCCAAACAATAAAAATCTGGACGATTTTTTCCAGGTTAATTTTTCGACAACCTACAAATGGGAAACTGCCCAAAAAATCCAATACAAACTGGGCTTGTCCATAATAAACGTATTCAACAAACAAAATGAAATTAGCGAATATTACCGGATAAATCCAGCTACAAATTCGATTGAAGACGTGAAAACCTATTCGCTTGAACGAACACCCAATTTGAGTTTTAGGGTGGCATTTTAATTTAAAACATCGTTACAACCTAACTTTTTTTGATACATTGGATTATCAAAATTAAAAACCGCCTCAAGTTGTGAGACGGTTGTTATTTTTAAAGAATTATTATTTGTTGACCTAGTCCTACAAAATTCTACTTGACTTAGTTAGTCCATATTCTATTTGTGGCAACAGCATTATGACAGCTGTTGCATGCACCCGATTCAATAGGTGTCGACATGGAATATGTTGAAGTGGCTCCCGTAACTGATGGATATAAGCCTCCCGTAAAATCAATGGCTGAAGTAGTATAAAAGTTGCCTTTGGCATCTACTTGTATTGTATATTTCAAGGTTCCTGTTTCGTTTGGTCCAGTATAAAGTTTTACCGTGGCATTAGGATTGACAACAGTGAGCGCCTGATTATAAACTGTTCCGGCAACTTTCCATACCGGGGCTTCTCCACCGCCAGGCTTGTGACAATTCATACAGTTTTGCCCCATATTATGACTTTCAGAACTTCCTGTTGTACTATCTTTTATTGAGCCATATTCATCTTCTGTTGAACAAGACTGCATCGTTGCCAGCAATGCCATAAGTGCAAATAGTGTAATTGATTTTTGTTTCATTTGTATTTTTTTTGATTATGGAATTTCATTTTTTTTATAATCAACAAAGTCTATTATTTGTAACAACAGAACAAATAACAGACTCTATTGTATTGAATTTTTGAAGTTGGATTAATTAGTTAGCCCAAATTCTTGCGGTGCCCGTACCTCCAGTATGACAACTGTTGCAAGCTCCGTTCGTTATAGAAGAACCCATATATTTTGTAGTGGTTGGACCTGTTACAGCAGGATATAAACCTCCCGTAAAATCAACGGTTTTTGCAGTATATAAATTCCCAAGTGCATCACCATTAAGAATGTATTTTAAGGTTCCGGTTCCGTTTGGCCCCGTATAAAATTTAATGACCATGTTTTTAGCTATCGAAGTTCCCGCAGAACTGCTGTAAGCTGTTCCGCCAATTACCCATACACCTTTGCTTCCAGCTGAAGTGCCAGGAGTGTGGCAACTCATGCAATTTTTTCCGGCATTATGACTTATAGTAGAACCTGAGGCACTACCCGTAAGCGTTATTGCTATTGATGTTGGTGGAGTTGGATTCACGGTAATGGTATAGGAAGATGGAATTCCTTTAACTCCGTTCACTGTTGGAGTAACTGTAATTGTAGCAATTATTGCGGTAGTTCCAGTATTTGTGGCTGTAAATTGTGGTACATTTCCTGAGCCACTGACGGCTAAACCAATAGCGGCATTTGAATTTGTCCAAGCAAAAGTTCCCCCTGCAGGAGTGCTGACAAAACTCGATGCAGCCACGGTACCTTTATCTGCCACTGTAATGTTTGCAGGAACAGTAACCGTTGGTGTTCCAGAACTTGGAGCTGTGGGAGTTACTGTAATGGTATAAGAAGAAGAAGTTCCTACAGTTCCGTTTAAAGTTGGCGTGACTGTAATGGTAGCAATTATCGTGGTAGCTCCACTATTTGTGGCTGTAAATTGAGGTACATTTCCTGAACCATTGGCAGCTAAACCAATAGCTGTATTAGAGTTTGTCCAAGCAAAAGTAGCTCCTGTGGGAGTACTTGTAAAGTTTGAAGTTGCTACCGCATCTCCTTTAGTTACTGTAATGTTGGCCGGAATCGATACCGTTGGCACAATGGGAGTTGTTGGATTTGAAATTGGTGCGTAAGGATTCTCAACTGTACACGATTGAAATGTAGTAATCATTAATAAGGCAAAGAAAGGAACTAGTTTAAGTTTCATAAATTATAGATTAAATTTTTATATTAAATTATTTATTTGTGCAAGTAGATTTGTTTCAATATGAAGCGTATTTAATGTTTGCTATACAGAAAACACTTTTACTTTAAATTACCCTACCCAAATAAAATAATTTTAAGAATTGCTGATTGGAACCACAAGAAAATCAGGAATAACTGATTTTTACGTAATGTCTTAAACCAAATCATCCAAAACTCAAGTTGGCACTAAATACACCATTATTCTACTACCCCGTCCATAATACTTGATCCATAGAGAAATTTTAATCCTTTGTTTATTTTTTCAATTATCAACTTTTTTTGGTAGGGTATTTTTCTGCAGAAATGTTTTAACTCTATGAAAAATGGAGACGTCTTTTTTCTTTAAAAACAAAAAACCTAAAATCAATAATGATGAACAAAAAGTTTAAAATTTTTATTTTCTCTGTTACACTGGTTGCAATTCTGGGCTTCACGGTATACAATTATGTCCTATATGGTGGCGCAAGAAATTTATCAACCGAAGAAACAGCCTTTACCGTTTCCTCAAAAAGCATTGCAGATGAATTTGTTTCCAATATTGAAATGTCAAATAAAAAATACCTGGAAAAAGCAATTGCCATAAAGGGCACCATCACCAAAATAACGGGCACCGAAGTGATTATAGATAATTCCATTATTTGCAATTTAAAGGAATTAGATCCCAGCATAACAAAAAACCAAGTCATAATCATGAAAGGCAGAGTTGTAGGCTATGATGATTTAATGGGTGAATTAAAATTAGACCAATGTTTTAAAGCTTCTTAAGTTAAATCAGTAATTAAAAATTAAATCAAATTATGGGAATGAAAAAATTTTTTTCTTTTGTGTTAGTGTTTCTTACCGTAGGATATGCCACTGCACAAGATGACTTATTAGATCAACTAAATGCCGAAAAATCGAATGTAAAAGACAAAGAAACTACCGCTTTCAAGGGACTGCAAATCTGTAACATGCAATCTACAAAGATGACGGCTAAAGGCGAATGGTATATGGTAATTTCGCACCGTTTTGGCGATTTGACCCTTGGATTGGACAATTTTTTTGGATTAGACAATGCTATGACAAAAATCGGGGGTATTTATGGCGTTACAAACTGGTTGTCACTTGGTGCATCGAGGCATACTTACAACAAATTATATGAATTGACAGCCAAATATAAATTCGCAGACCAAATAACAAATGGTTTCCCCTTGACCATTGTTGGTTACAATACCATGGATATAAATACGGCCTTGAGTACAGATCAATATCCCAATTTAAAAGCTACAAATCGATTGGCATACAGTTCACAATTACTGATGTCCAGAAAATTTTCTGAAGCTCTTTCTTTTGAAGTGGGAGGAGTTTATGTTCACAAAAATCTTTTTGACGAATCACAAGAGCTAGAAAATCAATATCTGGTCGCGGCAGGAGGAAGATGTAAATTATCTAAAAGATTAAGCGTGAATTTAGATTATGCCTACAAAGTAAATCAGTTGGAGAATGCTCCTTTATACCAGAATCCGTTGACTTTAGGTTTAGATATAGAAACTGGAGGACATGTTTTTCAAATGGTTTTTTCCAATAGCCAACCAATGAATGATGTTTCGGTATTTACCAATGCAACTGGTAATTGGAACGGAGGAAGTCTGTATTTTGGTTTTAACATGTACCGCGTTTTTTAAAAAATAAAAAGATAAATTATGAAAAAAACAATAATAATGATACTATTTGTGGCAGGTGCATTCCTAGCTTCATGCGAGTCCAATACCTACAATGAAATATCCGTTGTGGTAACAAATCCCACTTACACTGCAAATATTGAACCCGTCATCAAAGCGAACTGCATTGGCTGCCATTCTGCGGGAGGCACATACCCAACTTTGACGACTTACGCGCAAGTAAAAGTTTCAACTTCAACTGGAAATTTACTATGTAGAATCGACAAAACTTGTGGCTCGGTAATGCCTCCAAACGGAGCTCTGGCAACTCCAACAATAGATATGATTAAACTTTGGCAACAACAAGGATTCATAAATTAAACAACATAAAAAATGAAAAAAGGAATAATTTTAGGCATATGCTTTTTAGTGGGAAACATGGTTTTTTCCCAGAAAATGATGACTCGTACAGGTGAAATAAAATTTGAAGCTTCCATGCCCGCTTTTGAAGAAATCGCTGGAAAAAACAATAGCGTATCTTGTATTCTGGATGAAGCCACTGGTGATTTTGTGGCATTGGCATTGATAAAAGCATTCAAGTTCAAATCACCATTAATGGAAGAACATTTTAATGAAAACTATATGGAATCTTCTAAATTTCCCAAAGCAACTTTCAAAGGCAAAATTGCAAATTTTGATGCAAAAAAAATATCCTCCAAAAAAACAGAATTTGATTTAGAAGGAGATTTGACCATTCACGGCATAACCCAAAAAATTAAAACGAAACTGACACTTGTACTGAATGCCGGCAAAATTACGGCAACAAGTCTGATTTTGGTCAAACCACAAGATTACAACATTGAAATCCCCAGTCTTGTAAAAGGCAAAATTGCCGAAAACGCAAAAGTTTCCATCAATTTTATTCTTGCGGCAAATTAGATTTCATAAACAATAAGAAGTTCAAAAGTAACGGTCGAGTTGCATTTATAAATTTAGGATTTCCCATAAAAAAAGACCTCAAATTGAGGTCTTTTTTTTGCTTTATACTGAAATTACATTCTATCTGGAACATCAATTCCCAATAATTGAAAGGCCAATGCAATCGTGTCGGCCACCTTTTTGGAAAGCTGGACACGGAATATTTTTTTGTCTAAATCCTCTTCTCCCAAAATGGAAACGGCTTGGTAAAACGAATTGTATTCGCGAACCAAATCATAAGTATAGTTGGCAATCAAGGCCGGACTGTGACTTTGGGCCGCATTCTGGATTACTTCAGGGAACAATTCGAGTTGTTTGATCAATTCTTTTTCTTTTTCGTGCAACTCGGCAACGCTCGATGTCGCAGTAAAATCGAAATCGGCTTTGCGAATAATCGACTGGATTCTGGCATAAGTATATTGAATGAAAGAGCCGGTGTTTCCTGCAAAATCAACCGATTCAGCTGGATCAAAAAGGATTCGTTTCTTTGGATCGACTTTCAAAATATAATATTTCAAGGCTCCCAATCCGATAGTTTTGTACAATTTAGATTTTTCTTCTTCGGAATAACCGTCCAATTTCCCTAAATCTTCGGCAATTTTTTGGGCGGTATCAGTCATTTCTTGCATCAAATCATCGGCATCAACAACGGTTCCTTCCCTGGATTTCATTTTTCCGGAAGGCAAATCGACCATTCCATAGGACAAGTGATAAAGATTTTTAGACCAATCAAAACCGAGTTTTTTCAAGATTAAAAACAATACTTTGAAGTGGTAATCTTGCTCGTTACCCACGGTGTAAACCATTCCGCCAACGTCTGGAAAATCCTTGACGCGCTGTATGGCAGTTCCAATGTCTTGCGTCATATAAACTGCAGTTCCATCAGAGCGCAAGACGATTTTTCTATCCAAACCCTCATCGGTCAAGTCAATCCAAACCGAACCGTCTGGATCTTTTTCGAAAATGCCTTTTTCCAAACCAATTTGCACGACGTCTTTCCCCAATAAATACGTATTGCTTTCGTAATAATAGCTATCGAAATTGACTCCCAAATTTTTGTAGGTTGTGGCAAAACCGTCATAAACCCATTGGTTCATCTTTTTCCAAAGTGCAATTACCTCGGCATCTCCAGCTTCCCATTTTAACAGCATTTCTTGTGCTTCTAGAATGATTGGCGCTTGTTTTTTGGCCTCGTCTTCGGTTTTCCCTTCAGACATTAATTGGGTGATTTGTTCTTTATACGCTTTGTCAAAAGCCACGTAATAATTTCCAACCAGTTTGTCGCCTTTCAACCCCGTGGACTCCGGAGTTTCACCGTTTCCAAATTTTTGCCAAGCCAACATCGACTTGCAAATATGGATTCCACGATCGTTGATGATTTGGGTTTTATACACTTTCTTGCCCGAAGCCTTGATGATTTCGGCAACGGAATAGCCCAAAAGATTGTTTCGAACGTGGCCCAAGTGCAAGGGTTTATTGGTGTTTGGCGAGGAATATTCGACCATTATGGCTTTGTCATCCGGACTGGGAACAACGAAACCAAATTTGTCCTCTTTTCGAATGTCATTGAAAAAATTCAAATAATATTCATCGGAAATAACGATATTCAAAAATCCTGAAACGACGTTGAAACGACTCACTTCAGCCACATTTTCGACTAAATAGTTTCCAATTTTATTTCCTAATTCGACCGGATTGCTTTTGATGACTTTCAATAAGGGAAAAATCACCATCGTGATGTCGCCTTCAAACTCTTTGCGTGTGGTTTGAAATTCAACTTTGTCTATGGCAACGTCAAATAAAGCTTGAACCGCTTTTTCTATGGAAGGCTTCAATATCTGGGATAATGTCATTTTTTGTATTGATTTTAAGGCTGCAAATATAGGAATTTAAGAGGGAATTTCTTTTAGATTTTTATGAAATAAAATGAAGCCATTTTCGTTTAGTTTTGCGGCATAAACGACTCAATATCTTGTTTTTAGGTCATACCTATTGGAACCAAGCATGAAATTATTAATATTGTATGTTTTATTGCTAAAAATTTCTTTAATTTGAGTGCCTTATATTTTTGCCCCAAAATATATTTCATCATGAAAAAAAGCCTACTTCTCATAATTTTCTTCTTTTGGATAGGATGCTTTTCACAGGCTATTATCGTTGACACCAACACGTATACCATTCCGGAATTAGTCACCAGTATTTTGGTAAACAAATCCTGCGTTCCGGTAAGCAATATTACTTGGAGAACCGGAACAAATTTTGGTTCCACAAACGGAATTGGCCATTTTGACAACACTAATCCCTCTTTTCCACTGTCGAGTGGCGTAATTTTGAGTACCGGCAATGTGGCCAATGCTCCAGGACCAAACACAACTGAACTTAATGACGGCAATGCAGCTTGGTCTGGCGATACCGATTTAGAAAACACGCTTTTAGCTGCAGGAATTACGATGCATTCGGCAAATGCTACGGTGTTGGAATTTGACTTTATCCCTTTTTCTCCAAACTTCAATTTTCAGTTTTTATTTGCCTCTGAAGAATATGGTACTTTTCAATGTCAATTTTCGGATGCTTTTGCTTTTTTGCTGACCAATGTTTCCACGGGAGTTACCACAAACCTTGCCGTTGTTCCGAGTACCACGATTCCTATTTCGGTGGTCACCATTCGTAATTCATTGTACAACTCGTCCTGTTCTTCAGAAAACCCAAGCTATTTTGGAGCATTCAATGGTGGTTCCAATGCGACAGGTTCCGCAACAAATTTTAATGGTCAAACCGTTATCATGAATGCCTCCTCTACAACTTTAGTCCCAAATACTCCTTATCACATCAAACTTGTAATTGCTGACAGACAGGATAATCAAGCGGATTCCGCCATATTTTTGGGTGCCAATAGTTTTAATGTTGGTCAAGATGTTTTAGGCCAAGATTTGACTTTGGCCAACAATACCGCTGTTTGTGCTAATGATACCCATACCATAACTTCGGGATTAAATCCAGCGATTTATTCTTTTGTTTGGTCATTTAACGGAAACCCAATAGGTGGAGACACGCCTGATTTAACAGTAAACCAACCCGGCATTTACGGCCTTACTTATACCATTAAATCTACAGGTTGCATTGTAACTACCGACTTTATAAATGTTGAATATTACAATCCAATAACAACTCCTGATCCTGTAGATTTATTCCAATGTGATTCCGGGCTGGCAAATTTTACTTTCGATTTGTCTTTTAATACGGCTATCGTGACTGTTCCCGGAACGCAAATAAGTTACCACGCAACATCGGCAGATGCCCTTTCGAACAGTAATCCGTTGCCTAATAATTATGCTGTGGCGGCGGGAAGTTTGCCGCTTACAATTTGGATGAGAATTTCTGACATAACCACAAATTGCGCCATTGCAAAGCCGTTTCAATTAGAACTTACGCCACCACCGGTTGCCAATTCACCCGGAAACATGAGTTTATGCGAAACTATACCTCAATCAAATGTTGCCGATTTTGATATTTCTCTCCAAACAGCTGCAGTTTTAGGAGCACAATCGCCGGCAATTTATGATGTTTCGTATCATATCAATGCTTCCGATGCCAATTCAGGAATAAATCCCATCAATCCTTCTGCAATTTTTACTTCAGGGAATGCAACCCTATTTGTGAGAGTTCAAAATAGAACCGATGTCACTTGTTTCAATACTACAAGTTTTAATCTGATCGTGATTTCAAGACCTACTTTGGACCTTATTCCTGACCAGTTTGTTTGCCTGGGTTTTACCTTGCCAGCACTTGTTAATCCTGGAAATTACTATTCTGGAACAAACAAAGGGTTGCCAATGTTACATGCCGGCGATGTCATAACGACTGATTCCGATATATTTATTTATAATGAAACTGGAGGTACACCAAGTTGTTCTAACGAAAGGAGTTTTCACGTGGAAATTGTTACACCGGCTGACATTAGACCGGCCGATATAAATACTTGCGACCAATATATTTTACCAACTTTAGGTTTTGGAACCCGATATTTTACATTGCCGGGTGGGCCTGCTGGTGGTGGCACGGAACTTTTTGGAGGCAATGCAATAACAACTCCCGGAACAAACTTAATTTATACTTATTTTGTTTCAACAGATATTGTTCCTTGTGAACTTCAGACTAAATTTGAAATTATCATAAACGTTACGCCAACAATAGCTGCCATTTCTAATGTTTTTGATTGTTTGTCCCATGATTTGCCTCCATTAACCGTTGGGAATTATTACACATTTGATTCCGCAACTGGAATTTACACCCCAGCATCTTCGCCAATAACGACCACAACGACTCTTTATGTTTTTGCAACAAATAATGGATGCAGAACTCCAAACACCATCTTTACGGTTTATATTGACACCGTAGGTCTAACTGATGTAACCCAATGCCAACCTTATAATTTGCCTCCCGCACCTGTTGGAGAATATCGTGATGCAGCAAGTGGTAGTGGAAACATAATTCCTCCAGGATTAATTTCTCAAACTAAAAAAGTATATATATATGTTCCGGGAGCCGGAACTCCAAATTGCACCGATGATGATTTTTTTACAATTACCATAAATGCTCCGTTTTTAACCACGCCAACTAATGTTATCGAATGTGCCAGCTATTTATTGCCCGTTCAAGTTGATGGCGGCAAGTATTATACCTTGCCTGGCGGGCCAACAACTGCTGGCAATATTGAATTAATTCCAAATGTCGATACGATAACCACGACTACGACCATATATATTTACAAACCATCAGCAACTGTTGCGGGTTGTTTTAATGAAAAACCTTGGCTAATTACCATAAACCAAAAACCAATTATAGATTCCAGAGCTAATATTGAACAATGCAGTTCTTATGTTTTAAGTCCTTTAACAAATGGAAATTACTTTGATGATCCAAATGGCGTAAACCCTCTAGCCGCAGGAACTGTCATTAGCACGAACGACAGGATTTATATTTATGCCGCACATCCGAACGACCCTTTTTGTTATAGTGAAAACTTTTTCGACATTTCCATAAATGGCGTTGAAGCGGATGCTGTTCCAGCACAATTATCGTATTGCGAAAGTTTTACTTTTCCTGCATTGCCAACCGCAAATAATTTTTATTATGATGCACCGGGAGGCCCTTTGGGCGGAGGAAATAGAATTCCATTTGGTACCACGGTAACGGCAGCAAATGTTCTGCCAACCTACTATATTTACTATGAAACCGGTGATAGATTGAATTGCAGCGACGAAAATCCGTTTAGCATTACCATAGTTCCTAAACCGGTGACCAATCCAGTCAACCCCTTGGAAACCTGCGACACTTTTGGTGCAAACGACGGTGTTTTCCAATTTGATTTGACCACTTTAGCCATTAGAAATCAAGTTTTAAACGGACAATTTCCTGACATTGATTTTACGTTGTCCTTTTTCACCTCTTTGGCTGCAGCCAATAATGCCAATGCTGTTCCCATAGCGAATCCTGCTGATTACCAAAACGACAATCCATTTACGGACAGTGTTTGGATTCGGGTGGCCAACAATACCATAACGAATCCTTGTTTTGCTGTGGTTGAATTGAAATTAATCGTTAATCCCTTGCCCAATATTCAATTAAACCCGGAATATTTTATTTGTGAAGATTATGAAACGGGAACTTTATTGAATCCAGCTACTCTAAATACAGGGTTGACAGCATCAAATTATGTATTTGAGTGGACACTTGACGGAAATCCATTTGGTGGAAACATATCCTCAATTACGACCTCCCAAATTGGAGATTATACCGTAAAAGTCACAAACACAAATACAAATTGCATCAATACGTTTGTATCCAAAGTTTCTAAATATGCACCATATCTCGAAATTACGTATAGTGATGCCTTTGAAAATCCATCTTTTATTTCCGTGAATGTTTTAGGGGTTGGATCTGGAAATTATGAATATCAGATTGATGATTCTCTTTTTCAAGACAGCAATATCTTTAATAATGTTGCTGCGGGCGAACATATTATTTCGGTTCGAGATAAAAACGGGCATTGTAATCCAGCTCCTATTGATGCCGTAATCATCAATTATCCCAAGTTTTTTACACCAAACGGTGACGGTATTCACGATACTTGGAATATTACCCATTTATTATCGACAAATTCAAGTGCGCCCATATTCATTTTTGACCGATACGGAAAATTAATCAAGGAAATTACACCTTCAACCGATGGCTGGAATGGAATGTTTAACGGACAACCATTGCCATCCACCGATTATTGGTTTACTGTGGATTACTCAGAAAAAGGAACTGCAAAAACTTTTAAATCTCATTTTACGCTGAAAAGATGATGATGAATTTTACTTAAGTAGAATTAATTTACCACCTGATAATCGCGCTACCCCAAGTGAATCCACTACCAAAAGCAGCCAAAACCACCAAATCTCCCGATTTGATTTTTCCTTGTTCCCAAGCTTCAGTCAAAGCAATAGGAATGGATGCTGCTGTAGTATTTCCATATTTTTGGATGTTGTTAAAAACTTGGTCGTCTTCTAATTTAAATTTCTTTTGGATGAATTGGGAAATTCGCAAGTTGGCCTGATGCGGAATCAGCATATTGATATCCGAAACTTGTAAATTATTGGCTTCCAAACCTTCGTTGATAACTTCCGAAAAACGTACCACGGCATTTTTAAACACAAATTGTCCGTTCATGTAAGGGAAATAACTCTCGTCGTCAGGATCATTGTCCGCCAAAATATCCGTAACCCATCTTCCGCCCATTCCCGGAGCTTTCACGATAAGTTCCTCGGCGTGTAGTCCTTCAGCATGCAAATGGGTAGACAAAATTCCTTTCGTCACATCTTCTTCCCTACTCAAAACGGCTGCTCCAGCTCCATCTCCAAAAATCACCGAAACTCCGCGACCACGGGTCGTCATGTCTAATCCTGACGATTGCACTTCGGAACCAATAACGAGAATGTTTTTATACATTCCGGTTTTTATGTATTGGTCGGCAACCGAAAGTCCATATACAAAACCGGAACACTGGTTTCTCACGTCCAAGGCTCCAACGGTTTTCAAACCCAAATCACGTTGCACCAAAACACCGGGTCCAGGAAAATAATAATCGGGACTAAGCGTGGCAAAAACGATAAAGTCGATGTCTTCTTTGGCAACGCCGGAACGCTCAATGGCTATTTGGGCTGCCTTGACACCCATAGTTGTTGTGGTATCTTCTCCCCTAGTGATGTGTCTCCTTTCCTGAATTCCGGTTCTTTCCTGAATCCATTCGTCATTGGTGTCAATTATCTTGGACAAATCATCATTGGTAACAATATTTGAAGGAACATAATATCCTAATCCCGCTATTTTTGAATGAAACATATTTTGTGTTTTTTATTAAAATCAAGTCTAATATAATCATTATTTTGGTAGTGTCAATATTTGGATCAAAGAAATTAATTTTAGAAAAAAAATATTTTAAATTCCCAATGTACATCGTTCTGTTTCACAATCAAAAAACCTTAAAGAACAACTTTATTTTTAAAGACTTACTTTTGATCCCATGAAAAACATATTCTTTTTTTTCATCTTGACCATTACCTCAACTTACGGCCAATTTTCGGGCTGCACGGATGCGTTTGCCCAAAATTTCAATCCAAATGCGACCACTAATGATGGAAGTTGCGTTTATGCTTCTGCCAAAATCAAACCGGAAACTTCGCTGAAACTGAGCGATTCTTTATTGGAAACTTCGGGTTTAATAACATTTGACCATTTATTCTGGACGCACAATGACGATCACGACACGACGATTTACGGATTGGATTCGAACGGAAAAATTCAAAAGAAAATAAAACTGGATAAAGTAAAAAACAACGACTGGGAGGAAATTTCGCAAGACAGCAGTTACATTTATATTGGGGATTTCGGGAATAATTTTCAAGGCAACCGAACCGACTTGCATATTCTAAGAATCGAAAAAAAATCTTTTTTGATGAATCAACCAGTAATAGACACCATCTTCTTTTCCTATTCCAATCAAACCGATTTTACGATTCAAAAACCGAACACTACCGATTTTGACTGCGAAGCATTCGTCGTTTCCCAAGACAGCATTTATTTGTTGAGCAAACAATGGAGCCAAAATAAAACAAATGTATATGTCTTGCCCAAAACGCCGGGAAAACATATTGCCCAACTAAAAGAAACGCTGGCTGTGGCCGGTTTGGTAACGGGAGCAACAGTAACGCCCAAAAATGAAATTGTGCTTTGTGGTTATACTAAAACGCTTCATCCTTTTCTATACTTGATATCGGATTTAAAAGACTTCAATTTCTCGGTGGCCAATAAAAGAAAAATCAAATTGGCCCTGCCTTTCCATCAAATAGAGGGAATTTCCACTTTTGACGGGAAGCTGTTTTATCTAACCAATGAATCTTTCGTCAAAAAACCAATTGTCAATAATCCGCAACAAATGCATTTGGTAGATTTGGGTTCGTATTTGAAACCTTGAAAACCAGTTTCAAAACCAACTATTCATTAAATGTCCCAAAACTAAATACGGCGGCAAAAAAATTTGCCGCCGTATTAAATCTTGATGCAATACAAAGCGTTTTGGTACACCTTGAAGAAGAAACTACCTCAATTTATTTTTTATAAACTTGCTTTTACTTCACCGCAAGTCAACATGTTTTTTGGATAGTATGGATTTTTAATTTCCTTGCTGTCACTTATCCACATCGCTCCGGTCATTGGGCAAACTTGCAGATGCAATGGAGTGTCGGCAGCCTTGAATTTAGGTGCCAAATCCCAAAATTTAACCGAAAGCAATTCAACAATTTTACGTTGTTTATTGATGTTTTTAGTTGTTGTTACTTGAGCCGCAAGGTCTATGATTTCCTTTCTTGTCGTTGTGGCGTGATTCATTTGATCAAGGTTTAACTTTTTGAACTTGAAGTTCTTCAAGGAATTTTGCAATGCAGCCGCATTGGCAACAACAGCCAAACTATCAGAAACTACAAGACTGTTTTTTAGCGCCAAATAATTGTTCGTGATTTCCTTTTTTTGTGCTTCGCGTTTTTCCACTAATTCAGGAGCTACTTCTTGCTTTGATGTTAACTGGGCTTGCGCTAAACTGCTTAAACAAATCAATGCTGCAACTAATAATTTTTTCATGTCGTGGTCTTGTTTAATTTTGTAATTATTTTATTTATTTCTATCAAAACACTTTCGAAATGTTCTTTGTTAATTCCTGTAGTTCCAATCATCATCTTTGTGACATCAGCTCTTAATTTCAAAAGATGTTTTTTGCCATACAATCTCACATCACTGCGTTGCGCTGCATTTAAAGCTTTACCGGGTTCTACTTCTTTGGGCAATAACAAGATGTTAAGTTTTTCAATGTAGCTGCGTTGCAAACCTCGTCTGTAAAAATCCAATTTTTCGTTGCCACTAAAATTGACCCAAACGGTTTTTTGCAAATCTTTTAAAAACTCGGGAACAGTGTAAGCTCCTTCAAATTGCATCGCTTTAAGGCTGATATTGTAAAGCATGCCGGAACTTAGCAACATATTCAACACTTGATTTTGTTGATCCGATATTTCGTCTGCTGTTTTTAAAGAAATCAACTGACCAATATCTTGAGGATACATCCAAAGTGGAGCCACAAACAACTGCCTACCTACGTAGTCAATGGCCGCTTTTACTTTTGCTTTTGGAATAGGCTGGTAAACCAGACCTTTTTCATCAACCGTTCTTTTGGTCACGTAATTGTTGCCAATGTATTTTAACACATGATATAAGTACGTTACATATTGTTTTACAACAGCTTTGTGCATATCTGATAAATTATCATACGCATCGTTCGGCTGGTAGGTCCATTCAATAAGATGAGGCACTACACGTTTCAAGTTTTTGATTCCATAATCGCTGGCCAATACTGCATCATCGCCAAGGTCTTCTGATTGACTGCGAGGATCTTCTTCTTTTCCTTCGCCCCCAAACCATAATTTAGGATTGGCGGTCAAAGTATCGGTTGTTAGCTTGTTGAGGATATTTTCTTCCTCAAACTCATTTTCAGCTTTTGGAAAATAACCATAGCCCCACTTAACAGCCCATTTGTCATACATGCCAATGCGTGGATAAATGCCCTCTGGACTAATATTGTCTTCCGGCTGTGCCACATAGTTAAGACGGGCATAATCCATTATGGAAACGGTATGCCCATTTGCTTCCACCCATTTTTTGTCCCGAAGTTTTTCAACCGGAGTAGCATTGCTGGCTCCCATATTGTGGCGTAAACCAATGGTATGCCCTATTTCATGTGAAGAAACAAAGCGAATTAATTGTCCCATTACTTCATCATCCAAGTGCATTTTTCTGGCTTTGGGATCTAAAGGTCCTGCCTGAATCATATACCATCTTTGCACTAATTTCATCACATTGTGATACCAGCCCACATGACTCTCCATGATTTCTCCACTTCTGGGGTCACTCACTCTTGGTCCATAAGCATTGGGAGTTTCCGAAGCATAATATCTTACCACGGAATACCTTGCATCTTCCAAGCTCATCGTTTTATCCTCTTCCGGCCATTCCTTGCCAATAATGGCATTTTTAAAACCGGCAGTTTCAAAAGCTTTTTGCCAATCGTTTATTCCCGCAATCAAGTAAGGTCTCCATTTTTTGGGCGTTGCCGGATCAATGTAATAAACAATTTGTTTTTTGGGCTCCACCAATTCACCCTTTTGATATTTCTCAATGTCTTCGTCTTTAGGTTCCAGACGATAACGCTGAATAATGAATTTCGTTTTGGCACGCTGCTCATCATCATCAAACAAAACATATTTATTGGCAAAATACCCCACTCTTTCGTCAGCAAAACGTTTGCGCATTGGCGTTTTAGGAAGCAGTACGATTGAGGTGTTTAATCGCAAGGTCACAGTTCCACTACTTGCCAGGGTATTTGTGTATGTTTTCGTGGTTTTAACCTCAATATTGATGGGATACGCATCTATGGTCTCAATAAAAGATTTATCATCGGCAAGAGCCGTTAGTTTTTTTTCTGTTTTCTCCTGACTCGCCAATGAGAACATTGGGTTATCCTTCTTGAAAACATCTGTTACCTCAAAGACAACGTTTTTTGTGTCGGGATTGATTGTTTTTATGGGAAAGGCTCCCACAATTGGATTTTCGTTACTGCCTGCCAATGCTTTTGCCAACATCGAATCTGCGTTGCGAACATCTTGCTTGTATTGCAATGACCTTAAAAAAACGGTATTGTTGGGGCCTTTTTCAAAGTAAATCGTTTGCTCGTTGACTTTTTCGCCACCAAAACTTCCCAATCCCTCAGGCGTGGCAAGATATCGGGTTACCACCAGCATGTATCTATTGAACAAACTGTCTGGAATTTGAAAGTAAAATTTAGTGTCTGCCTGACTAACGGTGAAGAGCCCTAATTTACTTTTGGCAGTTTCCGTGATTATCTTGTTGTATGGTTGCAACTTTTTTGATTGCGTACTGGTGCTATCCGCTTTTTTTTCTACCGGATCTTGTGCAAAACCATGCTGTTGTCCGGCAAACAGCATGATTATTACTATAAATAATTTCTTCATTAGCATTAAAATGGAAGTTTTTCGTCTGTGTTTAATGTGAGTTTTGGATTTTTTGTCAAAGCCGATAACGGAAATGGCACAATGTATAATCTGGAGTTAGGCTGCAAAGTATACGTTTTTTGTGGCACGGTCTTGTTTACTATTGGAAAGACTCTTGTGATGGTCTTTGCGTAATCTGCTTCATTGTTTAATCTCTTAAGGTCGAAAAAACGATTAAAACCCAATAACAATTCTTTTCTGCGTTCGTTTATGACAAGTGTCATCGTTTCTTTTCTGGTGGCTGGAACGGTTAAATTTACTGTACCTGACAAAATGCGTTTTGCTCTTAATTTATTTAAAACATCAACAGCATCCTGAAATTTGTCTTCCCTGGCAAGACATTCGGCCAACATCAAATAGACTTCGGTTGTTTTCATACCCACCGTTGGATAGAAGAATCTGGTGTATTGAGTTCCCCAATAGGCGGTGTTTGAACCTATATCCAAATTTGTCGTGCTGGTCGAATTGAAAAACAAATTGAAACGTGCATCATTTGTCCCAAACAAAGTTCTCAACTCCGGGCTAATGATATAACTTTGCGCAAAGTTCATTTCGTTGTAACCCGTCATATACATATAGCTAAGTACTTCTATATTATTGGCTGCTGGAACGGCAACTGCCGTTGGCCCTCCTTGTGCGCTGTAGGCTTTCAAGTCAAATATTTGATTGTTGTAGCTCAACGACTTTTCTGCCGCTGCTTTGGCATTGGCAATTTCGCGCTTAAACAGGTGAACTTTAGCTTTGAACGCATAAGCAAATGCCAGTGAGGGATGGTAAACATCCAATGGTTTTTCTTGAAGATAAGGCAAGGCATCTTCTATGTCTTTTTGAATAAAATCATAAACTTGGGCTACGGTAGATTTTGCGGGCTGTGCTTCCAAATCAAATTTATCCATGATGCAAATTCCTCCATCGGCGGCGGCTGTTTGTGGGTCATAGGCTTTTGCATAAGTGTTTATCAACAAAAAGTGGTCGTAAGCTCTAAAAATTTTAGCTTCGGCTTTTGCTATTTGCTTTATGTTTTCATCTCCTTTACTATTATCAACCAATGAAATAATGGTATTCCATCGGTTAATGTAAGTGTAGGCTTGATTATAAAAACTGGAACCTGTCATCAACGAAACTCTATCTGTAGTTTCATCAAAAGTAAAATTAATGATATCGATATTTGAGGTTCTTCCTATTACGTTGGCTTCCTTCATCCATTGATCGTCTACCAAATATTGAAAGTTGTTAATGGGATAACCCCTGTTGGGCAACGATACCATTTCATGAAATTGTGTAGCAGTTTCGATCACTAAAGCTCCTTTGGGTGTAACATCTGTGTAATCTTCGCATGATGTTACCGTAAAGATAATGAGCGATAGCAATAATATATATATATGTTTCATTTTTTTAAAGAGTTAGATTAAAGCCAAATAAGTATGTTTTAGGCAACGGTAAATTACGGGTACCGGAGTTGACAGAATAAACTTCTGGATCAATACGATTGCCGGCAGCACTCCAAAACCAAATGTTGTTGAATTGAAAAGTGAATTTAGCCGATGCTATTTTAAGATCATTTGCTATGAGTTTTGGCAAATTATAGCCTAATGAAATGTTTCTCAGTTTGACATAATCACCATCTACAACATTTACATCGGAATTTCTCCATTGACTGCTGATAGTTCCTGCATAATTCCTGACACTTTCTGCCAAATCCACATACAAACGAGTATTGCCATTGGTATTCAAATCAGTGTAACGGTTAGAAATACCTGCGCTGTTTACAACGTCGGAACTCATGTCGATAGTCTCTTTACGCATCACGTTTCCACCCGAAAAAACAAACAACAGGTTCAACTCAAATTGGTCATAAGAAAATCGTTGTGACAAGGAACCGGTGTAAGTTGGCATCAAACTTCCCTTATTGACTAAAGCTTTAGGATTAGTAACTGTTTTGATGGTGCTTGAAACTGGAACTCCATTCGCATCAAAAGTAATCGACGGATTGCCATTTTCATCTAAGATATAAGGATATCCATTAATCGTTCCGCCATATTTGTATGCGTATAAACTGTTGAATGCTTCATTCATTAAAAAGTAATCTGTAGGCGAACTAACATAAACCGAAGCGTTTGACAAAGCTCTAGTTATTTTATCAACAGTCGTTTTGTTGAAACCAAAAACTGCCGTGGAACCAATGCGGAAATTGTCTTTGTTGTACCATTCAGAAGCAACACTGAATTCGATTCCTTTGTTGAGCAAGGCTCCAGCATTTATTCTTCTGGTCAATGCGCCAACAGTAGGATCTAAATCTGTTGTAGCCAATAAATCGCTACTGTATTTTCGATAAACATCGATACTTCCTGACAATTTATTTTGAAACAACGTGTAATCGATACCTAAATTGGTGTTTTGAGTTTTTTCCCATCTCAACATCGGATTCGGCTGTGCCGTAATGTTGATGTATTGTAGGGATTGGTACAAGTTGTCGTTTTTTCTGGTGGCGGTTACATACGGAGTTGTAGTTTGATCTATATTTCCGCTAACACCATAAGTTGCCCTAAGTTTAAGTGAGTTGACCCATTTTATTTCTTTCATGAAGTCCTCATTGCTAACATTCCACCCTAAACCTGTGGACCACAAAGGACGGTTTTTATACTTGGAATCCACTCCAAACAAATCGGCTCTATCCACACGATAACTTCCCGTTATATTATATTTTGATAAAAAGGTGTAACCAGCAGTGCTGAAAACGGAAAAATAACGGTGTAAAATTTCTTGTTGTGTTCTGGATAATGCTGCCAAAGTGCGGTTGTTGCCATAGATGTAGCTCGAAACTCCGGTTTGACTCAATGCAAGATTGTTCAACACGGTTGATGTAAGCGTAACGGGATCATAACCGTAACGCAACTGTTCTATGGTTCTGGGCAGAAAAGTTTCGCGCATTTCAAAACCAGCCAAGGCATTTACAGTATGTTTGCCTTCGCCAAAATCTTCACTATAATCTAATTGATTTCTAAAAGAATAATTGCTGGCTCTGCTGCTAAATTGTTTGTAACGACCTCCCGTAGAGAAACCATCTAAGTAAGTGTAAGCATTTGTTGCAGGAACATAACCCGTTAAAGCATTAATGGCATAACTCATTTTATAGGAGTTGACGTCATTGTATTGCTCGTTATCGTTTCTTCTTGTTTCGTATTGAAATTGCGTATTGAAGCTTAAACCTTTCCACAGCTTGGCACGCAAGTTGGCAAAAGCTCTTAAACTTAGCGAGTTTTCATGTGTGATACCTTCCTGAAGCGCATTTAAAACATTAAAACTTATTGGTTTAAAACCACTCAGGCCAGCTATTTTAGCAGCAACGTATGGGTTGATGACACTGCTGGAGGTAAAACCGTCGCTAATACCCACAAATGGTGATATTACGAGATTTCCCTTGCTATCGGTAATGCTTTCGTATCTTTTTTGGATGTCGTAATTACCAAAACTGGAATCGGTAACATCGTCTTTGCTATACGTTCCATTCAATCCAAATGTGGCATTTAGCCAGTTGTTGAGCTGAAAACTACTTTTTGCATAAAGATTAAAGGATTGACTATTGTTGAATTTGACACGATTTGTCGACTCGTCATAATTAAGCGACACATAGGTATTTTGCTTGCTGGTACTGCCCGAAAAAGCAACATTGTAACGTTGTCTCAATTCATTTTGCCATACATTGTCACGATAGTCTTTGTAATAGTCGTTTTTTCTCCATTGGGCAATGGTGCTGTCGTAATTGGCATTGTTAATTTTCCCTTCTTCCAAATCCCTGTTGAGTTGGTAAAGAGGACTATAATATTTCATGCTGCTGCTTCCAATATCGCCATAACTGCTGAACATGGTGGCCGTGTTGGCAAATCTCGCTCTTTCCCTATTATAAACAGCTTGTTCAAAATCAATCAAATCGCTTGTAGAGGCAAAATTCATGTCCTTTAAATCTGGTTTTGTACCAACAAAAAAATCTGAATTGAAGCTCACTTTTAATTTTCCACTTCCTTTTTTGGTAGTCAAAACAATAATACCGTTTGCTGCTCTTGAACCATAAATAGATCCTGAAGCTGCATCTTTAAGAACATTTACACTTTCTATGTCATAAGGGTTTATCTCTTCCAAAGTCAATTCGGTTGGCAAACCATCTATTACCAAAAGCGGACTGTAACCAACTCCCAAAGAAGAAAAGGTACCTATTCCTCTTAATATCGGTTTATCTGCCGCAGCTCCATTTGGATTTTTTTGAAACATCAAACCTGCCACACGACCTTCGAGAGCAGTCAATAAATTGGTGTTGATATTTTCGTTTAGAATTTTTTCGTCCACTTTAAAAATGGCTCCGGTAGAATGGCTTCTGGTAAGAGTCTGAAAACCTGTCACCACAACCTCTTTCATCACGGACACTTTCTCTTCAACGACAAGTGTCAATTGAGTGCGTCCACTAATGGCAAAAGATTTTTTTTCAATGGTCAATCCCGAGCATTCAATTATGCCATCCGACGGTACATTGCTTACTGAAAAGCTACCGTCAAAATCGGTTACAGTTTGCCTGTCCGTTCCAGAAACATAAACATTTACCCCAGGAAAAGGTTCGTTTTTATTGTTTAATACTTTTCCTTGTATGTTGATTAATCCGTTTCCCTTATTCTCCACTTTTACAGCCGTTACCACTATCGTTTGATTGGTAATCGTGTACTTTAAATTTTGATTGGTAAAAATTAGATTTAAAGTTTCTTTTAAATTGGCATTCTTGACATTAATGGTTACTGGGTTCGACTTTTTCAGCAAATTTTGACTGTAAAAAACTTCGTAATTGGCTTGTTTTGCCACTTCCCCCAGAACCTTTTCAAGTGGCGCCTCTTTAAATTTAACGGTAATATTCTGTGCTTCACCCGTAAAACTGCAGAGCATTAGGAACAACGCACTAAACATCCAGGAATAAGCAGAAAAATTAAGCCCAGGAATCTTTTTCCTGAGTCTTTGACAAGGTTTTTTTGATTGTAAATTAAATTTCATACATTTACATTTAGTTATGGTTAAACAATAGTGGACAACTTATATTGGCTATTAACTTTTTAACAACCAGAAGCATCGCGAGTGTTTCTGGTTTTTTAGTTTCTAGTTCAACATAACCGGGTAAATTTAAAATCAGGGATCCACGATAATGGTTTTCCCTTCGACCTTAAACTTTATATTACTAAGCTCAAGTACTTTTAATACTTCAGATAAATTTTTATTCCTAAACGTACCTCCGTTAAAGGTTACCTCCGAAACATCGCCGCGGTATTCTACTTTAATTCCATACCAGCGTTCCAATTGTCTCATCACTGTTTTCAGATCGGCATTATCAAATTTAAAACGTCCATTTTTCCAGGCGATGGCTGCTTCGGTATCCACTTCTCGAATGGCAATCTTGTTAAAATTGTCCGACACGTTAGATTGTTGCCCCGGTTTTAAAATGGCCTTTTGATTTTTATGAGTAACCGCAACGCTTCCTTCCAATAAAGTGGTTTTGACGACAGCTTCATTATCATAAGCGTGAACGTTAAAATGAGTACCAAGAACTTCTATGGCTTGATTGCCTGATTTTACGATAAAAGGTTTGGTTCTGTCTTTGGCCACTTCAAAATAAGCTTCACCTTCTAATTCCACCACTCTTTGATTTCCATTAAACTGGGTTGGATATTTGATGGATGAAACGGCATTCAGAAATACTTTGGTTCCATCTGCCAAAACAATATTGTATTGTCCGCCTGTGGGTGTCGAAAGTGTGTTGAATGAATTTGCAGCCACTTTTGGAGCTTCGGCATTTGGGTTTATGACATACGTTATGACTCCATTGGCACTCATTTTAATGGTGACTTCAGCTTGTTTACCTTCTTTGGCAATAGTGTCTTTTGCCGAAATATCAGCCAGCACAATTTGCTTTCCATTCGAAAGGGTCAAGATTCCCCTATTTCCGCCAGGAGCAATTTCTAGTGGCTTTTCGGCTAGCTGAATAGGTTGTTCTTTTGGTTTTGTAAAATAAAATAATCCCGTGCCCAACAATAAAGCCATTGATGCCGCGACTGCGACACGAGGCCAAATACGAATTACTTTTGCTTCTTGGTGCAGTGGCAATTTCGATTTCAGGTATTCGTAACTTTTTTCCAGTTCCAGCTCGCTAAGCTGCAAATTGCTGTTAGAAGCTTTATGCAAATACCACGCCTCTAGTTTATCCTTGTCCACATCAGATAAAGTACCTTCCTGGTATTTTTGTAGCAACGCTAAGATTTCAGTTTCATTCATAATTACAATACGAAATTTTGTCCCGTTTTAAGTAAGACAGTTTAAAATAACTTTTGTCATAGACAAGATTAAAAAAAATTTGCTAAATTGTTAATGAATATAAAAATTCATTGTTTTTTATTGAGCAAACAAAGCTGTTATGGGTGGTTATTGTCATAGATAACGACAAAACAAGTAAAATGCTACAATGCAACAATTACCAAACCAAAAACCTCAATGAAGACTTGAGTTTATGTCTTAATATTTTAAGCGAATTGTAAACTTGTTGTTTGGCCGTTTTATCTGTAATGTTTAATTGAATCGCAATTTCATCATAGGAAAGTTCCTCTACTTTTTTCAACAAAAACACTTCACGCATTTTGGCAGGAAGCAAAGCAATTTCTTGTGCAATAATAGCTTCCAATTCTTTTTCCCTGAGACTGGAATCGGCTAAAACATAATCGTTTTCAATAAAATTTGAAATGGAATCAGCATAACTCGAAACTACTTTTTCGTGGGCAATATGATTCAAAATTTTGTTTTTTGTTGCTTTGTATAAATAGGAAGAAAGTGAGCCGGTAATTACAATCTCCTTTCTTTTGTTCCAAATGGCTAAAAAAACATCTTGAACAACATCATTCGCTTGGTCATGATCACCAAGTAATTTATAAGCGTGATTTACCAAAATTTTAGAATAGCGTTCAAAAATTTCTGTATAAGCCTTTTGATTATCTTCCTTTAGAAGAGCTACTAAAATAGTATCAGTATGTTTGTTATAAACAGACATAAATTAATTACGTTCAGGTGTCAAAGTCGCAATATTAATCATTTTTTACGTTAAAAACTAAAACAACATTTCGTTGGTGGGACACTTCCTTGTTGGCTTAAAAGCATTTTCTTACTTTGCTTTTGTCACATTGAAAAATAAATTATTGAATTCTGTGTTTTTTTGATTTAAATTTATGTTAAGTCAAAATATGAACTGTTTAAATTAATTTTACACAAAAAACAAGGTTGCGTCTTTTTTTTCCTAAAATTTCAAACGTCTTATTTTAAAGTTTTAAAACAAAACCCGACAAATACGTTCAGCCAATTTGGGTTCTTCTTTAAAAAATTGATTTCAAATCCAATGAAACAGCTAAGGCCACATAAATTTAATTAAAGAATAAATAATCCTATTTTAATCGATTGATTTGCTATAAAATCTAAAACTTAAATCACCTTGAATGCTTTGTAGGGTTAACTAATTAATCCTTTTTTTATTGATCAATTCACGTTTGAAAATAAACTATTCGTTAATAGTCTTATAATAGCTTACTTTTGCAAAAAAGTTATGTTTTCACCAATCGTTCATAACTCTTAATTTATAACCCATATTTTACAAAGTGAATTACTTATCAGTCGAAAACATCTCAAAATCCTTTGGCGAGCGCACGCTTTTTAAAGACATATCCTTCGGAATAAACAAAGACCAAAAAATTGCCTTCATAGCCAAAAATGGTTCTGGAAAAACCACCATTATGAACATCATCAATGGTTTTGACGAACCTGACACGGGACAAGTGGTGCTTCGCAAAAGCATCCGAATGGCATTTTTGTCACAAGACAATAAATTACAGGACGAATTGACGATTGAAGAAAGCATTTTCGCATCCGATAATGAGACTTTGAAAGTGATTGAAGCCTACGAAAAAGCATTGGAAAACCCCGAAGACGAAGAAGCCTACCAAAAAGCTTTTGACGGAATGGACCAACACAATGCTTGGGATTTCGAAACCCAATTCAAGCAAATTTTGTTCAAATTGAAACTGGAAGATTTCAAACTGAAAGTAAAAAACCTTTCGGGTGGACAGAAAAAAAGGTTGTCGCTGGCCATTATTTTGATCAATCGTCCCGACTTGTTGATTCTGGATGAACCCACAAATCACCTGGATTTGGAGATGATTGAATGGCTCGAAAGTTATTTCGCCAAAGAAAACATTACGCTGTTTATGGTGACGCACGACCGTTTCTTTTTGGAACGGGTTTGCAACGAAATCATCGAATTGGACAACGGAAAAATATACCAATACAAAGGAAATTATTCCTATTATTTAGAAAAAAAAGAAGAACGAATTACTTCCGAAAATGCGAGCGTGGACAAAGCGCAAAACTTGTTCGTCAAAGAATTGGAATGGATGCGTCGCCAACCCAAAGCGAGAACAACCAAATCGAAATCGCGTCAGGATGATTTTTACGTCATCAAGGAAAAAGCGCAAAGTCGCCGTCGAGAGAATAAAGTAGAGCTCGAAATCAACATGGAACGAATGGGAAGCAAGATTATCGAGCTGCACAAGATTTCCAAGAAGTTCAAGGACCACGTGATTTTGGACAATTTCAGTTTCGATTTTCAACGTGGCGAACGCATCGGAATCATCGGAAAAAATGGAACCGGAAAATCGACTTTCTTGAATTTGTTGACCGGAACTATTCCGTTGGATTCTGGAAAAGTGGTCGTTGGCGAAACCATCAAAATTGGCTATTACACCCAAAGCGGAATCAATCCAAAACCGGGACAACGCGTGATTGACGTCATCAAGGAATATGGAGAATTCATTCCGTTGACGAAAGGTCGATTGATTTCGGCTTCACAATTGCTGGAACGTTTTCTTTTTGACTCCAAAAAACAATACGATTATGTCGAAAAATTGAGTGGTGGCGAGTTGAAACGACTGTATTTGTGTACGGTTTTAATCCAAAACCCGAACTTCTTGATTTTGGATGAGCCTACGAATGATTTGGATATCGTAACTTTAAATGTTCTGGAAAGTTTCTTGATGGATTACCCGGGTTGTTTGCTTGTGGTGTCGCACGACCGTTATTTTATGGACAAAATCGTGGATCAATTATTTGTTTTTAGAGGTCAGGGCGAAATTGAAACTTTCCCCGGCAACTACTCGGATTTTAGGTCATACGAAGACAGTGCGGATGTTGCCCAAAAAGAAGAAAACAAAGCCGAAAAGAAAGACTGGAAACAAAACAATCCAACTGGAAACCTGACATTCAATGAGCAAAAAGAATTCCAGAAAATAGAACGAGAAATCAAGGATTTGGAAATTGACAAAGCCAAAATCGAGCAATTATTTTCCGAAGGAAAAGTAACCGATGCCGATATCGAAAAGAAAGCCAAAGAACTGGAAAACATCATCAAGAAAATCGAAAATAAAGAGGAACGCTGGTTTGAATTGAGCGCCAAGATGGAAGCGTAATTTTTTTAGTTGCATTTTTTATTTGTCTGTCCAATGTTTTTTCTGTGCTATCAAGTACTTTCTAAAAAAAATTCACGCCCTAATTTACTTGTTTTTAAATAATTTTGTTTCTAAAAACTTCTTCCATGAAAAAAGTAATACTACTCGTTTTTACGATATTTTCGATACAATTACAAGCCCAATCCACAAACAAGACTAATAAACTAAACTTTGGCTTGGAACTCGATGCTTTGCCTTATGCCACGGGAGGTTATTTTGGCGCGGGCTGGATTGGCTCAAACAAATGGCGCGGCAGAGCACTTTTTGCCGATGTCAACAAACCCGATTTTGTGACCAAAGACGGTTTTACAAAGCATCATATCAAAGCCTATACAGTGTTATTGGATCGTTTTTTGAAAGACGATTGGAAAGGTTGGTGGATTGGAGCCGGACCCGTTTATTGGAAAAGCAACATTCAAAGCAACAACAGCAATGCAACTAAAAGTTTTGACAACTTCTTGCTAAACGGAAGTTTGGGTTATAGTTTCTCTATATATAAAAACATCTACATTTCGCCATGGGCAGGATTGAGCTTCAACGTTTCGGGTAACGATACATTCGTTCTGGACAACAAAGCCTACAATTTGCCTTTGCTCAATCCAGAAGCGTCAGTCAAATTTGGAATTTACTTTTAATTCATTTTTATTAAAAATATTCCTTAAAAAGGAGACAAACAAGCTTTTACTTTAGAAAAGTTTAGCCACTAATTACCACAATCATCATTATAAATTGAATTTGTCGAATTAAAAAAGGCACAAACGCAAGGAATCTTGATTGTATCAATAAACGAGAGCTACCAACACAAGCTCCAGTAAAAAGTTGTACCTTTATGTTTTTCAAAAAAATTTAAAATTATCTGGTTTTATCCAATTAGGTCAATCTTGGATAATTGTTTTTATTCCTAATTCAAATTTTGAAATGAATTTAAAACTTTAACACCATGAAAAAAATAATTCCACTTTTAATTGGCATGGCATTCGCCGGATGTGGTCCTGTTTATTATGTACCCAATACCCAAAATGTGCCTGTAATAAAGGAAAAAGAACAAACCAATTTATCTTTTGGCCTCAACTCCTCCGAAAGTACCGACGGATTCGAATTTCAAGGAGCCTACGGATTGACGGATAAAATCGCCATGCAACTCAATACTGATTGGGTTTCATCTTCTGACGAGTCCTCAACTGGTTCGGGTCATTTAATCGAATTAGGTGTTGGTTATTATAAAAACTTGTCAAAACACTTTGTTTTTGAAACCTATGGATTAGCGGGCTTTGGCAGTTTGAAATATGAGGAAAATTATAACGAGCCTTCAGAAATTAAAGCCAACTTTTTCCGTGTTGGTCTGCAACCCAGCATAAGTTTTAGCAGCAAATACTTTATTGCCTCATTATCCGGAAGAATTGCAAACTTGAATCACAATGCTGTTAGTGGAAATTATTATGACGTTGAATATTTAAAAGCCAATCATTCCCATTGGTTAATAGAACCCGCTTTAACCGTACAAGCTGGTTCTGAAAATGTTAAATTACAGCTACAGTTTCAACTTAGCGAAAACCTGACAGATCCTTATTTTAACCAAGATTACTCGCTGGCTTCCATAGGCTTGAAAGTTGTTTTAAACCCTAAAAAGAAAAAAAATCAGGTTTTATATTGAAAAACAACACCGAAATGCCATCACATAGATAGCGAATTCATACCAAGCCAAGCAAATAAAACCACGACAAAATCAAATGCTGTCGTGATTTTTTTCATTTTATAAAACCAAACTTCGCTCCCTAACAAATTTTATTATATTTGCCCTTCTAAAAAAAAATTGCACCATGAAAAACATTTTATCCGCATTTTTAGTCTTGACTCTTTTTATTTCTTGCTCCAAAGACAAAGAAGCCAATATTGATTATGTTGCCAAAAACGAACTAGAAATAAAGGCCTATATTGCCAAAAACAATTTAACTGCGCAAAGAAGCAACACAGGTTTGTATTATATAATTAACGAACCAGGAACGGGAGCGCAACCCACTGCAACATCAAATGTAACCGTGGCCTACAAAGGCTATTTCACAAACGGAACTGTATTTGATCAAAGCAGTGCTGCCGGAATTGCTTTCGGCTTGAACCAAGTCATCAAAGGCTGGACTGAAGGTATTACTTATTTTAAGCCTGGAGGCAGCGGCATCCTTTTGGTACCGGCTCATTTAGCCTATGGAAGTTATGATTACAATGGTATTCCAGGAGGTTCAGTACTTATTTTTGAAGTGAAATTAATTTCAATAAATTAGAAGAACACCTCTTAAAAAATCGATTCGATATAAGTTTCAACAAAACGAAACAAAAAAACCACGATGAAATTTAGATTTTGTCGTGGTTTTTTTTCTGACATAAAAAATCAAATAATCGAAAACAAAAATTACTGTTTTCTTTAACGTTAAAAGTGTGCTACTTTTGCAACATCAAAACACAAAAAATAATGCACGAATTAAAATCAGGCGCAGAACCAAAACAACCTAAAAGCAAAATCTTAGACCGAACCATAACGACTAGAGAATTGATTTTTTTATTGGCATTCGTATTTTGTTTATCACCACTCATAACGCCGCCCATCGCCTTATTAATG
Organism: Flavobacterium sp.; assembly: GCF_013823965.1. Lineage (GTDB taxonomy): Bacteria > Bacteroidota > Bacteroidia > Flavobacteriales > Flavobacteriaceae > Flavobacterium. The sequence continues at coordinate 91,407 of NZ_PNNA01000055.1, forward strand.
GGTTTGATAATTGCACAATTCATAGGACATCCTTATTTGCACCTCAACCATAAAGCCACCCACATTTTATTGCAAATCTCCGTAGTGGGTTTGGGATTTGGCATGAATGTCAATAATGCCATGAAAGCTGGAAAAGAGGGAATTCTATTCACCGTGATTTCAATTATTGGAACATTGGTTATTGGTTTTTTTATGGGCAAGTTTCTAAAAATAGAAAAGAAAACCTCCTATCTCATTTCAGCAGGGACAGCCATTTGTGGAGGGAGCGCAATCGCAGCCATTTCGCCAGTAATAAAAGCGGAAGAAAAACAGATTTCAGTTGCCTTGGGTACCATTTTTATTTTAAATTCCATTGCGTTGGTACTGTTTCCTTTAATTGGTCATCAATTAAATCTTTCCCAAAACCAGTTTGGTTTGTGGTGTGCCATCGCCATACACGACACCAGTTCTGTGGTAGGTGCGGCCAGCAAATACGGAACAGAAGCATTGGAAATTGCAACAACCGTAAAATTGGCACGAGCATTATGGATTATTCCCGTGGCCTTTTTTTCAACGTTGTTGTTTAAAAATAAAAGCGGCAAACTAAAAATACCCTACTTCATCGGATTGTTTGTACTTGCCATGATGGCCAATACCTATTCTCCATTTGTGCAAGAATATAGTAGTTATTTGGTGGCAATTGCCAAAGCAGGACTCACGGTGACACTTTTTTTAATTGGCTGTGGATTATCAAAAAAAGTATTGCAATCTGTTGGTATAAAACCTTTACTGCAAGGTGTTGTCCTTTGGCTCGTCATTTCTTTGACAGCATTATGGATGGTAATGAAATTGGCACATTAACAACCCTATTGAGCGGATTTACTTGATCTGTTGGCCATTATGTGTATTGAATATTTAGTAAAATTGAAATAAAAAAACCACAACAAAATCTAATTCTGTTGTGGTTTTTCGTTTTATAAAATTTAAATTTTTATCAAGAAATCGGATTACAATATTTTTCAATTCTTGCATCAAAATTATAACTTCTTCCCAAATTACAAATTTTTAATCACTTCTATCAGTTTATCTTTAGTCATAGGTTTAATAATAAAATCAGAAACTACATTTATGGTCTTTGCCCGGATGACATCATCAGGTGAAATCGACGACGAGCAGATATAGATGGTAATCTTTTTTCCAATTTTGGGATTGATCTTGACAAACTCGTCAAGAAACTGCCAACCATCCATAATCGGCATACTTAGGTCAAGAAGAATAATGTCTGGCAACACTTCGATATTGTATAAGTTTTCCTTTATGAAAACAAAGGCATCGTAACCATTGTCGAAAATCTTGATGAGATCGACAAGTTTATGTTTATCGAGCAATCTGGTGGTGAGAAAAACAAATACGTCATCATCGTCCACCATGGTAAGTTGTTTGAGAGTTGTCATAATTTTTGATTATTAAATTCAACAAAGAAGGTACTGCCTGTATAAGGTTTGCTCTCGACCCAAATTTTTCCGCCCATGGCTTCAATCTGGGTCTTTATCATAAAAAGGCCGAATCCTTTGGCATCGGGATGTCTGTGAAATGTTTTTCGGATTTTGAAAAGATTATTTCTGTGCATGTCCAAATCAATCCCCAAACCATTGTCACTTACCGACAACAGCACCGAATCACACTGTTTTTTCGTTTCAATTTTAATTGTTGGTTTGCGTTCTGGTGATTTATATTTCAGGGCATTGCTGACCAAATTGGCAACAATGCTTTCCAGATATTTATGGGGAAAATAAATAATTGGCGCTTCAGTGGCTTCTAGCTGAATATCGGCATCATACTCCTTGATTTGGGTTTCAAAACCAACGAGTACCTTGTCTAGACAATCCTTCAAATGAATCTTGTCCACTTCAATCCCAGAATCCTGTTGAACTTGGATAGATTCTACCAGTTCGTTAAAAACATCCATCAAGTGGTTTACCACGGGTTTAATCTTGGCGTGTACCATTTGACGTTCGTTCTCATCGGAACTTTGGTCAACATAGTCAATCAACATTGAAATATTGAGCAGTGGTGCTCTCAAATTATGCGAAACAATATTGCAAAAATCAACTAACTGGGTATTCTTGAATTCTAGGGCGCTGGAATATTTGAGCAAATCCTCTTCGGCCTTTTTTCGCATAGTAATATCGGCACGAATCGCTACGTATTGAAAAGGTTTTCCTTGCTCATTGAGAAAAGGGACAATGGTGGTGTCTACCCAATAATATGATCCATCTTTGGCTTTGTTTTTGAGCTCGCCTTTCCAAATCTTCCCACTGGCTATGGTGACCCACAAATCGCGAATAAATTCCTTGGAATGAAAACCCGAATTAATAATCCGATGGTCTTCCCCTAACAATTCTTCTCTGCTGTATTTGGAAATTTTGCAGAAATTTTCGTTTACAAAATTGATGATTCCCTTTTGATTGGTAATAGCCACGATGGATGACTCATCAAGAGCAAATTTATAATCGGATACTTCCTTCAGGCTTTTGAGCAGATTTTCTTCACTTTGCTTACGCTGGGTAATATCGGAACGGATAGCCACATATTGATAGGGTTTGCCGTCCGAATTCAAAAAAGGAACAATGGTCGTGTCGACCCAATAAACCGTTCCATCCTTTGCCCTGTTTTTGAGCTCGCCTTTCCATATCTTCCCATTGGCTATAGTGACCCATAACTCCCTGATAAATTCCTTTGGATGAAAACCAGAATTAATAATCCGGTGGTCCATCCCAATCAATTCCTCTCTGCTGTATTTTGAAATCGCGCAAAAGTTGTCATTTGCATGGATAATTATTCCCTTGGGATCTGTTATGGCCACAATTGCAGACTCATCGAGCGCATATTTATAATCATCAAGCTCTTTCATTGTTAGTTTGGTTATTATATGTTAAAAAAAGTTTGGGGCAATGACTTTGAACACATTCCATACTACTGTTTTCTTTGAAAACTTAAATCATTGATTAGTTGAAAAATTATGATTCATTCGCTGATGTGGCTCTATAAAATATATTGGATTTGTCTTAAAAAAGAAGTTACGTCGTGATTTAATTTAATGCAATTTAATAAAAAACAAATACATTTCATGCAATATTATGATGTTTTCGATGAAATGCGTAAATTTATATGCATTTATCATATAAAAACATTGTCAGCTTGCTGCTTTTTTCTACCTACAAAATACCAAGTACAAACAAAAAAACCACAACAAAATATTATCCTGTCGTGGTTTTTTTTATTTAATAATTTTTTAGGTTTTACCAAGGAATTGGATTGTAATCTTTCAAGAATTTTCCGCACCAATGTTTCCCTGTGTTGATTCCGTCAAACAATGGATCCAATACCCGGGCGGCACCATCAACAATATCCAATGGCGGCTGAAAATCTTCTTCTTCCTGTTTTCTTTTCGCTAATTCTGCCGGATCTTCATCTGTTACCCAACCCGTATCAACGGCATTCATGAAAATTCCGGCTTTCGCCAAAGTTCCCGAAGCAGTATGTGTCAGCATATTCAGCGCGGCTTTCGCCATATTGGTGTGCGGATGACGGTCTTCTTTAAAAAAACGGTGAAATTTCCCTTCCATCGCCGAAACATTGATGATGTGTTTCTTGCCTGTATTGTCTTTCTTCATCACTTCTGAAAGGCGGTTGCACAACACAAAAGGAGCCACCGAATTGACCAATTGCACTTCGATCATTTCTGTGGTTTCTATTTGACCCAATCGCAATCGCCAACTGTTGGTTTTTCGCAAATCGACTTGCTGCAAATCGGCGTCGAGTTCTCCCTCCGGAAAAACTTCTTTGGCCACGAGTGCATTATCAAAAGAATATGGAATTTGTGATAATTTGGCGGAAGCGCGCAATCCAATTCCGGGTTCAGGACCGTGCCATGTTACCGGCATGTTTTCATTCGACGAAAATCCTGTTGTCAGCACTTTCAATTCATCCAAACAATTAGTGTGATCCAACAATAATTCCTGCGCTTCTTTTGGCAAAGAGGCCATTGGCAATTCTTCATTTTCCATCAAATGCGAATAAAACCCGGCTGGTCGTCGCACGGTTTGCGCTGCATTATTGATTAAAATATCCAAACGCTGGTATTTTTGCTCGATAAAATTACAGAAAATTTCCACACTCGGAATGTGTCGCAAATCCAGTCCGTGAATTTTTAATCGATGTTTCCATTCCATAAAATCATCTTCCTTTGAAAACCGCAATGCCGAATCTGCCGGAAAACGTGTCGTGGCAATAACCGTTGCTCCTCCGCGCAAAAGCATCAAAGCAATATGGTAACCTATTTTTAATCGAGAACCCGTAATCACGGCAATTTGTCCTTTTACATCGGCTGTTTGAAAACGTTTGGCATAATTAAAATCACCACAATCAGTACACATTGTATCGTAAAAATGGTGCATTTTAGTAAACTCAGTTTTACAAACGTAGCAATTCCTGGGTTTCTCCAGTTCGAGTTGTTCTTTGGATTCCAAATCGTGGGAAGCCAACAATTTTGGAGCAACAAACACACTTGCTTCTCGGGCATATCGGATTCCGGTTTCTTTGCGGGCAGTTCTGTCTTTCTTTTCCTGTTTGCGTTTGGCTACTGCTTTTCCGTCTTTTTTTCTACGAGAAAGTTCATCTCGATCCGGACGCGAAAATTGTCCCGCGGCTTTGAGCAACTCGGTTCGTTGTTCTTTCGGAATATCAAATATTTGGTCTGTGTCTGCGTTTAATTGTGCCAAAATAGCGATGCATCGGTCAATTTCTTCCGAAGTTATGGCTTTCTTATTGTGTATTGCTGATGTCATTAGGTTGTAAAAATCAAGGGACAAAGATAGTCATACTCTACTCACTTTAATCTTTAATCTTTAATCTTTGTATCTTCGCATTCCTATTTGCAACTTTTTATGTTATTCCAAATAAAAGCCTATCTAAAATTCCTATGGAAATCCAAAAACGAACACGCAGTGCATTCGCCATTTGTGTTTCATTTGCTTACGAAATGTTTTTATGACAAGAAACCCAAACCGGAATATTCCTTTTTAAAAGAATACAGAAATTCGCTGCTGGAAAATAAAAACACGATTGAAGTAACCGATTTTGGAGCTGGTTCAAAGGTTTTCAAATCGAATACAAGACGAATTGACAAAATTGCCAAAACGGCTGGAATCACTAAAAAACGTGCCGAATTATTGTTCCGAATTACGAATTATTTTCAACCAGAAAGCATTTTAGAAATAGGCACTTCGTTGGGATTGGCCACTTCTGCCTTAGCATTGGGCCATCCAAAAGCAAAAATCACAACATTAGAAGGTTGTCCTGAAACGGCAAAACAAGCTCAATTACAATCACAAAAATTCAATTACAAGAATGTAGAATTAATTGCAACCGAATTTAAAAGTTATTTGGGCAACAGCCAACTGAAAACTGAAAACTTCCAACTCATTTATTTTGACGGCAACCATTCCAAAAAAGCCACTTTGGATTATTTTGAACTTTTACTGCCAACCATTACGAATGAAACACTTTGGATTTTCGACGATATTCATTGGTCAAAAGATATGGAAGAAGCTTGGAAAATTATGAAAAACCATCCAAAAGTGTCTGCAACCATCGATACTTTTCAATGGGGATTGATTTTCTTTAGAAGAGAACAACCGAAGGAACATTTTGTGATTCGGGTCTAATTTAATGACAAAGGTTTTAAAATGACAGAAATGAAGTAGTAATAAAACTAAAAAATGTAACAAATTTAAAAAAATGGTACATATTAATAATCCAAAAGTCTTTTGTACTTTTAAACCAAAACTTTAATGTCAGGCCAAGCCTATCAAAGTGCTAAATTATATATAAAATGTCAAAACCATTAATTAAAATAACCAACATCAAAAGAGATTTTGTCTTGGGAAATGAAATAGTGTATGTTCTAAAAGGTATTGATTTACAAATTAACAAAGGCGAATATGTAGCACTGATGGGACCTTCGGGTTCTGGAAAATCTACGTTGATGAACCTTTTGGGATGTTTGGACACGCCAACTTCAGGTTCATACATTTTGAACGGAAAAGACGTAAGCCAGATGCATGATGATGAATTGGCCGAAATTCGAAACAAAGAAATAGGATTTGTTTTTCAAACTTTCAACCTTTTGCCAAGAACAACAGCTCTCGACAATGTGGCTTTGCCCATGATTTATGCCGGATATTCAAAATCCCAAAGAAGAGAACGGGCGACTGAAGTTTTGCAACAAGTCAACTTGTCCGACAGAATGGACCACCAACCCAACCAACTTTCGGGAGGTCAGCGCCAACGTGTTGCCATAGCCAGGGCATTGGTCAACAAACCATCCATAATCCTTGCCGATGAACCCACCGGAAATTTAGACAGCAAAACATCCGAGGAAATCATGACGCTGTTAGAGGAAATCCACAGTAAAGGCAACACCATAATTGTGGTAACCCACGAAGAAGACATTGCCGCCCACGCAAAGAGAATCATTCGTTTGCGCGACGGAATGATTGAAAGCGACACTTCGAAGTAATTGTAGATTGAAGATTTTAGAGTTCTGATTAATCTAAAATCTGAAATCTAAAATCTAAAATCTAAAATCTTTAAAATGAAAATCTACACCAAAACAGGCGATAAAGGAACCACGGCACTTTTTGGCGGAACACGGGTTCCCAAAGACCACATTCGCATAGAAAGCTACGGCACCGTTGACGAATTGAATTCCCATATCGGACTAATTCGCGACCAAGAAATAAATCCGCATTACAAAAACATACTTATCGAAATTCAGGATCGATTGTTTACCGTTGGCGCCATTCTAGCCACTCCACCCGAAAAAGAAGTGAAGAAAAACGGCGAATTGCGGCTACAAAAATTGGGAATAGTAGAAAGTGACATTGAATTGCTGGAAACTGAAATTGATGCCATGGAAGAAGCGCTTCCGCCAATGACCCATTTTGTTTTGCCGGGCGGCCACACTACCGTGTCATATTGTCATATTGCCCGCTGTGTTTGTCGTCGAGTCGAACGCTTGGCGGTACATTTAGACCATAACGAACCCGTTGCCGAAATCGTAATTATGTACCTAAACCGACTTTCTGACTATCTTTTTGTATTGGCACGAAAGTTGTCAAATGATTTGAACGCCGAGGAAGTAAAATGGATTCCAAGGAAATAAAATTTTAGAGTTTAGATTGCAGATTTTAGATTCACAGGATTGCAAAAATCTAAAATCTACAATCTAAAATTAAAACACGTTCTTAACTTTAATTAAAAATAAATGAATTTTTACTTGTCTTTTTCAGTAAAAAATTTATTTTTGCACAAAACTAAACAGACAAAAGATGTATTGGACATTAGAATTAGCATCCTACCTAAGCGATGCACCGTGGCCTGCTAACAAAGATGAACTTATCGATTACGCTATTAGAGCTGGAGCACCATTAGAAGTAGTGGAAAACTTACAGTCAATAGAGGATGAAGGAGAGATATACGAATCAATGGAAGAAATTTGGCCGGATTATCCTACTGACGAAGATTACCTTTGGAACGAGGATGAATATTAAAAAATATCTGAAGAAAAAAGTCTCAAAAGAGGCTTTTTTTTTGTTTAAATTTACGCACTTTTATAAATAGAAATACAAACATATCATGAGTTTCATAAATAGCATTATCAAAGCCTTTGTAGGTGATAAATCTGAAAAGGATGTCAAGGCTTTACAACCTTATTTAACCAAAATCAAGACTTTCGAAAGTGGTTTGATGGCGATGTCGCACGATGAATTGCGAGCCAGAACCCTCTTTTTTAAAGAAAAAATAAAACAAAATCGCTCCGAGAAAGATGCGAAAATTGCTTCGCTTCAACAAGAAGCAGAAAGCGTTGAAGATATTGACAAACGCGAAGACATTTACTTGGCCATTGATGCCTTGGAAAAAGAAGCTTACGAAATTTCGGAAAAAACCTTGATGGAGATTCTGCCGGAAGCCTTTGCCGTTGTCAAAGAAACCGCCAGACGATTCAAGGAAAACACCCAAATTCAAGTAACCGCAACGGCAAAAGACCGAGAACTCTCGGCCACAAAAACTTACATCACATTGGATGGCGACAACGCCATTTGGTCCAATTCATGGAACGCCGCCGGAAAACAAATCACTTGGGACATGATTCATTATGATGTCCAATTGATAGGTGGAATGGTGTTGCACGAAGGTAAAATTGCCGAAATGCAAACAGGTGAAGGAAAAACATTGGTGGCAACTTTACCGCTTTATTTGAATGCCTTGACCGGAAACGGCGTGCATTTGGTAACCGTAAATGATTACTTGGCCAAACGTGACAGCACCTGGAAAGCTCCATTATTCGAATTTCACGGTTTAACCGTGGATTGTATCGACAATCACCAACCCAATTCCGAAGGCAGAAAGAAAGCGTACGATGCCGACATTACTTACGGAACCAACAACGAATTTGGTTTTGATTATTTGAGAGACAACATGGCGCATTCGCCTGATGACTTAGTGCAACGAAAACACAATTACGCCATTGTCGATGAGGTCGATTCAGTTTTGATTGATGATGCGCGTACGCCATTGATTATTTCTGGTCCCGTGCCACAAGGTGATCGCCACGAATTTACCGAGTTGAAACCAAAAATCGAAAATTTGGTGGCCTTGCAAAGACAATTGGCCAATGGATTCTTGGCAGAAGCCAAAAGATTAATCAAAGAAGGCAACACCAAAGACGGTGGTTTCATATTATTGAGAGCCTATAGAGCTTTGCCAAAGAACAAAGCCTTGATCAAGTTTTTGAGTGAAGAAGGAATCAAACAATTGCTTCAAAAAACCGAAAACCAATACATGGAGAACAACAACAAGGAAATGCCGAAAGTGGATGAAGCCTTGTATTTTGTAATCGAAGAAAAAAACAACCAAGTAGAATTGACCGATCACGGTATCAAACATCTTTCGGGAGATACGGACAGCGACTTTTTTGTGCTTCCAGACATTGGAACCGAAATTGCCGCCATCGAAAAGAAGAACTTGGAAAAAGACAAAGAAGCCGAAGAAAAAGAAAAATTATTCCAGGATTTTGGCGTAAAAAGCGAGCGTATCCACACCTTGACACAACTTTTGAAAGCTTACACTCTTTTCGAAAAAGACGTGGAATACGTAATCATGGACAACAAAATCATGATTGTAGACGAACAAACCGGTCGTATCATGGACGGTCGTCGTTATTCAGACGGTTTGCACCAAGCGATTGAAGCCAAAGAAAACGTAAAAATTGAAGACGCCACCCAAACATTTGCAACGGTAACGCTTCAAAATTATTTCAGAATGTACAGCAAACTAGGCGGTATGACTGGAACCGCCGTTACGGAAGCTGGCGAATTATGGCAAATATATAAATTGGATGTTGTAGAAATTCCTACAAACAAACCAATGATACGAAAAGACAAAGAAGATTTTATCTATAAAACGACTCGTGAAAAATTCAACGCCGTAATTGAGGACGTAACTGAATTATCGAAAGCAGGAAGACCTGTTTTAATTGGTACTACCTCCGTGGAAATTTCGGAATTATTGAGCCGAATGTTGAAAATGCGTGGTGTTGTCCACAACGTCTTGAATGCAAAAATGCACAAACAAGAGGCACAAATCGTGGAAGAAGCAGGAAAACCTGGAGTTGTGACCATTGCCACCAATATGGCGGGTCGTGGAACGGACATTAAATTGTCTGCCGAGGTGAAAGCTGCGGGAGGTTTGGCAATCGTGGGTACAGAACGTCACGATTCGCGTCGTGTGGACCGTCAGTTACGAGGTCGTGCCGGTCGTCAAGGAGATCCTGGAAGTTCCCAGTTTTATGTTTCCCTTGAAGACAACTTGATGCGTTTGTTTGGTTCTGAAAGAGTGGCCAAAGTAATGGACAGAATGGGATTGGAAGAAGGTGAAGTTATCCAACATTCGATGATGACCAAATCTATCGAACGTGCCCAGAAGAAAGTGGAAGAAAACAACTTTGGTGTTCGTAAACGTTTATTGGAATACGATGACGTGATGAATGCCCAACGTGAGGTGGTATACAAACGCCGTCGTCACGCCTTGTTCGGGGAACGTTTGAAACTGGATATTGCCAACATGATGTACGATACTTGCGATTTAATCGTGAGCGACAATAAAGCAACCAACGATTTCAAAAACTTCGAATTCGAATTGATTCGTTATTTCTCCATCACTTCTCCGGTTACCGAAAGTGAATTCAGCAGATTGACGGATATCGAATTGACCGGAAAAGTATACAAAGCAGCTTTGGCGTTTTATACCGAAAAAACAGAACGCAGCGCCAGGGAAGCATTTCCAATCATCAGCAATGTGTATGAGGACAAAAACAACCAATTCGAGCGCATCATCGTTCCTTTTACGGATGGAATCAAATCCTTGAACGTGGTTACCGATTTGAAAAAAGCATATGAGACCAAAGGAAATCAATTGATTGCCGATTTCGAGAAAAACATCACATTGGCCATCGTGGACGAAGCTTGGAAAAAACATTTACGCAAAATGGATGAATTGAAACAATCAGTTCAATTGGCGGTACACGAACAAAAAGATCCTTTGCTTATTTACAAATTTGAAGCTTTCAATTTGTTCAGTTCGATGTTGAATGGCGTAAACAAAGAAGTGATTTCGTTCTTGTTCAAAGGCGATTTGCCACAACAAACGGCTCCTGCAATTCAAGAAGCAAAACAAGTTAAGGTTAAAGAAAATTACAAAACCAGCAAAGACGAAATTGTTTCAAGCGAAAGTGCCAATCAAGAAGCCGGACAAACGCAACAACGTCAGGTTACAGAGACGATTGTTCGTGACCAACCGAAAATTAATCGCAACGATACGGTAACAATCCAAAACGTGGCCAATGGACAAATACAGGAAATGAAATACAAGAAAGCCGAAAGCTTGATAGCCAACGGAACTTGGGTTTTAGTTTCTTAATTAAAACCAAAACCTATTTTAATCCTCAACTATCAAAAATAGTTGAGGATTTTTTTTACATTTGGTTTACCATACTTTTTAATTCCAATAAAAAATCAAATGAAAAGAATAATTGCAATCCTAAGCCTAATTTTAGTTTTAACAACATCGAACTTTTTTGCGCAAACCAACCTCAAAGAATATAAAGTTGGACATGTTGTATCCGTAAGTTTACCCGACTACATGAGCAGAACGGTAGATGTAAATAATTCTTCCATAATTCAATATAAAAGCACCGTAAAAGATGTCTATGGTTTTATCATCGAAGACAATAAAGAGGAATTAGCCTTAGCCGAAATAAATTATTCTTCCATCAATGAATTTTGCGAAGATTTTGCCAAAGACTTTCTAAAAGACGAAAAGAAAAGAACTTTTACATATCCTGAATATCAGAAAAAAGGAGACATCAATTTTGCTGAATATGATGCAACATATTATGACAAAGAGGCTAAAGCTGAAATTTATTATTTAGTTGGGATTGTAGAAACAAAAACTTCCTATTACAAAGTTTTATCGTATACAAGCAAAGAAAATAAAGACAAATTCAAAGCTGATTTTCAAAGCATACTTTACAGTTTGAAAGATTAATTCACCCTCTCAAACAAGTCCAGAATCAACGATTGAAACAAATTTTAAAAATAATGAACAAATTATTCAACAAACTTTTAAACTTCGTTGATCTTCAAAAAGGAGAAGAAGACCAGAAGAAAGTGCTGGAAAATATCGTTAGCAATATTTCGTTTAGAGGATCAAATTTATGGATTTTGGCTTGTGCAATTGTAATCGCTTCCGTAGGCTTGAATGTCAATTCCTCAGCCGTAATTATAGGAGCGATGCTTATTTCTCCTTTGATGGGCCCAATTGTAGGTGCTGGATTTGGATTGGGAATGTATGATTTTGGATTGTTAAAAAAATCTATTAAAAACTTGTCAATAGCAACCATGGTCAGTTTGATGGTTTCTACGCTTTATTTTTACATCAGCCCCTTCAAAGAAGTCCAGTCCGAACTTTTGGCACGTACTTCGCCCAATATTTATGACATATTGATTGCTTTTTTTGGCGGATTAGTAGGCGTAATAGCCGTTACCAGAGTTGAAAAAGGGAATCCCATTCCTGGAGTAGCCATTGCAACTGCCCTAATGCCGCCTTTATGTACAGCAGGTTATGGATTGGCGACAGCCAATTTTGCTTTTTTTGGTGGCGCAATGTACTTGTATACCATCAACTGCGTTTTTATATGCATAGCGACTTTTATCATTGTAAAATTTTTAAAATATCCCATCAAAAAACAAATTGATTTAAAACATCAAAAACAAGTAAAACAAGGAATTACGGCGCTGCTTTTGATCATGATTGTGCCAAGTGTTTATTTTGCCTACGAATTATTGGGCGAAAAAGAATACAAACAAAGAACAGAAGAATTCATCAAAAATGAGTTCACGCAAAAAGATTACGTCCTTATTTACAAGAAAATTAATTACAACAGCATTCCCAAGAAAATAGAATTGGCCTTTTTATCCAAAAGATTTGATTCATTGGAAATGAAGGTTTTGAATGAAAAAATGAAAAACTATCAGCTATCCAATACGGAATTAGTCATAAAACAAGACAGCATTGATTTGAAAAATGACATCTTGAACTCTTTGAACAATTACAAAAAAACCGGAGACGACAAAGATATCATAATCCGCAGCTTTCAAAACAAAATAGCTGATTACCAATTAAACAATGCCAAAACCATAAGAGAAGCCGAGATTTTATTTCCGGAAATCAATGCCATTTCAATAGCACAATATACGATGACAGACAAAGCTAAAAACAATAAAACCATACCTGTCATACTGTACAAAAGCCATAAAGAGCTACCTACAGCATCAAAAGAAAAACTAATGATTTGGCTAGAGCAAAGACTTGAAACAGATTCAATTGAAATTTATAGAAAACAATAAGAGACCAAGAGTAATTAGAACAATTGAAAAATAATCTTTATATTTACTTGTTGAAAATTTGAAAAAATAACCTTTAAAAATACATACAATGGCAAAAAGTCAAGACGCAAAAAAAAACGTAAAAAAAGAGCCTCTTAAAACTGCCAAGGAAAAGGCAGCCGAAAAAAGAGAAAAGAAAAACAACCCAAAAAGAGATTAATTCCCTTAAGCAACAAACCCTCGTTTAATGATAAACGAGGGTTTGTTTTTTATGGCATTTGCAACTTATTTCACAGGAATATTTTCTAAAATTTCCAATACAAATTTCCAGAATTTCTGGGAAGATTGTATCGAAGCTCTTTCGTCCGGTGAGTGTGCTCCTTGAATCGTTGGGCCAAAAGAAATCATGTCCATCTCCGGATAATTGGTTCCCAGAATTCCACATTCCAAACCGGCGTGACAAGCCACCACTTTTGGTTTTTCATTGTTTTGTTTCTCGTAAATTCTAACCAATAAATCCAAAATTTCGGATTTCACGTTGGGTGCCCAACCTGGATAAGAGCCAGACAAATTCACTTCGCAACCGCTTAATTCAAAAGCGGAACGCAAAGCGTTGGCCAAATCAAATTTGGAAGTTTCGACAGATGAACGCGTCAAACATCCAATGGTAATTTCGCCATCCTTGATGATTACTCGCGCCACATTATTGGAAGTTTCCACTAAATCTTCCATATCGGCAGACATCCTGTAAACACCGTTGTGTGCGGCATAAATCGAACGGATAATTCCTTCTTGCACGCCCAAATCCATTACTTTTTCAGGCAAATCGCATTTTTCGATTTCGATGGTCAAGTTCGGTTCGGTGGTCTTGAATTCCGTTTTGATGTCGTTGATGATTTCCTGCATGTCAAAGATATAAGCTTCGTCATACATTCCGGCAACAATCACTTTGGCCACACTTTCTCTCGGAATGGCATTGCGCAAACTACCACCGTTGATTTCAGAAACTTGAAGACCAAAATTTTCGAAAGCCTCAAACAACAAACGGTTCATTATTTTATTGGCATTGCCCAAACCTTTGTGAATGTCCATCCCGGAATGTCCTCCATTCAAGCCTTTAACAGTGATGGTATAACCTACAGAATCTTCTGGAGTTTCCTCTTCGTGATAACTTCTGGTTGCCGTAACATCAATTCCTCCGGCGCAACCAATGTCGATTTCGTCATCTTCTTCGGTATCCAAATTCAAAAGAATTTCGCCTTTCAGAATCCCTCCTTTTAGGTTCAAAGCACCCGTCATTCCGGTTTCTTCGTCAATGGTAAACAAAGCTTCAATGGCGGGATGCTTGATGGTTTTACTTTCTAAAATGGCCATAATCATGGCAACTCCAAGTCCGTTGTCGGCACCAAGTGTTGTTCCGCGAGCACGAACCCAGTCACCGTCGACATACATTTCTATTCCTTGGGTATCGAAATCAAAAACAGTATCGGCATTTTTTTGATGCACCATGTCCAAGTGGCCTTGAAGGACAATTGGCTTACGGTTTTCCATTCCTGCGGTAGCGGGTTTGCGGATTATCACGTTTCGGATTTCGTCTTCAAAGGTTTCCAATCCTAGTGAATTACCAAAGTTTTTCATAAACTCGATCACGCGATCTTCTTTTTTGGACGGACGCGGAACGGCGTTCAAATCGGCAAATTTGTTCCAAAGTGCTTTGGGTTCCAGATTTCTTATTTCTTGGCTCATTGTGTGTTTATTTTTTAATTATAGTTTAAAATTTGAAAGTTCAAAGTTAGAATAATGTATTTTAAAAGTCATTTATTTTATGCTAATTTTACACAAATTCATTTTCAATGCAACGTAAATACATCCTTCCCCTATTTCTCCTCTTTCAAATTCTATTGCTGAAAATAATTGCCTTTTTTCCGGAATTTGTGGAACGATTTTACAGCAACGGATTGTATGTTTTCATTTCTAAAATTTCACGAATCACTTTGGGCAAACTTCCGTTTTCAATGGGAGATATTATTTATGGAATCGTGATTTTATACCTGCTCAAATCCATTTGGAAAACCAGAAAAACCTGGAAAACAGCCTGGAAAAACAATGTTTTACAAATTTTAAGCGTGCTTTCCATTGTATATTTTTTATTTCATTTTTTATGGGCAATGAATTATTACCGCCAACCTTTATTCGAAAAAATGAAAATCGAAAGGGATTACACTGATGCCGATTTATTGGCTTTCACCAAAAAACTGATTGCCAAAACCAACGAAATCCAAACTCAAATCACCAAAAATGACAGCGCGAAAGTGGTTTTCCCCTACTCGAACGAAAAAGTTTTTGAAATGAATTTGAATGGTTATGAAAAACTCTCCAACCAATACCCTTTCTTTGAATACGCGAATCCCAGCATCAAGAAATCGCTATTTAGTTTGCCGCTGACGTATATGGGTTTTGGTGGCTATTTGAATCCGTTTACCAATGAAGCCCAAGTCAATTATTTGATGCCGATGTACAATTCCCCGACAACTTCGTGCCACGAAATGGCGCACCAAATGGGTTTTGCCAGCGAAAGTGAATGCAATTTCATTGGGTTTCTGGCATCGATTAAAAACGAGAATTTATACTTTCAATATTCAGGATACAGTTTTGCCCTGCGCTATTGTTTGGGCAATTGGCACGCTCGTGACGAAAAAGTCTTTGACGAATTAGTAAAAACCGTTCATCCCGGAATTTTGAAAAATTATCAGGAAAGCGAAGATTTCTGGAGGCAATATGACACTTTCATAGACAAAGGTTTCCATCTTTTCTACGACAATTTCCTGAAAATGAACCAACAAAAGGACGGAATGGAAGGCTACAGCAAATTCGTGAATTTGATGGTGAATTATTACAAAGGAAAGAAACTCTAAAAAAACAAAAGTGTTGAACAGCCAGACAAAAGTTTATTGAAAACCAAAAAATTGCTCCTCCCAATTAAAAACACTTTATTTGTAACAAAATATACTTTTTGCCCACTAATACAACCATGAGCGACGATTTAGAACAATCATTTGTGCAGCAATTGAAGGCTAACCAGAATATAATCCACAAGATTTGTAGGTTGTATACGAATGGCGAGGATGCGCACAAGGATTTGTTTCAGGAAATCACGATCCAGTTGTGGAAGGCTTTTCCGAAGTTTAGAGGCGACAGCAAGTTTTCGACTTGGGCGTATCGCGTGGCGTTGAACACGGCGATTACTTTGTACCGAAAAAATACGCGAACGGTAAAAACTGTCGACTATGAACAACAGCAGTTTTTTATTAGCCAAGAGGATTATAATTATGAGGAAGAAGAACGATTGAAGCTAATGTACCAGGCGGTTTATCAGCTGAACGACATTGAAAAAGCCTTGATTTTCATGTATCTTGAAGACAAGGATTATGGGGAAATATCAGAAACTTTGGGGATTAGCGAAGTGAATGCAAGGGTAAAAATGAATAGAATTAAAGGGAAATTAAAAAAAATATTAAATCCTTAATGATTATGAAAGAGCTGGATTTATTAAAAAAAGATTGGCAGAAAAACAACACTTTCGAACAGGTTTCGGAAGTGGACATTTACAAGATGTTGCACACTAAATCGTCTTCGATCGTGAAGTGGATATTTATTATTAGCGTTCTGGAAATTTTGTTATGGACATCGATTAGCGTATTTTTTAATACTGACGACTATTTGAAAAACACAAAATGCGAAGAGCTAAATGTTTATTTTGAAGCCTTGACCGTTTTAAATTATGCGGTAATATTAGTTTTCATTTATTTATTTTATAAAAATTATGTTTCCATTTCGACCACTGTGTCCACAAAGCAGTTGATGAAAGACATTCTCAAAACTCGAAAAACGGTGCAATGTTATGTTTGGTACAACCTTGGAATGGTTGCATTAAGTTTAATGATTGGTTTTTTTATGGCTTTTAATTACAATCCAGAAGTGGCCGTGTTAATGGAAAAAATTGGCAACAACACCAAGGTTCTGGTCATCACAATAGGTATTTTCGTTTTGATTATAGCCGCTTTTCTGGGAATATTTTGGCTGTTTTACAGGCTGCTATACGGAATATTGCTCCGAAGATTGTATGCGAATTACAGTGAGCTAAAGAAAATAGATTTATAAAAAAAGAGGCTTTTGAAGCCTCTTTTTTTTATTAGTATTCCCATTTTCTTAATTTGTTCAGTTCCTCCGCGGCTTTAATTTCTTCGGCAGGAATTACTTTAAGGAATGATGGATGTTGCTCTATGGCAAATTCCACTTTTTCAACAATTTCTTCGATGGTGTCATTTTCATAATCAATTTCCAAGGGCGGTTTGATGATGAAAGATTGCAAAATGTCCTTCTTTTTCATTCGCAATCCCTTTTTGTCAAAGGAACGACGGAAGCCGTCAATCACGATGGGAACCACAACAGGCTTGTATTGTTTGATGATGTGCGCGGTTCCTTTTCGAACCGGTTTGAATGATTTTGTTGTTCCTTGCGGAAAAGTGATTACCCAACCATCTTTTAGGGCTATTTTTATATTTTCGGTGTCATTGGGGTTTACATCTCGTTTTTCGGTGACATCTTTGCCACAAGAACGCCAAGTTCTCTCCACGGTAATGGCTCCTGCATAAGCCATAATTCTGGGCAACAATCCAGCCTTCATCGTTTCTTTGGCAGCAACATAATAGATGTTCATTTTGGGTTGCCAAATGTATCCAATATTTTTTATGGAATCTTGACGGCCGCTCAAACTGGCATTAAAAACATGAAACATGGCCACAACGTCGGCAAAATAAGTTTGATGATTCGATATAAAAAGTACGTTTGTGTCTGGCAAAGTTTTAATGATTTCAGAACCTTCTATTTGCAAACTATTAAAACCTCTATATCGTCTATGCGTCAAACACGCAAAAACGCGGATTAAAAACTTTTTGACAAAAAGAATGTGTCCAAATGGATTTCTCTTAATTAATCCCATAAATAATACTATTTTGTGTTTATTTGGACGACAAACTTACGAAAACTTATAAATTAAAAAACTTTTTTCAATACTTCTTTCAACTCGCTCAACATCATGGCAGTAGCGCCCCAAACGATGTGTTCCTCTATTTTGAATGCAGGAACCTCAATATTATCGGCATAAGAAGTTGAAATAGTCACGCTTACAATGATGTCGTCACCCAAAAAAACAGATAACGGCAATTCAATAATATCGGCCACTTCATTGCTGTCAGGCACAAAGACAATTTCTTCTTTGCAAATTCCCAAAAAAGGATAGACCATAAAATTACTGGGTTGGATGTACAAACGAGTAAAAGCCTTCTTGATTTCAATGCTATCCGGATGAATTCCAATTTCTTCATATGTTTCCCGCAAAGCCGTATTCTCAAATATTTGATCTCTTGGCTCGTATTTTCCACCGGGAAAAGCGATTTGGGCAGAATGGACGCCTTGGTAGGAATTGCGAACTATAAGCACTAAATGTGTTTTTCCGTTTTTGGGATAAAACAACATCATTACGGCAGCAGTCTTTGGATTTTTGGTTTCTAGATTCAAGTTTTTCAAACTCTCGATTCGTTCCAATGGCGCCATTTTAAAATGCGCTTCAGAGGCAGGAAGAGCCACATCCATTAATTTTGGAACATATTCTAAAAAGTCTTGAAAATTCATAATCAAAGTCTATTTTTGTAATCCAAAAAGGTTAGGTAAATATACCATACCTTACACAAATTTACCAAATTAAATTCAAACCAAGAAAATGTACAGCAAAGAGGAAACTCAACGATTAAAACGCGAATTCTGGGTTGCTTTTGCCGAAAAATACCCTCGAAAATGGGTATTGTATGACACCAAAATCAAGGACTTCTCCTTTAAATTTTATGTGGACAACAAAAAAGCGCAGGTATTGATTGACATCGAACACCGAAGTGACGATAAACGAATCGTCTATTTCGAAAAACTGGAATCTCTAAAAACAATATTGGAAGATGATTTTGTAAAAGACTTGGTGTTCGAAAAAAACTTCGTGCTGGAAAACGGCAAAAAAATCAGTCGTATTTGGGTAGAAAAAACAGCCGTGAGTGTCAGCAACAAAAAGTATTGGGACGAAATATTTGATTTTTTCAACGAGAAAATGCACGCCATTGAAATGTTCTATTTCGAGTATGGAGATTACATTCGAGATTTGGAAATTAATACTTAAAATTTTATTAAAATACTTACAAATATTCGACAAAAAATCTATATTTGATAAAATTAAATTCAAAATGAAGAAACTACTTTTTGTGCTTTTTGTTGGCTATTTTTCCAGTTCCTATTCCCAAACCGATTATTCTTTTGTATACAACAACGACTTAATCCTGAAAAAGGGAGTCTCGCTTTATGAAGAAAAAAAATATGCCGATGCCATAAAAGAGTTTGAAAAAATCAGCAAGGTCGATCCTAAATATTTGGAAGCCCAATATGAAAAGGCGATGGCGCTTTCTGCTCTGGAAAAAAAAGACGAATTGAAGGCTTTTTTTGAAGATTTACATACAAAAAATTTAATGCCGGAATTCCCAACCCTCTACACCCTTTACGGCAGTTTTTTGAGTGACCAAAAAGAGTATGAACAATCCGAAAAAATATTCAAGGAAGGGGAAAAATACTTGCCCAACTCTTCCAATTTTTTGTACAATTTTGCCATTTTGTATGTCAGAAAAGAAGAATCCCAAAAGGCGGTCGATTTGTTGGAGCGCATAATTACCAACGATCCCAACCACGGCTCTTCCTACTATTTGCTGGGAGCCATCGCCTTAGACAATGGCAAAATTGTGGAAGCAACCATGGCCATGATGAGCTATTTGGCCATTGCCCCAAACGGACGACATGCCGAAAAAGCCATTCTGAACCTGAATGCGAAATTTGGAGAAAATTATCTGGGAAAAAACAAGATAATTTTCTCTAAATCTGGGGATAATTTTGAAGAAATTGAAGTCATTCTTAGAAACCAATTACCGTTGAAATCGGCATACAAAATAAAATCAGAAATTGACGACGTGATTATTCGCCAAATCCAGGCCGTGGCCGAATATACATTGGAACACAAAATGGGTAACGGTTTTTTTGAAACCACCTACATTCCTTGGATCAAAGACATGATCGAAAAACAACGATTTGAAGCCTACACCTATTACATTCTGCAATCAATGGAAGAGAAAATTGGCAAAAAGCTGACTTCCAAAAAGAAATTAATAATCGATTTTAACGATAATTATATCCTTGACGAGTTTTGGAATTCGTTCGGAAAAAGGAAAATGGATCATTTTGGTTCACAACAAGAAGTCATTGTTACCTTAAAAAACAAAATTCCCTACTTAATTGGACAACAAATTAACGGCAAAAGCGAGGGCAAATACAAATACCTGAATGAAGACGGAAATCTTGCCGGTGAATTGAATTTCAAAAACAGCGAGCTGGATGGTGATCAAAAATATTTTGACGAAAAAGGAACTTTGATTGAAGAGAAATCCTTTAAAAACGGAAAACTGCACGGAACCCGAACCGCCTATTATTTGAATGGGCTGAAAAGCGTGGTCGAAAATTATTCGGATGGACTTTTGGACGGTCTGGGAACTTCGTATTACGTCAATGGAGGAAAACAATGTGAAGTCAACTTTGTCAAAGGAGAACGCGATGGAAAAATGGTGTGTTTGTATCCCAACGGCAGCATAAAATCCGAAGCCAATTATAGCAACGGAAAGTTGAATGGACTTTATGCCAGCTATAATGAAGTTGGCGACATAACAGAAACCTACACTTGCGTAGATAACTCGATAGACGGCAAATACATCGAATATCATGATGGTAAATCAATAAAATCTGAAGCCGTTTACGCCAATGGAACCATTAAAGATTCTTATAAAATGTACTATAGCAATGGCACATTGGAAAAAGAAAACACCTATGAAGCCGGAAAAATAAAAAAATCAATTACTTATTTCCCAACTGGAAAAATGGCTACCGAGTCCCTCTTTAATGACAATGAAGAAATTGAAACCTACACTTATTTTGACAGTAACGGCAACAAATATTTTGAAGAAAAATACAAATCGGGCGAACTCAAATCAGCTGTACAATATACTAAAAACAGTCCGAAACCGGTTGAAATGAGCTTGTCTAGCAAACCTTTTGTAATGAAAGATTTTGACGGAAACGAATTGGCTGCCGGAAATTTCGAAAAAGGAAAGAAAACCGGAGAATGGAAGCATCACTTTCCTTCGGGAACAAAAAGGCTGCAAGAATTTTATTCGCAAGGAAAACAAAACGGATTAAGTCATGATTATACGAACAATGGATTGATAAATGGCATAAAAAACTATTCGAATGATACCATAAATGGACTTTACGAAGTTTATGAAAATGGAAGATTGGACAGAAATTACTCGTATGACAAAGGAAGACAAAATGGGCCTTACAAGACATTTTATGCGGACGGTTCCCTGAAATCAGAAGGCTTTCTCGTGAATGGTGGCACGAATTTTGAAAAATTAAATTATTGGCAAAACGGCACCCTTTCCAGGAAAGAAAAATATATTGAAGACACCTTGACTTCGATGGAAACCTACAATAATAAAGGAGAAAAAGAAAACAGCTTTGATTGCAAAAACAAAACGGGGAAATTCACGACGAGTCATGACAATGGAACTACAATCCTAACCAATGAATTGGTAAACGGCACATTGAACGGAAAATTATTGGAAAAAGACAAATACAACAACCCCATAACGGAAACAGAATTTATCAATGGAGCGAGACACAACGCTTATAAAGATTATAGTCCGCTGGGAACAATTTATAGAGAAAGCACTTTTTATGCAGGGCAAATGAACGGTCTGGACAAATTATATGACATGGTTGGGAATTTGAGATATACCAACGAAAGAACTTTTGGCGATGAAAACGGAAAACTAACCCGATTCTACCACAATAAAATGAAGATGCAGGAATGCCAACAACTAAACGGTTCCTTCGAAGGGGATTTTACCTATTTTAACCAAAAAGGAGAGCCTGTCTTGATTATTGGTTACCAAGACAACAGCATCAAATATTACATCAAGAAAAACAAAACTGGTGAGCTTAACGAAAAAGTGGACATCATTGGCGAAACTGCCACTATTTCTTCGTGCTATCCCAACGGAAAAATTGCCATCTCCATAAAATACGTGAAAGGAAATGTCGAAGGAAAATTGACCATCAACAATGAATTGGGAAAACCAGAATATGAATCCAACAACGTCAACAATATATTAAATGGAGAGCGCGTGGAATATTATGCCAATGGCAACGTTTACAAAAAAGAACAATTTATAAACGGTAATTTTGAAGGTCTTCAAGAATATTTCAAGGAAGATGGAAAACCTTGGCTGACGGCTGAATATAAAAATGACGAATTACACGGCAATGTGCGGATTTACAATGAAGGAAAATTAACAACTACAAAAAAATATGATTCGGATGAATTGGTCGAAATTATCAAATAAACACTTATATATCTTGGCTTTTTTGGGAATTTTTAGTTTAACAAGCAATGCCCAAAATACTTTAGAAGATTACAAAAAACAATATCCTGATTTTAACGAACTCGTTTTAAACGACAGTCAAACCTATGATTTTTCTATTGAAAACAACAAGTTGAAAGTCGTTCAGGACAACCATTACGAGTCCGTAATTCTTACGGAAAACGGCATTCAAAACAACAAGGAATCGTTCAGCTATTCCGAATTGGTCAAACTGCAAAGTTATGACGCCTATTCCGTCATTTATGATAATGGCAAAGAAAGAAAAATCAAGGTGACCCAAACAAATGAAATTCAATCTGGCCAAAGCTCCGCTTTTTATGATGACGTAAAAGAGCGCCAACTTATTTTTCCAAACTTGGAAGCCGGATCCAAAAAAGTGTATCATTACCAAACCGAGTTTGTCGATCCTTTTTTGCTGCATAAATTTCTATTTGGAAGTCATTTGCCCATAAAGAATTCCACCTTGGAAATCAAGACGGAGAAAAACATCAACATTGGGTACAAAATATTTAACGACCCTTCTAATTCCATTCAATTTTCGAGAACGGAAAAAAAGGGAAAATGGATTTACAAATGGACGTTAAAAGATGTAAACCCCATAAAATTTGAAGGAAATTCGCCTGGTTTTTTATACATCGTGCCACACATTAATGTTTACATCAAGGATTATACCATCAACAATCAAAAAGTGGATGTTTTGGGCGACATCGACAAACTGTTTGCTTATTACAAAGGCTTTACCAAAAACTTGAACCAGACTGAAGATCCCACTTTAAAAGCCATTTCACTCCAAATCACCGAGAATCTAACCAACGATGACGACAAGGTCAAAGCCATTTTTTATTGGGTAAAAGACAATATCAAATACATTGCTTTCGAAAACGGATACGAAGGTTTCATTCCCAGGGAAGCCCGTTTAATTTGTGAAAGAAAATTTGGCGATTGCAAAGACATGGCCAGCATCATCACGGCAATGGCCAAGTATGCCAATGTCAAAAATGTATTTATTTCCTGGATAGGAACCCGCGAAATCCCTTATTCTTACAACGAATTGCCCACTCCTGCCGTCGACAACCACATGATTGCCGTATATAAAAAAGGGGAGGAATATCTTTTTCTGGATGCGACCGACAAGGAAACACTTTATGGAATCCCAACCGCTTTCATTCAAGGAAAAGAAGCCTTATATGGCGAAGGAAATACGTATAAAATTATTCCGGTTCCCATTGTTCCAGCCGAAAAAAACGAGATATTGGAACAAGTGAAATTGAAAATTGAAAAAGACAAACTCGTTGGCTCCGGGAAAATTGAATTCAATGGCTACAACCGAAGCCGCATTTTATTGCGTATCGGCGATGCCACAAACAAAACCCGGTTCGAAATGATAAAAAGCTTGGTGCTCAAAGGCAACAACAAGTTCAACTTGAAAGATTATACTGAAGAAAACATCAAGGATCGCGACAAACCCTATCAAATAGGCTACAATTTCGATTTGGGAAATTACATCGTGAAAGTGGACAAGGAGATGTATGTCAATTTGTTTTTGGACAAACCGCTGGAAAAAGTCATTATCGAAAAAGACCGATCTGCAAAATTTGAGTTCGAACATTTGAATTACATCAACACGCAATACGAACTGGACATTCCACAAAATTGCACGGTGAAATACCTTCCGAAAAACTTTAGTCTCGACAATGATTATATAAAAGTAGACATCGTTTATGAGGTAAAAAACAATAAAATAACCTTAAATTTACGTCTCAAACAAAAAAAGTTGTTGTTGGACCAACCTGACTTCGAACTTTGGAACAAGACTATAAAAGATTTAAAAAGCAATTACGCCGACACCCTAATTTTATTAGAAAAATAATGAAAACAAATCACTTAAAAAATATTTTCACGCTAGTTATCCTATTGAATTCTTCGCTGTTTTTTGCTCAGGAATACTCCTTTAAAAATTACGATTGGAACGAGAAAGAAACCACAATCGCCATCCCGGTCCAATACAAAAACGAGAAAGAAGTAATTCTGGAGCGCAACACAAAAATAGAATTTGTGGTTATGGGCAAATCGGCAAAGCAATACCATTTATTGCACGAAAAAATCTATATCAATTCAGATGATGCCATCGAACGCAACAATAAAATTTACATTCCGTTCAGTCTAAACGAAAGTGTTTTAGTCAACAAAGCCCGAGTTATTCTTAAGAATGGCACCGTCATTCATTTAGACAAAAAAGACATCAAAGAAGATGTGGACCAAGAAAAAGGAATGAAATACAACTATTTTGCCGTAAACGGTTTGGAGAAAGGAGCCGTAATCGAAAAAATTTATGTCCTGGAAGAAAGCCCTGAATTTACTGGACAAACCATCAAAATGCAGGATGAATACCCCATTGCCAACTTAAATTTTGAATTGATTTCGCCTAATTACCTCGTTTTCAAAACCAAATCCTACAACGGATTGAGTGAAGCCGTAATCGATGATAAAAAAATAGAAAACACCACCGTTTTAAGCATCACTGAAAAGAATATTCCAGCCTTGGACAACGATGAAAACTATTCGAACTGGAATTTACAATTAAAATTGTTTCGCTATAAACTAGATGAAAATCTAATGAATGGAGGTAGAAATCTTAACAACTTTAAAGCATTTTCAACAAATGTGTTCGACAGACTCAATCCAGAATTGGATAAAAAAGACCTCAAGGCACTGGAAGACTTTTGCAAGACCATTCCAAAAACGAACGATTTGCAAGAGCAGGTTTGGAACATTGAAAACAAAATAAAAAAAACCATCGCTTACGATAGATACATTGACAGCAAGGAAACCTTGTCTGACATTATCAACACCAAACAAGCCAACCAGACGGATATTTTAAAAATTTATTTGGCGGTATTCAAAAAATTCAAAATTGAAAACAATGTGGTTTTTACCTCAAACAGATATAAAATTCCTTTTGACAAAGAATTTGAAAGTTTTGAAAACTTGAGCGAATTGTTGTTCTATTTCCCCACCATCAAAAAATATTTGACCCCAACCGAAATAGAATACCGCATTCCTTTATTCCCGGCTACCGTGGCAAATAATAATGGATTGTTTATCAAGGAAAAAACATTTGCCGGCGTCAAAATGGGCATTGGAGAAATTGATTTTATCGCAATTCCCGGAACAGACATCACGCACGACATCATGAATATCACGGTCGATTTTACCCAGGACATGGAAAATCCATTGGTAACGAGCAACCTGACCTTTGGCGGTTATTCAGGTTTAAATTTTCAACCCATCAAGGATTTTGCTTCGGCGGAACAATACAAAACCGTCTTGAAAAGCATAGCCGAAAATTATACCGCGGAAGCAGAATACAAAACATTGACCACTGAAAATGACGGAACCGAGTTTATTGGCAAGAAACCATTTGTCCTGAATGTCACTTTTGACGGGAAAGAACTTACCAAAAAAGCGGGAGAAAATTACTTGTTTTCTGTGGGGGAAACCATTGGCAAACAAATGGAATTCTACCAAGAAAACAAAAGAGCATTGCCCGTAGAAATTGATTTCCCCCATTTATACACCAGAAACATCAAAATTTTGTTGCCAAAAGGAGCCACCATCAAAAATCTAGACAAGTTTGTCATGGATTACAAAACGGACATAAACGGTAAAACCGAAGCCGCTTTTACCAGCAAATACACCAAAAAAGGCGACGAAATTCTGGTCGAAAATACCGAGTTTTACAACATTATCAACTATCCGTTAGATCAATTTGAAGACTACAAAGCCGTAATCAATGCCGCTGCCGACTTCAATAAAATAGTGATTATCTTAACAAAATAAGTTTACAGATTAAAATTTAAAACCGCAAATTCGCAAATTAACTCCATTTAAACGGATGAAAAATTTGCGAATTTGCGGTTTGTTTTTGGGCTTTATTCAGGGTTTTGGATATCTTTTTCTAATATTGCGAATCAACTCTTCGAGTCCGTTGAGTTTTAATTCGTAAATCAATTGCAGTTGTTGGCCTAATTCCCCTTTCGGAAAACCTTTGTTGGCATACCAAACCACGTAATATTCGGGCAAATCTATGAGATATTTGCCTTCATATTTGCCAAAAGGCATTTTGGTATGGGCTAATTTGATGAGTTGTTTTGGGTCTTGTTCCATTTTTTTTAGGAGAACGAAATCATTATTCTATTCTCTACATTTTTTAAGCTACTGATTGGATGGAATGCTGACCACTTCCCTAATTGGCTTCTTTTATCGTTAAATCAGTGTCGTAGTAGAGGATATAAATCCCTTTATTGGCATAGCCTCCTCCCTCTTTTTTGTAATATTCAAACTTGTTGTCCACTTGTTCCGTTGCAAAGGAATCAGCGGTTTCCTGATAACTTTTTCCTTGCGACAAACGCATCATCGTGTCAAAAGTCACGTCAAAACCACGAGTGGCATAAGTGCTTGGCGAAATCTTGTTGTCCTTTCGGTATTCTTTTTCGAAAATCAGGGCTTGAGGAGATTCGTTTTCACGGGTTACCGAAGGGTACATCAATTTCAATTTGGTCAAGTTTTCAAAATTAATTTCATCGGTATCCAATGTTTCATTGGGTTCCAAAATCACCAACTGCACTTTGTAATTGGCCAAAGCGCCCATCATCGTGCTCATGGTCCATTTTATCATGACTGTGTTGGCTGTTTCCAAAACCACGTAATTCATTTTGTCTTTAACGAACAAACTTTTCAATCCCTCAACAGACAAACTTCCGTTCTCTTGAAGCGGGGCAAATTGCACGTCTTTTTGGTTTTCACGGATGTATTGTCTCACCAATTCTCTCTTTTTGTCGACAACTGCGATGATTTTTCCGCCTTTTAACCTCATAAAATCAAACATGGCAGTCTTTAAAGCTTCATTTGACGGGATTGTTTGATACAAATTAGGAAAAGCATTCCCTACATCTTTGGACAAAGGCGAAATCACGGGAACATTGTTTTTTTCCAATAGTTCGGCAGTTTTCTCTACGTTATTTTGATAAAAAGGACCTATGATGGCATCGGCAGTTTCTAAATTATTTTCCTTATTTAGGCTGGAAACATTAGAACCGTTTTTGGTTTCTTGGGAATCAAATATGGTAACGTCGACATTAATTCCAATCGCTTTAGCAGAATCTATGGCCATCAAGGCACCGGAATAAAAATCCAAAGTCATGTTCAAAAACTTGTCTTTTTTCAATCGCATCGACGTAGAATTGACGGTGTCGCCTTCAATTTTAGAAAGATTGAAAGGCAAGAGCAGCACCAGTTTTTTGCGGTCACTTGTACCGCTTTGTTTTGACAAGGAAGTATACACTTTTTTAGTTTCCGTTTCCTGAGGAATTGAGGCTGATTCTGGCATTTTCAACACCATTCCCACTTCGACACCATTGGTCAAAGCCGGATTCAATTGAAGGAATTCCTCTTGACTTAAACCCGACATTTTAGACAAGCTGTACAAGGTTTCTTTGGGTTTTACCACATAATCCACATAACTACTTTTTGGGGAAACTTTTAGATCAATGGTATTCACGGTTCCATTTTTAGGCTCCGCAACTGCCACTTTATCCGTTTTTGGAGCCGTTCCCTTGATAGTCAATTGATATCCAATGGTCAAATTAGGAATAATTTCCGGGTTTCGTTTTTCGAGTTCTTCGATGGTAATTCCATATTGTTTGGCAATCGAATACTTGGTTTCCTTTGGAAGCACCACGTGAAACACATATTTTTCAGGAATTGAGGCAACCGTTTTTGAACTTGCATTTGAAGGAATAACCAGTGTTTGTCCTATTTGCAATCCTAATTTTTCCAATTCGGGATTGGCTTTCTTCAGGGCTTCATCCGAAACGCCGTATTTTTTTTCGATACCAAACAAAGTTTCCTTGGGTTCCACTTTGTGTGTTCGGGTTGGTGCATTTACTTTAGAAACACTTCCTTTTTTTGGAATAAGCAAAACGGCGTTGGGTTTCAAGCCACTTTGCGCATCAGGATTCAATTTGTAAATATCATAAGGAGTGACATTGTACTTTTGGGCAATTTGGGCTATTGTTTCCCCTTTTTCAACCTTGTGGGTGCGATTGTTTTCTTGAGAAAAACCATTGAAAGAAAAAACAAAAATGGCCAAACAAAGCGTTATAAAATATTTCATCCTTATTGTCATTGTATAAATTAGTTTTCAAAGATACCAAAACGGTATCAAATTTTATTCCAAAATTTGATACCGTTTTTATATAATTTACG
This sequence comes from Flavobacterium sp., assembly GCF_013823965.1. Classification (GTDB taxonomy): domain Bacteria; phylum Bacteroidota; class Bacteroidia; order Flavobacteriales; family Flavobacteriaceae; genus Flavobacterium. The sequence continues at coordinate 120,247 of NZ_PNNA01000055.1, forward strand.
TTAAATAATCGTGTCAGAAATCAATAAAACAATGACCCTGTTTTATTCCCATTCGATAGTTGCAGGCGGTTTTGAGCTGATGTCATAAACCACTCTATTGACCCCTTTCACTTTATTGATGATGTCATTGGAAACTTTCATCAAGAAATCGTAAGGCAGATGAACCCAGTCAGCGGTCATTCCATCGGTAGATTCCACGGCACGAAGCGCCACCACTTTTTCGTAAGTACGCTCATCGCCCATTACGCCCACACTGTTTACGGGAAGCAAAATCGCTCCGGCTTGCCAAACTTTATCGTACAATCCCCAAGATTTTAAACCGTCGATAAAAACTTTATCCACGTCTTGCAAGATTTGCACTTTTTCGGGCGTGATGTCTCCTAGAATTCGGATGGACAATCCTGGTCCCGGAAAAGGGTGTCTTCCCAATAATTCAGGATCTATTCCCAGGGTTGCTCCCACTCTGCGCACTTCGTCTTTGAAAAGCATTCGCAAAGGTTCCACAATTTTTAATTTCATGTAATCTGGCAATCCGCCCACATTATGGTGTGATTTGATGGTTGCCGAAGGTCCTTTTACCGAAACGGATTCGATGACATCAGGATAAATCGTTCCTTGTGCCAACCATTTTACGTCTTCAATGAGGTGTGATTCATCGTCGAAAACTTCGATAAAAACCCGTCCAATAATTTTACGTTTGGTTTCAGGATCGCTGACTCCGGCCAATTCAGAGAGAAAACGCTCTCCGGAATCCACTCCTTTCACGTTCAATCCCATTCCTTTGTATTGGTCCAAGACATTTTGGAATTCGTTTTTTCGCAGCAAACCATTATTTACGAAAATGCAATAAAGGTTTTTGCCAATGGCTTTATTCAACAATACCGCTGCCACTGTAGAATCGACACCTCCCGAGAGTCCTAAAACCACTTTGTCGTTTCCTATTTTTTCTTTCATTTCGGCCACGATTTCTTCGACAAAAGCGTTTGGCGTGAAATTTTGTGGCACTTCAGCGATTTTCACCAAGAAATTCTCCAGCATTTTGGATCCATCCGTGGAGTGAAAAACTTCGGGATGGTATTGAATGGCATAAGTTGTCTCGCCTTCTATTTTGTATGCTGCAAACTCCACGTCGTGCGTGCTTGCCAGCTTTGTTCCTCCGGTTGGCAAAGCCTTGATACTGTCACTGTGACTCATCCAGACCTGGCTGTTTTGGGAAACACCATCAAAGAAAACTTCGTTCTCCTTAATATAGGACAAATTGGCCCTACCGTATTCCCTGGTGTTGGATGCCGCGACTTCGCCACCACTAAAATGGGCTAAATATTGTGCTCCGTAACAAACGGCAAGCAAGGGTAGTTTTCCCCTAATTTGGGACAAATCGGGATGTGGAGCATCTTCTCCCCTGACAGAAAAAGGGCTTCCACCCAAAATTACCGCTTTGTAACTTGATAAATCACTTGGAAAATGATTGTATGGAAAAATTTCGCAGAATATATTTAATTCGCGAACTCTACGGGCAATAAGTTGTGTGTATTGCGATCCGAAATCTAAAATAAGTACGTTGTGTTGCATTTGGCAAAAATACTTTATATTATCGGAATTGAAAAATTGAAATTTGGAAAATTATAAATTACTCTCGAATAACAATCATTTTAATTTTAACTCCCAGAGCCAAGTTGTTCCAATACTCTGTGGTGATGTCTCTATTGACGTCGTCTAAAACGTGTAATTCGGCGGTATTTCCGCCAGAAGTTCCTGTACTGGCCACCACCAATTCAATTTGATTTAATCCAAGAGCTAAAGGAATCCTGAATTCTCCAAATTCATAATTCAAATACAAACCTGAACGCAATACTTTACCGTTCAAATACACATTGATTAAATCGCCATCTATTTGGATATAATCTCTATATTTAACAGTAAAAAATTCAGATTTGGTTCGATATTCGCCTAAATAGCGATCCACTCTGTCCAAAACACTTTTATCCTCTTTTAATTCTTCCCGAACTAATGTTTTATCCAAATCCTTGCTCATTTTAGCCTGGTAAACATCGCCCAACTTGTGTTTGAAATTATTATTGGGCTTCATTGAAAATTTACTTGTGGTGCTGCCCAACGAAAAGGAATTATTGGGTTTTGGCTTTATGCCAAAAATGTTTGTTTCCTTGAATATATTGGGAGTAACGATTTTAGGAAAATTCAGTTTTGGAATATCTGATGGCGGAGGCAGGGTTTCTTTTTTGGGTTTTACGATGG
>NZ_PNNA01000095.1 GCF_013823965.1 Flavobacterium sp.
TATTTTCGGATTTGCCAAATCATTCCAAGTACAAAACCATCTTTCCATTAAACCTAATGCCCAAATCCGTTGTAGTGGCTGTTAGCGGTTCGGTTGTTGCTTACCGATATTCCTAATTATTAATCGATTCTCAGCCTTATCTTGGCAGATTTAAAACCCAATTCTTGCCCAAATCTCGGCTAAATTTATTCCCTTTTTTCGCTTCAATTTCACAATCAAAACGTTTGTTTCGTTTCACTTAGAAAACCCAAGAATTTAAGTTTTAGTTTTCCTTTTTCCACTTAAAATCTCGAATATTTACATTCCAATATTCACGTTTCTGCTTTTCAAGTTCCAATTAAAAACTCAGATTTTCAAGTTTCAATTGTCAGATTCCAATATTTAAATTTCGGTTTTCCGCTTTCCAATCTTAAACATCAAAAAAATCGAATTCCGCCAATTCCGACCCAATTTTCACGCTTGCTTTTTCAGTTTCTGCATTTAAAAAGCCAAATCTTTAAATCCGGTTTTCTCCTCGTTTCTCGTCAACTGACCGCTAACGTTCTGGTACTACAGCGGGTTTGGGACTAAATTAAGCCCATTCTTCGGATTTGCCAAATCATCACAAATACAAGACCATCTTTCCATTAAGCCCAATGCCCAAATCCGTTGTAGTGGCTGTTAGGTAGCGTAACTTTATGCGTAAATTTATTACTAGTTCTTTTTAAAAATTATTGTATCCACAATTTTAGGTGGCGGAGGTGGTGGAAGGAGTTTTATATGATGTTTGCCATAATTTATATCTTTTGGATAAGGAACGAATGTTAATGATTTAAGCATTTTTTTAAATTCACTCGAAATTTGATTTATAATTTTTGGCGCTTTTCTTCCATAAACAAATATAGAATCAAATTTATTTTGATTTTGAATGATTATTCTAAATGCTTGTCCGTCTTGTAAAGATGCTTCAAAATATTCATTTTGTATATTTTTAAAATCAACTTGATTAACTAATGAATCTATTTTAAGTTTTTGTTTTCGACCATTTAGAGCAAAGAAAGATTGTTGAGTAGGATAATATTCTGTTAGAAATACTGTGTCTTCACAAGTTAGTTTTGCCGTGTAGACTTTTGATTCAGTTGCATTTGAATAAATGTATGATTTTAAAGAATCACATTCGCTAGTTTCCTTTTTATGACAAGCAGAAATGAGGAAAGAGAATAATATTATATAACTAAATTTCTTCATTTTCGTTGGTTTTTGTGGTTATGCTACCTAACTTGTATATATCTTCTTAACGCCTGTAAGGTATTGTATTTATTGGTACTCCTTAATTTTTAAAACCCTCTAGTACAACATAAGTACAACAAATCAGAATACTTTTACTTGACTATAGATCCCAATATTATCAAGCTGTGCTTGGCGGTTCATCGTTTGATATTCTGCTAACTTGCCACAATAATACTGCTGGGTTGCTTTAGCATACCCATTTTGTAAAAGTAACTCATTTAGACATAATCCGCTAGGCAAAATTACATATCCCAATTGCCTGTTCCAGTAGTCGTAATAGTTCTCTTGTTCCGTGATGATGGTTATAGCCGTTTTAGGCGGTGCAACCGACAAAACGAAGTGCAAGGATTGCAAACCAAATTGGAGCAATAATTGGGCAGGTAAACTGCTTTTCTCTTCGTCCTCTTTCATCTTCCTATTTATCTTCACTTCTGGTGCATCCAAGCCATAAAGACGAATTTCTTTTTGCAAACCAGTGAAACGATGGCAAATGATGATGCTATCGCCGTCAAGGACTTCTTCAATTTGCCAGTGGGTTTCCACTGTGTAGGGTGCTTTTGCGTTGTATTGCATTGATTTACAGTTGTTTAAGTTATTGATAATCAAAGATAATCATTGAACTTTGTTACTGCAATTGCAAGCAAATATTAACTTTAAAAATTTAGAAAAAATGGCAAGACAAAAAGGTGTTATTAAGTATGTTGGAACTCTTGGAGATATCCGACACTTCAAAATTAAAGGACAAGAAGGCTATTTCGCTGGAATGGTTGGCGGTCCAAGTGGTGAACAGGTAAACACTGCACCAGAGTTCGAGAGAACTCGTGAGAATATGAATGAATTTGGTGCTTGCGCCAAAGCTGGAAAATCGGTACGAACTGGTTTATCTCAAGTGATGAAACAAATGGCCGACAGCCAAGTAACAGGAAGATTAACTTCGATAATGAAGAAAATCAACTTGGAAGACCAAACTGAAGCTAGGGGTTACAGAAAAATTGAAATTAGTACCCAACGTAATTACTTGAAAGGTTTCGAGTTTAACAAAAACGTTTCTTTCAATGGCATTTTCAATGCACCCTATTCAATTGCTCACACAAATGACAGAGAAAGTTGTGATTTTGTAGTTGCTGATTTTAATCCAGCGAATTTGGTTAATGCTCCATCTGGTGCAACTCATTTCCGTTTGATTACAGCTCTTTCCGTAGTGAGTGATTTTGAGTACAACGCTACCACAAACAGCTATGATCCAATGGATGCAGCTTTGAATGAAGTAAACGACATTCAATACAGCGACTTTTTGGACTTGTACGTTCCAGTTCCTGCTACAACTGTAACTGCAACTTTACCTAATGGAGTACTTCCAACGGTAAATACCACAGTTTTACAGTGTATCGGAATTGAGTTCTACCAACAAGTGGGTGCAAACTTCTACTTGTTCTCCAGTGGTAACTGCTTGAAAGTCGAGGACGCTTTTTAGAAATAAAACTGAAGAATCCCTCACTTAAAACGAGGGATTTTTCATTTAAACTCAAATCTATCACAATTATGGAGACTAAAATAATAAGAGTAGCCCAGGGCAAAGAAAGCACTTTGAGCCAGTTATATATCAACGGAATATTCCAATGTTATTTGTTGGAGGATAAAATTAGAGAAGTGAAAATCCCTTCACAAACTGCCATTCCAAAAGGTGTTTTTAATTTGAAGTTGAACACTCACGGAGCTAAAAATGTGGATTACAAAAAAGCATTTGGAAAGCTTCACGAAGGAATGATTGAAATTACTGGTTTGCCAAATTTCAGCTTTGTTTATATCCATACCGGAAATACTATCAAAGAAACTGCCGGGTGTCCGCTTTGTGGTTTTGGTTTCCAATTCGTTGATGGCAATTTTCAAGTTACTCAAAGTGTTGCAGCTTACAAAATGATTTATCCAAAATTAGTAGCACTGGCAAAAGTTGAAAACAATGTAATAACTATTGAAAATAATTTTCAATTCTAAAAAGGCCAAAAAATGGAAAATATCAACATCATCGCCACACTTTTTGGAACGTTAATCACCTTGTTACTCTCGATTGTGGCTTATTTTATCAAGCAATTACACACTGATTTCAAGAGTATGGAGAAAGATTTGATTGAAGTAAAAACGATGGCTTTAATCATCAAAACAGAGTTCAAAAGTGGTAACGATTTATTGAACCAGAAAGTAGAATACATCGAAAAAAGAGTACACAATTTAGAATTATCAATTTTTAAAAATCCAGATTATGAAAAATAACAAAATGAATTTAGTAGAAAGAACCTTGGCACCAACCCCAAAATGGTTTAAAATTCTTCGCACTGTCGGAATTGCTTTGGCAAGTGTTGGAGGAATAATCATCGCTTCGCCTATTGCTTTACCTGTTGGATTGGTTTCGGCTGCCGGTTACTTGGTTCTGGGTGGTAGTATTATTTCAGTAGTTTCTCAAACTGCTGTAAAATCGGAAGAAGAACCGAAAGCAAACCCTTAAAAACGGTTAATAACCACCTCGAAAGCTCCATTTATTGGAGCTTTTTTTGTTTTTAGCAGTCAATACAAGTAGATTGCTTTGCTTTTCTTCGATTTATTTAAGTGGTGCAATCATATTGCACTTATGCGTTGGTTTGCTTGGGAATAAGGCGCAATCAATGCTAGTCTAGTTGGACCAGGATTGTTTTATTTCCTGCAATAGCGGTATAAAATGGCTCTGCGGATGTCATTTATGAGCATCATATCCTCTTTGTATTGTTTTTCTTTTTTCTCCAGAAGTTTGAGAGCTGCAACATTTTTTAGATGCTGCTCGTGCTCCAACATCATCAAACTGGCTTGTGGATTGAACTCTTTTTTGAAGTCTGGAAGTCGTAAAAAGGGAATAACTGAACCTATTAAAAATTGGTGCCAGAATTTTGTTTGCCATAAACTATATGCAACAAAAAATAGGCTTTCGCAATCTTCTTCTTTCTCAAAAATGACTACAAAACTGTTTGTGAACTGCTCTTTTTGGGGCTTCCCGCTGTTCATCCCCTTGTTAAGTATGAATAAATGGGGTTTTGAGTAAGCAGTATCTTTTCGGTGGGTCTTGATGATAAAATTCGGCATAGCTTCGGATTTAAGGGATGTGCCTCGCTACGCTCCGCACACATAAAATTTTTAAAAGAAAAAAAAAGAAAAAAAAGAAAGTCGTCCTTCAAGTGGAGGTTTCAAGAAAAGCAAGTTTTTTCAAAAAAATACTACCCGGGTTTTTAAGATGATGTTGTTCGGAAGTGGGGATTTGATTTTGTAATAAGTGTTGCAGCGAACCGTAAACGTAGGGTGGAGATTTTATTGAAAACCGTAGGCTTGAACTTTCTTTTCTTGAAACTGGAGCTTACCTTTACTTTCTTTTTATTTATTTTTTTATTTTCCTTTTGACCGAGATGTTTCTACTGAAGACTGATTGAAAACGTTGATGAGATAGATGGGCGTCTTCGGAAAGGGTGTGGATTCTTAAAACAGAAAAAAGAAATATCAAAACCATTCCTATTATTTTTCTGTTTTAAGAAACCACACTCTTTCTTGGACTTGATTTTGTGGGTATTGAAAATCACTTTCTGGAGTTTTTTAATTTTATGGTATAGGTTTTAAAGTGATTTTCAATACTTACAAAAACAATGAAAAAATAATACCTAGTGCGATGGGGCAGCAGCGCAGGCAAGTGTGTGGTTTTTTATTTGCTTACTGGGGTGTTTCTGATTGCTTTAGTGGAAAAGCTGGTGCCATTGACTTGAAAGAAAAATGATACTTCGGGCTGGTCAACTTTATATTTAGGAACGGTATGGCATCGGCTTTTCCGCTGAAGCAATTACTGCTTATTTTCTGGCAAATAAAAAACCACACTCTTGCTGGCTTCTCTTGATTTTGTGGGTGTTGCAAATTGCTTATTCCTGAATCGTGAATGTTTGAAATGTAGTTGATAAGCAATTTGCGACACGCACAAAAACAATGCAAACACTTACCGCTTTAAACATCAAGTTGCTAAAAACAGTGACCGTGAACGTTCTTGAAACTAGGTAGTTCAGTAAAAGTTCTTATGAAATGGCGAACGTTGTTAATGACAGTGGCGAAGGATGGTCTTTTTTATTGCAGGCCGGTGCGAGGAAGCAATAAAAAAGACTGTCCTGGAGCCACTGTCTTGCGCGTTGGGTGTGGCGGCTGTTTTACATAAATGATATTATAGCTTCATTGCAAAAACCAAAAAAACAATATAAACGCTTTGTAATGAACTATAATACTCAATTATGTAACACAGCTTGGGGGAAAAAATTACTGGCGCAAGTTGCGAAGCGTACGTGTTTTTTCTAAAAACTGTGCCAGTAATTTTTTTTGGAGCGTTGGCAAAGGAGTGGCAACTGAAATGTAAAACGTCCTTTTTAAAACAAACAAAAAAGAATGTTCTCGTTATTATAACCGTAATTAGTGAAATGAAGCAAACAAATACTTGAGTTTAGGAATACTTGGACTAAATGAAAGTTTTGTGCAGATGAATGAGATAATGGCTTTAGGATGATTTATTCACTTACTTTTGGATAAATATATTGTAAAAACCAAAACCCTCCTTTTGTGTCTTAACGTTCTAATAATCCTTCATCTTTTTGTGTTTCTAAATTTTTACCACGCATCGTTTGATTGTGTCATCAATTTCTAAATCTATGAAGTTGAGTTGTTCGTTTAGGTCTAAAAGTAGCTGGTTTATTTTTGAGTTCAATTTTTGGATTTAAATTAATTGGATAGACAGGAGGCTTTACTAAATGGTTAATTTTATTGACGTTTTTAAATTGATTTTGCGATTTTTTCCATAATAGAATGGTCTGTTCCAAATTTGCAAATTGCATCGCAATTGGCTCTTAATTCTGAAAACAGAATGTACTTGATATTCATTTTTGAGTTTTTTATAACTGGTCGGTTGAGTTGTTGAATGACATCTTTTTCCCGACTGTCCGGAATAATGATATAAAAGACTTCTTCTCCATTAGAGATACTAAAATACAAATCAGATAATCGTAATATTCCCGAATAGATACTGGTACTTTTTTCGACTTCAAATGCTCCAATAATTTTGTTTGTCCCTTTTTGAAACCATAACACATCAATTAATTTGATTGTATTTTGAGTGTCTTTGTCTGTTGGTAATTCTGGGAACTTATTAAGCGAAATAAATGAAAAACTTTGTCCGTCAAACGATTTGCTTTTGTCGTTACTCGCTGGTGTTACATCAAAGCCTAATGAAATCCCAATTTTTAATAAATGGTATTGCATTTCGTTATGAAGGTTTTCTGCTAATTTTTCTTCCTGGATTTCTTTTTGGCGTTTTAAGATGTTTTTTTCAAATTTATTGCGTTCTTCTTCGCTTAAATATTCATCGTTACCAATAATCATTTTTTGTGTCCCAATTTCAAAACATAATCCTGCAATCGCTCCTAAATCATTTGATAATACCGACTTATGTTTACTGTTAGTTTCTATTAAGGTTTCCCTAATTTTTAAATATTCTGTCCAACTGCCCAACTTCTTTTTGTCTTTAAACAGAAAATTAAATCCGTTGAGAATTGCTGTATTGAAAGGCGGAAACCAAGTTGGGTGCAAGAAATATAAAATACTGGCCACTGCTGGGCCAAGACCTTTTATTTTTAGTTCATCAAGTTTCACAATTTCTTTTATAACCAGCTCTTCAGTTTTGGCATTGATGCAGTTTTCCAGAAATTGCCCAAATGAGATTTTGTTGTTTTGGTTTTCGTAAATATCCGGAATTCTTAATTTTGGTTTCCAATAAAATGGATGTGCCACACCTACAAATATTTGTTTTTGTTCTGCAATACAGCTCAATACAAATTCTAAACTGCTTCCCTTAAAATCGTTTGGAAAAGTTTTGTTTTTAATGTCATCAATGACTTGTAAAACACCACGACGAATAGTCCGAAATGCTTTTAATCGTTGGTCATTATCTACAAACCAAGTAGTATAAACACTTTCGGTGTCGGTTTTGTATTGTTGGATTATTTGTGTAAGGTTGTTCATTTTTAATGCAGCTATAACTTATTTGTTTTTACTATTTCAGAGACCAAGTTAATATAATTTCAAAAAATCATATTTTTTTCATCCACACAGTTAACTGAAAGTCATTTTATAGTATAAAATAAATGGTTCGTTTTAGTACGAACCATTTATTAAAAAAATTAATTTTTAGATTATTCATCATTCATCTTTTTCTCCAACAATAAGCAATGAGCGGCACAGGCGTGGAGTTTGTAATTTTTATGTACGCTACCTACATTATGACCTTTTCCATCCAGTATTTCGCATTTTTCTTCTTGTGTTTTTCCAATATTAACCACGTTTTCACCTTTTATGTTGTAGTACGAACCATTCTTTTTAGCCATACCCATCTTTTTCCCATTAGAATCAATAACATTACCGTTTGCATCAATAAAATAGATGGTCTTGCCTTGGTTGTCTTTCACGATATTGTCTTTGGTAATAAATCCTAATTTGTTCCAACCGTGATCGTGAATTTCACCCTTTTTATTGATGTAAATTTTTTCAGTAGGGTTGGAGTCCGATTTAGTTTGTGCATTGGCACTTAACGAGATAATCATTAAAAACATTGTTAGTAATGAAACTGTTTTTGTCGAAATTAATCTTTGAATTTTCATAATAAATTGTATTTAATTATTCTTCAGTTCCGCTGTTGCCCGGTCTTCAGTTTCGCTGTTGCTCGATTTTTATTTTTCTATAGTTTCAAATTTCTCAATCGCAAAGCATTTACAATTACAGAAACCGAGCTAAAACTCATTGCTAAAGCTGCAATCATTGGCGATAATAAAATTCCGAAATATGGATATAAAACTCCTGCTGCAATTGGAACTCCTAAAACATTGTAGAAGAATGCAAAAAACAAGTTTTGCTTGATGTTTCGCATTACAGCGTGGCTCAAATTCTTTGCTTTTACGATACCTTGTAAATCGCCTTTTACTAGAGTGATTTTAGCACTTTCAATAGCTACATCGGTTCCTGTTCCCATCGCAATTCCAATGTCGGCTTGTGCTAATGCAGGTGCGTCATTAATGCCATCGCCAGCCATTGCTACAATTTTTCCTTCGGATTGCAAACGTTTTATTTCGTTTAATTTGTCTTCGGGTAAACAGCTTGCTTTGTAGGATGATAAGCCTAATTCATCGGCAACTGCCTTGGCAGTATTTACATTATCACCGGTAAGCATAATTACTTCAACTCCTTGACGCATTAATTCTTTTATGGCTTCTTTGCTTGATATTTTAATTGCATCAGAAATTGATACAAAACCAACTGCAACACCATCAACAGCAATATATGAAACTGTTTTTCCTAGTTTTTGCTCGGCAATAATTTTGTTTTCTAAATCATCAGAAACAGTGGCTTTGACCTGTTCCATTAGTTTTTTATTGCCTAATGTTATCTTTTTATCGGTAACTGTTCCTACAACTCCTTTACCTGCAATGGCTTCAAAATCCTTGACTTCAATTAACGCTATGTTTTTTGATTTAGCAAAATTTACGACCGCTTGTGCTAATGGATGTTCGCTGTATTGATTTAATGAAGCGATACTTTGAAGTAAATCATTCTCATTATTGTTTGATGCAAAAATCTTCTCTACCGATGGTTTTCCTTCTGTTATTGTTCCTGTCTTATCGGTTATTAAAACATTCACTTTATTCATATTTTCTAATGCTTCGGCATTCTTTATCAAAACTCCCGATTGTGCGCCTTTGCCCACACCAACCATTACGGACATTGGCGTAGCCAATCCCAATGCACACGGACAAGCGATAATTAAAACCGCAATAGCATTTATAAAACCATATACTAATGCCGGTTCGGGACCAAACTTTGCCCAAATGATAAATGTAATTGCTGATATAATTACTACAATAGGAACAAAATATTTGGAAATGCTATCGGCTAATTTTTGGATTGGCGCTCTCGAACGGGAAGCATCGTTGACCATTTGAACGATTTGAGAGAGTAGTGTTTCTGAACCCACTTTTTCTGCAATCATTACAAAGGACTTGTTACCGTTTATAGTTCCTGCAATTACATTGTCATCTTTTTTTTTGTCAACAGGTATTGGCTCGCCTGTAATCATTGCTTCGTCAATGCTACTTTCTCCATCAGTAATTTTACCGTCAACTGGTATTTTGTCACCAGGTTTTACGCGCAATAAGTCACCTTTCTTGATGTCGTGAATTGAAATTACTTTATCACTTCCATCAATTACTAAAATAGCTTCAGTAGGAGCGAGTTTTAATAATTCCTTAATTGCTCCACTGGTTTGGCTGTGTGCTTTGGCTTCCATTAATTGTCCTAATAAAACCAATGTTAGAATTACTGTTGTAGCCTCGAAGTATAATAATACTGTTCCGTGTTCTGTTTTGAATTCGTTTGGAAAAATGTTTGGAAAAAACATACCCACTAAACTAAACAAAAAGGCAACTCCGGTTCCTATACCGATAAGGGTAAACATATTCAAATTCCAAGTAATAATAGATTTGAAGGCACGAACAAAGAACATCCAACAAGCATAAAAAACAACAGGAAGTGTAAGTATAAATTGTACCCAATTCCATTTTGTAGCATCCATTATTTTAAGTAACGGATTGTTTGGCATCATTTCTATCATTGCGATGGCAAAAATGGGAACTGTAAATACGACCGCTATTTTCATTTTTTTGACCAAATCTTTATAGGTCTTTTGATCTTCTGTATCAGTTGGATTCATAGGCACTAAATCCATTCCACAAATGGGACAAGAACCTGGTGTTTCACTAATTACTTCTGGATGCATTGGACAAGTATATAAGGCTTTACTAACTGTCAACTCTGAGGCTTTTACTAAATCCATACCGCATACAGGACAGTCGCCTGCTTTGTTATAGACTTTTTCGCCTTCACAATGCATTGGACAATAATATTTGCCACTAGCAATAACAGGAACATTGATTTCCCTTTTATCGCTGTGGGAATGCTTAGAACAACAAGATTTTGTTGTATCATTATTAGTTGTTATTTGTTGTGGTGTATTACCATTAGTCACTTTTATGGTGTATTTTCCAACGGCAGATAATGCTTCTTGCAACTGCGTTGTTGGAATGTGTTTTTCCATTGTTATAGTGGCTATGGATGGGTTTAAGGAAACTTTTGCTTCAACGCCATCAATAGCATTCAATGTTTTTTCGACTTTAGAACGACAGCCATCGCAAGTCATTCCGGTAATGCTGTAAGTATGTATCATCTTTTATATTATTTTAATACAAATTTCTATCATAACTGTTTTTTGCATTTGCACAATTTTGGGTTTGATATGCAAGATTTACACATCTTCTATTTGCTTTCTTTTGATAGTTTTTATATTCTTGAAGTAGGTTGGCGAAAAGCCAGTTACTTTTTTGAATTGATTACTTAAATGCGAAACAGTACTATAATTTAAAGAGTAGGCAATTTGGCTTAGAGATAATTCATCATAAATAATCAATTCTTTTACTTTCTCAATTTTCTGATTGATGAAATACTTCTCAATAGTAGTATTTTCGACTTCTGAAAACAGATTACTCAAGGTGTTATAGTCTTGATGGAGTTCTTGTGAAATATAACTGGATAAGTTACTTTTCAAATCGTTGTTTTTATTTTGAACCAAATCAATGATCAATGTTTTAATCTTATCTATTGTTTTACTTTTCCTATCATCAATTAAATCAAAGCCAATGGCACGAAGTTTTTTTAACAATTCGCTTTTTTGATTTTCGTTAATGTCATTTTTTAATTCGACTTCACCTAATTCAACTGAAATTGGATTAATTCTGATATTCTCAAATACAGATTTTACTACCATTTTACAACGGCTGCATACCATATTTTTGATATAAAGTTTCATAGTAAACCGATTTTAAATGAATTATATAAACTAACCCTGCTAACACAATAACAAGGTTAATTTAGAATTTCCGCCCAGATAAAGTGTTATTTACTTTCTTCCGTTTTTTCTGGAACAGGTTCGGTTAATTTCATACCACATTTTGAGCATTTGTCATTCAGTTTTCCTTGTACTTCTGGGTGCATTGGGCAGGCATACATTTTTGTTTGATTGTTCATCATTTTAGTTTTATCATTCATTACTGTGCTATCATTACTCATCATAGTACTATCATTTTCCATCATAGTACTGTCATTGCTCATCATATTAGAATGATCTGTCGTGGCTTCTTTGTTTTTTTGATTACAAGAAACTAATACGTAAGCCATTATTACGGCTGAAAGAATTACTTTTTTCATTTTTTTAGATTTTTTAAAACAATACAAAATGCTTTTGAAAAGCATTTTGTATTGAATTAATTTTTTTACATTTTGCAGGCTTCTGCACATTTTGTGCAAGCTTCTGCGCATTTTTTGCAACATTCCATATCGTGTTTTTTGCACTCGTTGGCACAATCTTCACAACATTTTACGCATAATTCACAAAGTGCATCGGCAAATTTTGAACCTCTCGCACATAATCTTGCACAAAGGGCACAAATGTCGGCACAATCACGACACAATTTTACACATTCTAAATGGTCTTTTACTATTAGACAACCATCAGCACATTTTTCACATTCAACCATACAGGCTAAACACGCTTCAACACTTACTTGAACATTTTTCATTTTATGAATTTATTAATTGCAGATTAATTTCTGCACACAATAGTACAATTTACTTATGTTTAGAATGTTACAGAATTATTCGTTTAAGTTGTGTAACTTACATTTTTATATTATTCATATTTTTTTGTTTCATATTTTAAAGTATTTTTTATATGATAGTTCGGATTCAAAATAAAGAATGTCATTATTGCCACTCGGGGACAATACTATATAAGCCAGTGCTTTATCTACTTCTTTACCAGTAAGAGGGTCTAAGGCATAACGAACTTCTCTTATAGTTTTTATTTTTTTAACACAATCAGGACAACAACCATAATAGGTTTTACCTTCAACTTCTACAGGAATTTGGTCTATACCCATAAACTTATTGTTAACAAAACAAACTAAGCTTGATTTTATTTTAGCCTCATTTACCTTGATTCCTTGACTTGTTTCAACAGATGTAGACTCCTGAACAACTTCATTTTTAGCCTTATTACAGCTTACACTAACTACAAGAGCAATAAAACTTATTACTATAACATTGATTTTTGTTTTCATTTCATTTTTTAAATTTATAATATATTTATTTTGTGCCTGCTCAAGAAAAGAGATTGTTATTTTTTATTGAAAAACTATTATCAACAGGTTATTTCCAATATATGTTCCTAGCTCTTTTCTTAACAGGTCTTATTTTTAAATATGCTTTTATTTATTTTGTGTTTATTATCTTTTGATTTTTTTGATTTTTAAAATTCATACCGCAAACGGGACAATCATCTTATATCATATCCTATTACTATTGGGCGATGTATTTACCTTTATTTGTAGGGTTTGAATTTTTTTTGGGAATAATTTGAGCAATATTCTTTTTTTTTAATTTTATTTTCTGTTTTATTATTTGGAATACTGATTTGATACTTACCTTTTGAAATTTTTGTAAGTCTTTAATATCAAAGTGTTTATCCATTGTAACTATAGCTGTATTATTCTCTTTTGAAACTTCAATAGCAGTTACATTTTTAGTTGTCATTAAAACTGTTTTACTTTAGTTTCACAACTTGAACAAGTCATTCCTGTAATTTTATAAGTATGTGTCATAATTTTTTAATTTTTATTTATTACATCTGATGCCCAGCCATTGGGTCACTTCCTTTTCGGAATTTATATTCGCTGTTTATGGCATAAGCCCCTGTAATAACGACTTTTTTGGCAGGATCTATTTCAGATTTTATTTCTATCATTCCATTGGTTTCTATTCCAGTTTCGACCATTACGTTTTCAAATACTCCCGGTCTTTTTTCAACCCAAATATAGGAAGCGTTTTCCTCCCTGATCACTGCATCAACAGGAATATACAATCCTTTTAAATTGGATTGTGTTAATTTTGCCATAGCCTGCATCCCGGGTTTTAATTGCAAATTTGGATTTGATATTTCTAATCGAATTAAAAGCAGACGAGTATCTGGATTTATTTCAGGATTGATAAAAGAAACTTGCGCATTTATGGTTTTATCAGGAAAATCGGAAAATGTAATTTGGGCTTTTTGTCCTATTTTTAGTTTCTTGGCATAGTTTACGTTTACCTGTGTTTCTAACCAAAGACTGTTTAAATCCGCCAATTTAATGATGGGGGAACCTTCCATTGCATAACTGCCTTCTGTGGTACTTATTTCCGATATTGTTCCACTGGCAGTGCTATAAAAAATGGTATAAGGAGAAACTTCCTTACTGGTTTTTATACTTTCAATCTGGGCATTGGTTAAACCAAAGAACAACAG
Source organism: Flavobacterium sp. (assembly GCF_013823965.1). Classification (GTDB taxonomy): domain Bacteria; phylum Bacteroidota; class Bacteroidia; order Flavobacteriales; family Flavobacteriaceae; genus Flavobacterium. The sequence goes on from NZ_PNNA01000095.1 coordinate 13,754, forward strand.
TTTTTGTTTTGCTACATTGAGCATATTTCGGGCATTTTTTCCAAAATCCCCTGGCATTGCGAGTTGTTTGTATGCCGTGAAATAATCCTGTTTGGCAATGGCAATATCTTCACTATACAATTGATATACGGCTTGGTTTTTAGCCACATAATCGCCAACGGTTTTGAAATATAACTTTTCAATTCGTCCCATTGCTCTTGCAGAAATGGTTTTTATTTTTTCTTGATTAATGGCCAAGACTCCCGTGTAATTTTGCTCTAAACTGCTTTGAGTTTCTGAAATAGTTTGTGTAGTGATATTTCCCAGTTGTATTTGCTGTTTACTCAAACTTATTTCATTAGCCTCTGTGTCATCTTGTTTTATTGGGGTTAACTCCATATGGCAAATGGGGCATTTTCCGGGTTTGTCTTCCTTAACTTGTGGATCCATAGAGCAAGTGTAAAATGTTGTTGCTGCACTCTTATTGTGTTTGCTATGGTCTTCTTTGTCTTTAGTATTACAAGCCACCATTACCATAAATAGTATTGATAGTACACTTATTTTTTTTATTGTCTTCATCATTATTCGGTTTTAATAAAGCTTTCGCTGTCAATTAAATATTGTGCGTTTTTGGCAATGGTGTCTTTTACTGAAATACCCTCAATAATTTGGATAAAATCATCTATTTCAATTCCTGTCTTTATAGTGGATGCCTTAAAGCCATTGTCCATTTTTAAGAAAACTATTTTCTTGTTTCCAATGCTTACCATTGACTGTTTTTGAATCCAAATCCCATTTACTGAATTTGTTTTCACAACTCCTTGCAATCTTAACCCAATTGGTAATTTGAATTTATTATTATTTAAATAAACTCGAATTCTGTTGGTTTTATCGGCTGGATTTAATTGTGTTTCGACAAAATTGATTTTTGCATCTATGAGTTCGTTTTTGTCTAGTTCGGAAGTAATTCTGATGGATTGATTGGTTTTGACTAGACTATTATAGCCTTGGATAACATTGAATATTCCCCAGACTTTATCTGTATTTAATAGTTTAAAAATGACTTCCCCTTTTTTTATATAACTCCCTTCCTTAACATCCAATGTTGCTGTGTTGTTACTTGCACTTTGCATCGCAGGATTTATTGTATTATCCATCGTTCCTGTTCCGTCAATAATCCCTGAAGCAGGACTGTAAATTGAAATTTGTGGGTTTACTTTTTTGGAATTTGACAGCGCATTTATTTGATTTTGAGTCATTCCATAAAGCAACAATTTTTGTCTTGACGCATTAATAATCGAAGGATTTTCAACATCATTAATGACCATATAAATGAAGTTTTGTTGCTCTGTCAGTAATTCAGGGCTGTACAAATCAAATAGTTTTTGTCCTTTATTTACTTTTTGATATTTATAATTGACATACATTTTTTCGATTCGACCGCTCATTCGAGCTGCAATATTTACCGATGAATTGGGATCATATTCCACAATTCCCGGTAGATTTATTTCACTGCTTATGGTGGTGTCTATTGCCGTTGTCGTTTGATAATTACCTACTATAAAATTGTCGGTAGGCTTTATAAGATTGTCGATTGAATTGTCGTCAACTGAATTATTCTCTGTTACTTTTTTTACCAAAGTCATTCCGCAAATGGGACAATTACCAGGTTCATCTCTAATAATTTCTGGGTGCATCGAGCAAGTGTAAACCTCGTTTTGATGCTCCATTTCCGAATGATTATCTGATTTTTTGGCAAAGAAATAGATTGCAATTCCGATAATAAAAATTCCAATAAAAGCTAAACTATACTTTATATACTTGTTCATAATTATTTGGTTTCTAATTGTTTTTCAATTTCTACTTGTGTAGTTAAAATTGATTTTAATTTGTCTAAAGCATCGATTTGAGTCATATTCATTGCTTCCCAAGCTTCTAACGCTATGAATAAATCTCCGGTATTGTTTTGCCAAGCTAAAATAGCCGTATCGTAGTTTCGTTTTAAAGCTGGAATAATGTTGTCTTGGGTAATTTGGTATTGTTTTTTTAGGTTCAAAAACTCAGCATTCATCCCTTTTATCATTCCGCTTGCTTCGTTGGCAATCATTTGCTTTTGCCAATCCAAACTTTCGTTTTTAATACGATAACTTTCTATATTGGCTTTATTCATTTTGGTTGACCAAGACATCGGAATGGTAATCATTCCCATTAATGAAAATTGCTGTGGCTGATTCCCGAAAGCAAACATATGGTCATATTTCACACCAAATTCTGGTCTGGTTGCTACTTTTTCAACCTCAATTTTATAGTTGTTAATTTCCTTAGTTTTATCAATGGCTTTGATGTCACTACGGTTGTTGATGTAGGAAGACAAATCGGTTTCGAAGAGATTGAAATCTTTAATCTCGTAATTGGAATCAATTTCTAATTCCTCATTTTTATTACGAGCCATTAAAGTATTGAGCATATATTTTCGCTGTGATACATCATTTTCCAACATCACAATCATACTTTGCAAAGTAGCTAATTGGGATTTCGCTTTATAATAAGACGGTAGTTTGTCCATATTATACTGATACCGTATTTCCATACTTTTAATCATATACTCAAGAAGCTGGAGATTGTCTTGGGCTATTTTTATTTTTTTCTTAATGATAATCCATTCATAATAATAGGTTTTGGCCAATGCATTTAATTGGTTTAGTGTAAAGTTTTTATTTTCACTTTCGACCGAAGACATCGCTTTCATCAAATTTTCATTGGCATTAAGCTTAGAAGCATTCGGAATCATTTGGGTTACACCCAACATATAACTCCCCATTCCTGGTTCCATTTCATTGGCTTTCCACATTTTTGTATTGTAGGGAGTCATAAAAAAACCCGTTTCTATTTGTGGAGCCATCCAACTTCTGGCACCTTTTGCCGCTGCATCCATACTTTGAATGTCGGCATCGTACATTTTTAGTTGAGGATTGTTTGTCTTGATTGTACTCAAGACATTATCCAAGGAAAGTGTTTGTGCTGCCAAATTAGTGGCGCTCAAAATCAAACAACTTATTGCTATATATAATTTATTCTTTAACATCTATAAGATCTATTTTTCCTTTTGTTCTTAATTCTCGAAGTTTTACCATTTCAAAAACAATCGGTGTTACTAATAATACATAAATCGTGGAAGTAATTGTACCTCCAATTAGTGGAACAGTAATGGGAAGCATTATATCAGATCCTGTTCCTGTTGCCCAAAGAATAGGGATTAATCCAAATAAGGAAACTGAAACCGTCATCAATTTTGGTCTTAACCTTTTGGCTGAACCATCAATAATATATTGTTTCAATATTTCTTCAGTTATGGTTTCCTTCGTGTTTCCGTACTTTTCTACCATTTTATTCATTGCTTCATTCAAATAGATGGTCATTAACATTGCCGTTTCGATTGCCATTCCAAACAAGGCAATAAATCCAACGGCAACAGCAACGGATAAATTAATGCCATAAAAATAAACCATAAATATTCCTCCAATTAAAGCAAAGGGTACTGTAATCATCGTGATTAATGCCTCTTTCATTGAATGGTACGTAAAATATAAAACAAGAAATATAATGACCACAACAATAGGCAGTATTAAACTTAATGTTTTGTTGGCTCTAATTTGATTTTCCCATTGACCGCTCCATTCCACATAATATCCTTTTGGCATTTTAGTCATCATTGCATCGAGTTTTTTCTGCGCCTCTTTTACAGTACTTCCTAAATCACGTTCCCGAACATTGAACAACACAGTGCCCCGAAGCATTGCATTTTCGCTATTTATCATTGGAGGGCCATCACTTATTTTTACATTAGCTACAGTTTCTAATGGTATTGGGCCAAAATCCATTGTTTGCACCTGTAGTTTTTTTAAGGCTTCAATGCTGTTACGGTATTCTTGAGCATATCTTGCATTTACAGAAAAACGCTGTCTTCCCTCGATAGTCGTGGTTAGTTTCATACCTCCAATAGAAGCTTCAACCACATTATTAATGTCGTCTATGGTCAATCCATATCTACCAATAACGTCTCTTTTTGCTTCAATGTCAATATATTTTCCGCCTGTTATGGGTTCCGCATACAAATCTTTAACTCCAGAAGTTCCTTCCAATGTTTTTTTAATTTTTTGAGCCAAAACATTGATGGTGTCTAAACTTGCTCCGTAGATTTTGATTCCTACATCGGTTCTGATTCCTGTTGAAAGCATATTGATACGGTTGATAATAGGTTGCGTAAAACCATTGGTCACACCAGGGATTTGCAGTTTGTTGTTTATTTCCGTGATAATATCATTCTTGGTTTTGTCTTCTCGCCATTCTGCTTGAGGTTTTAGCAAAATAATGGTTTCAACCATACTTATTGGACTGTTATCAGTTGCCGTATTTGCCCTGCCTGCTTTTCCCAACACGTGAGCCACTTCGGGAATCGACTTAATCAATTTGTCTTGAACTTGAAGAATTCTCTTTACTTCGGAGTTGGATACATCGGGTAAGGTTACTGGCATAAACAGTACAGATCCTTCATCTAAAGGGGGCATAAATTCTGAACCTAAACGAGTAAACATTAATACACCAATCAGCAAGGCAATGATATTGATGCCCAATACTGTTTTTCTCCATTTTAAACAAAAAATTAAAATGGGTGTATAAATACTTTCCAATTTTTTGTTAATTGGATTTTTATTTTCTGGACGAAGTTTTCCTTTTAGTAAAAAACTAATTAGCACTGGTACAAGTGTAATGGCTAAAAAAGCATCAACTATCAGAATAAAAGATTTCGTCCAAGCCAATGGTCCAAATAACTTGCCTTCCATTCCCGTGAGAAGAAAAACAGGCAAAAAGGATGTAATTACAATTATTGTTGAGTAGAAAACACCTGGACCTACTAATTTGGAAGAGCTTTCTATAAGCTTCAACTTATCTTCAGGAGATAGTGGATCGTTTTCTTTTTTGAATATATTTTTAATTTTATTTTTCATCTTATTTCCAATTACTGATTATTGTCCATTTCTTCTTGTTTCTCCGAAACTGTCCTGTATGCATTCTCAACCATTACAATACCATCATCAACAACAACACCAATTGCCAGAGCAATACCCGTTAATGACATAATATTAGATGAAATGCCAAATGCTTCAAGTAAAATAAAGCCAATGGACACAGAAATAGGTAATTGAATGAGTATAATTAAAGCACTTCGCCAATGAAAAAGGAAAAGAAGAACCACAAGAGAAACAGTAATCATAATTTCGATTAAAGTTCCTTTAACTGATGCGATTGCTTTTTCTATTAAATCACTTCGGTCATAAGAGGTTTTAAAAGTAACCCCTTCAGGCAATCCTTTTTCAACTTCTTTCATTTTTTCCTTGACTGCCGTTATTACCTTATCAGCATTTTCGCCATAACGCATTACCACAATTCCGCCAACAACTTCACCAGTGCCATTTTCATCAAAAATACCTAGTCTCAAATCGCCACCCATTTGTATTGAACCAATGTCTTTAACTTTTACAGGAACGGAATTATAATTTTTAATAGCAATCTCTTCCACGTCCTTTATGTTTTTGATATATCCTAATCCTCTTATAATGTATGACATATCACTCATTTCGAATTTTCGCCCACCAACATCGTTATTATTAGCCTTGACTGCATTCATCACTTCCATCATACTGACGTTATAGTATTGCATTTTCAAGGGATCCAACACTAATTGATACTGTTTTTCAAAACCACCAAAAGATGCCACTTCGGCAACTCCAGGAACAGTTTGCAAGGCGAATTTCACGTACCAATCTTGTAAGGCTCTTTGTTCACCCAAGTCCATACCGTTCGCATTTAAATGATACCAAAAAACGTGACCAACACCTGTACCATCTGGTCCCAATGTGGGAACTACATTTTGAGGTAACAATCGTTGCGCATAATTTAATCTTTCTAAAACCCGAGTTCTTGCCCAATATATATCGACATCATCCTCAAAAACAATATACACGAAGCTCATCCCAAACATAGATGCTCCACGAATATTTTTGACTTTTGGAATGCCTTGTAGGTTAGAAACCAATGGATAAGTAACCTGCGCTTCTATAACCTGTGGACTTCTTCCCATCCATTCCGTAAACACGATAACTTGATTTTCGGATAAATCAGGAATAGCGTCTATGGGATTTTGTTGCACACTGTAAACTCCCCAAGCAAATAAGCAAGCCGAAACCAGTAAGACAATTACCCGATTTCGTAGTGAGAATGTTATTAATTTTTCTACCATTATTTTTAATTTAGTTTAGTTAATTTGCTTTTTAACGCTACCACATTTTAGCATTTTGCTTCCATAATAAGGGTTTTTTACTTCTTTGCTTGTGCTTAACCACGCACTTCCTTTATCATACATTGGGCAAAACTGCTCATATAATGTGTTTGCAGTTCCAGTAATGGCAAGAAAATCGGCCACATCTTTGCTCAATGTTTTGAAATGTTCTCTTTGATGATCGATAGGGCTTTTTACAATGTGTTCGGCGTGCTCTGTTGCATCTACAATAATTTCGATAAGTTCCATTTGTTGCATTCCTTTATACGTTTTTCTATCAAATGCCTTTAGGGATACTATCAATTTCGACCCTGCTTGAGCCGCTTCTTTGGCATCATCATTCACCAAAGCATCTTTTAAATTGAAGTAATCACTTAAAATCGCCTCTGCTTTCGCATCGCTTTTTATAGTCATTTTGCTATGATCCATTTTCTTATTGTCCATTTTCATTGTGCTGTGGTTGTGTCCAGCTTGTGCGTTCACATAGGTTACTGCTAACAATAGTATTGCTGCTATACTCATTTTTAATCTCTTCATCTTTTTTTATTTTTAAATATTAATTATAAACTGTCTTTTAGTTGTGAAATCCAATTGATTATTTCTTTTTTTTGAGTGGCTGAAAGTGTTGCGTTTTTATGGATCATAGTGTAGGACGACAAAGGCATTTCGTTTGATTTGATTTGTTTGGCAATTCTATCTAATTTATTATTTTGTTTACGGGCACTATAATTTCCCCATTCATTGAAATTCAAATTTTCTTTACCTTCTTTAATATGACTTTCCATAAAAAACCGAGCGGGTTGAATGTAAGAGTACCAAGGATAATTGGTCTTGTTACTGTGGCAATCATAACAAGAGGTACGTAATATGGTTTCTACATTTTTAGGAACTTTATAAACTTTTGTAAAATTGGAAGTTATATCCTGCTCAAAACTTTCGTTACGAGCAGGTTGATATAACTGCATCAACAAAAAAATAATTAACCCAATAAAAAGTATCTTTTTGATGATTTTTTTCATTCTAGAATTCTTTTTTTATAGAACCGCAAGTAGCCATATCTTTTCCAAAATAAGGATTTGTAATTTCTTTGGTTTCGCTTATCCAAACAGCACCTTTGTTGTTATCTGCCATTGGGCAAAAATCCAGATAAAGTTTTTGATTGGTTCCGAATAATTGAATTAAGTCATCCATATCCTTACTTAAAGTTACAAAGTGCTCTCTTTGGTGTTCTATCTTTCCACCATTATCTCCAATATGCTCTGCGTGTTCTTTTACATCATCTGCAATACTCATATAAGCTTCCATCTGATCGGAAGAAACCTTTTCCATACCTGTTTTTGCCATTGTCTCTGACAATGCTTTTCCGGCATCAGCCGCAGCATCAGAATCATCAATTGCCAATGAATTTTTAATAGCTAAATAATTCTTTACAATTTTATCAATTGAAAAGGAGGATTGCCCAACAACTTCTGTTGTTGATTCTATTTTGATCGTTTCTTCCTGTTTGTTTTTTTGATTGCAGGAAATAATTGTTATTGCTAACGCTACTATTGTAATAATTCTATTTTTCATTTTGTTTGTTTTAGATTGTTAGTGTTGCTATTGGTAACGTTTTACTTTTTATCAGATTTTTTTTCAATCATATCCATTCCACATTTAGGGCATTCTCCTTTTATGTCGGCAGTTGTGCCATCCATTGGGCAAACATATCTTGTCACAATTTTAGTTTTAGGTTGACTGCCTTTTTGAGGATGGTTGTCTACAGTTTCGGTGATTTTTACCATTCCTGTTCCACATTTAGAACATTTTCCTTCAGTTTCAGAAGTTGAGCCATCTGTAGGACAAACATATTTTGTCACAATTTTAGTTTTAGGTTGGCTACCTTTCAGTGCGTGGGTATCTACTTTTTCGGTAGTTTTTACCATTTTCATTGCACATTTAGAACATTCACCTGGTTTATCAGAAGTTGATCCATCCATTGGGCAAACATATTTTGTTACCGTTTTAGTCATCGGTTGACTACCTTTTGTAGCGTTGGTAGGTACTTTTTCGGTAATTTTTGTTAATGCCATTCCGCATTTTGGGCATTTTCCTGCACTTGGATTCATCTTGTCGGGATGGGTAGGGCAAATGTAAATTGTTTCAGGGCTTTCTTTTTTTGCAGCTGTTTGAGCTGATATTGATGTGATTGCTATTAAGAATACGCTTAATACGATTATTAAATTTTTCATTTTATTTGATTTTATAAAACAGGGTAATGCCTTCATCGAAATTTTCGATTTAGTGAATTACAGTTTCGTTAATAAGTATAGATAATTTTTAAATTGAACACGCTAAAGCATAAGTAAACAATAGCAAAAAGCTATAATTTAATAGTTGATTAGCCAATAAAAAATAAATGATTTAAAAGCAAGAATTGCTTTCAATTTGACACACCTATGGCTGTCAAAATTTGATTTAGCTTATTTTTGGTATAAGCCAAAGAGAGGAAAAACCAGAAGAAAGATTGTCTTCTGAATTGAAATAATTTGATTTTTTTTCTGAAAAAGCAAAATTACTGTTGTTGAATTGTATTTCGAAAAATACTACACTAAATTGAGTTGAAGTAGTTACACAATTTGAATGACCACATTTTCCATTACAGCCTTCGCCTTTTTTATTTTTTGAATGATTATCATTTTTGCAACAATCCATTTTTTCTGTATTTGCAGAAGTTTCTTTGTTGCAAGAATCTTTTTCTGAATTACTTCCACACGCAAAAGTTACCGTTGGTATCAAGAAGATACCAAGTATAACTATTACTAAAATGTGAAACTTATTCATTTAAACCTTAATTTGCATCAAAAATAATCAAATTATATTGATTTGGCATTAACATTGTGTTAAAAAGTTTGTACATTAAATCAGAAAAGACATTAATTCTAAAATTAAATATGCTTTTTCTTAAATAATGACTACACTCTAAAACTTCATTCTCTGAATTCTAATTGCATTCAAAATAGTCAATTTGAAAACTAAAAGCTAGCCGAAAATTTAAGTCCTAAAGTAGCATTTTTGGTATATGGATTGAAGCCTACAGGAGCTACATTAAGTTGTGTTTTTACCTTTTGCTTGTAACCAAAACTATCCATAATAGTATTAAGAGGATCCATCAAAAACAAAGAGGTTTTACCTAGAAATCTCGAATTTAAAATTTTGGAATTATTTTTAAGAATACTTTTCTTAGCATAGAAAAATCCTTCACCCACAACAGAACCCAAGACAGGTGTAACTATTAAATCCTGAACAGAAGGTATTTCAGCAAAAGCTTCAATTCCATATTCCCAAAAAAAGGTTGACATTATAGCTGAATAAGTAAAAGATTCAAAGATGTTAAAACCATTACTTCTAGCTGTCATATAATAGACACCTCCAAAATAGGGGTGCATTACATAATTTAAAAAGAAATTATCTTCGTCTACTACTGGACCTGCTTTCACATTTTCTTTCCATTTAGCTCCAATTCCATTTTTTTTCATTTCTTCTTTATCCCATTGAGTGAAGCTTTCTGGGAGTAACCATAAAACACCATAAGCAACAATAGTAGTTCCAAAAACAATAGCGGTATTGTAGCCTAATTTTCTATAATCTCTTGTTAAAGATGGGTATGTAATAGTATCATTAATCTGTAAAGTTCTATTTAGCTGAACTATATTCTCTTTGGTAATAATATAAGTTCTAGTATCTGTATTTTCTAATATATCCTTACTAGAATTAGAAGTCAATAAAGATGTGTCTAATGAGAATTTATCCGTATAAATTGTATTTAATTGTTGTGCAAATGTTGTAATTCCTATCAATGTAAAAAGTAGGATGTAAATATTTTTATTTGTTTGCATTGTATTAATTTAAAATATGTTTTCTCTTATTTGTTATTAAGAGTATATGATTTATAGATTAATTAAAACTTCATTCGTTGTATTCTAACTGCATTTAATATTGCTAATAATGCTACCCCAACATCGGCAAAAACGGCTTCCCACATTGTGGCTAACCCTCCTGCTCCGAGTACCAAAACAATAGCTTTTACTGCAAACGCTAAACCAATGTTTTGATAGACAATTTGTTTGGTTTTTTTACCGATGTTTATTGCTGTATATATTTTATAGGGCTGGTCGTTTTGAATTACGATATCGGCTGTTTCGATTGTTGCATCACTTCCTAAACCACCCATTGCAATTCCTGCATCGGCTAGGGCTACCACGGGTGCATCATTTACACCATCGCCCACAAAGGCTAATTTTAGATTCTGAGATTTTAATTCCTCGACTTTTTGGACTTTGTTTTCAGGCAGCAAATCGCCATACGCTTGATCGATATTCAATTCTTTGGCAACAGCATCAACAACGGCTTGTTTATCTCCCGAAAGCATTACTGTTTTTACATTTATTTTATGCAGACTTTCAATAGCTTGTTTGGAATCTTCCTTGATTTCATCAGCAATCAAAAAGTAGCCTGCATATTTTTGATTAATAGCAATAACAATTATTGTAAATGGCGTATTGTCAATTTCAGCATCGTAACTGATGTTGAATTTCTTCATCAATTTTACATTTCCTGCCAAGATTTCTTTTCCATCTACTTTCCCTTTTAGTCCGTGTCCTGCAATTTCTTCGACATCGGTAACGGCTACATTTTTTTCAGCACCTTTGGCATATTCAATAATAGCAGTTCCCACAGGATGTGTTGATTTGGTTTCTAATGCTGCTGTAAATTTTACTAAATCAGCTTCGGAAATATCCACTGCTACGACTTTTTGAACTTTGAAAACACCTTTGGTCAGTGTTCCAGTTTTATCCATAACTACCACTTGAATGGCCGCCATAATATCGAGAAAATTAGATCCTTTGACCAGAATTCCGTTTTTACTTGCTGCACCAATTCCGCCAAAATATCCTAACGGAATGGAGATTACCAATGCACACGGACAGGAAATAACCAAAAAGATTAATGCTCTGTACAACCAATCGCTGAATACATAATTATCGAGAAAAAGCATTGGCAACACGCAAATTGCAATGGCTAAAAACACCACTATTGGTGTGTATATTTTGGCAAATTTTCTAATGAATAATTCAGTTGGTGCTTTTTTGGCTGTGGCATCTTGCACCATTTCGAGAATTTTAGATAATTTACTATCGGTGTAGGCCGTAGTTACCTCGACAAGAACAACTGTATTGAGATTTATCATTCCGGCAAGAACAATTGCATCTTTTTGTTTGGTGTCTGGTTTACTTTCTCCTGTTAGTGCCGCTGTATTGAACGAGGCTGTATCAGAAAGTAATTTTCCGTCTAATGCTAATTTTTCTCCCGGTTTTAATTGAATGATTTCTCCAATGGTGATTTCTGATGCTTTTTTAGAAATGGCGTTTTTACCTTCCATTACAGTTGCAGTATCAGGTCGTTGGTCGAGCAAGGATTTTATATTGGCTTTTGCTCTTTTGACTGCCAATGTCTGGAATATTTCGCCAATGGCATAAAATAACATTACCGCAACACCTTCGGGATATTCGCCAATAGCAAATGCTCCGATGGTGGCAATACTCATTAACAGGAATTCTGAAAAGATTTCGCCTTTTCGGATACTTTCAAAAGCTTCCTTGATTACAGGCAAACCAACAGGTAAATAAGTTATTGCATACCAAACTATTCTCTCCCAATCCGTGAACCAAGTTTGTGGAAAATAGTTATCGAATGCAATTGCAATGAGCAATAACACAAAACTCAAGATTGCCGGGACGAACATTCTAAAGGTACTTTCGCTTTGTTGTGAATGGTCGTGGTCGTGTCCGTCATCATCAGAATGTTCCGATTTAGAGTCAACAGCACAACAACCGATTTCAATATCAGTTTCTTGATTTATTTTTTCTTCCAATGTGCAACAAAGCTGTTTGCCGTTTGCATCGTATTTGTGTTGGTGTTTCATTTTGTTTTGATATTAATTAACAACAATTATCTCCTGCTTGTATTGGTGGACATTTTACTGAACCGTAGCTACAATAAACACAACAATCCCCTTCTAATGGTTTGAGTATTACTTTGCATTTTTCACATTCATAAAAGAACTGACAAGCATTGGTTGGCATTATCTCTTCTTTTCTGTATCCGCAGTTGGGACAAGTTAAAGTTGATTTTAATTTCATAATTATTTAATTTTGATGTACATCGAATCAATTTATCGTTTGTAAAGTATTTATGTTTAAGTTTATTTTATTTATTATCAATGTAATTTGTTTCAATCTCTACTTATTGATTTAGAATCCATTCTTTTGCTTTTTCTCTGTCGGGCAAATCGAAATACATCAACTTGGCTTTTGTAAATGGTTTCATAATTGAACGCATACTCTTTTCCCATTTTTTAACACCTACAATAGCAATTCTTTCGATATCCGCAGAATGTGTAAAATTCATTTTCCCATAATTGATTTCGATAACACCATCTTCCCAAAAACCATTTGAACCAGAATCATCGTCCATTTCAAAATACCATCGAACTTTTTTACCAGTACCAATAATATTATGGATAAAAGGATGAATTTTTTCATAATCTTTAATACCCAATAAATCATTTGCCCTTGTAGCTATGATATTTTCCCCTGTAAAATCTAAAAGCTGTAGCATAATTATAAATATTTTGAATTTCAAAGTTGACTAATTCTTTTTTAAGTTAATAAATACTAGATTTTTACCATAGGTGATGCAACTTTTGATTCAGCAGAAGTTGTGTTTAATGTAGTCATAATTATTATCTTTTAAATTATTCTCACTATTTTAAATACTAATTGTTGCAGTCTTCTTCTCCATACTTGTGTATCATTTTTTGCTTCCATCTTATATACCATTTTTGATGGTGTAATGAAAGTAGAAAATACAACGAACAAGCACCTATTATAGCTATAATAAACATATCTAATCCAACGGCAACACCAACGGCTGATGTACACCAAACCGTAGCTGCTGTTGTTAATCCGTGTGATGTTCCTGCGCCAGAATTGCGATAAATAATTCCCGCACCAAGAAAACCAACACCTGTAATGATGTTAGCAATTACTCTTGAAGTGTCCGACGGATTGTTGACCAAATGTGCTGTAATGGCTGTAAACAATGTTGCTCCGATACAAACGGCTGCATATGTTCTTATTCCAGCATCCCGACCGTGCCTTTCTCTATCTAAACCAATGAAAGCACCCAGCAAAAAGGAAACAATAAGTTTTGAAATTATAATTAATTCTGCATTTATATCCATTTTTAGTTTTTAAATTAAGTATTTTTTTAAATTTAACCGTTTTTACGAGTAATCATATAAATAATATAGGCTACGGGTATAACAAAGTTGCTTACCTTTTGCATCGTATTTTTGTTGATGTTTCATAATTTTTTTATTTTCTTGGTATAAATAAAATAATTGCTATACCAGCAATTATAATAGATATGCCTATTAAGTCGTATTTATCCGGTTTAAAATTATCAATCTTCCACGCCCATATTAATGCCATTACGATGAAAATTCCACCATATACAACATAGGCTTTTCCAAAAGAAACGGTTTGTAAAGTCATCACATATCCATACAAAGCAAGAATTATTGCTCCAAAAATACCATACCAAATCGACTTTTCTTCTTTCAACCAAAGCCAAACGAGATAACCTCCACCTATTTCACATAAACCAGCAAGGATAAAAAACACTACAATTTTAATAAATGAAATCATATTATTTTTGTTTTTTAAAACCACAAAATTGAAAATACTGAAATCGTATCAAAAGGCGTTTTTATGTTCTTCTGTAAAACAGTTGAGAGCCTCAAAACTTTCTTTAAAAAGTATGTTTCATTGTATTTTCAGAATATTCGTAACCTTTTTATTTTTACTATATATAAAACATAAGTATTTGATTTTAAGTAAAAAAAACTATTTATTCCCAAAGCTGTGGGATTTTTTTACTCTGTTTTTTATTTACCCATTTATTCAATTTATAGCAAAGATAAGCCGATCCGCTTCCTATGATTGCACCAGCTAACACGTCACTTGGATAATGAACGCCCAATGCCATACGAGAATAGCCTACCGCACTTGCCCACGCAAACGAAGGAGCAATAATGTACCATTTTGGATACGCCATACTCAAGGAAGTGGCAGTTGCAAAAGCTAAAGAAGCGTGCCCTGATGGGAAAGACGGTCCTGTTGCTGTTGTCGCTTGTTCAATATCTGGATAAGTTACAAAGGGTCGTTCTCTATTTACTGTTTCTTTTAAAGCAAATGTTATAAATCCTGAAGCCAAAAAGACTTCTCCAATAAAAATAGCTTTCTTTTTGACGGTACTATCTTTCATTATCAATCCGACAGAGTACATAATAATTGGAGTTCCAATACTTATAGGAGCTAGACTATTTGTAATTCCTCTTAATGCTGGATCCAGTGATTCGTTTCTATTATGATTTATGTTTCTTAAAACATCAATGTCTAAATTCTGGGCATTTGTAAAGTTTATGCAAAAAAACAGCACCACTAAATTGGTTATTTGCAACAAATTTATTTTGTTTTTCATTTTTCTGTCTTTTTAATCAAAATTTTTATAATGCAAATGAGTACAGAAAATAGTACTCATTTACATTATACTTTTTAATGCTTGTGTTCTTCATCGTGCGAATGACCGTGTTTTTTATCTTCGGCAGACATTTCCTTCTCTTTACAGTTTGTGACCATCATAAGAATGATTTTCTGAATCATTGTGAGTAGAACAACCTGATTGTTTGTCGGTTTTGTGATTTATTTTTTCTTCCTGTGTGCAACAAAGCTGTTTGCCGTTTGCATCGTATTTGTGTTGGTGTTTCATTTTTTTTATATAATATGTTAACAACAATTATCTCCCGCTTGTATTGGCGGACATTTTACGGAACCGTAGCTACAATAAACACAACAATCACCCTCTAATGGTTTGAGTATTGTTTTACATTTTTCGCATTCGTAAAAGAACTGACAAGCATCGGTTGGCATTAATTCCTCTTTTTTGTGTCCGCAGTTGGGGCAAGTTAAAGTTGATTTTAATTCAACCGTTTTTCCTTCATAGGTTGTGCAGGTCTTGCAGTTTCCGTGAAGTTTATTTTGGTAATAATTTACGATTGTAGCAATAAGAAGTCCAAACATTCCGGTATAAATTAAGTAAGTTGGATTTTCTATTTTGCTAAAATAATAAGCAAAGAATATTACTATTCCACTCGGAATAGCAATTAGCAAAGGATACAAACAAAGATGTTTTCGGTAAGAAATATAAAGTCCTCCGATTGCAATTAAAACCATCGCTTGAAAAATCCACATTGTCCAACCTCCAAATAGTTCGATACTTCCAAGTCCAAGTGCTGATGCCCCGAAAGCAAATAATGGAAAACAACAAGGGGAAAATAGTGCCGTAATGAAAAGCCCAATTGTTCCCAATTTGTCAATGTTTGATTTTAGCTTCATTTTTTTAATTTATTAAATATCAATTGTTAATGTTCGTGTTCTCCGCCACCTTTCATAGCAGAAAGTAAATAAAATGCTCCTTTAATCACAATTTTTGCATCGGCAGGAATTGCTTCAACAAATTTCACTTCGGTATAACCCAAATCAGTTGTTCCTGGTACAACTTCTATTGCTTTGAAATGTACTTCGTTGTGTTCTTCTTCCTCGCCAACAGCTTCTTCAGAATGTGCTTCGCCCTCTTTGTGTTCGTGTGCTTCTGCTTTTTTAGCTGTGGCTTTTTCTTCGTGTTCTTCTTGGATATAGACAAAGTATTTATCTCCATTTTTAATTACAGCATCTTTGGGTAGGGCAGGAACGGTTGTGTTTTTAATATTGATATTGGCAGCAACATACATTCCGGAAATTAAATCTTTAGAATCGGCCGGATTAATTTTGGCGTGAACAGCAACGGTTTTACTTTCGTTCGAAAATGATTTGTTGATGCCAAATATTTTTCCTTTGATGGATTTGTTTCCTTGGTTTGTCAAAATAAAATCGATAGTCTGCCCAACAGCAATAGATCCTAAATCTTTTTCGTAAACATTCAAATCCAAGTGCATTTGGCTATTATCAACCACTTCAAAAAGGGTTATTCCTGTTTCGGCAAATGCTCCTTTGGCAATGCTGATTTTTCCAACATAACCTGAAATTGGTGCAACAATTGGCACTAAACTAGAACCGCTTGTACTCATATTCAAGGCTTGTAATTTGTTTTTTGCTGCCTGCGCTCTCGCTCTTTCAACGGCTAGTTTTGATTTTACTTCCTGAAGCACTTTTCTAGGATTTACATTTTCATCACTTAATGTTTTCTGGCGATTGTATTCTAATTGCAGGTATTCGATATTAGCGATAGCTGAATTATAATCTTCCTGCATTTCAACTACCTCCAAGTTTTGAATGGTTGCCAATATTTTCCCTTTGCTAACAAAAGTGCCTTCCAAAACGAAAATATCTTTAACCGTTCCGCCAATTAAGGTTGAAATATTAGCCATATTTTGAGGAGGAACTGTCGTGTAGCCATTGGCTTTTATCACTAAATTAAGATTCCTGTTTTCTAAAGTTCCTGTTTGAATACCCACCGTTTTAAATTGTACAGCAGTTAATGCTACTTCGTTTTCTGATTTTTCTTCTTCGTGGGCTTCTTCTGTTTTTTTGTCGGCACAAGAATTTAGAGTAAAGAAAATTGAAAATAGAATAAAGAGGTTGAAGAAATAACCAAGTTTGTTATTTTGTTTTAAAAATATATTTTTCATTTTAAGAAATTTTATTTGTTAGAAATGGATGGGAATTGCAATTGAATTGCACTTTGATTATAAGCATTAGTAGCTTCGGCATTTTGTTTTTTGATGTCGATAGCCTGATTCAAAAAACTGATGTACGACCAATAACTCATATCGCCGTTGGCATAACTTTTTTCAGCCGTTGTAATGATTTGTTCCGCATATTGCAAACCTTCCTTTTGATAATAGTCTAATGCTTTTTGTTGCTTATCGAAATTATTTTTCAATTCCTGCATTTGCAATTTCAAAGCCAATCTGTTTTTGTCTAATTCTAATTGTGATTGCGAAATACTTATGGCAGATGCTTTGGCTTTGGCAGAATTTACACCTCCAAATACAGGGATTTGTAAACCCGCCGTAAATCCTTGAAAATAAGATTTGGTATCGATGGTTTGTCCAAAATACCCCAATCCTAATTTTGGTGTTCGCAATGCTTTGAAAGTGTTTGCTTCTTTTTGATACACCGAAATTTGTTGTGTATAATAATCCGTTACTAACGTTTCTACTTTTGATTGGTTTTCATTAGTCTTCATTGAAAACTGCATTGGTGTTGCACTATCCGGCACAATATTGTCTTCTGTTTGAATAAAAAACTGCAATTGTTTTTGATAAATCGCCAAATCAAATTCGAGTTGTGCTTGCTGTGTTTCTATTTCTTTTGATTTTGCTTTGGCACTGATTACTTCAATTTTTCCGCTTTCACCCGTTTCAAAACGTAGTTCCGCATTTTTTAGGAATTTTGAATAAATGGCCAACAAATCCGTATTCAGTTTTTGGATAGAAACACCATACAAATATTGATAGTAGGCGATAGTTACCGCTTTTTCAATCTCATATTCGGATAAAGCTTTTCGCTTTTCGGCAAGTTTTACCAATTCTTCCTGCAGTTGTCGGTTGGCTTTTGTAATGCTACCAATGGGAAAATACTGTTGCACAGAAACATTATGGTCATAATCGACACTATTGAATTGTCCGCCCTGGTATTGCACTTGCAAAGGGTCAGCTTGAAATGCTGTCTTTTTAAGAACCGTTTGTTTTTCAATTTCCTTATCAGCAATTTTTAAATCGATGTTATTAGTTTTTGCCATTTCGATGGCTTTTTGTAATGAAACAGGCTGACTATTTTGTGAGAATGCTACACAACTAATTAGTAAAAACCAAATGGTTACAAAAGGTTGTCTTTTTTTAATTTTTTTAATTTTCATACCGTTGTCAAATAGTAAATAAAGTATTGGTAAAACAATCAGCGTTAATAGTGTAGCCGATAATAATCCGCCAATAACAACCGTTGCCAATGGTTTTTGAACTTCAGCTCCACCGCTTGTTGATAATGCCATTGGCATAAATCCTAAAGAGGCTACGGCAGCTGTCATTAAAACAGGGCGTAATCGTGTTTTTGTACCCATTAAGACTCTTTGTAATGGATCTGTTATTCCTTCAGTTTTAAGCTGATTGAAATATGAAATCAATACAATTCCGTTCAATACTGCAATTCCAAATAAGGCTATAAATCCAATTCCTGCCGAAATACTAAAAGGCATTCCTCGCATCCAGAGTGCGAAAACACCACCAATGGCTGATAATGGAATAGCTGTAAATATTAGCAAAGATTGTTTCATACTATTGAAAGTAAAATATAACAGCACCATTATTAATGCTAATGCAATAGGTAAAGCAACCGAAAGTCTTTTCGTAGCTTCAATTAAGTTTTCGAATTGTCCGCCATAGGTAACATAATAGCCTGCAGGAAGTTTGAAATCTTTGTCTAATTTTTGTTGAATTTCTTCTACAACGCTTTTTATATCTCGACCACGCACGTTTAATCCAACGGTAATTCTACGTTTACCATCCTCACGAGAAACCTGAACAGGACCTTGCTCATAAGAAACTGTTGCTACTTGTGAAAGTGGTACTTGTTGTCCGTTTGGTAGTGGAATAAACAAATTACTTACATCGGTAATATCTGTACGACTGGCGGCATCCATTCGCACTACTACGTCAAAACGTTTGCTTTGTTCATATATTTTACCCGCACTTTCTCCTGCAAATGAGGAACGGATGATTTGGTTGATATCCGTAATATTCAAACCATATAAGGCAATTTTATTGTAATCGTATTTTACAGTAATTTGCGGCAAACCAGTTACTTTATCTGCTTTTAAGTCTCCAATTCCTTCAATATTATTGACTTTAGCAATCAATTCTTTGGCTTTAGTATCTAAAATTTCTAAATCATCCCCGAATATTTTAATGGCAATATCACTTCGGCTTCCTGTCATTAATTCGTTGAAACGCATTTGAATGGGTTGTGAGACTTCGATATTAGCACCTGGAATCGCTTCCATTTCTTCTTTCATTGCATTGGCTAAATCTTCCCAATTGTCGTAATCACCTGTCCATTCACTTTTGTCTTTTAGTACAATAATCATATCCCCACTTTCTATAGGCATTGGATCCGTTGGAATTTCACCACTTCCAATTTTGGTTACTATGGTTTTAATTTCGGGAAATTTAGCTTTTAGAATTTTTTCATATTCTGTGGTTGTTTTTATCATTTGCGAAAGGGAACTTCCTGTCATAATTGTAGCATTTAAGGCTAAATCTCCTTCTTCAATTGTTGGAATGAATTCGCCACCCATATTTTGAAAAATTACTAATGCCAATACAAATAGACCTAATGAAATTGCCAAAACTGCTTTTTTGAAACGTAACGCTTTTTCTAAAAAAGGAGTATATATTCCTTCGAACCAAGCCATCATTCTATCACTAAAATTCGGTTTGTGTTCCGTGTTTTTTGATAAGAACATTGCGCTCATCATTGGCACATAAGTTAATGACATTACAAATGCTCCAATTACTGCAAATCCTACAGTCATTGCCATTGGGCGGAACATTTTTCCTTCTGTCCCAACTAATGCCAAGATTGGCAAATACACAATTAAGATAATTATTTCCCCAAAAGCAGCACTGTTTCTAATTTTGGAAGCCGATTGATATACCTCGCTATCCATTTCTGCTTGGGTTAAATCTTTTTGTCTTTTAAGCTTTTGTAAATGGTGCATTGTGGCTTCGACAATTATAACCGCACCATCGACAATAATTCCAAAATCGATTGCCCCTAAACTCATTAGATTTCCGCTTACTCCAAAGGTATTCATCAAAATCACAGCGAAAAGCATTGATAATGGAATTACAGATGCTACAATTAGTCCTGCACGAAGATTTCCAAGAAATAATATCAGTACAAATATTACTATTAATGCACCTTCCAATAGGTTTTTAGTAACAGTTCCTATGGCACTATCTACTAATTTTCCTCTATCGATAAAAGCTTCAGCAACCACTCCCTCTGGAAGAGTTTTGTTGATCTGATCCATTTTTTCTTTTACTCTATTGACAACTGCACTTGAATTTTCTCCTTTTAGCATAAGAGCCATTCCACATACAATTTCTCCTTTTCCGTCTTTAGTAGATGCCCCATAACGTAGTGCTACACCTTCTCGAACTTCGGCTACATTTCGAACTAAAATAGGTGCTCCGTTTTTATTTGCAACCACTATGTTTTCTAAATCTTTGATGCCTGTAGCCATACCGACACCACGAATGAAATAAGAGTATTGGTCTTTTTCAATATAAGCACCACCTGTATTTTGATTGTTTTTTTCGAGTGCCTCAAAAATATCGGTAATGGTTATTCCTAAACTATTTAGTTTATTCGGATTAATAGCCACTTCGTATTGTTTTAATTTTCCTCCCCAAGTACTGACTTCGGCAACACCTTCAACACCCTGTAATTGTGGAGTGATAATCCAATCTTGAATGGTTCGTAATTTTACGGCATCGTATTTATCTTCATAGCCTTTTTTAGCATATACATCGTATTGGTATATTTCTCCTAGACCTGTAGAAATAGGTCCTAATTCTGGAGAGCCTGCATATTTAGGAATGTTTTCTTCGGCTTGCTTTAAGCGTTGAAAAATTTGCTCTCTTGCCCAATAAATATCCACATCATCTTTAAAAACAACAGTTACCACAGATAATCCGAAACGAGAGATACTTCTCAATTCAATTACTTTTGGAATCGTTTTTACAGCTTGTTCGAGTGGATAGGTAATTAATTGTTCTACTTCCTGACTTGCTAAAGTAGGGGCAGTGGTAATTATTTGTACTTGATTATTAGTTACATCTGGCAAGGCATCCAGCGGTAAATTTTTAATAGAATAACTTCCCCAGGCTATAAGCACAAGGGTAAATAAGAGTATAATGAACTTGTTCTTTATACTAAATTGTATGATTTTGTCTAACATTGAAATATTATAATGAATTAGAAATCAGCAAATAGAATATTTGCCATTATTTGTGAAAAGGTCACAATTTTCTAACCCGAAATTACTCGGGCATCATTATGCTATTTGAGGCGGTTGCCAAATACTTCCGAAGAAATTGGAAGCAAGAATTGATTTGTATTCCGGTACTTTTTTGTCAATTATGATTTTGACAGCAATGAAATTATAAGGGTAAATAATATTGTAAGTGAAACCTTGCCCCCCACAACAATTACAGATACACAATGGAGAGCAGGCATCATTGTCGTGAGTGTGATTTGATTCATTGCTGATTGTTACTTTATTATACGACACATCCGGCTCCATATCTGCGCAAGGCATACAGGAAAGTATTAGAATAATAATTGATAATATGAAGTTTAGCATTTTCACGGCTGTAAAAATAGGTATTTTATTTAATTGTCAATACATAATAATTCATTAATTTGCCGATTAATGCTTTAGATTAATGTAGTGGCTTTAATTCAGCATCAATAAGGACTACAAAGCTCCAATAATCTCCAAGAAGTTTTTGGCTGTGTAACAACCTTCTACGTTTTTACTTTCATAAACCATAAAATATTTATAGTTGTCTCCTGATTTTTCGGCCCATTTTTTACCTAAAACATTCTTTGCTTTGCTTTCGTCATTGTCCAAAAAATCGCCTTTGGTTTCCACTAAAATGATATTTTGTTTTTGGGTATAAAGAATGAAATCCGGGTAATGATTGTTGCTAAAACCGTTTAGGTAAAAACCTTTGTCTTTGGTTACAGAATTCCTGTGCCAAAACAACACATTTTCTTGAGAAGCAATATCCATTATCAAACGCTGTTCAAAATTATTCATATCACCTTCACGCTCGTAAAGTGATTTGTCAATTTTCGCTCCTTCTTTGGTGTGAATTAGCGTTTCTTTGAACTTGAAAGTTGGTTTCACAATGATTTTATTGGTATCCAACAATCTGCTGAATTCTTCTTTAGCGTGCTGGTTTGATAATTCTAAAATTTTGGCTTTTATTTTGTAAACATAATTGTATTCATTGTTTACTGCATCAATTATCTCTTCTGTGGAGAACTCGCTAAAGATGCGCTCGATGTATTTTTTGATTTCCTGTTCGGCAATTGGGGTCATATTACCAATTTTACCCACCATAATATTGGCTATGTCTTTGACCTGCTTTTCTTTTGGTTTGGCTACAATGGTATCAATTAATATTTTTTTTGCCTGAACACTAAATTTAGAAATTACAGCATCTTTTCGAGCTTCATCATAATCAACTTTTACAATTTCGGCACTAACGCTGTTAAAGTCAATTTCAATGTCTTTTGAAGACAATTTGAATGTGCTTAATAGCTGATCTCTATTCAAGAAAACTTCTCCTTGACTTAATTCATCAAAAACTAATTCCCGACTTAATACATCAGTTTCTAATTTTTTGTAAAACTGTGGTAGCTCGATACTTTCTGCTACTTGATGAAAGTGTTCTACAATTTTGTAACGCTTTGGTTCTTTTCCCATTTCTCTTAAAAGGTATTCGGTACTATCTCCAGTATCTTCTGTTAATCTTGTCTCAAAAGCAGCTCCTTGTTCGATTGCTTTTTGTGTAATTTGATTGATTGTAGTATTTGCAATTGGCACAAATTCTTTTGCCGTAGGATCGAATTCTATTGCATCAATATTGATATTTGTAATGTCATTATCATCAAACTGTTCAACGGTTTTGTTTTCTTCTGACGAACCAAATAAATCTCTATTTAAAGCCTCTTTGTCTGATATAGGTGCAGTAGTATTTTCTGTTATAATTTCTTCGGCATAATAGTCTTTGTTACTAAAACCTGCATCTTGTAATCCTCTAACAATATTGTCTAATGTTTCGTTGAATTTAGCGGAAGCCGTTAAAACAAAAGACAAATTCAATAATGGTTCTTTGTGCTTTAATACATAAGGCTGACGCAATACCCTTCCTAAAATTTGTTCTACTTCGACTGCTGATGACTTGTCTGCTAATGATGCCAAGATATAAGCAAAGGGGCAATCCCAACCTTCTTTTAGAGCATTGATTGTTATGATGTATCGAACAGGACATTTTTCGTCCATTAAATCAATTCCTTTTAACTCGTCTAAACCACTAACTTTGATTTTGATTTGTTCTTCAGGAATTTTTAACTCAATCAATTTTTCTTTAATCTTGATGTAGGTTGTATTGTCGCTACCCTTGATATTGGATTGTGCCTGGAATAAAATGATTGGTCTTATTTTTTTTCCACCCTCTAAACTTTCCTGAATTGCTAGTTGTTCTAACTGTCTTTGCAGGTGTAATGCACTGTTGATTACTTCTTCTTTTCGGCTGTGGTTGTAAACAATAACAGGGAGTTTTACCATATGCTCCTTTTTCAATTCAATAGCATTGACATAACTCACGATATTGCTGTTCTTTTTTGGAGTAGCGGTTAAATCCAACACAAAGGAAGGATTCAAATTTTGCAACATTTCTACACTCAAATCACTTTCGGCATTATGACTTTCATCAACAATAACCAAAGGATTCAAACTTCTGATAATGTTGATTAAAGCACTTTCATCAGTGTCTGGTAAAACTAAATCTTGCTCTACAACTGTATCTCTGAATGCTTCCAACGATCCGTTTTGTTGGTATATTTTTCGGTCGTCTTTTTTCTTGGAATTAATCCTTAAACTGCTAAAATTGAAGACGAAAATATTTAACTGTTCTGAAACTGATGTTGGATTAAAATTAGCTCCTTGCAACAAACTTTCTTTTTCATACACTTCAACACTATGATTGAATAATGTGTTTAATTTTTGACGATACGGATGTGTAGCGTCTGATAAACTTGAAGCGGTTTGTTGTAACAAATTGCTCCAAGGCACTAACCAAACTACCGCTTTTGGTCGGCTGCTGTCGTAGGTGCTAAAAATAGAATGTATGGCGTTGCAGGCAATAAATGTTTTTCCTCCTGCTGTTGGGACTTTTATCGCAATGTGCGGTGTGTTGAGAATGTTGTCTTTATAGGGCACCATTCCGCTGTATGTTCCATCAAGTTTCAATTCATAAGGACCAACTTTGTCTTCCCAATATTGTTTGAAAGCTGTGGCAGGTTTAGGATACTTTTGGAGGTATTCTAAAAATAATTCTAAATCTGTGATTACTTGTTGTTGGTAGGATTTTAACTCCATTTATGTTTTATTTTACTGAAAATTCATATATTTGCACCGAGTTCGTCATACCGTTTGGATGAAGGAAATCGAGAAACGCAAGCCTAGATGCTCTGCGTTTTTTGCTTTTTACCTCTAATTCTTTAACTTCTTTTGTTCCTCTACAAATGTACTATCTGATAATCTTTGCAACGATTTCATAGCATTGCTTTTATCTAAAACGGCTAATTGTTGTAATGCTGTTCTATGTAAATACTGAAATCGTTGGTTTTTAGATAATTTGTTTTTTATTAATTCTGAATTTAAAACTTCAAGATTTGAGAGTACCGTTAATTGATTTATACTTGCAAAATCTCTCATATTTTTATTTTCAAGTGCTAATTGCGGATTTGCAACTTTCCATTGTTTTGCTGTACAACCAAATAAGGCAACATTCAAGACATCGGCTTCATCAGCATAGGTTATCCATTCTTTGTCCTTGTCAATATTTAGTGTTGGTATGATATGATTTTTTATTGCATCTGTATGTATGCTATAATTGGCTTTTGTCAAAATTCTTTTTACATCCCATTCTAAATTGAACTGATTGCTTTCGTTTTCTTTAAGACGTTGGTATTCTTTTATTAAATATAATTTGAATACAGGGCTTATTGCCGAACCAAATTCAAAAGCAATGTCTTTATGGGCATAAGTACCACCATATCTACCTGATTTAGAAGTTAAACCAATGGCTCCCGTTTGTTCTACCCATTGCGAAACACTTAAAACAAATGTTGGTAATCCTGCTTCTTTTTTAAAGTGGTCGAATTCGACCACTTTAAAATTTGGATTGTTTATGATTTCCCAAGTTCCTAAAAATTCGATAGTACCTCTGTTTCTTAACCAATTTTTAATGATGTCAGCAGAACGGTTTTCTCCTTCTCTTGCTTTTGCCATATCAGTAAGACAAATAAAGTCTTCTTCTTTAGTGCTGTGTATGTTTATAGCAACATCATTTACTAGTATTTGTTTTATTTTTGCCGTCATACTTTTAGTTAAGTTACTTATTTATAAATATTTATGTTTTAAAGTGGTCGAATTTGACCACTTTAGAATCGTGTTATATCTCTAGGTATTTTTTTGAAAATGATGTGATGCTTTAGCATAAAAGCTGCATCGAGTAAACAGTTGTCTGCGTAAATTATGTACTGGCTGGCTTTGTGTTTTATTTTAGCCATAAAATCATAATCTACCGTTGTAACCGCATCTACGGTGTAATAAAAATAATAATCGGTTTGGTCTTTTGAACCTATACGATAGTTTTCTTCTACAAGCGAATGCGCTTTTGGATTGTATGCAGTTCTTGTTTCGGAATACCAAATGTATTTTAATATATTTTCTAATCCCACTGCTTCATTAAGCACATCTTCTTCGAGAAACAAAGGTTCGCCTAGTTGGTAATAATTAAAACTTCCTCCCGTGCCTTCGGTTTTTTTACTGTCTTCGCCGTAACCATTAATTACTCGTTTTACCCTTTCGGCTGTGATGGTATTGGCATAATCTTCCATTTCTGTTAAAATGAATTTTCTGTTGCCGCCATCTTGTTTGTTCAAGTTTAAAACAGCGTGTGCAGTAGTTCCTGAACCTGCAAAACTGTCTAGGATTACGGAGTTTTTATCTGTTGATAACTCTAATATTCTATTAATTAATTGATGTGGTTTTGGGCTATCAAAAACATTACCCTCAATAATTTTATTTAATTGATTTTTACCTTCTTGATTATGTGAAACATCATCATATTTCCAAATTGTTTGAGGAACTACACCATCATTTACTTCAGACAAGTAGCGTTTAAGTTGGGGTTTACCATTACCATCTTTACCAAAATAAAATTTATTATCTGATAACATTGTTTTGGATTTTTCTTCATTAAAACGATAACAATTGCCTTGAGGCGGAAAGTGAATTTTGCCATTGTTAGGGTTTTTTATACCGAAAACACCTGTTTCGGAAAATGATTTTACAAGAACATTATCAGGTCTCCATAGACCTCTTCCGTCATTATCATCGTATTTATAGTATTTATTTTGTTTTTCAGTTCTTGGTGCAAGATTGAGTTTCCAATCATTTTTGCTTTTTGAATAAACAATTACAAAATCGTGGGAAGCCGAAAAATACTTTGCATCATTTCTTGGAGAATAGTTTTTTTCCCAAATAACATTTGTAATGAAATTTCCATTTCCAAAAATCTCATCACAAATCAACTTCAAATGTGCCTGTTCATTATCGTCAATACTTATAAAAATAGCTCCGTCTTTAGCAAGTAGTTTGTGCAACAGTTTTAGCCTTGGATACATCATACACAACCATTTGTCGTGGCGTGTTAAATCTTCTCCGTCTTTACCCACAACTTCGCCCAACCATTTTTTAATTTTTGGGTGATTTACGTTGTCGTTGTACACCCAACTTTCATTTCCTGTATTGTAGGGTGGGTCAATGTAAATACATTTTACTTTGCCTTCGTATTCTGGTAATAAACTTTTTAAGGCTTCGAGGTTGTCGCCGTGAATAATTTTGTTGCCGCTGTCATTAGGTTCGGGTTGTTGTACACCATCAGCAAAGCCATATTGAGGCTCCAGTATTTTGTAGGGTACGTCTTGGTGGTGGTTGATTACTTTTTCTTTTCCGATCCAGTTTAATGTTGGCATTTTTAAAATTATGAGTTATGAGTTATGAATTATGACGGTGTAAGGACATAGTTTGTAAAAAAAATATTTACCTATTTTTAGTACAAAAAACTAATACATCAACGTAGTAATTATGTACAAACATACAAAAAAGCAATTGAATGTAAAGAGGTGTTTTTAGATTAAAGTTGATAGGATAAGCAAAAAAAGGATAAAAGATATTTTTATTTTTTTATGAAATAAAAAACGGATTTAAGTGGCTGTTTGAGTGTAAAAGGGTTGTAGTGGTTAATTGATTTGCTTTACTATTGGCTTATGTTACCCAATTGTTTAAAATTAAAAAAAGTAGTTTATGTTTTAGGTGTTTTTTGGTTATCCTATCCTATCCCTTATTTTAATGAAAAAAGGTGCAATTTGCACCTTTTAGAATTTGTATTGATTTGACTGGAATTTTAGAGAATATTGTCGATTGAATTACTAGTGTTTTTTTGGTCGACTTCTTCATAAGTGAATTCTCTAATAGCGTAAACATATCCCGTTTTAGTGCTTATTCTGATGAAGTTGTGTTTTTTCATAGCTTTTCCGATTTTGTTTATTGTACCGTCATTGATATTAATTTTTGCCTTTTCTGCTAATTTGGCAGCTATTTGAGAAGCGTTTAAAAACAATGTTGCGTTTTCTCTTTCGATTGGTTCAAACCACGTTAAAAGCAATTCTTCCTCTGGGCTTCGTAACTGGTATTGTTCGTTATTTTCTGTAATTGATTTTATTTCTTCTTGGTCAAACCAATATCTAAACCCACTTTTGAAAAGAAACAATGCTTGTGAAAATGCCATATTAATATCTACATTGTGTTGGTATTTTATGCCTTCCAACTCGAAACAAAGAAACCTTCTGCTTCCTGTACTATCGTTCAAGAATTGTGCTGTATTTACACTTCCGGCAAATGATGCCCTTCGTGGCATTGTTTCGTTGTTGTGTCCGTAGGCTTTTCTCATTCTGATTTGGGTTTTTGTGATGATTTCTTTGAGTGATCCAATTTCGGAACGGTTTAGGTTTTCTAGTTCGTCCAAGTTGATTAGCATACATTCTGAAAGCTGCACCAATGTATCTTTGTTGTTTGGGTTTATGGTTCCGGAAAATAGATATTCTTTCAAAGGTTTTGGAACAAGCTTTTCAACCCACGTTGTTTTTCCCAGTCCTTGTTTGCCACTAAATACAATAACCGTGTGATTAATCACTTTATCATCGAGAACACATCCCACCATAGCAACTAACCATTTTTTAAAGCATTGCTGCCAAAGTTCTTGTTTTGTAGTTGTGATTGTGTTTGCTAATTCGGTAATATAATCGGTCTTTTCATCATAAGAAGGTAAATTGAAAAAGTAATCTTCAAATGGATTGAACAGCACACAAAAATCGGAGTACAATAAATTTCGTAATGAAGATAAGTTTGTTTTAATCCGACCTTTTAAACATTCTCGAAGCATTGAATTTTCAATAAAATCATTCATTACATTCCACTTCTTTTTACCGAAATACTGGAACTCTAATTTTCCAGATACTATGTTGTGCCGAAATACATATTTGTTTGATAAAAACAACTCTAAACGGTCTATTTGGGTTGGTTTTGGTTTGTCTTTATCGTCTTCATCCTCTATAATAGTTGTAGGTTGATGAGTTCCCTCGTTCCTCGGGATGACAATTTTGGACTTCTCATTTTTACCAAACTCGTGACTATTTCCATAAGCACTATTTACTGCTTGGGTTACTTCTTTTTCGTCATACCCAAAATCAGTTAAAATATATCCTAGAGCTTCTTGGAGCAATACACCTTTACGATTGAGGTTACACGCTAATTGATGAACGAATACGTTTCGGCTACCATTCACGAATTGCACTTTTTTTTCGGTAAAATTTACACAATGGTTGTAGATTGCATCGCTATTAATAACAATTTTTGGCTCTGTTCTTTTAAACTCCCTCTCGATGTTAGCTTTAGGTTCTTTTTCTTGTTCTGTAACACTAAATATTTTTGCGTTTTCATTGTAATAAAGGTTTTCATCATAAGAATAAAAGCATAGTCTGGTTAAGTCTTTGCCTGATTTGTCTATTTCTAATTTTAAAATACTCTCGTAATGCGCTTGTACCAATAGAAACGCTTCTTTGTGATTGGCTTTGTCTGAATTGATTTTTACTAGAATTTTTAATCCGTTACCTGATGGACTTATGAAACTGGCAAATGTGAATTCACTTTGATTGGCCAAATGCTTTGCATTTTGCAAATCGGCAACAGTTAATTTGTCGATGTCCAAAATGATGCAACTTGAATAATCCGCTAGGTATTCCAATTTACGACCTCCAACAAACTTTCCAGAAGGAGTGAATGCTGGAAGTGATTTTTTGGCTTTGTTATAGGCTTCTGTTTTGTTTTCAGCAAGTGATTTACGCAAGTAAATTATGCCCGGTCGGTACTTTCCTGTTTTGATTTCTTCTAAAATTGTTGAAATTGTTTTGTGTTCAACAACCTCGTTGAAATTCTTGAAAATGGTTACCATAATTTAGTGAGAGGTGAAAAGTGAATAGTGAAAAGTGAATCTCGTTTTGCGAGGCTTACAATCGCAAGATTCGCAGGTTCCATTGCAGCTGCTCATACTATCGTCCTTTGAAAGATTTGTTGTAGTGCTCGGTTAGGAGTTTTTCAACATCAGAAAGTTTGTAATAGATTTTGTTTCCCACTTGACTAAATGAAATTTTGCCTTCGTCTCTCCAGGTTTGCGCTGTACGTTTTGAAATTTTCATCAATAATAGAAATTCTTGATTGTCCAGAAAGGTTTCTTTCTTGGGGTCAGCTTTGATAGAAAGTTGGGATTGAATTGTGTCTAATTTACTCATTAGATCTGTGAACTGGTCTTTTGTGAAGATAATTGCATCCATTTTTAAAAGTTTTAAATTGTTATGGTGCAAATGTGAGAAGTTGAAAAAAGTCTTTTAGTTCCCACTTGGTCTCCAGGGGACCATTTTGTTTAAAGCAATTTATCGATGTCCAGTCTTTTATGGGTGTTCGGACGTTTATCCTCTTTGGAAGGTTTGAGGATTGTTTTGACTGTTAGGGGACTTATTTCTTTACCCTCCCTTATCCAAGAAGGAATTTACAATCCAATCCGCTAGATCGTTTGTGTTTTCGTCAATATAAGGTTTGCCATCAATAAAAAGTTCGCGATTTAATTGGTAAAACATATCTACTAATTGGTTTAGATTTCCATTGAATTTTAGTTTTTTGTTTGGTTTTGGGCTGCTTAATTTTAGTTTTTGAGCTTCTTCAATTGCCGCTTGTATTTTTTGTAAGGCATAAATGTTCTCTATTTCTTTGGTGCATTGTGCATCATAAAACGGTGTCTTTTGATTGATAAACTCAATATTAGCTTGTTGGTATTCAAACATTTCTTTAGTCAATAACAATATTTTTTGATTGTCATCATTGATTTTTTCAAGCTGCTTTTTTAACTCATATAATGAGAAATGACGGTCTTCACTTTCGGCATTAATGAATTTTTTAGGAGTTTTTACAACTGGTTCTTTTACTCTGGTAGATTGCAGCTCTGTTCGTTTTTTCTCGATTAAAATGTACAATTTATTGTATCTACTCATTGCTGTTTTGGAGCTGAAAAAAGCTTCATTATTGGCTAATAATTTTTCGAGTTTACATATCCATATTTCCGGGTTCTTCACCTGGTTGAATTGATAATCGATAAAAGCAGGAAATTGAGATTGTTTGAGTTCTAAAATTTTAGCAATTAAAGCATTGCAATAGTTTTGAATAGTAACTTTGTCTTCAACGATTATATCAAATAAAGGATTTTTGGCCAGAGCCGCAGGCGCTGCCAATAATTCTACAAACGGAGCTGTTTGCATATTTTGATCCTTTGAATTCAAATTGTAATATGTTTTTTTTGGTATTCATTTAGTATTGAAAGGTAATTAAAAGCGGTTTTAAATTGTTTGCCTTTTGGAAGTCCTAGTGTTTTCAACTAGAGTTCGTTTATCACTCGTTTCGAATGCTTTAAAAATTACTTGTTTTCTCTTTTGTAAAATTATAAATTAAAAAAAATCCTTGTTAAAGTATTTCAAATGAGTTATTAACAACTTTGATTTTTCTATATTTTATTGGTGTTTTTGAATACGAGAGTAAAAAACAATAAAATTTACCTTCGAAAAAAAAACGAGGGTAATTTCTTCCCTCGTTGTGTTTTAAAAAATATAATTGTCAACCGCTTTATCCAGTTCTTCGCTGATGATTTTGGCATATACCTGAGTTGTGCTAATATCTCGGTGGTCCATTAATTTTGAAACGTGCTCAATTCTCATTCCATTATTTAAAGCATTTGTTGCAAAACTGTGTCTTGATAAATGGAAAGAAAGGTCGAAAGGGAGTTTTATTTTTGTCCCCAATTTTTTTAGATGCCAATTTGCCAATTTATTGAAAGCTGCTGTTTGAAAATAACGTTTTGCTTCACTGTTCAAATAGCCTTCTTTATCGACAATAATCGGAAAGATAAAATCATCGTGATTGGCATTTACTTTTTTGTATTTTTCTAAAATATCGATAGCCACTTTTCCAATTTTGAACTGGTGTACTCTTCCAGTTTTACGAATGTGTTTGTTGATTTTATGTTCAGCTTCATTATAATTAGAATATTGCATTTCGATAACATCACTAAAACGCAATCCTCCGGCATAAATAGAGAAAAGGAATAAATCTCTCCACATCATAGCTTTTTTGCCTTCTATGAGCTTTAAATTGGTTAAATTATCAATCTGTACTTTATTAAGAAATAATCTTTTAGAAGAGCTGATTTTGAGGGTTATTTTGCTAAATGGAAACATAGTTTCGGGAATTACTTCTTCACGAATAGCATCCCTGAATATGGTTCCGAGCACAATTATGGAAAGGCGTTGCGTTGTATCTCCGTTGCCTAAAGTATCTCCTAAATGAAATTTATAGTCGTTTAATAGTGCTACCGTAATTTCATCAAAATATACATCCTTTGTTCCCATATATTTTTCAAATTTATCAACCTGAGAGGTGTATGCTCTGTAAGTGGAATAAGAAACGGTACTTTTGATTTTTTCTAATCTCTTTCTGGCATATTCAAAAAAATTAGGTACTTCTTTTCCCTTTATGGCTTCTTTGAGTTTTTTAACCGATACCGTTTTTATTTTGCGTTCCATATCGGCAACCTGACCTTCGGCATCTGCAATCTTTTGAGATAATGCAGCATTCATCCTGGCACTGTTGGAATGGTTCTTTTTTACTTTCTGCTTTGCTTCATCCCACTCGTTCTCTTTAAGCTTCACTCCAGCAGTGATAAATTTCGTTTTTCTATCTTTTATAATTCGGATATACAAAGGGCTGTGCCCGGTTTGATCTGCCTGATGTGTTCTTAAAATTAGTTTTACTGATGCCATAATAATAGGAATTTAGAAATGTTATACTACTTTTGTAAAGTAATGCAAACGAGTGAAAGTATTGTAAATACTGGGTTTTCAATTGGGTGCATCGTGATACGAAGGTACAACATTGGGTACAACAAAACAAGTATTTCGTTGCTTTTTGTTGCTTAAAATTGCATTGTTCATTTTTATAAAGTCAATGAATACAACACTTTAAGTGCAAATTGGAGGGTTGAATGAAAAGTTGTAGATAACTTGTATATATGTGTCACAAAATCACACAAAGCCATCCAATTTCTGGTAGATAATAGTGAAAATGATCATAACAATAATTAAATTCAAATATAGACTTTATTTCTTACAAATTTTGAAAAATCAGTTTTTTATTTTCAAGCTAATGGTTTGATTTTTAAGCTGTAATTATTTTTTAAATCCCAAAGTCATAAATAAGCCCGATTGCAGTAAAAATCCGTTGTGTCCAGTATTCGGCCGCCAAGA
This sequence comes from Flavobacterium sp., assembly GCF_013823965.1. Classification (GTDB taxonomy): domain Bacteria; phylum Bacteroidota; class Bacteroidia; order Flavobacteriales; family Flavobacteriaceae; genus Flavobacterium. Next base: position 47,009 of record NZ_PNNA01000095.1, read on the forward strand.
TTGCAACGAAAAGCGGGAGCAGAGTTCCTGAAAACCCCGAAAAGGGCTGCAACCAATAAACCATTGATTATCTGGGAGAAAATATTTTGTGGTTAAATAAAAAAGAATTACTTTTGCACACCTTTTGGTGAATAAGAGTTTCCTTTAGGTATCAACTAATTATACAAACAACTTCTGTTGTTTTCTATCGCATCAAGAAACTCGAGAAAATGCAGAATACAAATTTTTTAATCAGCATGTCTGAAATTTTAAAATCACAAGAAGAGTTTTTAGCAAATTTTAACTGGCACAACTTCGAAGAAGGTATCGATGCAGTAGATGAGAAAAACTTACAAGAATTCGAAGACCTAGTTTCAAAAACTTTTATCGCGACAGATCAAGAAGAAGTAGTGGAAGGTATCGTTGTTAGAATTACTGATAGAGACGTTATCGTTGATATCAACGCAAAATCGGAAGGTGTTATTTCATTGAACGAATTCCGTTACAATCCAGCATTAAAAGTAGGTGACAAAGTAGAAGTATTGATTGACATCCGTGAGGATAAAACAGGTCAATTGGTATTGTCTCACAGAAAAGCACGTACTATCAAATCATGGGATAGAGTTATTGCTGCAAACGAAACAGGTGAAATCGTTAATGGTTTTGTAAAATGCAGAACTAAAGGTGGTATGATCGTTGACGTTTTCGGAATTGAAGCATTCTTGCCAGGATCTCAAATTGACGTTAAGCCAATTAGAGATTACGATGTATATGTAAACAAAATGATGGAATTCAAAGTGGTAAAAATCAACCACGAATTCAAAAATGTTGTTGTATCTCACAAAGCGCTTATCGAGGCTGATATTGAAGTACAGAAAAAAGAAATCATCGGAAAATTACAAAAAGGACAAGTATTGGAAGGTGTTGTTAAAAACATCACTTCATACGGTGTGTTTATTGACCTTGGTGGTGTTGATGGATTGATCCACATTACCGACCTTTCTTGGTCAAGAATCAACCACCCATCTGAAGTTCTTGAATTAGACCAAGTTCTTAACGTGGTAATCCTTGATTTTGATGACGAGAAAACAAGAATCCAATTAGGATTGAAACAATTGAACGCTCACCCTTGGGATGCTTTGAATGCTGATTTGAAAATTGGTGACAAAGTACAAGGTAAAGTAGTTGTAATCGCTGATTACGGTGCGTTTATCGAAGTGGCTGAAGGTGTTGAAGGTTTGATCCACGTTTCTGAAATGTCTTGGTCAACTCACTTGCGTTCTGCTCAAGATTTCGTAAAAGTGGGTGATGTTGTTGAGGCTGTTATCCTTACTTTGGATAGAGATGACCGTAAAATGTCATTGGGTATCAAACAATTGACTCAAGATCCATGGACTGATATTACTTCTAAATACCCAGTAGGTTCTAAACACACAGGTATCGTTAGAAACTTTACAAACTTTGGAATTTTCGTAGAATTGGAAGAAGGAATCGATGGATTAATCTACATTTCTGACCTTTCTTGGACTAAGAAAATCAAACACCCATCTGAATTTGTAAATGTTGGTGAAAAATTAGACGTAGTTGTATTGGAATTGGATGTTGATGGACGTAAATTATCTTTAGGTCACAAACAAACTACTGCCAACCCTTGGGATCAATACGAAGATTCATTCGCAGTGGGAACTATCCACTCAGGTGAAATCTCCGAGATTGTTGACAAAGGAGCTACTGTAGAATTTGGTGATGATATCGTTGCTTTCATTCCTACACGTCACCTTGAAAAAGAAGACGGAAAGAAATTGAAAAAAGGCGAAACTGCTGATTTCAAAGTAATCGAATTCAACAAAGAATTCAAAAGAGTAGTTGCTTCACACACTGCCATCTTCCGTGAAGAAGAAGAGAAAAATGTGAAAGCTGCCACTGAAAACACTTCATCTAATTCATCTACAAATGCACCCGCTGCAACTTTAGGTGATGCAAATGATATTCTTGCAGGTCTTAAAGCAAAAATGGAAAAAAACGAGAAAAAGAAATAATCTAATTTCAGTTTTTTGAATATAGGAAGTCCCACGCTAAGGCGTGGGACTTTTTTTTTGCCGCAGATTCACAGATTTTAAAATGTTTTTGATTGTGGAAATTTGTGCTTGACTGATCTATGTTTTATTGGCTTTGTTTATTAATTAGGAGTTCTATTCTTTAATTAATAGGGATATAAAATATTTTATAAAAGAAATGCAATCCTAAATCAGTAATGTTTTATTGGCTTTATTTTGGGTTTGTTTATTCTAAGCAAATTAGGAGTTCAATTCTTTAGTTAATAGGAATAAAAAATATTTTATAAAAAAAAATGCCAATCCTAAATCAGGGATTGGCATTTTACTTTTATAGACATTAATAAAGTCAAACTTAAATGACCTTAATTGCCTTACAGGATTCAAAATTTTACCTCAAACTGGCTTCCAAATCGGTTTCCAGATTCTTTTGCAATTTGCCCATAATCTTGTCAATTTGAACGTCGGTCAAGGTTTTGGTGTTGTCTTGAATGGTGAAACTTACCGCATAGGATTTTTTGCCTTCTGGAAGGTTTTTCCCTTGATACACGTCAAACAAACTAATGTTTTTCAACAATGATTTCTCGGTTTGCCTAGCTAGGTTGTAAATAGCTTCAAACGATACGTTTTCATTCAACAACAAAGACAAATCCCTGCGCACTTCTGGATATTTCGGAATTTCCACATATTTGATTTTATTGGAAAGCAGTTTTAAAACCAGTGCCCAATTGAAATCGGCATACAAAATTTCCTGCTTGATGTCGAAATGTTTCAATATGGATTTTTTTACGACACCAAATTCCACCAAAACATTGCTTCCTTGGCTTATGGCGATTCCTTCCGAAAAAACATCGGTAGTCACGGGAAGATTTTGTGTTTTTTGAATGCCCAATCTCGAAAGCACGGCTTCCACATAGCCTTTGAACAAGAAGAAATCGCTAGGTTTCTGTGCGTTGGTCCAGTTTTCTTGATTCCTGTTTCCGGTGATGAACATCGTCAAATGCTTGTTTTCTTCATAACCTGATGGAAATTTATGATAGGTTTTTCCAAATTCAAATAATTTCAAATCCGAATTTCTACGGTTGATGTTGTATGAAATGGCTTCCAATCCAGAAAATAACAGCGATTGACGCATGGCTGCCAAATCATTGCTCAATGGATTCAACATCATTACATTGTGTTCCTCTTTCAGTTTTTCCGACAATTGTACGTAAGACGAAGTTGTCAAGGAATTGGCCATCATTTCATGGAATCCTTGCGAATTCAATTGGGTTCCAATGATGTTTTGCACTTTGTAATCTTCGGTTCTTGGCGCATTGGAAACCGTGGCATTCAATTTATCCGAAAACTTGATGTTGTTGTAGCCATACACACGAAGAATTTCCTCGATAACATCGATTTCTCTTTGCACGTCCACGCGATAAGCAGGAATGGTCAATCCCAAACCGGCGTCAGAAACGCTGTTTACCTTTATTTCCAAAGAAGCCAAGATGTTTTTGATGATTTCTTTCGGTAATTCTTGACCAATAATTTTCTTTACGTTATTGAAATTCAAAACTACTGGAAAATCCTCAATCTTCTTTGGATAAATATCAACAATATCCGAAGTGATTTCGCCACCGGCAACTTCTTGAATCAACAAAGCAGCGCGTTTTAATGCGTATTCGGTAATGTTTGGATCAATTCCTCTTTCAAAACGGAAGGAAGCATCTGTGTTGAGTTGGTGTCTTTTGGCACTTTTTCTAATACTCACTGGATTAAAATAAGCGCTTTCCAGGAAGATGGAAGTCGTGTTTTCAGAAACTCCCGAATTTTTTCCTCCAAAAACTCCTGCAATACATAAAGGCCCTTTTTCGTCACAAATCATTAAATCTTCTTCGTGCAAGGTTCTCTCGATATCATCAAGTGTCGTAAATTTTGTTCCCGAAGGAAGTGTTTTTACAATTATTTTTCCGTGTATTTTTGATGCGTCAAAAGCGTGAAGGGGTTGTCCTAATTCGTGCAAAACGTAATTGGTGACATCCACAATGTTGTTTTTTGGATTGATTCCTATGGCTTTCAATCGGTTTTGCAACCAAGCCGGTGATGGTTTGATTGTAATTCCAGAAATGGTAACCCCGCAATATCTTGGAGCCAAAAGGTTTTTCTCGACGTTGACATCAATCTTTAATGTTCTTTTGTCGACCCTGAAATTGCTCACGGAAGGTGAGATTAATTCCACTTTAACACCAGATTGCAACAAACCGGCTCTTAAATCACGAGCAGTTCCAAAATGACTCATGGCATCGGCACGGTTGGGTGTTAATCCAATTTCAAAAACTTCGTCATTTTCAATTTTAAAAACACTTGCCGCAGTTGTTCCAGCTGCAATGGAATCCTCAAGTATCATAATTCCGTCATGACTTTCTCCAAGACCCAGTTCGTCTTCTGCACAAATCATTCCGTGACTTTCCTGTCCTCTAATTTTTCCTTTTTTGATTTGAAAAGCAACTCCTTCTTTGTCGTATAATGTGGTTCCGATGGTTGCGACTGGCACTTTTTGCCCTGCAGCGACATTGGTTGCGCCACATACAATTTGAACAGGAACGCCGTTGCCTAAATCTACGGTGGTTACTTTCAAACGATCTGCATCAGGATGTGGAACACAGCTAAGAACATGGCCTACAACAATGCCTTCCAAGCCTCCTTTTACGGATTGATATTTTTCGACTACTTCCACTTCCAGACCCAAGTCTGTCAATAATGCTGCGGTTTCTTCGGATTTCCAGTCTATTTTTATGAATTGTTTTAACCAGTTGTAAGATATTTTCATTTGTCAATTTTATGAGATTGCAAATATAAGGATTGCAGTTTGGAGTAGGAAACAATTTATTTGATTTTTACCGGTATTTTGTTTCATTCCAGAATATAAATTCATAAAAAAACCGTCTCACATTTTATTTGTGAAACGGCTTATTTATTAATTATTTATGTTTGGAAAAATTTATTTTTCCAAACATCTTTAGTGTTATTGACAGTGGTGGGTTTCGATATATTCTGCAATTCTTGTTCCAGCTGCATCTACCATGGCTGTTGTAGTTGTCACATTTGTCAATGTATTGGTCACGGATGCTGGAAGGTTGAAATATTGGTAAGTAGAATTATTCCCTTTAGTTCCAATTGCCAATTTTGAAAAGATGTCCATTCCATTAAAATAAGCATCAATGATTGCGGCATCAGTTGCAACTTGACTTTCAACACCGCTCAAACGTACAGCTGCAAGTTGGAAGAATGCGTTCAACGTGATATCACCTCCAGGGCCACGATCAATATCCCAAGCATTATTTCCTTGTTCTTGTGTATAGCTTATTCCACCAATGGCAAGACCGTTTGCCCATAAATCACTGGCTCCGTTTTTTTCAGAGCCATTACCAAAGAAAAATCCTTGTGAAAAAGAACAATAATCCTCTTTTGGACAACCTGGAGCAGAAATTACTCCTTGGTTGCAAGAAGTTCCGGCTTTAATCCAGGCAGCAGCAGAAATAAATGTTTCATAACCACGGTCAAATTTCAATACCAGCGTCCAAGATGATGCCGCTGAAAATGCTGGAAATTTAACAAAATTGTTTGTAGTGTCTTGTGGGTTACAAGTTGTGCCTTTTCCCTCCGTTGGGGATAAGTCTGTTGGCACTCCATTGACAGTTGCCCAAAGAATATCGCCAAAAGTTGCACTGTCTTCACCACAGTTATTAAGGTCAATAATGAAGTGACTCAAGGTTTTAGCACTCGATTTAGCCTTTGTGATGGTGTAAGTCCATTCGGAACCATCAGTGCTTACTGAAACTGCAATGTTGTAATCGCCCCAATTGCTGGTGCTCGCTGCAGAAGGAGATTTTGCACTAGAAGCAAATTTTGCTGTGGAATCATTGGTTTTACTAATGGCTCCAGAATCTGTAGCCAAAGGTTCAGTACTACAGCTAAAAGTAAAAAGAGCGACAACTACTAATAAAATAATTTTTTTCATGGATTTAATTTGGTTTGAATTAATAAAGGCTTTTTGACTTATTTCTATTTCACAAATATTGTGTGATTACTAGTAATAAAAAATTAAAATCGTTTAAACTGTTTTAAAAATCGTTGAAGTGCGTAATTCTCATTTGTGGTATTTTAAAACAGGACAATTTGGTGTTTTTTTACAATTTAATTTGTAATTCTATTTAAATCACAAATAAGAATAATCTAATTTAAAACATAAATAACTACTAATTGTTTAATAAAATAACGTTAAAAAAACACATAGTAAAATTTTATGCTACTATTTGAATGAATTGTGCTATTTTGATGATGGATATGAACCTATTTTTGAAAAAATTAAAACAGATAACAATATGGACAACTTGGTAAAAAGACCTGAATTTAAGGCAACGTATGATAATTATATTGGAGGAAAATTTGTTGCACCAATAGGTGGACAATATTTTGATGTAGTTTCTCCCATTGACGGAAAAGTGTTTACAAGAGCTGCCCATTCGACTAAAGTTGATATCGATTTGGCTGTTGACACGGCTTATGATGCTTTTCAAACTTGGGGGAAAACTTCTGTAACTGAGCGCAGCATATTATTGAACAAAATCGCCCAGGTCATTGAAGATAATCTGGAATATATTGCTACCGTTGAAACCATTGACAACGGAAAAGCAATTCGAGAAACTTTAGCAGCCGATATTCCTTTGGCGATTGACCATTTTCGATATTTTGCCAGTGTAATTCGTGCCGAGGAAAGTTCCATCGCCGAATTGGATTCCCAAACCGTTTCGATTGCTTTGAGTGAACCTTTGGGAGTAATTGCCCAAATTATTCCTTGGAATTTTCCCATTTTGATGGCTGTTTGGAAACTGGCTCCAGCATTGGCCGCAGGAAACACGGTAGTCTTGAAGCCAGCAGAAAGCACTCCAATTTCCATTTTGATTTTAATGGAATTGATTGGCGATATTCTTCCTCCCGGAGTGGTAAATATTGTCAACGGTTTTGGCGCGGAGCTTGGAAGAACTTTGGTAACAAACAAAAAAGTGTCCAAAGCTGCGTTTACAGGTTCAACTCCGACGGGACGTTTGGTGATGCAATATGCTACGGAAAATATTATTCCCGTTACATTGGAATTGGGTGGAAAATCTCCTAATATTTTCTTGAAATCTGTTGGTGATGCCGACGATGATTTCTTTGATAAAGCCGTTGAAGGAGCTGTGTTATTTGCTTTAAATCAAGGTGAAATTTGTACTTGTCCTTCGCGATTACTGATTCACGAAGACATTTACGAAAAATTTATTGCCAGAGTAATCGAAAGGACTGCAGCAATCAAATTGGGAAATCCATTGGACAAAACGACTATGATGGGTGCTCAAACATCATTAGTTCAAAAAGAAAAAATACTTTCCTATATCAAATTAGGTAAAGAAGAAGGTGCCGAGATTTTAATTGGAGGATCAGAAAACCATATGGAAGGTGATATTTCGGGAGGATATTACATCAAACCGACACTTTTTAAAGGAAATAACAAAATGCGTATTTTCCAGGAAGAAATCTTTGGACCGGTTTTGGCCGTGACCACTTTCAAAACGACTGAAGAAGCGATTGCTATTGCAAACGATTCGATGTATGGGTTGGGAGCCGGTGTTTGGACACGTGATGCCCACGAAATTTATCAGGTTCCAAGAGCGATTCAAGCGGGTCGTGTTTGGGTAAATCAATACCATTCATATCCGGCTGGTGCGCCTTTTGGAGGGTACAAACAATCTGGAATTGGTCGTGAAAACCATAAAATGATGTTGGGACATTATCGTCAAACCAAAAATATGTTGATTTCTTACGATAAAAAGAAATTAGGCTTCTTTTAATATATTTCAGATGATTAACTAATTTTAAACCCGGCAGATTGTATTATTTGCTGGGTTTTATTTTAAACTAGAAATGATGACAACAAGAATTGACGCAACGGAAAAAGCAATAGCATTAATCAAAATTTTACAGGAAAAACACGGCGATTTGATGTTTTATCAGGCCGGAGGATGTTGTGAAGGAACGCAACCACAGTGTTTCGAAAAAGGCGGATTTTATCAAAGATTGGGTGATGTTTGCATTGGCACCATAGAAAATACCGAGTTTTGGGTGGACAAGGATTTATTCGAATATTGGAAACACGCCCATTTTACATTGGATGTAATTGATGCTTTTGGAGTAGGAGGATTTTCTTTGGAAACACCATTAAAAAAGACATTCCGAATTGAATATCGAATTTTTACGCCAGAAGAAGAGCTTTCTCTTGAGCCGGTAAAATTTATAGAATAACTTAATTTACGTACAACAATTGATATTGTTTTGGGGTAATTCCTTCGTGTTTTTTGAACAATCGAATGAAGTAATTGGAATCTTCAAATCCAGATAAATAACATACTTCATTGATTTGTATTGTTGGATTTTTGAGTAATTGTTTGGCGCATCTTATTTTTTCGCTAATTACAAATTCAATTGGACTCATGCCCAATTCTCTTTTGAAAAGTCGGTAAAAAGAAGCCGTGCTCATACAGGCTTTCTCACTCAAATGTTTCATGCTGATATTCTCTTTCAAATTCAATCGTATGAATTCGACCACTTGGGTGATTGGATTTTTTGGATCCGTAAACAAACCGTCGTCAATGGCTTTTGCTGTTTGCGTTTGAATGATTCGGATTAATAATTCCTGTAAAGTCAAATCGGCAAGAACGTCTTTAGTAATTGACGTGCTCATACATTCTTTGATCAATTTGTTAATGGTTGTAGCCAATTCGATATTGTTGTAGAAGAAATAATTCTGGTAATCCAAATGCCAAAATTGGTTGTTGCCTTCTTTTGGATACCTTTCATTCAAGAAATGTAAAGTTTCTGTGATTTTAGTTTGGTCTATTGCCAAAGCCAAGCATTGCGTAGGATTATGGAGCGATGCTTCGGGAAAATCGATTTTCATTTCAACATTTGAAGGGATAACAACCGTTTCGCCCGGTAAATACTCAAAACAGGGATCATCAAAAAGATGCATCACTTTTTTGCCTCTCAACATGCTTGTAACCACCAAATCATTGAATTTTAATGGAACCAATTGAGAAGATTCATAAGTTTCGAATAGATTGAGTTCGCAATGATTCAAGGAGTAAACGGTCCTATTTTCCACTAAAGTTTTTAGCGATTTCTCGTTAGATAAAAGTGGTGGATGTATTAAGGCCCGATTGGAGTTCATAATTTAATTTTATTAAAAAAAGATTTTGAAATTTAATAAAAATAACTATTGGAAAAACAAATCGTTAGAAAAAAAATTAAATCAATTCTTCAACCTGTCTTTTTATGTTTTCCGCAATTTTTTTTGTTGGCAAATCATTGGCATCAATGCCAAAAGGATCTTCTATTTCCTCGGCAATCAATTCTAAACTAGCCAAAACATAAAAGATAAAAACGACTACTGGAATCACCAAATAGCCCAAAATAAACACATAGGCAAAAGGCAAGGTCAATACATAAATGAAGATGAATTTCTTGATGAAAGCGCTGTAAGAGTAGGGGATGGGCGTGTTTTTGATTCGCTCGCAAGCGCCACAAATGTCAGTAAAGGATTGCAATTCGTTGTTTAAAATGATAAGTTGATTTCCGGTAATTTTTTTCGAAACATACAAATCATTTACTTTTTGAAACAGCATTTTTGCCACTTGATTCGGTCTGTGTTTGTGATGGTCAATTTCCAAATCCACGTCATCAAACAATTGTTTTGCCGTATCGCTATCGTTCAAATGTTTGTGCAAAATAGAAGCATAACCGGGAATCATTTTTCTGAAAAAAGCAAGGTCACTTTCCGAAGTTAAAATCGAAGCTAGCTTAATGGCTAAATTTCGGCTGCTGTTGACCAATCCGCCCCACATTTTGCGTCCTTCCCACCAGCGATCGTATGCCGTATTGGTTCTATAAGCCAATAACAATGAAATCACAAAACCCAACATGCCATGCATTACAGAGATATTTTTCACGGGACTGTCGTCGGGCAATTCCCAATATTCGATTTCTAGATAAGCGATACTTCCTGAATATATACCGATGATAATCATCATTGGAATTAATTTTCGGAACGTATCTGCCTTACTTATGTTAAAAATAAAATCAAACCAGTCTTTTGGATTGTAGGAGGTCATTGTGCTTTTTTGAACAAAAATAAACTAAAAATTGATATTTCCAGCCAATTCGCGCAAGGCAATTTCAGATAATTTGGCCTGATATTGGGCATTGCTGTAACGCACTTTTGCATTGATGTAATTCAATTGCGCCGTTCTAAATTCGAGCGTATTTATGGTTCCAATGCGAAACTTGTCAACGGTTATGCTTAAATTTTGTTTGGCGATGGCCTCATTTGTTTCTTCTACTTGAATCAATTCCAAATTGGTTAAATACGTTTGAAAAGCAGTGGTCAATTCCGAATTCAAAAGAAGACTTTGTTGTTCGATGGCAATTTTAGAGTTTTCTATTTGGATTTTGGCAATTTTCTCGTTTCGGTTTTGAGCCAGACCATCAAACAAATTCATGGATGCCCTCAATCCATAATTAAGTCCTTTGGCCGAAGATTGCGAGGTGAAACCAAGGCTGGACTGGCTTTCGGCAAAATTATAACCGGTAGTCAAGTTGACAGTTGGATAACGTCCTCCTTTTATTTGCTTCAATTCTAATTCGGAGACTCTTTTATTGATTATTTGGGCTTCTAATTGTGGATTTTGTTTTTCAGCCAAAGCCATTAGTTCAGCCAAGATTAATTTGTTGTCAACGGCGACTTCGTCCACGACTTTAAAATCTACTTTGGCATCTCTTGCCAAAATTTGATTCAAGGCAATTTTTCGGTTGGCATACGATTCTTTTTGTCGCAAAAGCGCCACTTTGTCCGTGTTCAAATCCACTTGGGCATTCAAAACCTCTAATTTGGAAGCTTTCCCGATGGCAAAACGATTTTGTGCCAATGTTAAACGCTGGGTCGAAATCACGATGGTGGTATCTAATGCCGCCAATTGTTGTTGTTGCTGCACCAAATCAAAATAAACCGCATTCACGGCACTGATTTTCATGATTATGGTGTTTTTTAATTCGGCCTCCCCTAATTTTTGTAATTCTTTGAGTTGTTCGAGTCTGGCAAACATTTTGAAACCGTTAAAAACCGTCCAATCCAAGCCAACACCATAATTCAAACTGTTGTTTTTGGCATTGTCAAGCGAAGTGGTTGTACCGTCTTGTCGCGTTTGTGAACTGTTTTGAATACTGTTGGCATCAGTCAATGTTGCAGTTACTTTGGGCAGCATTCCAGCATTTCCAGTGGTAACATTTACTTTGTCAATGTCTAGATTATTGGAAGCGATTTTGATGTCAAAATTATTTTGCAATGCAATCTTCATCGCCTCTTCGATAGTCAAAACTTCTTGTGCATTCATTTTTACAATGCACAAGAAGAATAAAATGAGACTTTTAAAAATATTTTTAGTTTTCATAAAATGAATTATTCTGTAAGTTTTCAGAAAAGCTTCACCAGTTTTTACAACTAGCGCGGTTTTATTTTTTATTGCAAATCAACTATTCCATATCTTTTTCATATTCTTTTATATGGTCAAATTCGGGATAATGTTTTCTGGCTTTTGACCACATCGAATACAATGCTGGAATTACGAACAAGGTCAAAACCAAAGAGAAAATGGTTCCACCCACAATCACTACTCCCATTCCAATTCTACTGGTAGAAGCTGCTCCAAGCGACATGGCGATAGGCAATGCACCCAATGAAATGGCTAAACTGGTCATTAATATTGGTCGAAGCCTTGCTTCAGAAGCTTCCATGATGGCTTCCAATTTTGGTTTTCCTTGTTCTCTCAATTGATTGGCAAATTCCACAATCAAGATTCCGTTTTTGGTAACTAAACCAATCAACATCACCGTTCCAATTTGACTGAAAATATTCCAGGTTTGGTCAAACAACCACAACGAAAACAAGGCTCCGGCAACCGCCATTGGAACTGTTAGAATGATTATGAATGGATCGATGAAACTTTCGAATTGTGCTGCCAAGATTAAAAATATCAACAACAAAGCCAATCCAAAAGCAAAAGAAGTGTTCGAACTACTTTCGACAAAATCCCTGGATTCGCCGCCTAAATCGGTAGTGAAAGTATCGTCCAAAACCTTGGCTTTTATTTCATTCATCGCATCAATTCCGTCGTTGATACTTTTTCCGGGAGCCAAACCAGCCGATACAGTGGCTGACATGTATCGATTATTGTGATACAATTGTGGTGGATTGCTTTTTTCAGCAATAGTCACCACATTGTCCATTTGAATCAACTCTCCTTTATTGTTTTTGACAAACATTGCCGTTAAATCCATTGGTTTTGATCGGTCTTTTTGTTCAAATTGTCCAATGACTTGGTATTGTTTTCCGTTTCTCATAAAATAGCCAAAACGCTGTCCGCTCAAAGAAAGCTGCAAGGTTTGGGCAATGTCAATCACGGATATTCCTAAACTTTCGGCTTTTTCGCGATCAATGGTGACATTGATTTCCGGCTTGTTGAATTTTAGGTTGACATCAGTAGTCGAAAAGGTTTCGTTTTTTGAAGCTTCATCCATAAATAATGGAATTTTTTCTCGTAATTTTTCAAAATTGGGTGCTTGAATAATATACTGGATGGGTAAACCGCCACGCCTGTTTACTGCGATGGTGGGTTGCTCCATCACCGATATTTTTGCTTCTGAATATTGGCCTGTCAATTGGGTCAATTTTTCGGCAATCTCTTTTTGGGAACGTTTTCTTTCTTCAGGTTCTTTTAAAGCGATTCTGATGAATCCATTGTTTACTGAAGAAGCAGAAAATCCTGGAGCCGTAATCACCAAAGCCACTTTTTTCTCAGGAATGGAATCGTCGACCAATTTTGAAATTTCCTGCATGAATCGCTCGGTATATTCATAAGTCGAACCTTCGGCAGTATTCATTCTCAAGGTTAGAGCGCTTCTATCGTCATAAGGTGCCGTTTCTTTTTGCAAAAGATTAAAAAAGACGTAAATCAATCCAAAACACACAATCAGAATAGGGAAACTTAACCATTTTTTCTTCATGAAACGCTCCAATGCATCGGCATAAGCTTTGTTTAGTTTTGCAAAATAGGGTTCTGTTTGAATGTAGAATTTTGACTTTTTCTGTTCGCCACTTTTCATCAAATAGGCATTCAACATTGGCGTAAGCGTAAGCGAAACAAAGGCCGAAATCAATACCGCCGCCCCAATGACGACACCAAATTCCCGAAACAATCTGCCTACAAATCCTTCGAGGAAAATCACCGGAAGAAATACCGCTGCCAAGGTTATGGAAATGGATATTACGGCAAAAAATATTTCGTTGGAACCTTTAATGGCTGCTTCAATGGGCGTCATTCCTTCTTCCACTTTTTTGAAAATGTTTTCCGTGACCACAATTCCATCGTCGACTACCAGACCAGTTGCCAGCACGATGGCAAGCAAAGTCAATACATTTATCGAAAATCCGAACAACCACATAATAAAGAAAGTGGCAATCAACGAAACTGGAATATCAATTAATGGCCTGAACGCAATGGCCCAATCCCTAAAAAACAAAAAGATGATCAAGATTACCAGAATAATCGAAATGCCTAATGTTTCAGCTACTTCAATAACTGATTTTTTGACAAAATAGGTGGTGTCCAATGCAATATTTAAGTTGATGTCTTTGGGTAAATCCCTTTTTAGCGCTTCAAATTCTTTATAAAATTCCTTTGAAATATCTAAATAATTGGCTCCAGGAAGCGGCACAATGGCAACTCCCACCAATGGCATTCCGGACTGCGTCATTTTAGTTTCCAAATTTTCAGGTCCTAATGAGGCAGAACCAATATCGCTAAAACGAACTATTTTTTCTCCATCAGAGCGTATGATGATATTGTTGAATTCTTCTGGAGTGGAGAGATTTCCAACCGTTTTTACGGTCAGTTCCGTATTGGCTCCAGTAATTTTTCCGGAAGGCAATTCGACATTTTGTTTGTTTAATGCATTTCTAACTTCTGAAACCGTACAACCATAGGACGCTAATTTTACAGGATCAATCCACAATCGCATTGCATATCTTTTTTGCCCCCAAATTTGGACACCACTCACGCCGGGAATGGTTTCGAGTCGTTGTGAAATCACATTTTCGGCATAATCACTCAATTCCAATGGGCTTCTGGAATCGCTTTGCACAGTCATGGAAATTATGGCATCTCCATTGGCGTCAGCCTTTGAAACCACTGGAGGCGCATCAATATCTTGGGGTAAACTTCGGATGGCTTGGGATACTTTGTCACGAACATCGTTTGCCGCTTCTTCCAAGTCTTTATTTAGGTTGAATTCAACGGTTATGTTGCTGCTTCCTTGAGTGCTGGAAGAAGTTACATTCCGAATTCCATCAATCGAATTGATGGCTTTTTCTAGCGGTTCCGTGATTTGGGACTCAATAATATCTGAATTGGCTCCCGTGTAATTGGTACGAATGGAAACTTGCGCTGGATCAATTGAAGGAAATTCCCTGACGCCAAGAAAGGTGTAGCCGATAATTCCAAATAACACAATTAATAAATTGATTACAATGGTAAATACAGGTCTTCTTATGCTTGTTGTTGATAAACTCATAGAGATTTTTGATTTTTGATTGCAGATTTTAGATTCAAAAATTGAAATCTAAAGTCTAAAATTATTTAATTTTAACCTTTACAGGAGTATCTTCTTTTAACGACATCACGCCACTGGTTAAAACGGTATCACCCACTTTTAGACCAGAAAGCACTAAGATGGAAGCGTCAGTTCGGGTTGTGGTTTCGACCAAAATTTCTTTGGCTTTTCCTTGGTTTGAAATAAAAACTTTTTTTCCGTCTTGTACAGGAACAATGGCTTCCGTTGGAATGACAATGGCATCTTTAATGATGTCTAAAGGCAATTCTACATTGGCAAAAGTACCCGGCAATAATTTCCCGTCCTTATTTTCGGCAAGGGCACGAACTTGCAAGGTTCTTGTCGCAACTTGAACTTCAGGCTCAATGGCATACACTTTGGCAAGATAACTTTGGGAGGATCCCGTGACGGTAAAACTTAAATTTGAATTCATTTTTATCTGGTTGGCATACTTTTCAGGAACCGAAAAAGTGATTTTGAGTTTACCAATGTTAACTAATTTAGCCACTAAAATGGAAGGAGTAATGTAGGTTCCCTGTGAAATCGAACGCAATCCAATTTTACCGGAAAATGGGGCTTTTACTGAAGTTTTCGCAATTTGTGCCTGAATCAATTGGATTTGGGCTTGCGCCAATTTATAATCGGCTCTGGCAATATCATATTCTTCTAGGCTGATGGCTTCTTTTTGAAGTAAAAGTTTGGCTCTTCTTTCGTTTTCCGATGCCAGCCCTTCTTTTGTTTTGGCCTGGGCCAATTGTGCCCTCAATTCCAAATCATTTACTTTGAAAAGCAATTGCCCTTTAGAAACATTGCTTCCTTCTTTAAAATAAATTCCTTCCACAATTCCTGAAACCTCTGAACGAATATCCACCTGCTCATTGGCTTCAATAGAACCGGAAAGGGAAAGGTTATTGTCGAATGTTTGGGATTTTACAACAATTCCGTTAACGGTCATTGATTTGTTTTTTCCGTCTTTGCCTTTGGGACCGGAATCACCACTTTTGTTTTCAATGACTCTGTACGTTATAAATGCTAGGAACCCTATTATTAATAAGGCATAAATAATATTTTTTAATTTCATGATATAGTTAAAAAGCGAGATTAGACTGCTTATATTTTAGTTAAGAAGACAAATTTAGGTTTTAGAATTTTGAATAATGCTTGTTTTGCCAATAATTTAACAGTGGATTAACAACTAATTTTAATACAGTAAAAAGTCCAATGAGCTATGACTTCAAAAAAATATAAAGGTTTAATTTAAATATTGGTTAAATCCTTTTTTATTCGTTTCTCCACTAAGTTAAACAATTTTATCAGTGTGTTTTTCCTCCCGCTTAACTGATGTAATTCCAGATGTTTTTCTTCTTGGTCAATTCGATGTAAACGGCTCTCAAGATGGCATTTTTGGGTTTTTGCATCGGAGCGTCTTCTTTCAGGATTTTCAAGGCATAATTACGTGCCAATGCCAGAATATCTCGATCCCGAACAATATCGGCAATTTGCAGATTCAAAACACCGCTTTGTTGGGTTCCCATCATGTCGCCAGGGCCACGAAGTTTGAGATCGACTTCCGCAATTTCGAAACCGTCATTGGTTCGAGTCATTGTTTCCATTCGGGTTTTGCTGTCGGCACTCAATTTGTGGCTCGTCATCAGGATGCAATAACTTTGTTCGGCACCACGACCCACGCGACCCCGAAGCTGGTGGAGTTGCGACAATCCAAAACGTTCCGCACTTTCGATAATCATTACGCTGGCATTTGGAATATTCACGCCCACTTCAATCACGGTCGTGGCGACCATAATGTTGGTTTTTCCTTCGGCAAAGCGTTTCATTTCAGCATCTTTATCAGCTGGTTTCATCTTGCCGTGAAGGATGGAAATGGCATATTGTGGCAACGGAAAATCACGGGAAATGCTTTCGTAACCGTCCATCAAATCCTTTAAATCCATCGTTTTTGATTCTTCAATCAACGGATAAACGATATAAATTTGTCTGCCAATGGCAATTTCGTCCCGAATAAATTTCCAAACTTTCAGGCGGTTGCTGTCAAATCGATGCACGGTTTGGATGGGTTTTCGTCCCGGAGGCAATTCGTCAATAACTGAAATGTCTAAATCACCGTATAAACTCATCGCCAAAGTTCGCGGAATAGGCGTGGCGGTCATTACCAAAATATGTGGCGGTATTTCGTTTTTTTTCCAAAGTTTGGAACGTTGTTCCACCCCAAAACGATGCTGCTCGTCTATCACGGCCAAGCCCAAATTTTGGAATTTTACCTTGTCTTCCAATAAAGCGTGGGTACCAATCAAGATGTGTAAACTGCCGTTTTCGAGTTCCTCGTGAATAATTTTCCGTTCTGCAGTTTTGGTTGAGCCCGTGAGTATTTTGATGTTGATGTTCAGTTCTTTGGATAACTCCGTCAAGCCGTTGAAATGTTGGTTGGCCAAGATTTCCGTTGGCGCCATCAAGCAAGATTGAAAACCGTTGTCCAAGGCAATGAGCATACTCATTAAAGCTACAATTGTTTTTCCAGAACCCACATCGCCTTGTAGCAATCGGTTCATTTGGGCGTTGCTTCCCATATCTATTCGGATTTCCTTGATGACTCTTTTTTGGGCATTCGTCAATTCAAAAGGCAAATGGTTTTGGTAGAAATCATTGAAATATTCGCCCACTTTCGTAAACGGATGTCCTTTTATTTTATGCTTCCGAATGAGGTTTTTAGTGATTAATTGCAATTGGATATAGAACAATTCCTCGAATTTCAACCGGTATTGGGCTTTCGCCAAAGCATCGGCACTTTTGGGGAAATGGATATTGAACAAAGCCGCATTTTTTGGAATCAGTTTCAATTCGGAAGTCAAATAATCGGGCAGGGTTTCCGAGAATTTGGCTTGGGTTTCCAAGAACAATTGCTGCATCATTTTATTGATTACTCGATTGGAAATTCCTCTGTTGGCCAAGGTTTCCGTCGATGGATACACGGGTTGCATTGCGGAGCGCAGACTTTTTTCGTGCTCGCTCATCAATTCGATTTCGGGATGCGCCATATTGAAAGTATTTCCAAAAGATGTGCATTTTCCGAAAATCACGCAGATTTCGTTGAGTTTCAAACTCTCCCGAATCCATTTGTGGCCTTGAAACCAAACGAGTTCCATTTGTCCCGTATCGTCCACGAATGTGGCGACAAGTCGTTTCTGGTTTTTGCCAAATTCCACCGTCTTGATGTTGACGATTTTGCCAATAATCTGGACTTCGGCAACATTGTTTTGCAATTCGTTGATCTTGTAATAACGTGTCCTGTCAATGTAGCGATTGGGGTAAAAATTGAGTAAATCGCCATATTTATGAATTCCCAATTCCTTGCGCAACAAAGTCCCGCGGTTGGGACCGACGCCTTTGAGGTATTCGATTGGGGTTTCCAGTAGGTTTTGCTGCATAGTTAAGACACGGATGACGCGGATTTACTTCGTAAAAAAGCAGATTCAAACGGATTTTTAATTTGATGAAGCGAAGATAGTTTTTTGTTTGGGAATTAGAAAATGGAATTGTTTGGTATTGAAAGTTGGAAAAAGTATATTTGGATTCTTAATTTATACAATATGACAACCCATCTCGCATTACTCCGCGGCATCAACGTTTCCGGTCACAACATGATAAAAATGGAGGCTTTGAAAACGACTTTGGAATCCATTGGTTTCCAAAATGTGGTGACTTATATCCAATCGGGTAATGTTTTTGTGGATAGCGAGGATGAAAATGCCGCCGCCGTTGGTTTCAAGATCAAGCAGGAAATTTTCAAGGTTTTTGGCCACGAAGTGCCTGTGGTGGTGATTGGAAAAACCGATTTAGAAGCTTGTTTCAAGAACAATCCTTTTTTGAAAGCATCCGATTTGGACGTAAAAAAATTGTATGTAGCTTTTGTTTCGACCAGTTTGCGAAGCGAGAGTATCAATGATTTAAAAATTAGCCAATTTAAACCCGATGAAGCCAGTATCGATGCCAACAGAATTTACATTAAATATGCTGTTGGTGCAGGAAAAACAAGATTTGACCAGAAATATATAGAGAAAAAATTGAACGTGACGGCCACCATCCGAAATTGGAATACCGTGACGCAATTGTTGAAAATGTATGAGGAAATAATTATAAAATAGTAATCCGTGACAAAAAAACTACCACAATTGTCCCACTTCGTTTTTGATGAATGCCAAAGCCGCACTACTGGGAGATTGTTTTTCCAATAAATCACTCAAAACCACTTCACGCAACTGGTTGGCATTGGCCACTTTTTCGCTTTTCGTAGCCAAACGAATCATTTGGATTGTGGCATTTTTTGCTGCCGTAATTATCGACCAACATTCATCCGAAATGTAGATTTGTTGGGCTAAATTGTGTTCGAATTCTTGTTCCACTTGCGCAATCACATAATTGGTATATTCGTTTTTATCGTTGGAAATTGGAGTGATACGAATCAATAATTGGCTTGGATTGATACGTTCCATAAACAAGGTCATTCTTTCGTAGGCTTGTAAACGCAGGGGTAAAGTGTCTTTTCGATTGTCTTTTTGCAACAGCCATCTTCTGGTATTTTGTTGGTCTTTGAAATACGAATCAAATAAAAAGTAAGCCACTCCTCCGGTAATTAAGGAAGGAATTGTGTAAGCAAGTATTTCAATTATTTTTGTTGAATCCATTTGATAATCTAGATTTTTATTTAAAATTTTATAACCAAAGACAAATTAACGAATAAACCAATAAACTTATATTACATTTGATGAAATTTTATAAAAAATGGAATCCTACATTATCATTTTGCTTTGTTTGGCTGCTTTTGTGGCAGGATTTATTGATGCCATCGTTGGAGGAGGAGGATTGATCCAGACTCCGGTAGGATTGATTTTGTTGCCCAATCTTCCCGTTTCAACCGTTGTTGGCAGCTTGAAAGTGCCTGCTTTTAGTGGTACTTCTTTTGCCGCTTATCAATACCTCAAAAAAGTGGACATGAACTGGAAGTTGTTGGCCATCATGATGATTTTGGCTTTTCCATCTGCTTTTTTGGGTTCCACTTTATTGACTTATGTCAGCAATGATTTCATGAAACCCTTATTGTTGGTCGTTCTTTCTTTTTTGGTCATTTACACTTATGCACAGAAAAATTTCGGGCAACATGTGGTGAAAAATCATTCTGCCCGAACCCAAGTTTTTTATTCGGTAATCATCAGTTTCGTGGTTGGTTTTTATGACGGTTTTATTGGGCCGGGAACCGGAAGTTTTTTAGTTTTAGCCTTTATTGCCCTGCTGGGATTTGATTTTTTACACGCTTCCGCCAATGCCAAAATGGTGAATCTGGCGACCAATTTTGGTTCGATTTGTTTGTTCTTTCTTAAAGGCAAAATTATTTGGGCTATTGCCGTTCCTATGGCTTTCAGCAATGCTTTTGGAGGTTGGATTGGTGCAAAATTGGCCATCAGCAAAGGCAACAAGTTTATTCGAATCTTCTTTTTAGTGGTTGTCATCGGCACCTTGATTAGGTTTGCCTACGATGTTTTTTATAAATAGAAAAGCAGTCTTTTTTTAATTCTGAAATCCTTATTTTTGCATTCAACAGAAATTTTTTATGCAGAAATACATCAATCAACTTAACGAAGCCCAACGCGAACCCGTACTCCAAAAAGACGGTCCAATGATTATTATTGCTGGTGCCGGCTCAGGGAAAACCCGTGTGTTGACCATTCGAATCGCCTATTTGATGAGTCAGGGCGTGGATGCTTTTAGTATTTTGTCATTGACTTTTACCAACAAGGCGGCGCGCGAAATGAAAAAGCGTATCTCCGATATTGTTGGTTCCAATGAAGCCAAAAATCTTTGGATGGGAACTTTCCACTCGGTTTTTGCCCGAATTCTGCGTTCTGAAGCCGATAAATTGGGCTATCCTTCGAATTTTACCATTTACGATTCCCAGGATTCTGTTAGAGCCATTTCTGCCATCATCAAGGAAATGCAGTTGGACAGGGATGTTTACAAACCCAAACAGGTTTTAAGCCGAATTTCCTCTTACAAAAATAGTTTGATAACGGTGAAAGCCTATTTCAACAATCCCGAATTGCAGGAGCAAGATGCAATGAGCAAAAAGCCTCGTTTGGGCGAAATTTACCAAAATTATGTCGACCGTTGTTTCAAGGCGGGTGCCATGGATTTTGATGATTTATTGTTGAAAACCAATGAATTGTTGAATCGTTTTCCAGATGTTTTGGCCAAGTACCAAAACCGTTTTCGTTATATATTGGTCGATGAGTACCAAGATACCAACCATTCGCAGTATTTGATTGTTCGTGCCTTGTCGGATAAATTTCAAAATATTTGCGTGGTGGGAGACGACGCCCAGAGTATTTATGCTTTTCGAGGTGCCAATATCAACAACATCCTGAATTTCCAGAAAGATTACGAAGGCGTGAAAACCTTTCGATTGGAACAAAATTATCGTTCGACCAAAAATATTGTGGAAGCCGCCAACACGATTATCGACAAGAACAAAACCAAGCTTGATAAAGTGGTTTGGACGGCCAATGATTTTGGCCCCAAAATAAAAGTGCATCGCAGCTTGACCGATGCCGAAGAAGGGCGTTTTGTGGCGAGCACGATTTTCGAACAAAAGATGCAGCACCAGATGATGAATGGTCAATTTGCCATTTTGTATCGCACCAATGCGCAATCCCGTGCGATGGAAGATGCGCTCAGAAAAAGGGATATTCCGTATCGAATTTACGGTGGTTTGTCCTTTTACCAAAGAAAAGAAATCAAGGATGTATTGTGTTATTTGCGATTGGTTCTGAATCCAAAGGACGAGGAAGCCTTGGTGCGCGTCATCAATTATCCAGCTCGTGGAATAGGGGACACAACGGTCGAAAAACTGACGGTTGCCGCCAATCATTACAAGCGTTCGATATTTGAAGTAATGAAAAATATCGACAAAATCGACTTGAAACTCAATTCGGGAACCAAGCAGAAATTGCAGGATTTCGTGATGATGATAGAGAGTTTCCAGGTCATCAACGAGAATCAGGACGCTTTTTACATTACCGATCACGTGGCCAAAAAGACGGGATTGGTTCAAGAATTGAAGAAAGACGCCACTCCGGAAGGTATGGCGAAAATCCAGAATATAGAGGAATTATTGAACGGTATCAAGGATTTTACCGAAGGTCAACGAGAGATTGACGGTGCCCGTGGCGCGTTATCCGAATTTATGGAAGACGTGGCACTTGCTACTGATTTGGACAAAGACACCAGCGACGAAGATCGTGTGGCCTTGATGACGATACATTTGGCCAAAGGATTGGAATTTCCACACGTTTTTGTGGTGGGAATGGAAGAAGATTTGTTTCCGAGTGCGATGAGTATGAGCACCCGAAGCGAACTCGAGGAAGAACGTCGTTTGTTCTACGTGGCCTTGACCCGTGCCGAACATCAAGCGTATTTGACGTATTCGCAATCCCGTTACCGCTGGGGAAAACTGACCGATAGCGAGCCTTCGCGTTTTATCGAAGAAATCGACGGACAATATCTGGAATACCTGACTCCTGCCGAAAGCAATTATCGCTACAAACCTATGATTGACAACGATATTTTTGGAGACGTGGACAAATCCAAGTTGCGATTGGCCAAGCCTGTTGCGGGAACTCCACCCAATTATGTTACCAATAATGAACCAAAACCAGACCTGAACATTCGGAAACTAAAACCCGTTTCAAGCAATTCTTCTTCGGGTGGAGCCAATTTGTTTGACAATAAGTTGGTTGCCGGAAATATCGTAATGCACGAACGATTTGGCAAAGGAGAAGTGTTGAATCTTGAAGGTGTTGGCGCCGACAAAAAAGCCGAAATCAAATTTGAAGTGGGCGGCATCAAGAAGTTGTTGTTGCGTTTTGCAAAATTGAACGTGATTGGGTAGAAAGAACAAAGAAAATAGATGTTAGACAAAAGACTTGAAAAGAAGATTAATTTTATTGAAATATATCAAATTATAGGAGGTGTAATTGGTTTTCTCTTTACATTCTATTTACTATTGACCACGGATTTGTCCAAGTATCAAAATGGGATTGGATATTTTTCAATGCTGACACCATTTCTTTTCTTTGGGTTTTGCATTTTTTCAGGAATTCTGTTAAACAAGAAAAATTATGTTCAAGGATTGAAATTAGTATTTATTTCTCTGTTGATGCAATTAATTGCTTTTGATGTTTTTGGGTTGTTTTATTCAGCCATTAATGGAATAGGTGTAAATTTAACATTGAATTTGACAAATGATGTAATTGCAGGTTTTGATTTTTATCCATCACAATTTTTATTGGCATTAAATTCAAATAATGCTATTTTTATTGTGAAAATTAATTTGTTTACCATTGCAATGTTGTTTTATACTGCAAAAGTTTTTCAAAAAATTAAACAAAGTCTATAATCTATTCTCTATCATCTATATTCTAAAAAAATGGCACAATTCATAAAAATATACGAAGACAAACCCAGCGAGGCGGCAATTGATCGAGTGGTAAAGGTTTTGAAAGACGGTGGTTTGGTGATTTATCCCACCGATACCGTTTATGGTTTGGGATGCGACATTACCAATACCAAAGCTTTGGAACGCATTGCCAAAATAAAGGGAGTGAAGTTGGACAAAGCTAATTTTTCCTTTATTTGTCACGATTTGAGCAATCTTTCGGATTACGTGAAGCAAATTGACACGGCCACTTTTAAACTGTTAAAAAGAGCTTTGCCTGGACCCTATACTTTTATTTTGCCGGGAAACACCAATCTACCCAAAGAATTCAAGAAGAAAACCACGGTTGGTATTCGTGTTCCGGACAATTCGATTGCTTTGGAAATTGTTCGACAACTGGGCAATCCAATTGTTTCAACTTCTATTCGGGACGAGGATGACGTCATTGAATACACCACCGACCCGGAACTTATTTTCGAAAAATGGCAAAACCTTGTTGATGTAGTTGTAGATGGTGGTTATGGAGACAACATTGGTTCCACCATTATTGATTTATCGGGACACGAACCAATAGTCGTGAGAGAAGGCAAGGGAAGTTTGGATATTCTTTAGAACAGTGATCAGTTTGAAGTATAAAAAAAACGTCCCGGTTGCTCGAGACGTTTTTTGTTAGTAGTAAACCGTGACTGAACACTGGTTACTTTCTTATTGTTTTTGTTGTTTTTTCATTTCTTTTTCCACCATTTCGTAGAATTGGTCGATTTTTGGCAACACAACAATGCGGGTTCTTCTATTTCTAGCTTTGTTTTCGGCAGAATCATTGGCTACCAAAGGAACATAAGAACTTCTACCGGCAGCAATTAACTGTTCTGGTTTAACACCCAATTGACCAGTCAAAACGCGAATGATTGATGTAGAACGTTTTACGCTCAAATCCCAGTTGTCAAGCAATACTCCGTTTCCAACATAAGGAACGTTGTCTGTATGACCTTCGACCATACACTCAAAATCAGGTTTGTCATTTACCACTTTAGCCACTTTGGCCAAAACTCCTTTTGCTTTGTCGGTTACTTCATAGCTACCGCTTTTGAACAACAATTTATCTGCAATAGATATAAATACAACACCTTTTTCCACATTGATTTCAATATCTGGATCCGAAATTCCAACAGCACTTTTCAAACTAGTCACAACAGCAAGGGTAACACTGTCTTTTTTAGTTAAAGCATCTTGCATTCTTGAAATTTTTAAATCTTTTTCCTTGATGGATTCCAAAGCTTTTTCAATGTTTTCAGCTCCTTTTGTAGTAAGCACTGTCATGTCTTTAGATTGGGAAATCAAAGTTTGATTGTGTTCTTTCAATCCATCAACACTAGCTTTAAGCCCAGCTTTTTCTTCCAAACAGGAATTTAATTTTACGGTACATGTATTTAATAAGTCTTGAGTTTCTTTGTTTTTAGCTTCAAGATCTGCATATTTCTTTTTAGAAACGCAAGAAGTCATGACAGTCAATAAGGATAGTGCAATAACAATTTTTTTCATAGAGGATAAAATTTAATTAAACGTGAATTACAAAGTTAGTTTTTTAAGATTAGAATAAGGTTCTAAATTTATGTTAAAATTATTTTTCAAAAACCTTGCCAGCTTTGACATAATATTGAAAAACGATGCTTTTAGTTGTGTAGTATTTTTTAGATTGAAACAAATCTCTTTTCTTATAATGCACAGCAACAAGCTTGTAAAATGAAAAATGGGCTTTCAGAATCGCCAATAAATGTTTGAACTTTCCCTGAAAAAGAAATTGTATTCCAGCAACACCATCCAAAAGGAGTCGAACGAAAATTATGGGAATTAGTTGTTTTTTTGGGAGATTTTTCAATAACATCAACAACGAATTCCTGAAATTCAAGAATGTTTTCTTTGGATTTCCTTGTTGCAAAGTTGCTCCGCCCACGTGATAAACCACCGATTGTGAATTGTATTTTATTTGATGTCCTTTATTGAAGGCACGCCAACACAAATCGATCTCTTCCTGGTGCGCAAAAAAATCGGCATCGAAACCTTTTAATTCTTTGTAAACCGAACTTCGGATAAAAAAACAAGCACCCGAAGCCCAAAATATTTCGCGCTTGTCATCATATTGTCCGTTGTCTTTTTCCAAAGTTTCGAAAACACGACCACGACAGTATGGATAACCGTATTTGTCCACAAATCCACCTGCTGCACCGGCATATTCAAAGTATTCTTTTCGCTTGAAATCCAAAAGTTTGGGTTGGATGATGGCTGTTTTGGGTTCATTTTCGAAAGTTTCGATAATGGGTTTCAACCAGTTTTCGGTCACTTCTATATCGGAATTGACCAAGGCAAAAACATCGGAATCTACCTGTTTCAAAGCTTCATTGTATCCTTCGGCAAAGCCAAGATTGCTATCGTTTTGGATAATTTTTACCGTTGGGAAAAAAGCCTTGAGATACGAAACAGAATCATCGGTCGAAGCATTGTCGGCCACATAAATGTGGGCTTCGGGAGAATATTGAACAATCGAAAGCAAGAACTGTTCCAATAATTTTTCACCGTTCCAATTGAGAATTACGACTGCTATTTTCATTTGAATTGTTTCATTTTTAGTTTGTAATCCGGCAATGTTGCCAAAAATTCGTATTTTTCGTTCTCAAAATCCATTTGACAAAAGTAATGATTAAGTCCATTGGTTACCATCAAATATTCGGCTTTCAAGGTCATGTTGTAACGGGCGATTTGGTCAAAAGTGGCTTGTGCGGTTTTAATTTCCGGTGCTTTGCATTCGATCAAAACGAAAATGGAACCATCGGGATTGAACACGACAACATCGTATCTTTTTCGCAATCCGTTGACGTTTAAAACCTTTTCGACATTGACCAGGGATTTTGGGTATTTTTTTTCCTCCAATAAAAACCGAACCACGTGCTGGCGAACCCATTCTTCGGGAGTGAGAATGATGAATTTTTTCCTGATTTCGTCGAAAATAGACACTTTATTTTCGCTATTTTTGAAACGAAAAGAATAAGAAGGAAAATTGAGTTGCTGCATAAAGCAAAAGTAAGACTTTTAGATAATAGATAAAAGAGAATAGAGAAAATGGACGAAGTTTTAAAAATAGTCAATGACATCAAGGCAGGCAACATCAAACCCATTTATTTTTTGATGGGAGAAGAGTCCTATTACATTGACAAATTATCCGATTATATTGAAGGAAATGTGTTGACTGAAGACGAAAAAGGTTTCAATCAAACGGTTTTGTACGGAAGAGACGTAACCATAGAAGACATTGTTTCGACAGCCAAACGTTACCCGATGATGGCCGAGCGCCAAGTGGTAATTGTCAAGGAAGCCCAAGATTTGTCCAGGACTATTGACAAACTTGAAAGTTATGCCGAAAACCCAATGCCATCAACGGTTTTGGTTATTTGTTATAAATACAAAACCTTGGACAAGAGAAAAAAAGTGACCAAACTTTTGGCCAAGAACGGCATCGTTTACGAAAGCAAAAAACTGTATGAAAATCAAGTAGGGGATTGGATTAAACGCGTTTTGGCTGGAAAAAAATATTCGATTGAACCCAAAGCCAATGCAATGTTGGTTGAATTTTTGGGCACGGATTTGAGCAAAATCAACAACGAATTGGAGAAACTGCAAATTATTTTGCCCAAAGGCAGTACCATAACACCGCACCACATTGAGGAAAACATTGGTTTCAGCAAAGATTTCAATGTTTTCGAATTGCGAAAAGCCATCGGTGATAGAAACCAGTTGCGAGCCTACACCATTGCCGATAATTTTGCACAAAATCCGAAAGACAATCCTATTGTAATGACCACAAGCCTGGTTTTTAGTTTCTTTGTCCAATTGTTGAAATACCACGGATTGAAAGACAAGAATCCCAAAAATGTAGCCACTGCATTGGGCGTGAATCCCTTTTTTTTAAAGGATTATGATGTGGCAATCAAAAATTATCCGATGCGAAAAGTGAGCCAGATTGTTACTTCTTTGCGGGAAGTTGACGTGAAAAGCAAAGGAGTTGGGGCTAATGCTTTGCCCCAATCGGATTTATTGAGAGAAATGCTGTTTAAAATATTTAATTAGCAGCTAAAATTTTAGATATTTGTACTTCGAAAAAAAATAATACTAGAGATATGGGAATGAATAAAAATACCATTTTAGGATGGGCTACTTTAATAATGATATTGATGGGGTTTTTGCTTATAGGATTGGGCGCATTTCGATATGATGATGTTGCAGGATGGGGATTTGCAGCCGTTGGCGTGGGATTCTTGGCCAATGCCTGGGTTTTTAGTTCTTTAAAGGGAAGAGTGTAATTGTTTTGAATAATGAATTTTTAAATTTTATATAGAGAAATGGCAGACGATAAAAAAGTAATATTTTCGATGCAAAAGTTGAGTAAAACGTACTCAAGCAGCGACAAACCAGTATTGAAGAATATTTATTTGAGTTTCTTTTACGGAGCTAAAATTGGTATTTTGGGTCTAAACGGTTCGGGAAAATCGTCACTTTTGAGGATTATTGCCGGAGTCGATAAAAATTATCAAGGTGACGTGGTTTTTCAACCGGGTTATACCGTGGGTTATTTGGAACAAGATCCACAATTGGACGATAACAAAACGGTTATTGAAATAGTTCGAGAAGGAGTTGCCGAAACAATGGCAGTTCTTGAAGAATACAATAACATAAATGATTTATTTGGTCTTCCGGAAAACTATGAGGATGCCGATAAAATGGACAAGTTGATGGATCGTCAGGCTGCTTTGCAGGATAAAATTGATGCTCTTGGCGCTTGGGAAATTGATACCAAACTCGAAATCGCGATGGATGCTTTGCGCACTCCAGACGGTGATACTCCAATTAAAAATTTATCTGGAGGAGAGCGTCGTCGCGTTGCTTTATGCCGTTTATTATTGCAACAACCGGACGTTTTGTTACTGGATGAGCCTACGAATCACTTGGATGCGGAAAGCGTGCTTTGGTTGGAGCAACATTTGGCACAATACGCCGGAACCGTGATAGCAGTAACGCACGACAGATATTTCTTGGATAATGTTGCCGGCTGGATTTTGGAATTGGATAGAGGAGAAGGAATACCATGGAAAGGGAATTATTCTTCTTGGTTGGAGCAAAAATCAAATCGGATGGCATCAGAAGAAAAAGTGGCATCCAAACGCAGAAAAACTCTGGAACGAGAGTTGGACTGGGTGCGTCAAGGTGCCAAAGGTCGTCAAACGAAACAAAAAGCACGTTTGCAGAACTACGACAAATTATTGAACGAAGACCAAAAACAATTGGATGAAAACTTGGAAATCTACATTCCAAATGGACCTCGTTTAGGAACAAATGTTATCGAAGCCAAAAATGTGGCGAAAGCTTTTGGAGAAAAATTACTTTACGATAATTTAAATTTTAATTTGCCACAAGCTGGAATTGTTGGAATTATTGGACCAAATGGTGCCGGTAAATCAACTATTTTCAAAATGATCATGGGAGAAGAAAAACCCGATGGTGGCGAATTTTTGATTGGTGACACCGTAAAAATAGCTTATGTAGATCAATCCCATTCGAATATTGATCCTAATAAATCCATTTGGGAAAACTTTGCCGATGGACAAGAAATGATAATGATGGGAGGTCGTCAAGTGAATTCTCGCGCTTATTTAAGCCGTTTCAATTTTGGCGGAAGCGACCAAAACAAGAAAGTTTCGATGCTTTCCGGAGGTGAACGAAACCGCTTGCATTTGGCGATGACTTTGAAAGAAGAAGGAAACGTATTGTTACTGGATGAGCCAACGAATGATTTGGATGTCAACACGCTTCGTGCCTTGGAAGAAGGTTTGGAGAATTTTGCAGGTTGCGCCGTGGTGATTTCACACGACAGATGGTTCTTGGACAGGATATGTACACATATTTTAGCGTTCGAAGGCAACTCAGAAGTGTATTATTTTGAAGGAGGTTTCTCTGATTATGAGGAAAATAAAAAGAAACGTTTGGGTGGCGACTTGACTCCAAAACGTTTGAAATACAGAAAATTGATTAGGGGTTAAAAACCTATTCCAGATTGCTGTTTAATAATAAAGAGAGGATGTCTTTGCAGATTTCCTCTCTTTTTTTGTACACTTAATTTATAATCTTTCTCGGACTTGTCATTATAATAAAGGCTCTATTAAACCATATTGCTAAACCAAAAACAACTATTAAAAATCACCGTTTCAATATTACAATATCAAATATCCAATACCCTAAATTAAGATTGAGACAAATATATGGCTACTTTAAAACGTGGCACATGATAAATATCATAATAGGTGATTTTATTATAAAAATTTTGATTTTAATTCTGGTGTTGGCACCAAGCAGCTTTCTTTTTTACCATACCATTTGTAACGATTTTTGGCAATGTAATCATAAAGTTGGTTACTAATTCCCTTTGGGATTATCCGGAAAAGGGTTCCCAAATGTAAAAAACCACCAAGACTTTTTGCAATTTGCAATGCTGCTTCCGACTTGTAATAATAAGCAATTCCGGGTTCGTATAGAATTATACTGTCAATATTTGCGGGTTTAATTCCAATATGTTTTAGAATTTCTTGCCCCAATTCCGATTGCAAAGACACAAACCGAAATACATCTTTTTTATCGTGTTGAATCACAAATTGGACTGCTGAATCACATAAATTGCATTCGCCGTCAAAGAGGATTATTTTCTTGTTTGGAGGAAAATTAAGCATGATTTAAAATTTGAAATGCAACATTTAAATTATTTTTTAACCGATTCGACCAATTCCAATAGATCCAAACTTACTTTTGAAGTGAATATTCCATAATTTACGGTTGCCTTGTTTTTCTCAATATGGTCAATGCTTCCCACTGATTTTCCGTCGGACATTCGTACTCTGTCGCCTACTTTTAGGACAGCTTTTGGTTTTTCGATAATGGGTTTTAGTTTTTTTTCTTTTTTAGCGACCCTGATTTCTTCGACCTTAACCTCGATTTCTTTGATTACTTCTTTTTTCTTTTCCACAATCGCTTTGATTTCTTTGGGTGTAGCTTTCTTGCGTTTAGAATTTTCGATTTCGATTATTTTCAAAAATTCTCCAATGAGATCTTTCTTGTTTTTATTGTTGAAATAATTTTCGGCAATCGATTCAATTTTTTGTCCAATGTAAATCGTTTTCTGGTTACTGTCGTACAATTCCTGGTAGCTTTCCAGTTTTTGCTTAATTTTCACGTTGATGGTTTCCATTTTTCTGCCTTCTTCGCGCGCTTTTGTTTCTTCTTCCTTGAGTATTTGCGAAGTTTTTTCCAACTTCGAACGCTCTTTTTGAAGTGTGGCAATGGTTTTGTCAAAACGCACTTTCCCCACTTCGATTTTCTTTTTCGCTCGATTGATTAAACTGAAAGGAATTCCGTTTTTCAAAGCCACTTCAAACGTAAAAGAGCTTCCCGCTTGACCTAAAACCAATTTATACATGGGTTCCAATGTTTTTTCGTCAAACAACATATTGGCATTTATGGCAAAAGGCAATTCGTTGGCCAAAATTTTAAGGTTCGAATAATGTGTCGTTATGATCCCGAACGCTTCACGGTGATAAAATTCTTCCAAGAAAATCTCGGCCAAAGCACCACCTAATTCCGGATCGGAACCGGTTCCAAATTCATCAATCAAGAACATTGTTTTCTTGTTGCATTTCTTCAAGAAGTAGTTCATGTTCTTGAGTCGGTAACTGTAGGTACTTAAATGATTTTCAATGGATTGATTGTCGCCAATGTCTGTTAAAATTCTGTCAAACAAAAAGGTTTCACTGCGTTCGTGAACGGGAATCAACATTCCGGATTGCAACATTAATTGGAGTAATCCAACGGTTTTCAGCGAAATGGTTTTTCCTCCAGCATTGGGTCCAGAAATTACGATGATTCTTTTTTCCTGATTTAATTCAAAAGTTTGAGGATGCGTTATTTCGTTTTTTTGTTTGTTGTTCAAATACAAAATAGGATGGAAGGCATCCCTGAAATACAATCTGCGATTATCCGTAATTGTTGGTAAAATTCCATTGATTCTGTTGGCATATTTTGCTTTTGCGGCAATCACGTCAATATCGCTTAAGAAATCCTGGTATTGGATGAGCAAAGGTAAAAATGGCCGAATTTGGTTGGATAATTGTTTTAAAATTCGGGTGATTTCTTCTTTTTCCTCGTATTCTAAATTGCTCAATTCACGGGAATATTTCAAGGTAGTTTCGGGTTCAATATAAGCAATACTACCCGTTTTGGAACTGCCCAAAATAGAACCTTTCACTTTACGACGATACATCGCCAAAACCGCCAAAACCCTACGATTTTGAACAAAACTTTCTTTAATGTCGTCCAAATATCCAAGGGAATTGTATTGGGTTAAAGCAACTCCAAAACTTTGGTTTACTTTGCCCCGAACGAGATTCATTTCCCGTCGAATATTCAATAAATCGGGAGAAGCATTGTCCTTAATTTCTCCATATTTATCAACCACGACATCAATCAAGCTGCTGATTTCTTTGGTAATTTGAATTTCGGAAGCTTTTCTATTCAAATAAGGATAATAATCATCGAATTTCTTGAAATAATTCAGCATAAAATTCGTGGTTTCGGATATGGTTGCAATTTTTCGGAATCCGCCCACTTCCAGAAAGCTGTCTTCTATTGCCAAAAACTTGATTTCATACGTAATCGCATCAAATCCGTGATTGGGAATGGCGTTGTTATTTTGGAAAGATGAAACATATTCCGAGGTTTGCATCAAGGCATTCATCAAGGTTTCCTTGTCTCTGAAAGGCGTAATTTGTAGCGCTTTTTGCTTGCCAATATCGGTGTTGCAAATCGCCGAAATGGTTTCGAGAACGGTTGGAAATTGTAAGTCTTGAAGTGTTTTTTCTGTAATGGATATCATTTTTGTGTCGAAAGTCTAATGTCAAAGCTCCAAAGTTACAAAGTAATAAAGTCAAAAACCATTTTCTAGTGGCACTTTGCGAAAACTTTACGAACTTTGCTAAAAGATATATTTATGCAACCCCAAATCAATCCTTCCTGGCAAACAATTTTATCCGATGAAATCCGGAGTTCTTATTACCAAGATTTGATGAAAGCTGTCGATGAAGAATATCAAAACCACATTTGTTTTCCTCCAAAAGAATTGATTTTTGCGGCTTTCGACCATTGTTCATTCGATGATTTGAAAGTGGTAATCATTGGTCAAGACCCGTATCACGGCATTAATGAAGCTAATGGTTTAAGCTTTTCGGTGAATGATAATATCCGAATTCCGCCATCGTTGCGCAATATTTTCAGGGAATTGAATGACGATTTTGGAACTGTTTTTTTGCCTACTTCTGGTAATTTGCAACATTGGGCAAAGCAAGGTGTTCTACTTTTAAATGCATCACTTTCGGTTCGAATGGACAGTCCCAACAGCCATAAACACTTGAAATGGAATACTTTTACCGATGCCGTAATCCAGAAAATTTCGGATGAAAAAGAACAGGTGGTTTTTTTGCTTTGGGGAAGTTTTGCCCAAAAGAAAGGTTCCAAAATTGACCGAACCAAGCATTTGGTTTTAGTATCGGGACATCCATCACCAATGAGTGCCAATCAAGGAAAATGGTTTGGAAACAAACATTTTAGTAAAACTAACCTATATTTGGAAGAGAAAGGAAAAATTCCCATTGAATGGAATTCCAATATGTAATTTAAAAATTCCCAAATGAAAATCTACAAAAGTTTATTAATAATTGCCCTGATTTTTTTGGAGTTTGGATGTTCTGCAATGAAAAAAAATATCTTGCAGGAGACATTGGCTTCTGCTAATCCGAAGATAAAAAAGGTGATGTCAAATCCTGAAGCATTCGAGCTTCAAATTATTTATACCCAGATTTTAAGGGACAAAAACAACAAAGTAAGTTTTAAAGATTTTACTTATCGTTTGAATGCCGAGAACTACTTTTATCCGGCAAGTACGGTCAAATTTCCTATCGCGGTTTTAGCTTTGGAAAAGTTGAACACCATTGAAAATACTTCAAAAGACACTGAATATGTCATCGAAGGAAAGCCTGAAAAACTTCGATTTTCGGAAGAAATTTCTAAAATTTTTGCGGTTAGCAGCAACGAAGCCAGTACTAATTTGTTGGAATTTATTGGGTTTGACTATTTGAATGAAAGTATGAAAGCCAAAGGACTATCGCCTTTTAGGGTTTCAAATAGAGTGAGTGCTCCAGATGCGGGAAACCCAATTACAAAACCGATTACACTTTATAAAGACGATAATACCGTTGTGATTTTGCCTGAAATTCATAACAAACCCAGTGTTCCTTTGACGATGAATAAACTGAAAAAAGGAATTGGATACATGAAAGAGGACAACTTGGTTAATGAGCCATTTGATTTTTCGAACAAGAATTATTTCCCGCTGGAAACGCTTCAGAATACAATGAAAAGAATTGTTTTTCCGGAAGCATTCAAAGAATCGGAACGGTTTAATTTGACCGAAAAAGAAAGGGAATTTATCTTGTATTCGATGCAAAATGTTCCCAAAAATGCGGGTTATGATCCTGCTATTTATCATGATGGCTATTGCAAGTTTTTTATGTTTGGAGACACAAAAGAAAATATTCCGGCCAATATTAAAATTTACAATAAACCGGGCGATGCTTATGGAACTTTGATTGATTGCGCTTATATTGTTGATGCAGCCAATAAAGTTGAGTTTATGGTTTCGGCTACTCTTTTGGTCAATAATGACGGAGTTTTCAATGATGATAAATATGAATATGAAACAATAGGTTTGCCTTTTCTGGGAGAACTTGGAAGGCAACTTTACGCAAAAAACTTGCAAAGTAAATCCAAATAAATTTGGGTTAGATGTCTATGCGAAACTAACCCAAATTATAATTTTCATTTTCCAATTGATACCAATTCCACGAAACTCCATCTTCAAGATATTGTTCTGTCATTTGCATTCCAATTTTTTGAAGAATTTTATTCGAAGCGGCATTGTTTGTATGAGCTGCGGCTTCCATAGTTTTGATATTCATCGTTTCGAAAGCATATTTTAACCAAGTAAAAGTTGCTTCGCTAGCGTATCCTTTTCCCCAGAATTTTTCGTCCAATCGATAACCGATATCGTAAAAATTAACTTTGTTGTTAACCACTTCGGTATTGTATTTTAATCCAGCCCAACCAACAAATTCATTGGTTTCTTTCAAAATCATGGCAAATCTGCCAATGCCATTGTCAATATATTGTTTTCTGACAGAGGCAATGATTTCAATAGTTTCCTCGATTTTTTGAACAGGTTTATTCCACAAGTATTGGTGAACCTTGAGATTGCTGTCCATGGCAAAAAAAGCCTCTGCATCAGAAAGTTGTAGTTCACGAAGGATGAGTCTGTCGGTTTCGAGGATTAAATTCATGAATTATTCTGCTAATTTTCCCAAAGCATAAGCTATCAATTCATCAACAGCTTTGTATGGATCTTCGCTAAAAGTTCCGTTGGCACGATTGGCAATGATGGCGTTTAACGATAAACAATTGTGTCCCAAAAGTTTTCCAAGTCCATAAATGGCACCTGTTTCCATTTCGAGATTGGTCATTCGAGTGCCATTGTAATTGAAACTGTCCATTTTAGAATTCAGGTTTTCGTCTTGAATGTTCAAACGCAAAACTCTTCCTTGTGGCCCATAAAAACCTCCGGCAGTTCCCGTGATTCCTTTGAAAATTCGGTCACTTTCCATTCGTTTTTCCAGTTTTTCGGAACAAGAAATTACGTAAGGACGTCCTTTTCTCAAATCCCAATTGGTGTGTTTGATAAAGGCATCTTCCATTTCAATTTCCGAGATTTCGTCAATCAAGTAGGAGCGAAGCATATTGTCCAATCCCAATCCAAATTTGCCCATCACAAAACTATCCACGGGAATATCGGCTTGTAACGAACCTGATGTCCCAATGCGGATAATATTTAGCGAAGTAAGATTTTCTTTTGGTGCTCTGGTTTTTAAATCGATGTTGACCAATGCGTCCAATTCGTTCATCACAATGTCAATGTTATCGGGACCAATTCCGGTTGACATTACCGTAATTCTTTTTCCTTTAAAAATCCCGGTTTGGGTTTTGAATTCTCTTTTTTGGGTCGAAAATTCGATGCTGTCAAAGAATTGCGTGATTTTTTCGACACGATTTTGATCACCCACAAAGATGATGTCGTGTGCAATATGTTCTGGTAGTAAGTTCAAATGATACACACTCCCGTCTGGGTTGAGTATCAATTCTGATGATTGTATCATTATTTATATTTTACCGCAAAGGCGCAAAGTTTTATCGCAAAGCGCACAAAGCTCATTAGTATTATTATTTTTTAATCTGAAAACTGAAAACTGAGACTGCCAACTTATTTACCCTCCAACTCGTTTTACTTTAAAGCCTTTTTCTTTGAGTATTTGCATGATTTTGTCGCGATAATCTCCTTGAATGATTATGGAATCATCCTTGAAAGTTCCGCCAACGCTCAATTTGGTTTTGATTTCTTTGGCCAGAATTTTAAAATCTTCGTCCGTTCCTTCGTAGCCTTCGATTATGGTGGTGGCTTTTCCTTTTCGCTTTTCGAATTTGCAAATCATCGGTTCTTTTTGAATAAAAAGCACGTGATCTTCTTCTTGAACTTCTTCAGGTTCCGATTCGATGTGGTCGGGAAATAAATTTTTCAATTGCTCTTGTAAGTCCATATTTAAAGTATAAAAACCTAAAAAGACATCAAGTAAACTCAATGTCTTTCTTACTTTATAAAGTTATAAATTATTTTTTGATTAATCCTAAATCTACCAATCTTTCGTACAAGTAATCTCCGGCTGTAATGTCCTCGAATTTCTTAGGGTTTTCAGCATCGATGCAATTTTCCAGGCAATCCAATTTCATGTCGCTCACGGGATGCATAAAAAACGGAATGGAATAACGTGAAGTTCCCCATAATTCCCTTGGTGGATTCACCACTTGGTGGATGGTGGATTTCAATTTATTGTTGGTGTGACGCGACAACATATCGCCTACATTTATGACTAATTCGTCTGGTTGTGCAATGGCGTCAATCCATTCTCCATCGTGATTTTGAACTTGCAATCCACGACCTTGGGCACCCATCAAAAGGGTAATCAAATTGATGTCGCCATGCGCTGCGGCACGAATCGCATTTTCAGGTTCAGAAGTTATGGGTGGATAATGAATTGGACGTAAAATAGAATTGCCTTCTTTGGCATATTCATCAAAATAAAATTCGTCCAAGCCAAGGTGTAAAGCTAAAGCTCTAAGTACATAAACTCCTGTTTTTTCTAGCATTTGGTAGGCTTCTTTCCCTACAATGTTAAAACGGGGCAATTCTTTTACTTCTACATTGTCAGGATATTCTGCAGCGTGTTTGGAGTCTTTCTCGACATATTGGCCAAAGTGCCAAAACTCTTTTAAATCCCCTTCTTTTCTGCCTTTGGCGTGTTCTTTTCCAAAAGAAACATAGCCTCTTTGTCCTCCAATTCCGGGAATTTCATAACCGTGTTTGGTTTCTAATGGCAATGCGAAAAAGTTTCTTATTTCGCCATACAATTCTTCGACTAATTGGTCGTCTAAAAAATGCCCTTTTAAGGCAACGAATCCAATTTCTTCAAAGGCACTTCCGATTTCATTTACAAATTTTTGTTTACGTTTCGGGTCATCCGAAAGGAAATCACGCAAGTCAACACTAGGAATGTTTTGCATAGTATAATTTAATTTAAACTTAAAAAAGGTTGTTAAACCTCGAACCAACAAATATAAAGAATAATTTTAAATTTGGATTTTAAAAGCAAAAATATAATTTATGCCATAATAGTTTTAGAAAAGGATTTAAAGCCAAAAAAATCCGCTTTGTTTTACAAAACGGATTCCTGCTAGAGGTGTGCCATTTGAATGTATTTGCAATGTCATTGCCTTGAAACCCTTCAACGAATTATTTTATCAAGAAAAATATTTTTGTAAAAGTGTTAAAAATTCATGTTTGTCTATGGGTTTTGAAATGTGATCATTGCATCCTGCATTAATTGCCTTTTGTATATCATTGCTTAGTCCATTGGCTGTTTGCGCAATGATGATGACATCTTTATTAAATTTTCTAATTTCTTGAGTCGCTTCATAACCATCTTTTATAGGCATTTTTATATCCATTAATATCAAATCAATATCGGGATTATTGCTGCAAACGGTGATGACTTCGGCTCCATTGGAAACGTTCAGGGTTTGCTTGCTAAATGGTTGAACCACTTTGTTGATAAAAAGTTTTGATATTTCGTCATCTTCAGCAATGAGAATTTTTAGCTTTTTGAGATGACTTACTATTTCATTGTCTATTTTACGGTTTTGATTATTGGTTTTTTTATTTAATTTATTGTCGTATGGAATGGTAAAATAAAAAGTGCTTCCTTTTCCTGGTTCACTGTCCATCCAGATTTTTCCACCAAGCATTTCAACAAAAGCTTTTGAAATGGACAACCCTAATCCGGCACCTTGAATGGCTTTTTTGTCATCAATATCAGCTTGTATGAATCGCTCAAATACTGCATTTTGTCTGTTTTTTGGAATTCCAATACCGGTATCGCTAACAAAAAATTCCAGGTATTTTCCCTTTTTTATGTATCCAAATTCTATTACGCCTTCATTAGAATATTTAACGGCATTTTTAACCAGATTGATGAGAATTGCAAAGACTTTTTCACGATCTGTTTTGATGATTGAATCTACCGATGTCAAATTTTTGATACAGGACAACTTCATTCCCTTGATTTCCACTTCTGGCTTAAAGAAGGTGTAGATGTAATCAATTTGATCATTTATGTTGGATTCCGTCATTTTCACTTTCATGAGTCCGGATTCGATTTTAGATATGTCGATAATGTCGTTGATTATATTGAGCATTCTGGTACCACTTTTTTCTATGATGTCAATATATTCTTTCTGTTCTTCGCCGGATAACATTGGGTCTTTGAGCAGTCCTGCAAAACCCAGAATACCGTTCATTGGAGTGCGTATTTCGTGACTCATGTTTGCAAGAAAGGATGTTTTTAGCTTATCGCTTTCTTCCGCATGATTTTTGGCGATTATTAATTCTTCATTTAAGTGTTTGTATTCTAGATTTTGTGCTTCAATTTTATTGTTTTTTTCTTCCAGCAAAAGGTCTGTTTCTTTACGATACGTGATGTCTTCCTTTATGGCAATAAAATGTGTGGTTTCTCCTTTTGCGTTTGTGATGGGGGAAATACTTGCAGCTTCCCAATAAAATTCCCCATTTTTTCTCTTATTAAGAAATTCCCCTCTCCAGTCTCCGCCTTTACTTACTATATCCCATAATTCCTTATATTCCTCCGGTTTGGTATACCCCGATTTTAAAACTCGAGGATTTTGTCCAATGACATCTTCCAAATTATAACCCGTAGTTTCCACAAATTTTGGATTCACATATTCGATTTTCCCTGTAGTATCGGTGATAACAATGGTTGTTGGACTTTGTTCTACGGCTTGCGAAAGTTTGCGTAGTTTTTCTTCTACTTCTCTGCTTTCCGTGATATCTTCGATCATGCAAAGATGTTTGGTATGGATTTCATTATTGATAGATATGGGAGTCACGGTCATGTTGATCCAAACAATAGTATTATCGGGTTTTATATAGCGTTTTTTCATTTGGAATCCAGGAATTTTCCCTGAATTCATGAGCGCCATATTATCCAAGTCTTCCTGAACATCTTCAGGATGCGTGATGGACATCCAGTCAATGGTAGCCATTTGTTCGATTGTTCTGCCCACAATTTGGGCAAACATTTGATTTACTTCATAGATATGGCCTGTATTTGAATCGACCAAGGCAATGCCCATGGGAGTTTCATTAAATATGGTTTTAAATCGTTTTTCACTCTCGCGTAATGCTAGTTCAGATAGCTTCCTTTGTGTAATATCCCGACCAATCCCCATTATTCCCGTCACTTGGGATTTGTTGTCATAAAGCGGTGTTTTTATGGTTTCAACCAACTCGACATGGCCATCACTTGCAAAGGTTAATTCTTCTTCATTCATGATTGGTTTACCAGCTTCCATGGCAATTCTATCATTTTTTCTAAAGAAGTCAGCTAATTCTTTGTCAAAAAAATCATAATCTGTTTTTCCGATAATATATTCTTTTGTGGATCCAGAAAGTTGTTCAAAACGGGTGTTGCATTCCAGATATACTCCATTTTTATCCTTTAACCAAACTAAATCGGGACTTCCAGAAATCATTCCTTTCAGTTTATTTTCACTCTCTCTTAGTTTTTCTTCAGCTAACACGCGTTCAGTAATGTCTCGAAGTACTCCTTCGTGAAACAGGGTGTTTTTTGTTTTGTCGAAAGTTAACCATCCGTGGTCTTCCACCCATACTTCGGATCCGTCCTTTTTTTTCATCCGATAAACCCCTAATTCTTTTTCTTCTACTTGGAGTGCCACACTATCGCGATCGGATAGTTCAAAGTATAGTTGGGATTTTATATCGATGGCCATTAGTTCTTCTTTGCTGTCATATCCAAGTATTTTGACCATGGCGGGATTGACCTCAATAAATTTGCCTTCGTCGGTACTTTTATACACACCGTCAGGCATATTCTTGATTAAGTTTTTGTATTTTTTTTTGCTTTCTTTTATATTTGTTTCTGCTTGTTTGCGCATCAATGTGGTGCCAATATTGGAACAAATTCCTTCAAAAAAATGAATTTCCTCCTTGGTAAAAGCATTAGTTTCTTTGTGGTTGAGTTGCAGTGTGCCTACAATTTTATGGTTGGCCATAATGGGAATTATGGCAACGGAACCATATTTTGAATGAATACAAGTGTTTTTTGGGTTTAATTCAGTTTTCTTATCCGTAAATAATTCCAATGAAGGAGAAGAATTATTGGTAACATAAGCTCCAGTTTTTGTGACTGATCCATTTTCTGGGTCAATTTTATCAAAAATAGCTAATGAACAACTACATTCCAGTTTATTGTTTCCCTCTCTTTTTTTGCAAGACAATTCATTTTCGTCATCTTCAAGGGATGAATTTTCCTTTTGGATACAATTTTCCTGAAAACCAATTTGAGAATAATAAGGCGAATTATTATCTGTTTTGATGCAGATTCCAACGGCAGAAAATTTTTTTTCTGTTTGAATTAATTTAAGAACAGCATCAATAATTTTTTTTAGGCCAAGATTGCCGTTAAGCAAAACCAATATTTGATTGGAAAGAAATTGGAATTTACGGGTTTCCTCCTTCAATAAGATTAGTTCATCGTGCTCTAATTCCAGTTTTTGAATAAGCTCCAATGTTGGCTCTTTAGAAAGTTTAGTTACTGTATTTTGGGACTCATAACCTAGCTTTTCAACACTAATTTCTTTTTTGTATAAATCTAGGATTGCATTATGCTTTTGCTGTAAATCCTGCAACTCCCATAAGAGTTCTTCTTTGGTTCTACTGTCAATATCCATTTGTAAATTATATTTAGGTATAAATATAGGTTTATGGGGCTTTTAGAGTTGAAAATAAGTGGTTTTTGGCCACAATTTGGAACCGTCTTCAAATGTAATGAATTAAGTGGTAGTTTTTTATAATTATTTAATAGTTTTTCTTGCCATAAACATTATTCATAACAAATAAATTTCTAGATAAATAATTTATAACAGAATTAGTTAATAAGGAGTTGATTTTAAAGAAAAATCCGTTCTGCTTTCACAAAACGGATTTATGTATAAATATAAAATAGTTAATTTACAAGTGGATTACCTCGCCATAAGCATCGGCAACGGCTTCCATAACAGCTTCACTCATTGTTGGGTGAGGGTGAATCGATTTAAGGATTTCGTGACCTGTTGTTTCCAGTTTACGAGCCACAACTGCTTCGGCAATCATGTCCGTAACACCGGCACCAATCATGTGGCACCCCAACCATTCGCCGTATTTGGCATCGAAAATTACTTTCACGAAACCATCCGAATTTCCGGAAGCTTGTGCTTTTCCAGAAGCAGAGAACGGGAATTTTCCCACTTTAATTTCATAACCTAATTCTAGCGCTTTCTTTTCAGTCAAACCTACAGAAGCGATTTCAGGAGTAGCGTAGGTACAACCCGGAACGTTTCCGTAATCGATTGGATCCACGTGAAGACCAGCGATTTTCTCCACACAGTTAATTCCTTCGGCAGAAGCAACGTGTGCCAATGCTTGTCCCGGAGTAACGTCTCCAATGGCATAATATCCAGGAATGTTGGTTTGGTTGTAAGCGTTTACCAAGATTTTGTCTCTATCAACGGCAATTCCCACTTCTTCCAATCCAATGTTTTCGATGTTGGTTTTGATACCAACGGCAGACAACAAGATGTCGGCTTCCAAAACTTCTTCTCCTTTAGCGGTTTTAACGAAAGCTTTAACTCCATTTCCAGAAGTATCAATTCTTTCTACAGATGAATTTAACATTACTTTAATTCCTGCTTTTTTCAACGATTTTTCAAATTGTTTCGAAATATCTTCGTCTTCTACAGGAACTACATTTGGCATAAATTCCACTATGGTCACATCAGTTCCCATTGAGTTGTAGAAATGGGCAAATTCAACACCAATGGCGCCAGAACCAACAATGATCATTTTTTTAGGTTGACTTGGCAAGTTCATTGCTTGACGGTAGCCAATTACTTTTACACCGTCTTGTGGCAAGTTTGGCAATTCACGAGAACGTGCTCCAGTGGCAATAATGATATGGTCTGCTGAATATTCAGAAACTTTTCCATCTTTATCGGTAACGTCCACTTTTTTGCCTGGTTTTATTTTTCCAAAACCATCAATAACGTCAATTTTATTTTTCTTCATCAAGAAAGTAACTCCCTTGCTCATTCCTTGTGCAACACCACGGCTACGTTGAATTACTGCCGGGAAATCTTTGTCGAATGAGGAAACAGTCAATCCATAATCAGAAGCGTGTTTCAAGTAATCAAAAACCTGTGCAGATTTTAATAACGCTTTCGTGGGAATACAACCCCAATTCAAGCAAACCCCACCAAGGTTTTCCTTTTCGATTACGGCAACTTTAAAGCCTAACTGTGATGCTCTAATGGCTGTAACATATCCGCCTGGTCCACTTCCTAAAACTATAATATCGTATTTCATGTGTCTGTTTTTTCTAAATTAAATTCAGTTGGCAAAATTAAGGATTTATTTTATTAATGAAAAAGTTTACCGTTTAAAGTTTAAATGGATTGCTACTTAAAATGGTTAGAATTTTAAATATATGTTTTCAAACTAATTTTCAACGGCAAACTGCGAATCATAAAGGTTTTTATAATAACCACCTTCTTTGATTACCAATTCTTGGTGTGTTCCTTGTTCCACAATCAAGCCCTTGTCCATCACCACAATTTTATCGGCATTGATGATGGTAGCCAATCGATGCGCAATCACGATGGAAGTTCTTCCTTTGGTAATCGTTTCGGTCGCTTTTTGGATTAATTCTTCAGAATATGTATCTATGGAAGATGTGGCTTC
Organism: Flavobacterium sp.; assembly: GCF_013823965.1. GTDB lineage: Bacteria > Bacteroidota > Bacteroidia > Flavobacteriales > Flavobacteriaceae > Flavobacterium. Next base: position 89,904 of record NZ_PNNA01000095.1, read on the forward strand.
ATCTAAAATAAGGATACTCGGATTGCTGACATAAGCACGAAGAAAAGCAATCAATTGACGTTGTCCGGAAGACAACATTACGCCGCGTTCTTTCACGTCAAAATCATAATTGTCGGGCAAACTCATGATGAATTTGTGGACGCCAATTTTTTTGGCCGCAGCCAAAACCTGTTCCCGCGAAATATCGGGATTGTTTAAAGTGATATTATTGAAAATTGTGTCGGCAAAAAGGAAAACGTCCTGCAAAACTACGGCAATTTGTTTGCGCAACGACTCCAAAGTATAGTTTTCGATATTGTGGTCGTCAATGCAAATGGTTCCGCTGTTGATTTCGTAAAAACGGTTCAGCAAATTGATGATGGTCGATTTTCCGGCTCCCGTTGCACCAACTATGGCCACTGTTTTTCCCGCTTTCACGTCCAAATCTATGCCTTTTATCACTTCTTCATTGGCAATGTAGCCAAAATGAACATCCTTAAATTGGATACTTCCCTTGAAAATAGGCGCTTCCACTGTTCCCGTGTCCTGGATTTGGTCTTGGGTGTCGAGAATGTCAAAAACACGATTGGCGGCAATCATCCCGAGTTGCATCTCGTTAAATTTATCCGCAATTTGACGCAGCGGGTTGAACAACATTCCTATGAACATCGTATAGGAAAACAAGTCTCCGAGTGTCGTAAAATTATCGCCACCCAATATTTTGAAACCTCCATACAATACAATAAAACCAAGAGTCAACGATGAAATAATATCAGCGATAGGGAAGAAGATGGAGTTGTATAAAATGGTTTTTATCCAAGCTTTGTTGTGTTTTTCGTTAATCGATTTGAATTTTTCTAATTCAATGGATTCCCTATTAAATAATTGGACAATTTTCATTCCCGTAACGCGTTCCTGCACAAAGGAATTCATATTGGCAATTTGTGTTCGCACTTCTTCAAAAGCGATTTGCATTTTCTTTTGAAATATTCGCGTGAAAAAAACCAATATCGGCATCGCTATAATCACGATCCAAGTGAGTTTCCAGTTCATGTAAAACATAAAAATCAATACCACGACCATTTTCATCAAGTCGCTTATGATCATAAACAATCCTTGACTAAAAATACGGGCAATTGCCTCGATATCGGAAACGGAACGTGTCACGAGTTGTCCCACGGGCACATTGTCAAAATACTTCATTTTGAAACTTAAAATGTGTTTAAACATTTTGGTTCGAATATCTTTTACAATGTCTTGTCCCAACCAATTGGCCCAATACACGAAGAAAAACTGCGAGAAAACTTCCAATAAAAGAACAAAACCCATTAGGCTCACGTAAAGTAAAAGTCCGAATTGATCGTGTGTTTTTATGTATCCATCAACGGTTTGTTTTAATAAATAAGGGCGTAAAGCCGCAAAAATCGACAACGAAATGGCGAAAGCAATCACGAAATAGAATCGTGATTGATAGGGTTTTGTATATTTTAATATTCTTTTGAATAATCGGGTATCGAATGCTTTTGCTTTCATAACTTTTCAGGAACTTTATCCTGTGGCTCTTTATAATTTCAATATCTATTTTCTATTCTTTACTCTCTTCACTCTTTTACAAATAATCATATTCAATTTTCGTCAAATATAATCCGTGTGCCGGAACAGAGAAACCAGCCTTTTCTCGGTTTTTGCTTTTAATAATTTCGTTGAAATCATCCAAGGTGATTTTGTGCAATCCCACGTTTACAAGAGTTCCCACGATGGCGCGAACCATGTTTCTCAAGAAACGATTGGCCGAAACAGTGAATACAATCTTGTTGTTTTCTTTTGTCCAATATGCTTCAAAAATAGTGCAATCAAAAGTGTTTACATCAGTGTTTACTTTTGAAAAACATTGAAAATCCAAATGGTCAAACAATAATTTTGAGGCTTCATTCATCAAATCCAAATCTAAATCTTGATGAAAATACCAACTTCCATCCTGCAAAAAAACATCCTTGAAAGTATTGATGTGGTATTCGTAAGTTCTTTTCTTGGCGTCAAAACGAGCGTGTGCTTCGTCCAGAACGGGAATAATGTCATAAACCACAATGTCTTTGGGCAAGTAGGAATTGAGTTTGTGTATCAAACTAGAAACAACAATTGGTGTTTCAAAATCAAAATGGGCAAACATTTCTTTGGCATGAACTCCCGTATCTGTTCGTCCAGCTCCCATAAGATTGATCTCGGTATTCAATATAACCGAAACCGCCTTGTTCAGGGTTTCCTGAACGGAAGAAGCATTGGGTTGGTATTGCCATCCATGATAATTGGTTCCGTTGTATGCCAGTTTTATAAAATATCTCAAGTTTAGTGTACAGTATCCAGTGTTCCGTTTTCAGTCAATAATGCTGAAAAAGTGTTAGCGAACGAGTTAATAATGGCAAATTTACAAAGATTTAAGTTGATTATACTTTTAAAGTTTTCCCAAAACCGAAATTTAAAATCAAGAATCTTCCATCTTAAATTTTAACTTTGCATAAAAACAATAAACTTCGTGACTTAAAATAAAGAGGATGAGATTGCCTTGCCGCTTACCTCGCAATTCCTCGCAATGACAAAATGAAAAAAATCCTCCTACTTTCCGACACGCACAGTCATGTTGACGACACGATTTTAAAATACGTTTCCCAAGCTGACGAAGTGTGGCACGCCGGAGATATTGGCGATTTGATCGTGACCGATACCATCAAGAAACTCAAACCATTGCGTGGTGTTTACGGTAATATTGATGATGAAAAGGCTAGAATGGAATTTCCATTGCACAATCGTTTTATGTGCGAAGAAGTTGCTGTTTGGATTACCCACATTGGCGGTTATCCAGGAAAATACAATCCAAATATTAAAGCTGAAATGAATGCAAATCCACCAAAACTATTCATTTGCGGACATTCCCATATTCTAAAAGTAATTTTCGACAAGAAAAATAATCTTTTGCACATGAATCCCGGAGCTGCAGGAAAAAGTGGTTTTCACCAAGTGAGAACGATGTTGCGTTTCGTTATTGACGGCGATAAAATAAAAGATTTGGAAATCATTGAAATAGGGAAGAAGTAAGTGATCAGTGGCAGTTTACAGTTTAAAAAATACCACAAAAAAACCCGAACTTTTACATTCGGGTTTCCTTCGCACTAATAAACTAAGTTTATAGGATTATCTCAACCTGTCCACAGATTTTACAAGATCTTCGTCCTTTTTGATGGCCTTGTTAGCCAAAACTAACAACACGATAGCAACAATAGGAAGAAACATCCCAATACCTTTCTCAGAAACAGCCAGTGTTTCTCCAGATAAATTTAGTGAACGATAGACAAACAAGCCTAATAAAATTAAATTTAAAATCATGTTCAATCTGCCAATAACAAATTGATTTTGTCTCTTTTTATATGAAATGATACTCAACAAGGAAAGTGTCGTACTCAATCCCAAAATCACTACATATACTTGATTTTGCATAAAAAAGTACGCTTTACCATCAGCCATTGTCCACAAAGGGATGAAGAACGGTATAACACCAGTTACCAAAAAGGCAAGAAGTAAATATAGGGTTTGAATTCTTTGTATCATTGTTTAAATTTCTTTGACAAAAATATATTTTCTTTTCAATAAATACTATTGTATCATAAAATTTATTCGTATTATTGCATAACAAATCCGTAAGTACTTCATTCTTCGGTGAATTCAAAATCAAAAATTTACTACACACTTTTAGAGTATTCCCAAATTATTTAAACTCACAGAACATTTATGTTTGATATTTCTGCATTAAAAGAAATGAAGCTTTCCGAGCTTCAACAAATAGCTAAAGCTGCTAAAACAATTAAATTTAACGGAGTAAAAAAAGAGGCATTAATCAGCCAGATTTTAGAACTTCAATCGGCAAACCCCGATTCATCTTCAGACAATAAAAAGTTAGAAAACAAAACTGAAGACAATAAACCAAAAAGAACCAGAATTGTAGCTCCAAAAAAAGTGGCAATTGAAAAAAATTCCAACTCTTCCCTTTTTCCAAACGAAGAAATCCCAGTGGCAACAGCTCCTCCGGTTGTAGAAAAAGAGGTCAAACAAGAAGCAATACCTGAAACAGTTGAAAAGAAAGTAGGCAAGGCAATTAAATTTAATAAATCAGCTTACGAAAAGAAGATGGCTTTGCAAAAGCAAAAAGAAGAAGCAAAAGCTGCCACTGACGACAATGAGCCTTCCAAAGACAATGCCAAAGATTCAGAAACTACCACTCCTGAAAACCCCGAAGTTAGCATTCCCGCAAAAAAAATAAACCCAAATCAACTTCACAAACAAAACCAAAATCAAAATTCCAACGCAAATCCAAACCAAAACAATAATGGAAATGCAAATCCCAATTTTAAAAACAAGAAAAACAATTTTAGAGATTCGGATTTTGAATTTGACGGCATAATAGAAAGTGAAGGAGTTCTTGAAATGATGCCTGATGGCTATGGTTTCCTTCGCTCCTCGGATTACAATTATTTGGCTTCGCCTGATGATATTTATTTATCCACTTCGCAAATTAGATTGTTTGGACTTAAAACCGGCGACACCGTAAAAGGTGTGGTACGTCCTCCAAAAGAAGGCGAAAAATTCTTTCCATTGGTTCGCGTTTTAAAAATCAATGGACATGATCCGCAAGTAGTTCGAGACCGAGTTTCTTTCGAACATTTAACGCCTGTTTTTCCTTCTGAAAAATTCAAATTGGCCGAAAGACAAAGTACCATTTCCACTCGAATTATCGATTTGTTTTCACCAATAGGAAAAGGCCAACGTGGCATGATCGTGGCGCAACCCAAAACGGGTAAAACCATGTTGCTAAAAGACATTGCAAACGCCATTGCTGCCAACCATCCAGAAGTTTATTTGATTGTTTTATTGATTGATGAACGTCCGGAAGAGGTAACTGACATGCAACGTAGCGTTCGTGGTGAAGTAATTGCCTCCACATTTGACAGAGAACCTCAGGAACACGTAAAAATTGCGAATATTGTTCTCGAAAAATCAAAACGATTGGTAGAATGTGGACACGATGTCGTGATTTTATTGGATTCGATTACGCGTTTAGCAAGAGCTTATAACACTGTGCAACCAGCTTCTGGAAAAGTGCTGAGTGGTGGTGTGGATGCCAATGCATTACAGAAACCAAAACGATTTTTTGGAGCGGCCAGAAATGTGGAGAATGGAGGTTCATTGAGTATCATTGCCACCGCATTGACTGAAACTGGATCGAAAATGGACGAAGTTATCTTTGAAGAATTCAAGGGAACTGGAAACATGGAATTGCAGTTGGACAGAAAAATTGCCAACAAACGTATTTTCCCAGCGATTGATTTGACTTCTTCCAGCACAAGAAGAGACGACTTGTTATTAGATCCAAAAACCTTGCAAAGAATGTGGATTATGAGAAAATACCTTTCAGACATGAATCCTGTGGAAGCAATGGATTTTATCAACGATCGTTTCAAGAAAACCAAAAATAACGAAGAGTTCTTGATTTCTATGAATGATTAAAAGAGAAAAGAATTAAGTTAGTGATAATGCTAAATGACAAGTGACACAGAAAATTTGATAATGAATAGTCAATAGAAATTAATCATAACATCAAAAATAAAATAAATTATGTCAAGAGTTGTAATGGTAATAGGTTTAGTAATCGCTTTTATAGGTTGGATTTTATATCGACTTATAATTAAAAAAGATTTAAATAAAAATTTAAATAATTTATACCTTGGATTCTTTTTTATAGGAATATGGGCGTTTTTTTATTTTTTCATTGTTGAATATTTTTAAAAATCTTGTAACAAAGAGAATAGTATATAGATTTAACACAAAAAAGTCCTCGAATTTCGAGGACTTTTTTATTAACTTTTTAATCAAATTTTGAAATTAGTTCACTATGATTGACTTGGTTGTTGACTGATTGTCAGACGTCATTTTCAACAAGTAAAATCCTTGTGGCAAATTATCTAAAGTATAGGCTTGGTTTTCTAAAGTAGGTTTTTTGATAACTTGCATCAACTGACCGTCGATATTGATTAAATCAATTTCATCCAAAACAATGTCAGTTTGTATTTTTATTTTGTGACTGTTTGTTGGATTAGGGTAGATGGAAATGTTGGCAAATTTGTCGAAAGTGTCTGTAGCCAATATAATGCTTGGCCAACGGTTTTCGGCTGCAGTTCCACCCCAAATAAGAGTTGCTAAATACGGATTGTCAATAAAAGGATTTCTATTTCCTTGCGCATAAGTATTAGCCGTATTTCCGTGATATGTATTTCTGGCGTCTTCAAATGCCGATACGGGATCTTCCACATTCCATTGGAGAAATAAATTCAACATATTAGGGTCAGAAACCGGTGAAGTTCCAGTTCCCACATTTATTGGTAAACATTGCGTTCCATAACGCAAATACATATACATCATCATTCGAGCCACATCGCCTTTCCATTCGTCTCCTGGATACCAACCGCCAGCAACATTTCCGGAATTTCCACTTCCTGCTGCGTAGGTTAAATTCCCACGTGTACCATTCCATTGTACATCGGCAGGACGAATATGATGGGCATCTTCACCAGCATCACTACTTGAATTATTTGCAGTTCCTCCATCTTGTAAAGACGGAGTACCTAATGATTTTGCATAAGTATGTTCGCGATTCCATTGGCCATTATTACCTCCGTTATTGTTTTTATCTCTGGATCTGTCATTGGTAACACTATTATCAGAACCGTTTTCCCATCCGTAAATTAACAGTACATTATTGGAATTGTTTGGATCTAAATCGGTCATTTTCGAAGCTTCCCAAACCCCGGGAGTATAGGATAAAAGGTTGGTATGTGTAGAAGTAATTTTAGTTGCCAAAGCATCTTTTAATGCGGTTCCGGTTAAAGTCCAATTTGAACCATCATAATAGGGAGTCGCTGGAGCTCCAGCTTGCGCGAATACTAAACTTATGTAAAGAAGTGAAAGGATTGAGTAGATTTTTTTCATGCTATTATATTGATTCATTTTTTCTTTCTAACAAAGCCATATAAAAACCATCAAAACCAGATTCTGAAGCTAATATTTTACGGTCTTTTATAAACTCAAATTGTTTTCCAATGTCTGTAGTCAAGAATTTTTTTACCTGTTCTTGATTTTCAGAAGGCAAAATGGAGCACGTTGCATAAACTAATTTCCCGCCAGGTTTTACAATTTTAGAATAATTTTCCAAAACTTCAGCTTGTACTTTTCGAATATTGTCGATGAATTCCGGTTGCAATTTCCATTTGGCATCCGGGTTTCTTTTGAGAACTCCAAAACCGCTGCAAGGTGCGTCAATCAAGACTCTGTCGGCTTTTTCGTGAAGTTTTTTGATCACTTTTGTCGTATCGATAATGCGATATTCAATGTTGAAAGCGCCATCTCTTTTGGCTCTTAACTTTAATTGTTTCAATTTGCTTTCGTACAAATCCATCGCAATCAATTGTCCTTTATTTTCCATCAAAGCGGCAATGTGCAAGGTTTTTCCACCGGCACCGGCGCAAGTGTCCACTACGCGCATTCCTGGTTTTACGTCAAGGAAAGCGGCAACGAGTTGTGAATTGGCATCTTGGACTTCAAAAAAACCTTGTTTGAAAGCATCTGTCAAGAAAACATTGGCTCTTTCTTTCAGAACCAAAGCATCCGGTTGATCTTTCAAGTATTCGGTTTCAATGTTCAAGTCCATTAAGATGGCTCTTAATTGTTCTTTGGTCGTTTTTAATGTGTTTACTCTAAGAATGACTTTGGCAGGTTGGTTTTGGGCTGCAATTTCTGTTGCCCAAACTTTTTCGCCTAATTCTTTCACGCCCAATTCGTCCATCCAATCCGGGATAGATTCTTTTACGGCTCTTACTTTTGAAAGTTCGTCAAATCGTCCTTTTATTTTTCTTTCAGGAGTTCCTTCCAGTTGGCGCCAATCGGGAATAGGATAGCCTCTCAAAACTGCCCAAACCGAAAATATTCTCCAAAGATTGTCTCTGTCGAAGGGTTCTTTTACTTCGGCGATTTCAGCGTATAATCTTTTCCAACGTACGATTTCATATATGGTTTCGGCCACAAATTTTCTATCGGAGCTTCCCCAACGTTTGTCTTTTTTTAAGGATCTTGCCACCACTTTATCGGCATATTCGCCTTCGTTAAAAATGGCATTTAAGGCGTCGATTGTAGTGTAAACTAAATTTCTGTGTAATCTCATTTTAAATAATTGAGGTGCAAAGGTACTACTAAATGATTGAATGTTGCTTTAATATTTTTACAACAAAAAAACACTGGTTTGAAACAGTGTTTTTAAGTCGTGATTAAAGATGAGTTTTAATGAACTCTGGTTAAACCAATATTTTCTGGTGCATGAAGAACCATTGGGAATTTCTCCACTTTCACAGAACTGCTGTCTAAACCGAAGGCACTTTCTTCGGACAGGCTCAATTTTTTGATGAAGAAGTACGAATTCATGATTATTTTTTCGAAAAAAGTCAAATCGCTATCATTGGATAGGTATTTTTCGGACAGTACAAATTTGAAATCACCTATGATATTGTTTTTATTCAAGGATTCATACCTACTGGTTACGTCAACCTCTCCTTTTTTTACCATATCCGTGATTACTTCTTTGAACATGAGGTTAATTTTTGTTGGTTCTCTAAAACCTAAATTGAAATCGACTCTAAACAAGGTGTCTTCAGCAATTTCAACAACTTTGTATTCTGTTTTATAAGGAATGTTTAAAATATTGACGTGGACAAACCAATATATATCGGCTCGTTTTGGTCTTTTTCGTAAAATGGAGTACATTACTTTTTCCTCGATTTCATCAGCTCTTCCTGCATTTGTCATATAAATCAAATGGGTAGCATATTTTGGTATCGATAAATCGTCACTTAGTTCAGATAATACTTTTTTGTAATCTTCTAATTTTACAATTTGAGTGTAGCTTTTGTTAATTTTCTTGGCAAAATACCAAATGGTCATAACAGAAATAAGAATGAAAGCGATAATCAATGTAACATATCCGCCTTCTGCAAATTTTGTGACATTGGCGATAAGAAAACCGAATTCAATGGTTAAATAAACAGTTATTAATGGAACCATAAAATAGAGTTTTACTCTTTTCATTATCATGTAATAATTGAGTAATATCGTGGTCATTATCATGCATAAAATAATGGCCAATCCATAAGCGTGCTCCATATTGCTGGATTTTTCGAAGTGCAATACCACTCCAACACACCCAAAAAACAACAACCAGTTTATTGATGGGATATACAATTGGCCTTTTAATTCTGAAGGGTATTTAATTTTTACTTTTGGCCAAAAATTCAATCGCATGGCTTCATTTATCAATGTAAACGAACCGCTTATCAATGCTTGGGAAGCAATTACTGCTGCCAATGTTGCAATTATGATTCCTATGGGTTGAAACCAATCGGCCATAATTAAATAGAATGGATTTCCATTTTCGCCACCTAAACCCACTAAAGTTTGACCTTCATGATGAATTAGATACGCAGCTTGTCCAAAGTAATTTAAAACCAAGGTAGTTTTTACAAAAATCCAGCTGATCCTGATATTTTTTCGTCCACAATGTCCCATGTCCGAGTATAAGGCTTCGGCTCCAGTGGTACAAAGAAAAACAAAACCCAAAACGTAAAATCCTTCCGGGTGGATGGATAATAAATTATAGGCATAATAAGGATTAAAAGCTTTCAGGACTTCAGGATGTTGTGCAATTTGCAACAATCCTAAAACACCTAACATTCCGAACCAAAGGAGCATCATTGGGGCAAAAAATTTCCCTACCAATTTCGAACCAAATTGTTGAATGGTGAACAACACGAATAAAATCCCAATAACGATAGGAACCGTATTTATTTCTGGATAAAATGTTTTAATTCCCTCCACTGCCGATGATACAGAAATGGGCGGCGTGATTATTCCGTCGGCAAGCAAGGCGCTTCCTCCTATAATGGCTGGAACAATCAACCATCTTATTTTTGTCTTTTTTACTAAGGCATACAATGCAAAAATTCCTCCCTCACCGTGGTTGTCAGCACTTAAAGTGATTAGTACATATTTGATGGTAGTTTGTAGCGTAAGAGTCCAAAACACGCAAGATATTCCTCCTAAGACTATATCTGCATTTATCAAATGGGAACCAATTATGGCTTTCATTACATACAACGGAGAGGTACCAATATCACCGTAAATTATTCCTAATGAAACTAATAACCCACCTAACGTCAACTTACTGTGTAAGTCCTTATGCGAAATATTCATAATGTATTTATATAAAAAAACTTTTCAAATTTACTGTTTTTAAATATAGAATTGATTTTTATGTAAAAAAAATAAAAAAACACGGTTATTTAGACCGTGTTTTAAATTGCGTCATGAAGAAATCAGGATCTTCTGTTTCCATTTCTAGAGGAATTATTATCTCTGGAAGATGAATTTCTGGAAGATGAATTATCACTTCTGGATTGCGTGTTTTGTTGAGCGCTTACGTTTGGAACTGCAGACCTGTTTTGGGAATAATTCCTTTGTGGTTCCGTTCTTTGTTGCGATGATGCTCTTTGAGATTCGGCTCTGTTTTGAGCATAGTCTCTTTGTGAACCAGCTCTTTGTTGATAGGCTGAATTTGGCGATTCATTTCTATTCGAATACTCTCTTTGTGGAGCATTTACCCTTGGAGATGCAGTTTTGTTTTGAGAATAATCTCTTTGATAATCCATTCTCTGTGGAGCATTTCCTCTTTGAGATTCATTTCTGTTTTGATAATTGCCACTTTGATAATCTGATCTTTGTCGCGTTGCCAATCTGGAAGATTCATTTCTGTTTTGAGAATAGCCAACATCATTTCTTGAACCCGAATTCCTGATGTTTCGTTTTTGATCTAATTCATAACGATTAACCACATTGGAATTTCTTCTTTCAAAAGAACGATTCGGATTTTGTCTTTCATAGCCATTTGAACGTCTTGCATTGTACATATTTAGGGCATAACTGCTTCTTCTATGATTTACATAATTGTAATTGTTGTAGCTGTAATAAGTATTAAGACAATAGTTTACATTATTTCTATATCTAAAAACTGGATATGGATTCCATGCATAATAATAACTTGGATAATAATTCCAAGACCAGCTAGAATAATAGGGACGATAATTTGAAAACCAAAATGAAGCATAAATCAGTGGAGTAGTATAATATACGGGTTCATAAATATAATTAGGCCCATACATATAGGTATTTCCCACGACTTGTATGTGTACTTTATTGTACCTGTCTTTTTCCACTTCAATAGTGGCAACATCTTGATAGACATCTTGATCGAGAACGGATTGTATGATAACCAAGTGTGTTCTATTTTCTACAGATTCGATAACTCGCAAATAATCTACTTGGTTGTCATTATTCAAATCTAAATTTGATATTTGTAATTGTGGATCATTCAATCTTCTTTCAAATTCCTGTAGATTATTTGAGTCTCCAAAAATGGAAGCAACAACTCTTAAATCTAAATTATCACTAATTTCAGAATTATTTGCGTTTACGATAGTTCTATTTTGTCCTTCCATTTGTGTTGCAAACACAGAAGTCATCAGGGTCAATAACAGTAGTTGAGTTTTCATGATTAATGGTATTAAGTTATTTAATTATGATCATCCAATTACTGTGCCAATAAAATATAACTCTAACCAATATTATTTTATTTTGTATTTTAAGTACTTTAAAAACAGTTGTTTATGTCTTGTTTTATTTTAAAAATAAATATCAAGAACAAATTTTAAATAAAAAAAAACCAAGAAACAGATTGAACTATTTCTTGGTTTGTTAAAGTATTAAAAGAATAAAAATTTATTTTTTCATGCCTTTGTTACGATATTGTTGCAGCAATTTTCTATTGAAATCATCCTCGGCTTTTTTCAATTTAATAATTTTAATTGAAGGCAAGACTCCTTTTAGGTTGGTGATAAACTTTTTACGAAGTTGGTACAATTCATCCTCATTACTTTCCATCTGGGTTAGTAGGGCAGAAGCTTCTTTTTCGCTCATTTTGCTTAAAGCTTCATCATCCATTCTAACCCTGAAGGTTTTCATGTTTTGATGTCTCAATTCAAACTGTTTGTCGTCAAAAGTATTGTATATTGGCCAAAACTTGGCAGCTTCCTCTGTTGTCAATGCCAATTCATTGGTTATAAAACCAACTTTCAAGGCTCTTATCTGCTCTTTCTTTTCACTCATTGGCGGTTGTGCAAAAGTGTGAATCGAAACTAAAAATAGCATAATCAGCAATATTCTGTTTGTTTTCATGGGGTTTTAATTTAATAAATAGTGTTCTAAATTTTGATTTTCAGAAAGTTCATTTTCTATTGTTTTATCTTCTATTTTCAATCCGATATCTATTTTTTGAATGTCTTTTTCGTCCAGAAGATTAACTAAATCCGCATCGGAAATAGAGGTGTTGTAGGAAATGTAATTTTCCAGAGTGGCATCATCAATATCTGGTGATGATTTATAAAAATTAGTATAAACCACAGGAACGACCATTGCCAAAACTAAAACAGCTGCAGCAGCGTAAATCCAAGATTTCCTTTTGGAAAAAAGCGAAATTCTTTTGGGTTCTGCTTTTGGTAATTGTTGCATTACTCTTGCCGAAAAAGTGTCAAAGTAATTTTCGGGAGTTTTAAATCCTGATTCAATTTTGGGTTCGTTATCTAGTTTAAATGTTTTCATAATATGTATTAGACTTCAATATTGGCAAAAAGTTTAATTTGTCGTTATAAAAGCTTCTATTTTTTTTACGGCATAATGGTAGGAAGCCTTTAAAGCACCTACGGATGTACCCAGGATTTCTGATATTTGTTCGTATTTCAACTCTTCAAAATATTTCATTTTGAAGACCAATTGTTGTTTTTCGGGTAATAAAGCAATGGCTTTTTGTAACTTGATTTGAATTTCGTTTCCATCAAAATAAATGTCGGCTTTTAGATTATCGATGACTTTATTTTGCAATGTTTCCGAATTAACTCCATTCATTTTTGCTTTTTGATTTAAAAAAGTCAAAGCTTCATTGGTGGCGATGCGGTAGATCCAAGAAAAAAGTTTGCTTTCGCCTTTAAATTTATCCAGATTGCGAAACACCTTTACAAAAGTGTTTTGCAAGACATCATCCGCATCATCATGATTCAAAACTATCGTTCGGACATGATTGTATAAAGGTTTTTGAAACTCTTTCAAGAGTTTTTCAAACGCCAAATTTTGTGTTTTGGGGTTTAATAATTCCTGAATGAATTCCTTTTCTTCTTGCAATGTTATTGTTTATCAATTTAGAATATAATTTATCAAAAAGGTTTAATCAATTTGAAAAAATATTAAAATTCTGAAGGAATTTCCTTTTCTATTTTAGGTTGCGAAACATTTTCTCCGGTTGATTGGGGAATTACTGCTGCAGGTTTTGCTGCCGCTTTTGGTCTTATTGGATAATAAATTTCAGTAGTCCATTTCGACGGATTGTTTATTTCGGTTTTGCCTGTGGTATATATTTCCAGATGGGAAAAAGTGGCATCGGCGGTCAGGTATTTTGAGCGAAGATATTCCTCGGTTTTGTCCAATGCTTTTTTGTTGTGTGAGTAATCTCCCGTCAAAGTTGTTTTTACGGCTTGGAAAGGCGGAAGTGTTTTAGACGAAATATCGCTTCCTTCAATTATAAAAATAGGATCCTTGATAGGAATACAAATCGACAATTTTGTTAATTCCTTGATTTTGTCATAAGTGTGATAAATGATAAACGGTTTTCCGCTGATTGCAATGTTGTTTTTTTTGCAGAAACTAGTGATTTTAGAAAAAACGATACCTGAATTTTTACCCACTTTTGAGAATTCGCTGGTAAATGTTTGCGCCAGATAAAAAGTTTCGGGACGGTTCACTAAACCATCCACTTTTACCGAGTAAGTATTTATTTCGTAATCCAGTTTTTTGTCTAGATTATTCAAACTTTTTTCAAACATCGAGCCAATAATTCCACTTGCACCACCATTAAAAGCGGTCAAAACTTTATACATAAATCCCATTTTTCCTTTAGCTTTCCAGGATACTTTTGTTCCTCCAATGGTATCTTTAAAATACATGGAAACTTCAGCGGCGTTGCCATTGAAATTCATCGTTTGATTGATACTGTCGTTCTCTTTTGTATTCGTTGTTTGAAAGTCGCCAGTACCTTGTTTTCCGTCCCAAGTGAAGGAACTTCCTTTACCAATGGTAATTTCTGAAAGAATTATGTTTATTAGAGAATCTTCCACTGCCAATGAATTCCAGTCTTGCCAGTTTTTTGTGTCGTTCACATAATTGAACACCGCTGATTTTGGCGAATTGATTATTTTGCTTTTTTCAACGGTAAATTCTCCTTTTTGTGTGGCAACAAAAATGGATAATGCTACTAAACTAAGCAACAGCAAAAGGAAAAGATATTTTAAAATTCTCATAATAAACGGGTTAATTTATGATGTAAAGTTAGAAATTTTATTAATACGTTTAACTTCCCCAAAAAAGTATATAATTACTTTTTATGTTCTATTGCTAGACATTTAAACCCATAATTGTCGTTTTTTGAAATTAAATTCCAATAAATCAGAAAGTTGAATTTTGCACATGAACAAATAATTTTGTTTTATAAATTGGCATTATTCTTGGATTTGGTTCTAAATAGTAAACGAATATTTTAATATTTTCAAAGAATGCATATATTTGTTAAATATTATTTATAAAAAACAACTAAATATTTTAATAATGAAATTACTTAAAATCGCAGGTATTTTTATGACTTTGGGAGTTTCTATTGTTTGTGATGCACAAATAACAAAAACTTCTGATGCAAAAATTTCCAAAAAAGACACTTTTGATTATGTTGTCGAACAATTCGCTGACATAAAAGTATTACGGTATCAAATTCCTGGATGGGAAAATCTAACGCTAAAAGAACAAAAATTAGTTTATTACCTTACCCAAGCTGGATATTCTGGTCGTGATATCATTTATGACCAACATTATAAAAATAACCTGAAAATTCGAAAAGCACTCGAGAATATTTATGTTAATTATAAAGGAAACAAAACTTCAGAAGATTGGAAAAATTTTGAAATTTATCTAAAAAGAGTTTGGTTTGCCAATGGAATTCACCACCATTACTCCAATGATAAAATTAAAGCCGGTTTTTCAAAAGAGTATTTCAATGGGTTGATGAAAGCCACTAAAACAAGCCTTTCGCCAGCAATTGTTGACGTCATCTTTAATGATGCCGATGCAAAAAAGGTGAATCTAGATGAATCAAAAGGATTGTTGGAAGGTTCTGCAGTCAATTTTTATGACAAAGGAATTACAGCAAAGGAAGTCGAAGATTTCTATGCCAAAAAATCCAGTCCAGATCCAAAAAGACCTTATTCTTATGGATTAAATTCTAAATTGGTTCGCAATGCCAAAGGACAATTAGAAGAAAAAGTTTGGAAAAGCAAAGGAATGTATGGAGCAGCCATCGACAAAATCATTTACTGGTTGGAAAAAGCAAAAAGTGTTGCCGAAAACCAAAAACAAGGCGATGCCATAGGATTGCTTATAAGTTATTACAAAACAGGAGATCTAAAAACTTGGGACGACTACAACATCGCTTGGTCGCAAGCCACAGAGGGAAATATTGACTACATCAACAGTTTTATAGAAGTATACAATGATCCTTTGGGATACAGGGGTTCTTATGAAAGTGTGGTCCAAATCAAAGATTTTGACATGTCCCAAAAAATGGAAGTTGTTTCTAAAAATGCCCAATGGTTTGAAGATAATTCTCCTTTGATTCCGGAACACAAAAAGAAAAACGTGGTTGGAGTTTCCTATAAAACGGTTGTCGTTGCCGGTGAATCGGGCGATTCTTCTCCTGCAACACCCATTGGTGTAAACCTTCCGAATTCTGATTGGATTCGTGCCGAACACGGTTCAAAATCAGTGTCTTTGGGAAATATTATTGATTCTTATGCAAAAGCGGGCGGAAAAGGGAGATTAAAAGAGTTTGCCAATGATGCCGAGGAAATCGCTTTGGCCGAAAAATATGCTGAACTAGGCGATAAAATGCACACTGCTTTGCATGAAGTGATAGGTCACGCATCGGGACAAATAAATCCGGGTGTGGGAACTCCAAAAGAAACACTTAAAAGTTATGCTTCCGCTCTTGAAGAAGGAAGAGCTGATTTAGTGGGATTGTATTTTGTTTACGATCCAAAATTACAGGAATTAGGTTTGGTTGACGATTGGAAAAAAATGGGAATGGAGTCTTATGACAGTTACATCAGAAATGGATTGATGACACAGCTTGTTCGTTTGGAACCAGGAACCAATATTGAAGAAGCACACATGAGAAACCGTCAGTTTGTAAGTGCCTGGGTTTTCGAAAAAGGGAAAGCTGATAATGTAATCGAGAAATTAACTCGTAATGAAAAAACTTATTTCAACATTACGGATTATGAAAAACTACACGATTTGTTTGGTCAATTGTTACGCGAAATTCAACGCATAAAATCCGAGGGAGATTATGAAGCTGGTAAAGCATTGGTTGAAAATTATGGTGTAAAAGTAGATCAAAAACTACACGCTGAAGTATTGGAAAGAAACAAACAATTTGATTCTGCACCGTACAGTGGTTTTGTGAATCCAGTTTTGGTTCCAAAAATGGATGCAAAAGGAAACATTCTTTCAATAGAAGTAAAACAGCCAAAATCATTTGTGGAACAAATGTTGAACTATTCTAAAAACTACGGTTTTTTACCTCTGGAAAACTAGAAAAAACATTTGATTTTACAGAAAAGGATGTCCTGATTTGGGCATCCTTTTTTTTTGGAATTTATGTAAAAAATATTTTAAAAATTTAAGATAAATTCTTACATTTGAATGACGTTAATTGCAAAGCAAATATTGTTAAATAATAATCTAGCTATCAATTGATTAACTTTTTTTTGTTTATTGATCGTGGCCAATGCTTTGAAATTAAGATGTACTTCGTGGAAACATTATTTTAAAAAAGAATATTTATGAAAAGATTATGTATTGCAATTTTACCATTTTTGCTTATTAGTTGTGCAGCAAACATTCAATCAAGTTTTACGAGTCAATACAAACCTTTGACAATTGAGGACAAAGTTGCTTTTTTAGATATCCAAAATCCAGTTCCGGAGAATGCAAAAAAAATTGGGGAAGCAAAATATGGAGATAGTGGATTTTCAACAAGTTGTGATTTTAATACCAACCTAATCAGTGCAAGAAAATTAGCAAGGGCAAATGGAGCAAATATTGTTAAGGTTATCAGTAAATCAACTCCAGATCTTTGGAGTTCTTGCTATAGAATTAAAGTGGAATTCTATTTTTATGAAGGAGATGTCACCAAATTATCCCAATATCAATTACAAATTAATTAATATTTATATAAAATGAAAAAAACTATTATTTCGTGCTCATTAGCTTTAACGCTATTATTTTCAAGTTGTGCAACTATCATTTCGGGTTCAAGACAAAACGTGAAATTTTCCAGTAATCCTTCCTCGGCATCTATTTTTATTGATGAAGTAGAAGTTGGTAAAACACCTTTTGAAATGAAACTTGCAAGAAACAACGAACATAGCGTAATGATTAAACTGGAAGGATATCAAACTTTTCAAACCACTTTAACCAAAAAATTCAATGCTTGGTATTTAGGAAATATACTTATAGGTGGATTAATTGGATTAATTGTTGACCCAATCACTGGAGCAATTTATAATCTATCGCCAAATGAGATTAACGCCCAAATGACTCAAGGAACAGTTTTTAATTCTAGTAAAAAAGATATTTACATTGCAGTAGCTTTAAATATTGATCCTAGTTGGAAAAAAATTGGACAATTGGAAAAAGCGGTCAATTAAAAATAATTTGAGGAAATATTGAACCAAAAATACATTGATCTTTAAAAAAACAATCCCCTTGATGCAATCATTGAGGGGATTGTTCCATTAACGGGACTACCGTTTAAAAAATATTTTTATCAGAAATAAAATCAAGATGAAAACGATAAAACCAATCAAAATTTTGTAATTTCCTTTGTAAAATAATTGGTGCAACTTGGCATCTTTTCTATAGGCAAAAATCATTGCGATAACAAAAGCAACAAAAAAACAAACGGCAAATACTAATTGTCCTTGACTAAACATAGTGTATAATTTTTTGGACAAATTTAAGGTTTTGTTTAGGAAAAGTTACTAATTTGCCCACTCATTTAATCAAATAAAATTATGCAAAAGCAAATCAATGCAGTAAAGGAATTTCATACGGCATTCGTCATTGGTCACAGTGAAACTCCAATAGCCGATTTGGGCGAAAGTAAAAACAGGCTTCGTTACAATTTGATGAAAGAAGAAAACGAGGAATACCTGGAAGCGGTACAGAATAATGATTTAATAGAAATCGCCGATGCGCTGGGAGACATGATGTACATTCTTTGCGGAACCATAATAGAACACGGTTTGCAGCATAAAATTGAAGAAGTTTTCGACGAAATTCAACGCTCCAACATGAGTAAACTTGGCGAAGACGGAAAACCCATTTATCGCGAAGATGGCAAAGTAATGAAAGGACCAAATTATTTTAAACCGGATTTCTCTAAAATACTAGGTGAAAGATAGAAGATTTCACAAAGCAGAAAAGCAGTTTAAAAATGAAATGAATCATCTTTAAACTGCTTTTTATATTTAATCCAATTCTGTAAACAGTAACTGAACACTGATTACTGAAATCTGTCAACTATACTTTAACAGTCCAGCCAAAAGTATCTTCGGCAAGTTTTTGTTGAATGTTTGTCAGTTTAGTTTTAAGTAGCAAAGCCATTGAATCTTCAATTTGTGGCAATTCATAATAAATATCTTGGTATGAAAATCCAGAAATTGGACTAACCACGGCAGCAGTTCCGGCTCCAAAAATTTCTTTCAAAGTACCGTTTTTGGACGCTTCGATAAGTTCAGTTGTTAAAACAGAACGAACTTCTACATTGATGCCTTCGCTTTTTGCCAAATCGATAAGTGTTTTTCGGGTCACGCCGTCCAATATTCTTTCGCTTGTGGGAGCAGTCAATAAAGTATCGTTGATTCTAAAAAATACATTCATTGTTCCGGCTTCTTCCAGTTTGGTATGCGTGGCATCATCCGTCCAAATAATTTGTTGAAAACCTTCTTTGTTGGCTAAATTCGTTGGATAAAATTGTGCGGCATAATTTCCAGCAGCTTTTGCAGCTCCAATACCACCATTGGCAGCTCTACTGTAATGTTCTGCGATAGTTACTTTTACACCACCAGAATAATAGACATTTACGGGTGATAAAATAATCATGAATTTATAATCATTTGACGGACTCGCAACCACTCCAGTTCCGGTAGCAATCATGAAAGGTCTTATGTACAATGAATTTCCTTTTCCTTTTTTTACCCATTCCTTGTCCAATTGCAGCAATTGTTTCAGTCCTTCCATAAAGATTTCTTCAGGAACTTCAGGCATTGCCATTCTAACGGCTGATTTGTTGAAACGCTTGAAGTTTTCATCAGGTCTAAAAAGCCAAACGTCATCTTGCTCATCTTTGTAAGCTTTCATTCCTTCAAAAATGGCTTGGCCGTAATGAAAAACTTTTGCTGATGGATCCAATAAAAATGGAGCATAAGGTTTGATGGTTGGTTTTTGCCATTCCCCATTTGTAAAATCACATTCGAATAAATGATCTGTAAAAACAGCTCCAAAATGTAAATTATCAAAATCCACCTCTTTTATTTTTGAAGTAGTGGCTTTTATTATTTCAATTTTGTTGGTTTGTGTTGCACTCATGATTAGTTATTATGTTTAAAATCGTGTAAAAAATTAGAAGTCGGTTTATAATTTCGTTTTGCAAAATTAAATAAAAATCATCAAATTCCTTGTCAAAAAAACATTAATTATAGCATTTAACTGCGATTTATTTAGATTCCAAAAATTAGGAAAAATGTCGAGTTGATTTTATCAAATATATAATAAATAGGAGTTTTTGATGGCTATACATAATCGAATTTAGTTAAATTTGGCACAGCAATGCAAGTAAAAGCAAAAAATAAAACAGAGCATTTTGAAAAGAAAAATAATTCAAACCCTTGACGGCTCCACAACCATTCATATTGAAGAGTGGGATGAATGCTATCATTCCAGATTTGGAGCCATCCAGGAAGCCCAACATGTATTTATAAAAAACGGTCTTTCCTTGTTTGAAAACAGTACCATTTCTATTTTAGAAATTGGGTTCGGAACAGGATTGAATGCCTTCATCACTTTTTTGGAATCAAAAAAAATAAATCAAACTATTGATTATATAGGAGTCGAAGCATATCCGGTTGCTCCCGAAGAAGTACGATTGATGAATTATATCCCGGAATTAAATGCCGAGAATGAAAGTGCCATCTTCGATAAAATGCACAAATGCAACTGGGAAGAACCAATAATTTTGCGGGAAGATTTTTTGTTTACCAAAAGGAAACAGTTTTTTGCAGACATTGACGATTTAGAAAAATTTGACTTGATTTATTTTGATGCTTTTGGTTTCGATGTTCAACCCGAATTGTGGAGCACGGAAATTTTTCGAAAAATGTATAATTCCCTGAAAATAAAAGGCATTTTGGTGACTTATGCCGCCCGTGGTGTCGTGAAAAGAAGCATGAAAGAAGTGGGTTTCACGGTTGAAAAACTCGAAGGTCCACCGGGAAAACGAGAAATGTTTCGGGCTAGAAAAACTTAAATTTTATTTCAAGCAATTCTATTTTTTTACACAATAAATGTGTTAATATATCGTTATAGTCAAGTACAATCTGATAAAAATAAACTACTTTTACAATGCCCTAAAAAAACAGGATCTAACCCTAAATCTTAATTTATTATGTCTAAAGTAATGTTTGATTATACTAAATCTGTGCTCGAAAGAGTCAGTTTTGATCCCACCCTTTTTTGCAAAGAATTAGAAAAAGCAATAAAAGCTTTGTTGCCTTACGAAATGGAGTTATTACGGGAATGGCTTTTATCCTTTACATCGGAAAAGCCGGAATTAAAGCAGTGTCTATTGATTGTAAATTCATAAAAAAAAGAACCTTATCGGTTCTTTTTTTTGTTAAAACTCAGGCAACACCTCATTTTATTTCTTCTGGATAGGACTAATTATTTGAACATTCTGAAAAGCAATAGCTCCTTTTACAACACCTGAAATGGTGTTTCTAAGCGCATCAATTATGTGGATTTTTAATTCGTTTTTTGGATAAATCAAACTTACTTCGCGCGCTGGTTTTGGTTCTTTGAACTGTCTCAATTTTGAC
Organism: Flavobacterium sp.; assembly: GCF_013823965.1. GTDB lineage: Bacteria > Bacteroidota > Bacteroidia > Flavobacteriales > Flavobacteriaceae > Flavobacterium. Next base: position 111,335 of record NZ_PNNA01000095.1, read on the forward strand.
TTGTCTTTTTCTTTTAAATCTAAGGTATGCAAATAGGGCAGAAGCGTGGTTCCCAGTCCTTCATCGGCTAGTTTTATCAAGGTTTCAAAGCTGCCACTTTCTAATTGAAACGGGTTCGAAACATTGATATCTTGGGTTTTGCATAAATTCAAAATCCCATCCCGGAAGCAGTGGCCGTCTTGCAACAAGAGAATGTCGTCCAGGTTTAAATCGGAAACTTCAATTTCGTTTTTATGCGAAATGGCAAAATTATCTGGAATATAAGCCACAAATGGTTCATAATACAGCACGATTTCTTTTATTTTTTCATCTTCTAACGGTGTTGCGGCAATGGCAGCATCCAGATGTCCTTTTTTTAAGCGAAGAATAATTTCGTCAGTATTTAATTCTTCGATGATGAGTTTTACTTTGGGATATTTTTTGATAAAATTATTCAAGAACATTGGCAAAAGTGTTGGCATAATTGTCGGGATAATTCCCAATCTAAATTCACCACCAATAAACCCTTTTTGATGCTCGACAATATCCTTTATCCTGTCGGCTTCAATGACAATATTTTTGGCTTGATTTACAATTTTATGCCCAATTTCAGTAAGTTGGATTGGTTTTTTGGTTCGGTCAAATATTTGGACATTGAGTTCTTCTTCTATTTTTTGGATTTGCATGCTCAACGTGGGTTGGGTGACAAAACATTTTTCGGCGGCAAGAGTGAAATTTTTATGTTCGGCCACAGCCAAAACATATTGTAGTTGAGTAATTGTCATTGTATAGTATTTTATGATGTAAATATAAAAACAATCAATTTAATTTATAGTATGTTGGCTTTGTTATTTTTTAAATTTGTTAAAAATTAGAAATCATGAAATTAAACAGCATTGGATTACCTATTAAAGAAGCCGCAATTTTGTCTGCGGAATTAAATGTTTTATTGGCCAATTTTCAAATCTATTATCAAAATTTGAGAGGTTTGCATTGGAACATTCGAGGAAAACGTTTTTTCGATTTGCATTTAAAATTTGAAGAATTGTACAACGACAGCCAATTAAAAATAGATTTAATTGCAGAGCGTGTGTTGACTTTAGACGGAATTCCGCTTCATACATTCGAAGATTACATCAAGCATAACCAGCTTGAAATAGGAAAAAATATTCATCAAGATGAAAAAGCCATCGAGTTAATTGTTGCTTCGTTGACTAAATTGCTTGCTATAGAAAGAGTTATCTTGAAAAAATCCGGCGAGATTGATGACGAAGGAACTAATTCGATGATAGGTGATTTTATAGTTGAGCAAGAAAAAATAATTTGGATGTTGAAAGCTTGGCAGCAAGAATAAATATTTTAAATCAAATTTCCTTATTGGCTAACTAACGATTAATTTTTTTACATTTGGTAAAGCATAATTAATAGACAGCAATGAGCGATTTTTATAAAAAAATATTAGAAAATAATATTGAATGGGTGGAAGCCACACTGGCAGAAGACCCGAATTATTTTACGGATTTAGCCAAGGGGCAAACGCCTCCGTTGCTTTGGATAGGTTGTTCGGACAGTAGGGTTCCAGCCAACGAAATTATTGGTGCAAAGCCGGGAGAGGTTTTTGTACATAGAAATATTGCCAATATGGTGGTGCATTCCGACATGAATATGTTGAGTGTGCTGGATTATGCGGTCAATGTTTTGAAAGTGAAACATGTATTGGTTTGTGGGCATTATGGTTGTGGAGGTATCAAAGCCGCCATGGGAAATGATTCCGTTGGCATCATTGACAACTGGATTCGTCACATCAAGGACGTTTATCGCCTTCATAAAGTGGAATTAGACAGCATCAAGGACGAAACGGAGCGTTTCAACAGATTTGTTGAATTGAATGTTATCGAGCAAGTATGTGATTTAGCCAAAACATCGATTGTGCAATCGGCTTGGAAAAACGGCCAGGAGTTATCGCTTCACGGTTGGGCTTATGGATTAAATTCAGGATTTGTAACTGATTTGAACGTGAATTTTAGTTCTGACAAGGATTTGGACGATGTGTATCAATTAAAGTTTTAAATAAATAACTTCGACCAGCAAAGAATTTAATTAGTAACCACGAATTTACAAATTACGCCACGAATTTGTGAATTCGTGGTTCAATTTTTTTTAGAAGTAAAAAGTTTTCTATCTTAAAACGAAACAAACTCTTAATCGTCATTATCCAGATTTTCATTGAAAGCAGATGGCAATAATGTGGGAATAAATTTGATGAAAATGGGAAGCAACAAACTGCCTCCCGGCAACAAAAATATGGCCAATGAAGGAATCGTTTTGCAAATATCCAACAACTGTTTTCTTACTTTCTTCTTTTCTTTTTCATCTAAATCTCTTCGGGTGGAATAGGCCAAAAGCAGCATTAGTTCCTTGCTTTGAATGATTTCTTTCACCAATCTGTTTTTGTTTCGGGTAATCAGTTTTACAACAGTTTGCGTGGTTTGGTCATAAAAATGTTTGACCGGATTGGAATATTTAAAATAGGGAATTTCGTTTTTGTAATTGTTGATAAATTCGTTTGTTTTATCGATACTTTCGGTGACAAAAATATCGGGAACACGCATCAGTTCGGCTAATTTGTACAGAAAATAAGCTTCATTTTTTTCAATGATTCCATCACTCCACAATGCCATTCCAGCCAAGTCAATGAGGTAGTTTTGTTCCAATTCATTGGTGAAATAATCCAGTTTCAGTTCTTCGAGGTTTTTAATGTTTACTTTTGAAAACTTGCTGTAACGTACGGAGGATTCAAAAAGTTTGATCAATAAATCGTCGTATTTCGACTTGTTGGATTTGGTTTTCAACGCCAGCGAAACGATGCTCACGATGGTTTCTTCTATTTTTTTAAGGTATTTTTCAGGAATTGCTCCGTGAATCAAGTATTGGCGAAAAGCCAAAACATCTATAAAAAGCAACGCATTGGTAACAATATGCGAAAAATTTTTGCTGATGATGTCGATATTGGTTTGAACGCGACTGTCGATTATTTTCTCCAAGTCCAGGGAAGCTGAGCTGTCCGGCAATACTTTTTTAAGCAAATTAAAGCCTTGCGGATTCATTTCATTATAGAAAGTCACCGCTTGTGCAATGAATTTTTCAGGATTATTTTCGTTTGTCGTCAGCGCATAAATTCCGTGCAAAGTATGGAGCAGGGCTACTTTAGAAATTTCATTTTCGACCCAGCCTTTTGTCACTATTGGGGCTGGCGTGTCAAAAGAAACGATGTGTCCGTATATGAAACCGGTTTCCCTGACTTTTTTGTAAAATATATTGGGTTGCAGGGCTACAGGAAGCAAGGATGGTTTTTGCTTCAAGAAAAATTTGTCTATCCAACCAACTGCCGACGGGTTAATCATTGCTTAATTTTGAGTTGCAAAGCTATGATATTTTGTGGTTTCCTTGTCAATTTATAATTAAAAAACCGTCATGTTCATTTTAACATGACGGTTTTGCAAAGACTTTTATGTGATGACTTATTTTATAATAGCGGAGCAAGCCACTCGAGCACCAGCATTTCCGGCGGGTTGCGAAACAAAATCATCGGCACCTTGATGCACGATCAATCCTTTTCCAAGAATGTTTTTAGTTGCATCTTCGCCACCAATGGTCCATTCATCAGTGGTCATGGTGATGGTTCCATTTCCTTGTTCATCAGCGATGAAATTACCGATATCGCCTCTATGGTATTCGCCAACTCCCCATTTACCATGTTTTTTGAAGGTTGGATTCCAATGTCCACCAGCCGAACTTCCGTCAGCAGCCGTACAATCTGATTTTTCGTGAATGTGAATGGCATGAATTCCGGGAGTCAAACCCGATAACTTGGCCACAAAAGTCACTTTGCCATTCTTTTGTGTGAAAGTGGCAGTTCCTTTTACGCTACTGTTGCTTTTGGATTCGAAAACAAGATTTAAACTCTTGGAATCGTTTGAGGTGCTTTTTGTTTTGCATCCAATGATTACGGCAATAAGTAACACAATGGAGAAGATTATTTTTTTCATGGTATTTAAATTAGATTATTTTTACAATATTAGGGATTATAAAAGTATAAAAAATTAAAGTTGTCTTAAAATATCTTTAGTTTTTTAGAAAAACAAAACAATATCGTCTTTGTATTATCCCAGATTGTATTTATAAACTAAATTGCAATGTTGCATTTGACAGTGTTTTTGGATCTTTATTTTATGACATAAACTAAAGAATTCCATCAAAAATTTGTATTGTAACAAGGCACATACATTTTGCTTTTAATGAAATCTCGGATGTTATTGGGTTTTTCTACACTGGCCAAGCCATTGTCAAAAATATATTCCGCTACTTTTTCGGCTACCAGCATGGATACATTTAAAATATTATTCACGTTGGGATAGATCAATCCTTTTTCAAAATCCTTGAGGGTCACTTGTTGCGCAACAGCTTCGGCCGCAGTCAAGAGCATTTCATCCGTTACTCGTTTGGCTTCGGTAGCAAAAATGGCCATTCCCAATGCCGGAAAAATAAAAACATTGTTTCCTTGTCCAGGCGTAAACGTTTTGCCTTTGTAGTGCACCGGTGCAAAAGGGCTGCCACTGGCAAAAATAGCTTTTCCTTTACTCCAAGTATAGGCTTGTTCTGCCGTACATTCTGAATGGGTGGTAGGATTAGAATAGGGAAAAATAATGGGACGTTCGTTTACGGCACTCATATTTTCGATGACTTGGCTGTTGAAAGCTCCTCCCACGGTGCTTACTCCTACAATGGCGGTGGGTTTGATTTTCAAGATGGCCTCTGCAAAGCTATCCGAAGGTTCTGCATCATGGGCAAATTGCAACTGGTGTTCCGCCAAGTCTGTCCTGCTTTTAACCAACAAGCCGTTGATGTCAAACATCCAAATTTGTTTTAATGCTTCCTCTCGAGTCAAGCCATCCTTGATAAATTTTTTAAGCAACATGTCGGCTATGCCAAAAGCTGCCGCTCCAGCCCCCATAAATAAAAAGCGTTGATCGACAAACGATTTTTTCATCAAACGACTGATGGATATAAAACCAGCCGTGGCAATGGCAGCCGTTCCCTGAATATCATCGTTGAAGGTGCATACTTTGTCCCGATAAGTATTTAAAATGCGGATGGCATCCACTCCCGTAAAATCTTCCCATTGAATACAAATTTTTGGGAAAACTTCGTACATCGCCTCCACAAAAGCGGCTATAAAATCATCAAATTCTTTACCTCGAATTCTTTTGCGATTTAATCCAGGATACAACGGATCGTTTAAAAATTCTTCGTTATTGGTTCCCACATCCAAAACTATGGGAAGAGTATGCTCTGGTGGTACGCCACCACAACTGCTGTACAAGATGAGTTTACCAATGGAAATTCCCATTCCGTTGATTCCCAAATCACCCAATCCCAAGATGCGGCCGCCATCGGTTACAACGGAAAAGCGAATGTCTTTTTCTGGCCAGTTTCTCAGAATATCTTTGATATGGTCTTTTTGGTCTATGGAAATGTATAAACCTCTTGGGCGTCTTGCAATATGTCCCATTCGCTGGCAGGCCAAACCTACGGTAGGCGTGTACACTAACGGCAAAAATTTGGCAGGTTCACTAGTGATAGCCTTGAAAAAAAGCGTTTCATTGGTTTCCAGCAATTGCATTAAGTAAATGTATTTATTGAGGGGCTTTTCTAAATTGTCCAACTGTTCTTGAACCCTCGTGATTTGCGTTTCGATGGTTTCAATTTTATCGGGCAACATTCCCAGTAATCCATATTTTTCTCTTTCTTCTTGGGTAAAAGCGGTTCCCTTATAGCAGCGGGGATTGCGCAACATTGAATAACCTGTGTCGTCTTTCATTGTATTGGTTGTTTTTATCTTTTTTGGAAGATTGTTGTCTCGCTAAAGTACGATTTTTCTATGTTTTATAGGCAATAAAATGAAGGATATATTCTGTTTTTAGTCAAATAAATTTTCATTTCAAATGGATTTTGTTGCTTTTATCAGGATAAAGCCCAGTTAGTTGCATTTAAATTGGAATTCCAAGATTCAACGGATTTCTAAATTAGCAACAAGATTTATTAATCAGTGAAAATGGAGGTCGCGATTGCATAAAAAAAGAGCGATTTTAGAAGCTTAATTTCCTGTTTTTTGTTTAAAATTTCTCTTGAACAAAATTATCTTTTGAGGCACAAAAATTAAATTATGCCAATCATCTTATAATTGTTTAAATTTGTGGCATACTATTTTTTATGAAAAGAAGACACTTTTTAAGCTTCAGCTTGCTGCTGGCAACTTTGATTTCCTTTTGTGGCCAAGCCCAAACTGCAATTGATTCCACAAAGTATTGTCCCGAAAAATCACTTCCGGAACTTTTTAAAAAGAAAGATTCCGTTCTTGTTTTGAAACCGGCAAAAAGCAATTTTTTTCTTGTCATACCCATTATTGGTTCACAGCCTGCCACGGGGTTTTCCTATGGTTTTGTTTCCCAATATACTTTTAAGGGAAAGAAGGCAAATGATAAATATTCTTCCGTAAATCTAGGAGCCACTTACACTGAAAAAAAACAGTTGCTCCTTAATTTCAAGAACAGCGTGATGCTCAAAAACAATAAAATATTTTTGAGTGGTGACTGGCGTTTTTACATTTTTTCGCAGGCCAATTATGGATTGGGAACGGATATTATTCCCCGTGCTTCCGAAGTCGAAAATTTTGATTTAAACGATTTAAAGGAACCAATGGATTATAATTATTTAAAGTTTCACCAGACTGCCTCCTGGGAAATTAAAAACAATTATTATGTGGGTGCTGGCGTACACTTGGATTGGTACACCACAATAACGGATACCAATCTTGACATTGCAAACCAACAATTTACGAATCACTACATTTATAGCAAGAAATACGGCTACAATGAAAATGAATATTTTGTCAATGGCCTGAGTCTAAATTTACTTTACGATTCTAGAGACAACCAGATCAATACCAATAAGGGGATGTTTGCCAATATCAATTATCGAATTAATCCCGCTTTTAATGAAAACCAACATGCGAGTAATTTGCTTTTTATGGAGTATCGTTATTTCATGCCTTTGAGTAAATACAACAAACAGCATGTGTTTAGTGTGTGGGCAACGGGTCAGTTTGTGACCTCCGGTGTTGTTCCTTATTTGAATTTACCTTCCATAGGTTGGGATCAACGCAGCCGAAGCGGAAAAGGGTATACACAGGGATTATTTCGCGGTCAAAAAATGGTCTATTTTGAAACCGAATACCGATTTCCCATCAAATGCAATAATTTAATCAGCGGAACCGTCTTTGGCAATTTAACTTCTGCAAGTGACAAAGATCGGGATATTCGGCTTTTCCAATATGTTCAACCTGCAGTGGGAGTTGGTTTAAGAATTTTAATAGATAAAGCAACCCGCACCAATTTAGTCATGAATTATGCTTGGGGTCGTCTTTCCAAAGCGTTTTATCTCAACGCAGGAGAGTCGTTTTAGAAGTGATTTGAAATTT
>NZ_PNNA01000087.1 GCF_013823965.1 Flavobacterium sp.
GCCTAATTTCATGGCCAGGTTTTTTTCCAATTCTTTTGTCAATCTATCTCTAATATGGCGAGAAGTTACAAATTTTCCTTCTTTACCAAAGAACGGAGAGTCATTGATGGTAAACAACATACTCATTGTAGGCTCATCAATGGCAATGGTTTGCAAAGCTTCAGGATTGTCAAAACAAGCGATGGTATCACCAATTTCAAAACCTTCAACTCCTATTATGGCACAAATATCTCCAGCAATTACTTCTTGCACTTTTTTACGGCCAAGACCTTCAAAAGTATGCAATTCTTTAATTCTTGATTTTGTTATTTTTCCGTCTCTTTTTACCAAAGAAATTGGCATTCCTTCTTTCAAGACCCCTCTTTCAAGACGACCAATGGCGATACGACCTGTAAAAGAAGAGAAATCTAATGATGTAATCAACATTTGTGGCGTTCCTTCAGAAACTTTTGGAGCAGGAACGTTTTCTATTACCATATCCAATAAAGGCTCGATATTTTCCGTGATAACATTGAAGTCATCAGACATCCAGTTGTTTTTGGCTGAACCATAAACCGTTGGAAAATCCAATTGCCATTCTTCTGCACCTAATTCGAACATTAAGTCGAAAACTTTTTCGTGAACTTCTTCAGGAGTACAGTTTTCTTTATCCACTTTATTAATTACTACACAAGGTTTTAGACCAAGGTCAAGTGCTTTTTGCAACACAAAACGCGTTTGGGGCATTGGTCCCTCAAAAGCATCCACAAGAAGACAAACACCGTCAGCCATATTAAGAACACGCTCTACTTCTCCACCAAAATCGGCGTGACCGGGAGTGTCAATAATATTGATTTTTGTTCCTTTATAAAGTACCGAAACATTTTTAGATGTAATTGTAATACCTCTTTCACGCTCCAAGTCGTTGTTGTCAAGAATTAAGTCACCGGTGTTTTCGTTGTCACGAAATAAATGACAGTGATACATAATTTTATCAACCAAAGTGGTTTTACCGTGATCGACGTGGGCAATAATTGCAATGTTTCTAATAGCTTCCATCTGATTTTTTTTGAGGTTGCAAAGGTACACTTTATTTTCATAAAAAAAATCTTTATGCAATAGTTTGCCTTTTCTTGACCTAAAAGCACTAAAACAAGCTATTTTAAATAAGTTTTGTTTGATGTTTAATAATTACCTTATAATTAATTATATTTGAATAATGAAAAACAGGACCAATCAAATAACCATAATCTATATTCTTATATCCTTATTGTTGGCTACTATTAGCCACAAAATGATTATAAAATATATTTCCCCGCAATCCCTACCAATTGCTAATTTCATAAAAGACATCATCTTTATATTGGGTTCAGGAATAATTCTTAAATATCTTTTATACAAGAATGACATTCAAAACTCTAAAGTTTTTGAAAAACTCAAGAAAACAAACGATGAAATCAAAGAATCCAATGAAAGGTATGACATCGTATCAAAAGCGACCAGTGATACTATTTGGGATTGGAAAATACAAGAAGACAGCATGACTTGGAATAAAGGAATTGAAAAAATATTTGGATACAATAAAGAGCATGTAGGCAACAGTTCCGAATGGTGGTTTGAAAATATCCATCCAGAAGACAGTATCAAAATGTCCATAAAACTTTATTCTTTCATAGAACAAAAAACTGAAAAATGGCAAGATCAATATCGATTTAAGTGTGCCGATGGTTCTTATAAATATGTATTGGATAGAGGATTTATACTAAAGGATGAAAATGGTAAATCAGTGAGAATGATTGGAGCCATACAAGACATAACCAAACAAAAAGAAGAAGAACAACGACTAAAACTCTTGGAAACCGTAATTACGCACACCAAAGATTCCGTAATTATTACCGAACCTGATTTATGTGACGGTAACATCCCTAAAATAGTATATGTCAATCCAGCATTTTCAGTCATGTCTGGATACGATTCGAATGAAATTATTGGAAAATCCCCAAACATCTTTAAAGGCCCGAATTCTGATAGCCAAGAATACAGCAAACTAGTCAGCGCCATAAAAAACAAAAAAGAAAGCCAAGTAGAAACCATCAGTTATACAAAAAACAAAGAAGAATACTGGGTAAACTTCTCTATGTTGCCTGTTTATAATTCAGATGGAGAACTTTCGCATTGGGTTTCCATACAAAGAGACATCACAGAACAGAAAAAACAAGAAGTAGAAAAAGAACAACTCATTCGGGAATTAACACAAAACAACAAAGATTTACAACAATTTTCTTACATAACTTCACACAATCTTAGAGCTCCGTTATCAAACTTAACCGGATTATTAAATTTAATGGAAGACATTCCTGTTGAAAACGAAGAACTAAAAGAAATTTTGGATGGTTTCAATAAATCAACCCATTTATTAAATGACACAATCAATGACTTGGTAAAAGTAATTATCATAAAGGACAACCCCTCCATCGAAAAAGAAAACCTTATGTTAAAGGATGTTTTTGAAGATGTTTTTAGTCAATTGGATTTTTTAATAGGTTTACACAAGCCAATAATAAAATTTAATTTTGAAGAAGTTTCCTTTTTAAACACGAACAAATCGTACTTGGAGAGTATTCTATTGAACCTCTTGACTAATGCCATAAAATACAAATCTGAAACCCGAAAATTAAAAATACACATTACAGCCAATCAAATTGACGATAATGTCATTTTGATTTTTAAGGACAATGGCATTGGAATCAATTTAGAACGAAATAGAGATAAAATTTTTGGTCTTTATCAAAGATTCCACGACCACCCAGACAGCAAAGGACTGGGCTTATATCTTGTTAAATCCCAAGTGGAAACCATGGGAGGAACCATCAACTTGGAGAGCAAAGTAGATGTTGGAACCACATTCACATTAACATTTAAAAATAAATAATAAATATGCTTGATTCAATTTTATTCATTGATGACGACCCCATAACACTGATGTTATGCAAAATGGTGACTAAAAAAGCCTCGTTTTCAAATGAAATAGCTACTTCAAAAAATGGAGAAGAAGCCCTTCAATATTTCGATACACTCAAAGAGATTGGTCCCAACAACGAGTTGAAGAAGCAGCCTCAATTAATTTTTTTGGATTTAAACATGCCAGTAATGGGAGGTTGGGAGTTTCTGGAAAGTTTCAGCACTTCAGAGTATGATGATTACAACAAGACAAAAGTCATTATTCTTTCCTCGACAATTGATCCGGAAGATTTAGAAAAATCAAAAAAATACCCAATGGTTATTGATTTTTTGTCAAAACCCATTTCGCAAGAAATGCTCGAATATGTAAAGGGCATAATTTAACAATAACACATAAAAAAAGCTCTCATTTCTGAGAGCTTTTTTTTAATGATATAAGTTGCAAATATTACAATTTAGCAACATGTTTCGTTAATTTAGACTTTAAATTAGACGCTTTGTTATCATGAATGATATTCTTTTTAGCTAATTTATCTATCATTGAGATTACGCTTGATAATTTTGAAGTAGCATCTGCTTTATCTGTAGCTAATCTTAATGCTTTAATTGCATTACGAGTAGTTTTGTGTTGGTATCTGTTTAATACTCTTCTTTTCTCGTTACTTCTAATTCTTTTTAATGCTGACTTGTGATTTGCCATTTTTTCTTTTATTTTTAATTGTAATAATTATTATAAACTATCAGTTAAAAAAGAAAAACCTCCCACAATTGTTTTTACAATCACTTTGGTTTTAACTAATAAAATAAAAACAGGAGACACCAATCTTTATTTTATAAAACTTATTTACAACTAATTGTAGTCCGTGGGGGAATCGAACCCCCCTTACCAGGATGAAAACCTGGCGTCCTAACCGATAGACGAACGGACCATTATGCTTATATTTTCAAATATTTATACTCATTTTGATGAGTTTTGTAGTCCCTGGGGGAATCGAACCCCCCTTACCAGGATGAAAACCTGGCGTCCTAACCGATAGACGAAGGGACCTACTTGCGTATTGCGGATGCAAAAATACAACTATTTTCTATTCGCACAATAGCTGAAGTATGTTTTTTTGTTTTTTTTTAATAAGCCTTCGCAAACAACACCCTTCCAACCGATGAATTACCAGTAAAAACGCAGCTTCCCGCCTCTTCTACTCTATCCAAAGGAACACATCTTATGGTTGCTTTAGTAATTTCCTTGATCTTTTCTTCCGTCTCTGCCGTACCATCCCAATGTGCTGAAACAAAGCCTCCTTCGCCGTTTAAAACTGTTTTAAACTCCTCAAAACTGTTTACTTCGGTGATGTGGGAATTTCTGTAATCCAAAGCTTTTTGGAACAAATCTTTTTGAATTTGCGCCAACAAATCGCTTATGTAAGTCACGATTCCGTCTTTAGTAACCACTTCTTTGGACAAAGTATCCCTTCTAGCCACCTCAAAAGTTCCATTTTCTAAATCTTTTGGACCTACTGCAATTCGAACCGGCACACCTTTCAATTCCCATTCTGCAAATTTAAATCCTGGTTTCTGGGTTGTTCTATTGTCAAATTTCACGGAAATATTTAGTTTCTTGAATTCCGAAACCAATTCATTCACAACAATGGAGATTTCATTCAATTGTTCCTCCGTTTTATAGATGGGAACAATTACCACCTGAATTGGTGCCAAAGTAGGAGGCAAAACCAATCCTTGATCATCGGAATGTGTCATCACCAATGCTCCCATCAATCGAGTGGAAACTCCCCAAGAAGTTCCCCAAACGTGTTCTTGTTTCCCTTCTGCATTGGCAAATTTCACGTCAAAAGCCTTAGCAAAATTCTGCCCCAAGAAATGTGAAGTTCCAGCCTGCAAAGCTTTTCCGTCCTGCATTAAAGCTTCAATGCAATAGGTTTCTTCGGCTCCAGCAAAACGTTCTGTTTCGGTTTTCAATCCTTTTATCACTGGAATTGCCATAAAATTTTCGGCAAAATCGGCATATACATTCATCATTTTTTCAGATTCTTCAACCGCTTCTGCTTTTGTTGCATGTGCCGTATGTCCTTCTTGCCACAAGAATTCGGCTGTTCTAAGAAACAATCGTGTTCTCATTTCCCATCGCACAACATTGGCCCATTGGTTTATCAGCAACGGTAAATCTCTGTAGGATTGAACCCAGCCTTTATAAGTTGACCAAATTATGGCTTCACTTGTGGGACGAACGATTAATTCTTCTTCCAATTTTGCATTGGGATCAACCATTAACTTGCCTGGATTATCAGCATCGTTTTTTAATCTATAGTGAGTCACGATGGCACATTCTTTGGCAAAACCTTCCGCATTTTTCTCTTCAGCCTCAAACATGCTTTTGGGAACGAACAAAGGAAAATAAGCGTTTTGATGTCCTGTTTCTTTGAACATTCTATCTAATTCTGCTTGCATTTTTTCCCAGATTGCATAACCATAAGGTTTGATAACCATACAGCCTCTAACTCCTGAATTTTCAGCCAAATCGGCTTTTACAACCAGCTCATTATACCATTTTGAATAATCTTCTGCTCGTGTGGTAAGGTTCTTGCTCATATTGAATAGTTTGGCACAAATTTTGTTTTTATTTTTTTTAACTGAATAGTTCAGCAAAACTAACTATTTTTGTAATGTGCAACAATAAAATATCCCACAGATATGAAAACTAATATTTTTTTCTCCCGAAATGCTGCCTTTTATTCATTAATTGGATTTTTAAGCCTTCTTGCAGCATCATGTGGTTCGTATCAAAATAGTTCCTATTATGATACCGATGGAATATATGGAAATACCGAAAAAGAAGTTCAGGAAATTTCAAGCAATCGTTATAAAGAATATTTTAAATCTTTGCAAACCGAAAATAACATCACTAACGACACTGTTCAAGTTTCAAATCAAGACTATCCTAGCTGGGGAAGCAATCCCACAACAACTTCTGTAAATATATATACTGAACCTTGGAGTATGTCTATTGGTTTTGGTCTCGGTTTTAACTATCCTTATTATGGCTATGGTTATGGATGGGGCTATCCTTATTATGGATACAGTTGGGACTATCCTTATTATGGTTATGGATGGGGTTATCCTTATTATGGATACGGCTATCCTTATTACGGCTACGGTTATCCTCACTATGGACACGGCTATCCTTATTATGGATATAGCTACAACAATAATTATTCTTATAATTCCAGTCGAAGAGGTTCTTCTTATGCCAATGGAGTTTATGGCAATAATAGATATTCTCAAAATCCTGCCAACACTACCACCAGAGGAACGAACTACACTAATTTTAGAAGAGGTTCCACAAATAGCAGGACAAGAGACGATTCTTCATTTATGACGAGAGATTATTCAACGTCTCAAAATAATACTTCGGCACGAACAAGAACGAATGCCAATACAAACACCAATGTAAACACTAACAGTTCCAGAAGCCAAAACTATACTCCCACAAGATCCTATAGCCCAAGTTCAAACAGCAATTACAGTAGCGGAAGATCATCTGGCGGCGGCGGAACATACAGTGGCGGCGGAAGATCAACAGGTGGCGGTGGAAGAAGATAATTACTTTTAAGTTTTGTAAAATAAAAAAGACAACTCTAATCAAACTAAACATGAAAAAATACATATTCCTGCTATTTGCCGGTTTCACTTTCAGCGCTGCACAATCACAAGAAATAATCGACGCTGTTCGTTATGCACAAGACAATTTAAGCGGAACGGCACGTTTTAGAGCTATGGGCGGAGCGTTTGGAGCTCTTGGCGGTGATTTATCCTCAATAAACATAAATCCGGCAGGTTCTGCCGTTTTTTCAAACAACCAAATTGCAGCAACCTTAAGCAATTTTAACGTAAAAAATAATTCCAATTATTTCGGAACCAATACTTCGATTAGCGATAATTCTTTCGATCTGAATCAAATTGGAGGTGTATTCGTTTTCAAAAACCAAAATTCAAATAACAACTGGAAAAAAATCTCCTTTTCAATAAATTACGAAAACACGAATAATTTTGATAATTCCATCTTTTCTTCCGGTGTGAACCCAACAAATTCAGTTGATGGCTATTTTTTAAGTTATGCAAATGGCGTGCCTCTAAGTGTTTTGGACAACTCCAATTATGGAGAACTAGATAACGGTGGACAACAAGCTTTTTTGGGTTACCAAGCCTATATAATCAATCCTGTTGACAACACAAATCCGAATAATTCACAATATGTTTCGAACGTAACTTCGGGAGGAAATTATTATCAAGAAAACGGTATTTACACTAATGGATACAACGGAAAATTATCCTTCAACATGGCCTCTTCTTATCAAGACAAATTGTATTTCGGGATAAACTTAAATTCGCATTTCACTGATTTCTATCGTTCTACCAGTTTTTACGAAAGAAACAACAACCCTTTGGGTCTCGATTATACCGTGAAAAATTTACGTTTTGACAATAATTTATATACCTACGGAACAGGATTTTCTTTTCAAATAGGGGTTATTGGAAAAGTCACTACCAATACACGTTTAGGATTAGCATATGAATCGCCAACTTGGTACAACTTAAGCGATGAATTTTCTCAAAATTTAGCTGCCGTGAGTGCCAATTCAGGAGGACAATTACCTGCAGATGTAGTCGATCCACAACTTGTCAATTATTATGCACCATACAAATTACAAACTCCAAGCAAGTTTACGGGAAGTTTTGCCCAGATTTTTGGAAAAACTGGATTAATTAGTATTGATTATTCTATAAAAAATTATGGAAACACTAAATTTCAACCCAAAAATGATGTCTATTATAGAGGCTTGAACAGCGAAATGAACAACATTCTCAGCACTTCGGGTGAATTAAGAATTGGTGCCGAATACAAAATCAAGGAATGGAGTCTTAGAGGCGGATATCGTTTTGAAGAAGGTCCATACAAAAACTCAAATACAATAGGTGATTTGAACAGTTTTTCTGGAGGATTGGGCTATAACTTTGGCGTATTCAAATTAGACGTTGCTTATGCTTATGCAGAAAGAAATTCGCAACAAGGATTTTTTACCCAAGGATTTACTGATGGAGCCAAAATCAATACCAAAAACAATAACGTTTCAATGACCTTGTTGTTTGAATTGTAAAATATCAAACATTAATTTAACAGAAAGCCATTTCATTTGAAGTGGTTTTTTTGTTAAAAAATATACGAATAAACTTAGGCAAAAAACAAAAAAGATTGTACTGAATAGTAGTAGTGAACATTCCTAAAAAAATAAAGGTTTGTACTTCTTAAAATAAAAATTGTAATTTTGCAAAATTCCCAAATTATAGGGATTATAAATCTATGAGAACCAAATCTTTAAAAAAGAATAAAATTAACGTAATCACTCTTGGGTGTTCGAAAAATGTATATGACAGCGAAGTACTAATGGGTCAACTTCGAGCCAGCGGAAAAGATGTCGCGCACGAAGAAGAAGGAAACATCGTTGTCATCAATACCTGTGGATTCATCGACAATGCCAAAGCAGAATCCGTAAACATGATTCTGGAATATGCAGACAAAAAAGAAAAGGGAATAGTAGACAAAGTTTTTGTCACTGGATGTTTGTCGGAACGCTACAGACCCGATTTGGAAAAAGAAATTCCCAACGTGGACCAATTTTTTGGCACCACCGAATTACCTGCATTACTAAAAGCTTTGGGAGCCGATTACAAACACGAATTATTGGGAGAACGCTTGACAACGACCCCAAAAAATTATGCTTACCTCAAAATTGCCGAAGGTTGCGATAGACCTTGCAGTTTTTGTGCCATTCCATTAATGCGCGGAAAACACGTTTCGCAAACTATCGAAAAATTAGTCAAAGAAGCCGAAGGTTTGGCTAAAAACGGCGTAAAAGAATTGATTTTGATTGCGCAAGATTTGACGTATTACGGCTTGGACATATACAAAAAAAGAAATCTTGGCGAATTATTGGAAGCCTTGGTAAAAGTCGAAGGAATCGAATGGATTCGTTTGCATTACGCCTTCCCTACCGGTTTCCCGATGGATGTTTTGGAAATTATGAAGCGTGAGCCAAAGATTTGCAATTATATTGATATTCCGTTGCAACACATTTCGGATTCTATTTTGAAATCGATGAAGCGTGGCACAACAAAAGTAAAAACAACCAAATTACTGAAAGAGTTCCGCGAAGCAGTTCCCGGAATGACCATCAGAACCACTTTAATCGTTGGTTATCCTGGCGAAACGCAAGAAGATTTCGAAATTATGAGGGATTGGGTTCAAGAAATGAAATTCGAAAGACTGGGTTGTTTTACCTATTCACACGAAGAAAATACCAGTGCTTACGATTTGGTTGACGATGTTCCAGATGACGTAAAACAAAGTCGTGCCAACGAAATTATGGAAATCCAATCACAAATTTCCTGGGATCTGAACCAAGAGAAAATTGGCAAAACTTTCCGGTGTATTATTGACAGAAAAGAAGGTGAGCATTTCGTGGGACGAACTGAATTTGACAGTCCTGACGTGGACAATGAAGTTCTTATCGATGCTTCCAAACATTACGTGAAAACCGGGGAATTTGTTATGGTTAAAGTTACGGATGCCACAGAATTTGATTTATTTGCCGAACCTATTTAATTTTAAAAATATAAACCATGAAAACAACTCACTCATTTCTAGTTTTTCTATTTATGTTGTTATCCATTACCACGGTTTCTGCCCAATATGGCGGATATGGCTATGGCAACAATGGCTACGGCAGAGGTGGCGGTTATAATCACGGTAGCGCCATGAGCCAAATGAGTGGTGGAATGAATCAAGGTGGACAGCCGGAAAAACCAAAAGAAGTTCCAGTTGAAGAGACTGTTGCCTTGTTGATTGAACAAATGAAACCAGCCCTAAATCTTGATGAACTTCAAACAATCGCTATATCCAACGTTCTAAAAGAAAGCCTAAGAGCACAAGGAGTTTTGCTCAAACAAGACTTCAGCAATGAAGATCAAATAAAAAATTTTCAAGCACTTTCAGAAACTACGGATAGAAAAATAAATCAATTTTTAAGTCCAGAGCAAAGAGAAAAATACATTGCTTTTAAAGAAGACAGGAAAAACCAGAAAAAATCTAAAGATAAATCTAACGCAAAAGAAAAAGCTAAAGAGAAAGAGAAAGAGAAACAAGAATAATTTATTGAACACTAAACACATTCAAATAGCATGAAACATTTTACAAATAAACCTTTTTTTTACCTGCTTTTGGTAGTTATAATTACTTCTTGTTCTACAAATCCATATAAAGCAAGTGAAAAATCATACAAGCAACAGCTTGGAAATTACAAAAAAAAGATATCAAACATGGACGCTGCAAAGTTGGAAACTAGCAGCACCACAATATTGCCGTCGACTGAACCGGCACCGGTAGATCCTCTGGTACTTTACAAAGATACTTTGTCCATAAAGGCACCCATAACATTACAAAATGGCATCAGTACTGAATGGATCAGCACCGTCAATTTTAATCTTAGAAAACCAAATTTTATCATAATTCATCATACCGCACAAGATTCCTTGGCACAAACATTGAAAACATTTACAATCACAAAAACTCAAGTAAGTGCACATTATGTAATTGCCAATGACGGAAGAGTGGTGCAAATGGTCAATGATTATCTTCGAGCTTGGCATGGAGGAAATGCGATTTGGGGTAGAAACAGCGACATCAATTCGGCATCAATAGGAATTGAATTGGACAATAACGGAATCCAACCTTTTTCCGACAACCAAATCATAAGTCTTTTGGCTTTGTTGACAAAACTTAAAAAGGATTATAATATTCCTGCGCAAAACATTCTTGGTCATGCAGACATTGCACCAACCAGAAAAAAAGACCCGAGTGCTTTGTTTCCTTGGAAACTTTTGGCAGTAAATGGCTTTGGAATTTGGCCCGATGATGTTTTGGAACAAGCGCCACTTGACTTCAATGCAGAACAAGGTTTAAGAATCATTGGATACGACACAAAAAATCTTCCTGCTGCCATTACCGCATTTAAACTTCATTACATTCAATCAGAAGTTGATGCCGTTTTAGACACTAAAACCATTAATACTATTTACAATATATACAAGAAACAGTAATTAGTTTAAAATAAAGTTAAAAGCGGTCTTTTGAATTACACAAAAGGCCGTTTTTTTTTTAATGCAAATGCAGAAACTTAAGTTGTTTCTTTTCATTCATTATCTATTCTTCAAATAAAAGCATGTCAGGATTTACCAACATAACAATACATTATGCTTTAATTGAATAAATTATTGGCCAATTCAATACCAATTAGAAATAAAAAAACTGCCAAAACACTAAATAGCATCTTGGCAGTAAAAAAAAATTATCTATTAAACACTAATTAATTAGAACCCATAAACCACTGCTAAAACAACTTGAGAAGCAGCTTTTGCAGGAGCCATATCAGAGTCAACGAACAATGCTTCATCAGAATTACTGTCAAGTCTGAACTCTGGAATAAAGGTAAATCCACCCGCTTTTAAATTAGCAGACAAAGTTAAAGCAGTTACATCTGTATCGCCTGAACCTTCTTTATATTTAAAATATTCACCACGCAATCCTAAACCAAAGGTTTCGCTAATTGCATAAGAAGGATAAAAAGCCACACCTGTGTAACCAACATCTCCTTCATTTGAAAAATCAGCAGCATTGAAACCCAATTTAAATTTTTCAGAAAGTTGGAATGATGCCGTTAAGTCAAAAATAGTTCCACTCACGGAACCATCCATAAAGTTAAGATACGCACTAACACCTTCTGTTGCGAAAGACAATTGGCCTCCTATGGCATTTAATCCTTTTACCGGATCAGCTTTGTATGAATTCCAAGAATCATTAAACAAACCCAACATCACGCCAAATTTATCAGACACTGCATAATTTGCTTTAACACCAGCATTTTGAAATGGCCCGCTGGTAAACAAATAAGAAGTAGAATAATGAAAATTAGCCAAAGGAGAGATCACCTCGTAACCAATAAAAGTTCCCATATAACCTGCAGTCATGCTAAACTTGTCCGTGAATGCATACGTAGCATACAAGTTTTGAATATGAAATGAATTGACATCAGTTCCATCACCATTTGGAATTGATTGATATTGTCCTCTTGGTCCAAAAGAGACTTCCCCCACAAATGACGCTTTTCCTGTAGTTTTCTTTAATGCAATATCGAGCATCCCCAAAGAAATCGAGTTTTGGTCTGTTGCAAAACTAGTTTTAATGTTTTGCATTTTTGAAAAATCATACTTGTAATACAAATCAGCAGATCCTGAAATCTCTAATGGTGTTTCTTTTGGAGTAGTTTCTTCAGTAGTTTGTGCAAATGTCATGCTTGTCGTTAGCATTAATGCTAAAATTAGTCCTGCTTTTTTCATGTTTATTTTGGTTTAATTATTAATTTGGTTTTGTTTATTTTTAATAGTATCACTCTTTAAATGTGTTTTTCAAACATTAAAAAAACATCATTTTGTAAGTATAAATTTCCATAAGCAAATCCCTTTTTGTTATGGCAAATCTATTAACTTATATTTTAGTTAAATATAAAAAAATCACTTTTTTACCTCTTTTGGAGAAGATTTATCGATAACCAAAAAATCGATACCAAATAATATGCATTCCTTATTTTTGAAACCCAATTTTAAAAAATCAATATTTAATATTTTTTCAAACACCCCCTATTTTTTTAAATGAAAAATTTTAACAACAAATAAAAACTCCTATTTTGCATTTAAAAAATATTAAAACAAAAACACAACCCTATTATTTATACCACAAAACTTAAAATAAAAATTTAAAGCATCGAATAAAAAAGACGGTTAATTACCGAATAACTTTCAAAAAACAAGGATTAAAAATTCAAAAAAAGTCGATTTTTGGAGTCAAAATGCTTTGTTCGCCCCTGTTGTGTTTCAATATTCCAAAACCCCAAAAATCATCCTTTATTAACTATAAATAATACAAAAAAAGCAATGTCATACTTTATTTTTTCCTACAAAAAACAGATGTTAATTTTGTTTTAAATTTTATCCAATAGTTTTGATTTCGTTTCTTTAATTCTATTTTTGCAGCAATGAAAATAACTGCACAAATATTATTGTTTGTATTTATAACCTTTCTTGCCACTCCAACTATTGTTAGCGTGATTAAGAAAAGTGCAGATATGTCCGTGTTTTATAGTTTTTCAGAAGAAGAGAAGGCGCACAAAGAAATTAAGGCGGTATTTAATTCTGCTGTCGTGATTGCTCCCGTAAATTTATCTCAATTGGATTCCGGTTTAATACACTCCGAGAATTTATCCAAGCACGATAAAATTGCATCCAAAATATTCATTCCCCCTCCCGAACAAGTTTAATACACCGTTGATTTTATTAATTAAAATCCAATGCTCACATCAATGATGTGACAAAATCTTTGTATTCAATTTTTAGTAAGGTATTATGACAAAAAAAATCAATCTTTTTGCCAACCTTAAATCTGATTTTGCATCAGGTTTAGTGGTTTTCTTGGTGGCGCTTCCATTGTGTTTAGGTATTGCAATGGCTTCTGGCGCACCCTTGTTTTCAGGTATTATTTCCGGTATTGTTGGCGGAATAGTTGTAGGATATTTAAGTAAATCACACTTGAGTGTCTCTGGTCCAGCTGCAGGCTTGACCGCAATTGTATTAACAGCAATCACCGATTTAGGAGCCTTTGACGTATTCTTGACTGCCGTTTTTATTGCAGGTATAATCCAATTAGGATTGGGATTCATTAAAGCCGGCAGCATTTCAAACTATTTTCCAACAAATGTAATTGAAGGAATGTTGGCAGGAATTGGAATTATCATTATTCTAAAACAATTACCACACGCTTTTGGTTACGACAGTGATTTTGAAGGTGACCAATCCTTTGTCCAATCTAATGGAAGCAACACATTGTCCTCTTTATTGGGCATTGTTGATTATGTACAATTAGGAGCCATAATCATCACGGCATTATCCTTGATCATTTTGATTGCATGGGACAAAGTTCCTTTTCTAAAGAAATTAAAATTGATACCTGGCGCACTCGTTGCGGTGATTTTAGGAGTAATCTTGAATGAAATTTTTACCGCTTCCGGAAGTTCATTGGCCATTGCAAAAGAACATTTGGTTTCATTGCCAATTCCATCCTCATTGGAAGAATTCAAGCAAATCATTGTAACTCCGGACTTTTCAAGCATCACCAATCCTAAAGTTTGGATTGTTGGTTTGACCATCGCCATCGTAGCATCAATTGAAACTTTGTTATGCATTGAAGCCGCTGACAGAATGGATGTACACAAACGCTACACCGATACCAACGTAGAGTTGAAGGCCCAAGGAATTGGGAATTTGGTAAGTTCACTTTTAGGTGGTTTACCAATGACATCGGTAGTTGTTCGTACTTCGGCAAACAATAATGCTGGAGCTAAGTCTAAAATGTCTACCATCATGCACGGAATATTATTATTGTTAAGCGTGCTAATAATTCCAGCTATTTTGAATAAAATACCATTGGCAACCTTGGCGGCAATCTTGTTATTGGTTGGATATAAACTAGCTAAACCAGCAACATTCAAACATTTCTGGAAAAACGGAAAGTACCAATTTATTCCTTTCATTGCCACATTGTTGGCAGTTGTATTCATGGATCTATTGAAAGGTGTTGCTCTAGGAATCATCATCAGTGTCATCTTTATTCTTAAAGGAAATTTAAAAAGAGCCTACAGTTTTAGAAAACAAGAATATGCTGATGGAGACATAATCCATATCGATTTGGCACAAGAAGTATCCTTTTTAAACAAAGCCGCCATTAAATCGACGTTAAACGACATTCCTGAAAACTCTGAAGTCATCATTAATGCCCAAGATACGGTTTACATTGCGCACGATGTTCTTGATTTAATCAAAGAATTCAAGAAAATCAGGGCAAAAGAAGAAAACATAAAAGTAAAACTCATTGGATTCAAAAAAGCCTATGACCTTTTAAACACAGGTGAAGAAGGAAAGCATATCTTTGTTGAACACAAATAAAAAATAAAATCTAAAGTAAATAAATTCATAAATGAAAACACATACTCAAGAAACACAAGCACAAATAACTCCCAGAAAAGCTTTGGAGATATTACAAGAAGGAAATGATAGATTTATCAAAAATTTAAAAGCCAACCGCAATTTACTGCAACAAGCCAACGAAACAAAAGAAGGTCAATGGCCTTTTGCCACCATATTAAGCTGTATCGACAGCAGAACATCGGCCGAATTAATTTTTGACCAAGGTTTGGGAGATGTTTTTTCCGTAAGAATCGCCGGAAATGTAGTCAACACCGATATTTTAGGAAGTATGGAATTTGCATGTAAACTAGCAGGTTCTAAACTAATAGTGGTATTGGGACACAGCAAATGTGGCGCCATAAAAGGAGCTTGCGACCATGTAGAAATGGGCAACCTCACCGAATTATTGTCAAAAATACAACCCGCGGTTTACCAAGAAAAAACGACCAAAAGCGAAAGATCCTCAAAAAACGCTGGCTTTGTAGAAAATGTGGCCTCAATAAATGTGAAACGAACTGTAAAAAGCATCATCGAGCGCAGTTTCATTTTGGAACAAATGGTAGAAAACGGAGCCGTTGGAGTTGTGGGCGGCATGCATGACATCGAAACTGGAAAAGTAACTTTCTATACTGACGTGATGTATATCAAGGATGATAAAAATCCTAAATTCTCAGTAGCTGATTTAAGACATTAAAACAGCACCATTGTTATTTTTGACGTAAAACGTATTTTGTCACGAATTGAAACATTATCAATCATCAAAAGGCAATACAATACACGAATCATCAAAAATTTTCAGACACTACACTTCCGTATCGCTTTCATGTCATCGAAAGCGGTATGGAATTGTTTAAACAAAAACTAAACCAACCAATTCCAGGTAAACCTTCTTTAAATCCAGATTTTACCAATGAAAAAAAACGCATATAAATTATTCTTCTTGCTGCTGACTGTCGCTTTTTCCATTACATGGATTAGCGATAAATTAACTGTAGTCATAGAAAAAGAAAAATATGGTTTTTATGAAATGGCCGAAAATAATGACACTGAAAATCAAACAGAAAACAAAGTAAAAAACCCATTTTTAGAAAATATTGAACTTTTAAAGTGCTCTATATTCTTTACTTCATCGACACAAAAAAACAATACTTTTTACCTGTTTAAAACAAAAGAAACTTCTTTTAAAAACAGGACTCCTCCTCCCGAAATAGTATAATTAAATTCGATTTTTACAAAACAAAAAAACTATTTATTTCAATAATAAAGCATTGAAAATAAAGATTATCCATAATTATACTTATACAAAAATGAAAAATTTATTGACTGCGATTGCAGTATTACTTACGACACAACTCTTTGCACAAACACACGAAATCATTAAACACAATGGTGAAAAAATAGAAATAAACTTTATAAAAACGGAAGGTAATTTAGTTTTCTATTCCTTGCCCAATAGTGCAGAAGAAAAAAAGATAAGCCGTTATGCCGTTGCCCAATTAAATGAAAAATCAAAGAATAATTCCCAGATTTTATCCAAAAAAATTGATGTCATAAACCAATCAGATTACAACAAAGTGATTGTATTAAAAGAGTCCGAAACAATTGGATTACAAAAATCTAATGATCTAACAGGCTTTTTGGGAAAAATTAAAGGAGAAACAAGATGGTCAATGCCTGAAATGGGAGAAAAACGCCTGAAACAAAATGCTGCCAAAAAAGGCTATCCATTCATTGTAATAACTTCAAACAAAACAGACAATTTAAAAGCAATTGGTTACACTTATTAGGATTTTCACAAATTATTTTTCTGTTTTATCAGTTCCAATGCATCTAAATTTCGGGGTGATTTAAAAGCAAATCAAATTATTGAAAAAGCAACAGAAACACTAAAAGGGAAAAAAGTTCCAAAATTATTCATCTCCAGAAGTATGATGAACGGCAGGTTTGTGGGATTTCACGCTTGAGCTAAGATAAAAGAACAATCTTAACGTATGATTCTTGTCGTATTGATAACCCGAATATTTTTGTTGACAGACGTTCATGTAACCAAAATCAAAACTGAGTTTAGGGTTTATAGTTTGTTTGATTCCTATGAACAAACGGTTTTGGTCAAAAGTATTATAGACCACTTCTTTCCCAAAATGAATTAAAATCTCATCCGAAAGAACTAGTTGTGGTGCTGTTTTTTTCTTAAAAACAGGAATGTTGAAACTAACCAAGTAACGCACTCTATTCGTGAAGCGATTTTCGCCAGTAGACAAATCATTTACAATTTTTTCTTGCCAACGTTGTTCATTTCTAAGCCTTTGAAGCACGCTAACTTTGCCTATTTTAGTGGTTATTTGCGCTTGTTGGTAAATCCTGTTTTCATCTGAATAGGTTGTCCAGCCTTCTTTTGTTGGCGCAAGCCACATATGGGCATAACCTCCCGTTATGGTTACTGCGGAATTTGGAATATAGCTGATTCCTCCTCTTAGAAAGTAAAAATTATTGTCGTGAAAAATGCCATTAGTCCTGATGTGTGCGTCTGCCACTATTCCCCAATGCTCGGCAAATTTAGTATTCGTGTTAATAGAAACCCAAGTTTGAGTCTGTTCGTTAATTACTTTTTCCGTTTGCACTTGTCCAAAAGCAATCAAGGGAAACAAAAAAACGAGCATTTTTAATTTATTACGGAACATAAAGTGAATGTTTAAAGAATGAGGATGTCAGTATTTTTCTTTTGCAAATTAACGTCATAAAAAGCCCCTGAAACATGATAAAAATCAGTTTCATAGAATTTTCGAAAACGAAACCAAAATACCGGCAATTGCGTTGATAATAAAGTTTTGACAAGAAAAACAAATAAAATGTAGTTTAATTCCCTTTTCATGACAACACAAGGAATCAGTTTATAACCAAAGAAAAGACATAAATAGTATCCTTTTTTATACATTTGCAAGACATCAAAAAATCTACTTTCATGAACAAGTTTTCAATCCTGACTTTACTGTTTTTCATTACAATTTCTTCCTTTGGACAACCCAAAAAACTGACTCTTGAAGAATCTGTTTTGCAACAAAATCAAAAATTTAGAGCCGATAAATTATCCGGTTTTCAATGGATTCCAAACACCAATCGGTATGTTTATTACACGGATTCGTTCACAAAAATGATGTCCGCTTCAACTACCGATGCCAAAGCAACCGAATTCATCACTTTATCCGATATCAATTCTGCATTGAACACGAAGTTAAAAAACTTTGCAGGCATCGAATGGATGGATAGCAATGCTCTTTTGATTACTGAAAACGGAAAATATTTCGTTTACATGACAGCTCCAAAAAAGGGAACTTTGATGTATGAAACATCCAAAAATGCAGAAAATAAAACCTTTGACAAAAAAAGACGCCATTTGGCTTTTACCGAAAAAAACAATTTGTATTTCTACACTATCGATGGAAAACTAATTACCGTTACCAATGAAACCAATGAAGCCATTGTTTCAGGACAATTTTTTGCCAGAAATGAATTTGGAATCGACAATGGAATTTTTTGGTCGCCAAAATCCACTTTTCTGGCTTTTTACCAAAAAGACCAAACGGAAGTTGCCGATTATCCCTTATTGGACATTACCGAAACACCTGGAAAATTGGTGAACATCAAATATCCAATGATTGGTCAAAAAAGCGAAAAACCAAGAGTGGGAATTTATAATTTGGCAAGTCAAAAAACAGTATATATTTCCCCAAGAGGAAATCAAGATGATTATTTAACCAATCTTTCTTGGACACCTGACGAAAAATACGTTGTAATTGCCGAATTAAATCGTGGACAAAATACAATGTCGTTAAATGTTTATGATGCCCAAACGGGAACTTTCGTTAGAACCATCCTCACGGAAAAAAGTGAAAAATGGGTTGAACCGGAACATCCAGCCTTTTTTCCAAGTGACAACTCCAATAATTTAGTTTGGATAAGCGAAAAAGACGGTTTCAACAACTTATACTATTATTCCATTGAAGGAAAATTAATCAAGCAATTGACCCAAAACAAATTCCCGGCGAGAGAAATTTTAAAAAGTAATGCTGCCGGAACCGAAATATATTTCAAAGCAACAGGCGATAATCCAACCAATATGTTGGTATACAAAGTTGATTTGAAAGGCAAACAAACCTTGATTACAAAAGACCAAGGAGTCCACACGGTAAACATCAGCAACGATGGAAATTGGTTTTTTGACGAATATTCCAATCATTCTACGCCATCAAAATCATTGCTTTACGACAAAAATTTAAAATCCAAAACTCTTTTGGAAAGCAAAAATAAATACGAAGGTTACGAAATAGGAACTGCTGAAATAAAAACCATAAAATCCGCCGATGGAACAACCGATTTGTACACTCGATTAATCAAACCGAGTAATTTTGATCCAAACAAGAAATATCCCGTTTTAGTTTATGTTTACGGCGGACCACATGCGCAAATGATTACGAATTCCTATCTTGACGGTGCCAATCTTTGGATGTATTGGATGGCAGAACAAGGCTATTTGGTGTTCACTGTAGATAACCGAGGGTCAGATAATCGCGGTTTTGCTTTCGAAAGCGTGGTACACGGAAGGCTGGGCGTAAACGAAATTGATGACCAAATAAAAGGTGTTGATTACTTGAAATCCTTGCCTTATGTTGATGGAAATAGGTTGGCGGTTCACGGTTGGAGTTATGGAGGATTTATGACCACTTCCCTAATGTTGCGAAAACCGGATGTTTTCAAAGTGGGCGTTGCCGGCGGTCCCGTTACCGACTGGAAATACTATGAAATCATGTATGGCGAACGTTATATGGACACTCCTGCCGAAAACCAAAAAGGTTTTGACGAAGCCAACACCTTGAATTACGTGAAAGATTTGAAAGGAAAATTGCTTTTAATCCACGGAACCAGCGATGATGTGGTGGTAATGCAACATAATTTTGCCTTAATCAAAAAATTTGTCGAAGCTGAAAAACAAGTGGACTTTTTTGCCTATCCAATGCACAAACATAATGTTTTAGGCAAAGACCGTGTACATTTAATGACGAAAGTTTTAAATTACGTGATCGAAAACAATAAATAGATTTTTGGTTACACAAAAAAATCTTCAAAGGTTTACGCAACTTTTGAAGATTTTTTTATTTGTGAACTACTATGTTTTCTGTTTTTTCTTTTTAGCCGCAGGAAACAATACATTATTTAAAATCAAACGATAGCCCGGAGAATTGGGGTGCAAATCAAGGACTGTAACCGGATCGCCCACTCGATGCTGGTAATCTTCAGGATCGTGACCACCATAAAAAGTAAACATTCCTTTGCCTTTTTCGCCGTGAATATAGCGCGATTCGCCATTGAGTTCACATGTTCCCATCACCAACACATTGGATTTTATAAGTTCCTTGTCAAAAGAAGTGGTTTGTCCCATAAAACCTTTTACCAATTGTGTATGATTTTGACACAACATTGACGGAATGGGATCCCATTTTGCCGAAAATTCCATCAAAGTAAAATAGTCTTTCTCCATTGGAATCTTTCTTTTTTCGGTCATGTCAATATTCGAAAATTCATAATGCTCTGGTTTTCGGTCCAAAATAAAATCCTTGAAAGCGAAGGAATTGGCATAATTTATTTTGGACTGATAATTGGCTTCACTGGCATCACCGTCAAACATGGACTCGCAAATATCAACTCCATCGGCCGTGAGGGCAATGTCAAAACTATCTGTTGCAGAGCACATGGCAAACATAAATCCACCACCAATTACGAAATCCCTGATTTTTTTGGCAACAGCCAATTTTTCTTCCGAAACTTTTTTATAGCCCAATTTTGTTGCCAAAATTTCGGCATCTTTCTTTTGGTCAATGTACCAAGGCGAATTCCTGTTGGAACCAAAAAATTTTCCATATTGACCCGTAAAATCTTCGTGATGCAAATGCAACCAGTCATAAAGAATTAGTTGGTCACTCAAAACTTCTTCATCATAAATGGGCGTAAACGGAATTTCGGCATAAGTCAAGACCAAAGTCACGGCATCGTCCCAGGGTTGCTTTCCTTTTGGTGTGTAAACGGCAACTTTTGGTGCTTTTTCGAGGACAACAGCTTCCATGTTTTGGGAAGGACTGGCAATTTCGGCAAGAATTTGATTGGTTTCGGTATCGCTCAAGAGTTCAAAACTCACGCCACGAATTTGGCATTCTTTTCGAATTTCGGGTGCATCGGGAAATAAAAAGGAACCGCCACGGTAATTGAGCAACCAACTGGCTTTGTATTTTTTGTCGACACACCAATAGGTAATTCCGTAGGCTTTGAGATGGTTTTGCTGCGTGGTTTCGTCCATTGGCAACAAAATAAAAGATGCTTTTGCCGAAAAGGAAATCAGGATTAAAAGTATAAAGAATAACTTTTTCGAAGCCATTTTGAAATTTTTATGTCAAATATACTCGTTTTTATTCACGAAAAGGGATAAAAAAATCGCTTAAAGAAGCGATTTTTTTTTATTTCTAAAACGGCATATCGTCGTCGTCGTCATTCAAATTACTGCCGAAAGCTTCATTTGGCGAAGGAAGATTTTTGGTTTGGAAAGGATTCTCGTCGTGGTTCATGCTCGAAGGCAAATCGTCAAAACTTCCATTGTAATCATCCAGATTGTCAAATTTCCCTAAATGCCCGATAAATTTCAATCGAACGTTTTCGATTCCACCATTACGGTGTTTGGCAATCATAATTTCGGCTTGTCCAGCCGTTGGCGAGGCTTCATCATCATCCCATTCGTCAATTTTGTAATATTCCGGACGGTACAAAAACGAAACAATATCGGCATCTTGCTCAATCGCTCCCGATTCACGAAGGTCGGAAAGCAATGGTCTTTTGCTGGAACCACGGGTTTCAACCGCACGCGACAACTGTGAAAGTGCAATTACGGGAACGTTCAATTCCTTTGCCAATGCTTTCAAGTTTCGAGAAATGGTCGATATTTCCTGTTCCCTGTTTCCGCCACCTTTTCCATTTCCGCCGGCAGTCATCAATTGCAAATAATCGACAATGATGATTTTGATGCCGTGTTGCGACACCAAACGTCTGGATTTGGCACGTAAATCAAAAATAGAAAGTGATGGTGTGTCGTCGATAAACAATGGGGCTTTTTCCAAATTTTTCACTTTGGTACTCAACATCGTCCATTCGTGTGGTTCCAATTTTCCGGTACGCAGTTTCTCCGAAGACAAACCGGTTTCTGACGAAATCAAACGGGTAATCAATTGTACGGAGGCCATTTCCAGTGAAAACAAAGCTACTGGATGTCCAAAATCGATGGCAATATTTCTGGCCATGGAAAGTACGAATGCCGTTTTTCCCATCGCTGGACGAGCCGCAATGATGATTAAATCGCTGGGCTGCCATCCAGAAGTAAGTTTGTCCAGATTGGTAAAACCCGTTTCCACTCCGCTCAATCCTTCTTGCTTGCTGATTTCTTCAATTCGTTTTTTGGCTTGCAACACTAAACTTTGAGCTGTTTCGGAACTACGTTTTATGTTGCCTTGGGTAACTTCGTATAATTTCGATTCGGCTTTGTCCAACAAATCAAAAACATCGGTTGTTTCATCATAAGAATCTTCAATAATTTCCGTGGAAATTCGAATCAAACTACGTTGAATATATTTTTGGAGTATGATTCTGGAGTGAAATTCGATGTGTGCCGAAGAGGATATTTTTTGGGTAAGCTGTATTAGGTAAAAATCACCTCCGGCCAAGTCCAATTTTGCATTTTTTCGCAACTGTGCCGAAACGGTTAATAAGTCAATGGGTTGCGTTTCCGTAAAGAGCTGAACAATAGCTTCAAAAATATATTTGTGTGCTTCTTTATAAAAGGCATCGGGTTGCAAAATGTCTATTACCTCATCTACCCCTTTTTTGTCAATCATCATCGCACCAAGCACAGCTTCTTCGAGGTCTAGAACTTGTGGAGGCAATTTTCCTTTTTCAAGGCTGATAATGTTTGTTTTATCTATTCTGATTGGGTTTATATTCTTGACATTTTCCATAGAGCGAAAGTAACTAAAATTAAAAAAATATTCGTATTGAGTTATTAGAAATAATTGTTTATAAACAATCTTTTTTTGTTGATAACCCAAAAAAAATCCGAAACGACAAGGCTTCGGATTAAATTATAAATTGTAGGTTTTTTACTCTTTAAAATCACCCATTTTACTGTATTTGTCCATTCTCTGGGCAACTAATTCTTCTGTTGATAAGTCTTTCAATTCGTTGAATCCTTTTATGATATATTGTTCCACGGTTTTGAAGGCGGTTTCCCTGTCATAATGTGCTCCACCCAGTGGTTCAGGGATAATATCATCAACTAATTTCTGTTTTTTCATGTCGGTTGAAGTCAATTTCAAGGCTTCGGCAGCTTGCTCTTTGTAGTCCCAGCTTTTCCATAAAATAGAAGAACAAGATTCTGGAGAAATCACGGAATACCAAGTGTTTTCCATCATGTATACTTTGTCTCCAACTCCTATTCCCAATGCTCCTCCCGATGCTCCTTCACCAACAATCACCACTATGATGGGAACTTTTAATCGAATCATTTCAAAAATGTTTCTGGCAATTGCCTCTCCTTGTCCTCGTTCTTCTGCTTCCACTCCAGGAAAAGCTCCCGGTGTGTCCACAAATGACAAAACTGGAATACCAAATTTCTCGGCCATTTTCATTAATCGCAACGCTTTTCGATAACCTTCTGGATTTGCCATTCCAAAATTTCTATATTGACGCGTTTTGGTATTGAATCCTTTTTGTTGGCCAATAATCATGAACGATTGTCCATCAATTTTACCCAATCCACCTATCATTGCCTTGTCGTCTTTAAAACCTCTATCGCCGTGAAGCTCCAGGAAAGTGTCGCCACAAAGTGCTTTAATGTGATCTAATGTGTAAGGTCTATTAGGGTGTCTTGACAATTGAACCCGTTGCCAAGCGGTAAGATTTTTATAAATATTCCTTTTAGTTTCTTCTAGTTTCTTGCTGATTTGTTTGCAAGTATTGGTTACGTCAACTTCTGATTCTTGGCCAATAACTAGACATTTGTCCAACTGGTCTTCAAGTTCTTTTATTGGAAGCTCAAAATCTAAATATTCCATGGAGTGTGTTCTTTTTTGATTTGATTTGAAGTGCAAATATAAAATTTAAAATTATCAAAAACGTATATTCCTTATCTAAATGCAAATAAATTGACAGTAAAATTAGCTGAAAATAATTATTCTTTATCTTCGAAATAGTGTTTGACAATACCGTTGAGGATTACAGTGATGACGATCAACAAAGCGCCCATGTAAAACCCAAAACTCATTTTTTCTTTTCCGCCAAGTAAAAAATAGGCCAAAATAATTCCGTAAACCGGCTCTAAACTGGTGGTGAGCATAATAGTGTAAGGAGACAATTTCTGCATTACTTTTACCGAAGCCGTAAACGCATAAGCCGTACAAACCGATGCCAGGATTAGAAGCAAAATCCAATCGCTGGAAGTCAGCATAAAAAATTTGGCATTAAATTTATTTTCGATTAAAAAATAGATGGAAATAAAAACAACTCCCGCCATAAATTCATAAAACGTGATGACCGAGGAATCATTTTTTTCTATTAGTTTTCCGTTCATCAATGTAAATAAAACCCCAATAATTATGGAAGCCAAGGCATACATCATTCCCTCAAAATAATTCATTTCGACCTGCAAAATGATACCGAGTCCCGCAATGATTACCAAACCAAAAAAAACTTCATACCAAAGTACTTTTCGGCCATAAAACAACGGTTCCAATATGGCTGCCAAAAAAGCGCCCAACGAAAAAACCGATAACGTGATGGATACATTGGAAACATGAATGGCCTTGAAAAAAAATATCCAATGAACTGCGATCAAAAATCCGACTAAAACCAATTTGATGAATTCCTTTGGTGGAACAACAAATGATTTTTTTTTCAATAAAATAAACAGGAATAAAAAAACACCTGCAAAAAGCATTCGGTACCAAACCAAAGCATCGGCATTTATGGATATCAAAGCGCCCAATATTGCCGTGAACCCCCAAATAAAAACTATTAAATGAAGATTTAAATAACTTCCTAATTTACCGTTTTGCATTTCGTAATAAAAAAATTGCTAAAATTCCGAATACGATATTGGGAAACCAAACCGCCAACAAAGGAGGAAAACTGGATTTCTCAGCCAATGTTCCAAATATCTTGTCAAAAAACACAAAAGCAAACGCCAAACCAATTCCTATGGCCAAACTCAAGCCCATTCCTCCTCTTCTTTTCATGGCTGAAACCGCAACGGCAATGATGGTTAAAATAAATGCCGAAACGGGAATGCTGAATTTCTTGTATAAAACCACCAAATATACGTTGATATTAGAGGAACCTCTCTTTTTTTCCTTTTCGATAAATTGGTTCAATTCGCCTAGAGTCAACGTTTCCGCGATATAAACCACGGGGGTTAAATCTGCTAAATCAAAACTAAATTTCGCGTCTTTTTGGTCCGCTTTTTCAATTTTGTCGCCTAATTCACCTACGGTTCTTTTGACATAATCGTACATCGTGTAATTCTTGGTTTTTGGATTCCATTGAATTCTGCTGGCCGATATTTTATGCTCTAATTTATCCTTTTTAAACTTCTCATAGCTAAAACTATAGGCCGTTTTGGTTTCGGGATTGAAACTGTTGACATAAATAAATTCGCTATCGCTAATTTGGCGGTATACATCCGTATTGTCGCCTCGCATTGCTTGTTTTCCGTCGCCTCGAAGGTATGTATACCTAAAATTATTGAATCCTTCGCTCGCTTTTGGAACAATAAAAAAGCCCATAAGCAAGACTACAACAGAAATGATGGAAGCACCAATTAAAAAAGGTCTCAAAAATCTGGTAAAAGAAATCCCGGAACTCAATATAGCAATTATTTCAGTGTCGTTGGCTAATTTTGAGGTAAACCAAATTACCGACAAAAACAAAAATATCGGGAACAACAGGTTCATGAAATAGATGGTAAAATGAAAATAATAAACCAAAATATCCGTAAGGGGAATTTTGTTTTCTATCATTTTATTAATCTTCTCCGATACATCAATGATGATTCCAATAGGGGCAAACAAAGACAACATAACCACAAAAGTGGATAAGTATTTTTTTAGGATGTATTTGTCTATTATGTTCATTTTTCTGGTTGTCGGTTGCCGGTTATCTGTTGAAATCGATCAACTTAAAACCGCCAAAAATTTTATAATCTCTGGCTCATGTTTCGAACCATCATTTCTTTCCAAGTCCTGAAATCTCCGGCCAAAATATGCTTTCTGGCTTCACGAACCAACCACATATAAAATCCGAGATTGTGTATCGTGGCGATTTGTTTTCCTAGGTATTCATTGGCTGCAAACAAGTGACGCAAATAAGCTTTTGTATATTCCGTGTCCACAAAAGTGTGTCCCATTTCGTCAATTGGAGAAAAATCAGCTTCCCATTTTTTGTTTTTGATGTTGATGGTTCCGTTGGCAGTAAACAACATTCCGTTTCTGGCGTTTCTTGTTGGCATCACGCAATCGAACATATCAACTCCCAAAGCAATATTTTCGAGAATATTTATGGGAGTTCCCACACCCATCAAATAACGAGGTTTATCATCGGGAAGAATATCACAAACAATTTCAGTCATTGCATACATTTCTTCGGCGGGTTCTCCTACCGAAAGTCCTCCAATGGCATTACCTTGCTGGCCTGCATTCGCAATATATTCGGCTGATTGTTGGCGCAAATCTTTGTACGTACTTCCTTGAACAATTGGAAAAAAAGCTTGGTCGTAACCATATTTTGTAGGCACTTTATCCAAATGACTGATGCATCTGTTCAACCAACGATGCGTCATGTGCATCGAACGCTGTGCATAGCGGTAATCACAAGGATATGGTGTACATTCGTCAAAAGCCATAATGATGTCGGCGCCAATGGTACGTTGAATTTCCATCACGTTTTCAGGGGTGAATACATGATACGAACCGTCAATGTGCGATTTAAATTTCACTCCTTCTTCCTTAATTTTTCTGTTTGCCGAAAGCGAATACACTTGATATCCTCCTGAATCGGTCAAAATATTTCTGTCCCAATTCATGAATTTGTGCAAACCACCGGCTTTTTCCAAAATTTCAGTCTGAGGACGCAGGTATAAATGATAGGTGTTTCCAAGAATAATATCTGGATTTATTTCTTCTTTCAATTCGCGCTGGTGCACTCCTTTTACGGATGCAACCGTGCCCACAGGCATAAAAATTGGGGTTTCAATCACGCCGTGATCAGTAGTAATACTCCCTGCTCTGGCTTTGGTATGTGGATCTTTTTGTAATAAATCAAATTTCATAAAGGCATTTTTCAGTGCGCAAAGATAATTTATTTAAGATTTAGGAATCAGAATTTAGGATTTTATTTAACACTGCTTATCAAATCTAATCCAGAAACTCAAAAAACAGAAATCAAAAATATAAATCACAACGTCATACACAACAGTAATCAATAAAATTAACTACCTAAAAACCAGTATTTTCAGCAAAACAAAAATGGCTTTTGGTTGTGTTTTATTGATTATATAAGTACCTTTGGGAGAGTGGCCATCCGGCATTTTATCCTAAAAAAGTCAGTCATGAAAAAGACGCTGTTCCTCTTGTTTTTTCATTTCGCATTCATCCTTGCCGCCATTGCCCAAGACGCAAAAGACATCGTCAAAAAAGCCGACGAAAAAGCAAAAGGCAAAACTTCCGTCTCCAACATTACCATCCAAATCATTAGACCCACTTGGTCTCGGGAAATGAGCGTGAAAGGCTGGTCAAAAGGCAATGATTTTAGTTTGGCCTTGGTTTTGGCTCCAGCCAAAGAAAAAGGAGTCGTCTTTTTAAAAAGAAGGAAGGAAGTCTGGAACTGGATTCCTTCCATTGAACGCAACATCAAAATGCCGCCATCGATGATGAGCCAAAGCTGGATGGGAACTGATTTTACCAATGACGATTTGGTCAAGGAAGCTTCCATTCTCGAAGATTACGATCATTCCTTTCTGGGAAATATCACTATTGAAGGCAGGGATTGCCATAAAATCCAGTTGATTCCAAAACCCAAATCGGCTGTCGTGTGGGGAAAAATCATCATGGCCATCGACAAAAAGGATTTTATGATGCTGCAGGTCGAATATTTCGACGAAGACAAAATACTCATCAACACCATGTATTGCAGTGACATCAAAATGCTGGGAGGTCGTTTATTGCCCGGAAAAATGGAAATGGTTCCTGCCAACAAAAAAGGAAACAAGACGGTTTTGATTTACAATTCGATTGTTTTTGACACGCCATTGGAAGATTCCTTTTTCACCACCCAAAACATCACCAAGGTAAAATGATCCTGAAACTAATCTGGAGAAATCTCTGGCGCAACAGCCGCCGAACGCTAATCACGATGGCTTCGATTGCCTTTGCTGTTTTGTTTGCCATTTTGATGAAGTCTTTACAGGACGGCGTTTTCAACAATCTAATCAAAAATGTAGTCCGGTATTACTCGGGTTATGTGCAAATTCACCAAAAAGGCTATTGGGACGAACAAGTGCTAGACAACTGTTTTGAAATGGAAAATGTTCTAACAAATAAGCTCCAACAAAATTCCCAAATCAAGGAAATTGTTCCCCGATTGGAAACTTTTGTCTTGATTTCCAAAGAAAACACCAGCAAAGGCTGCATGCTTGTGGGTACGGATGCCGTCAAAGAAAACAACTTGACCCAATTAAAAAGCAAACTCATCAACGGAAGCTATTTCAACAATAATGAAGCGTCCGTAATCCTTGCCGAAGGATTGGCAAAACGAATCAATGCCAAAGTCAATGACACCATCGTTTTGTTCGGACAAGGTTTTCACGGTGCGATGGCGGCCGGGAAATACAAGGTAAAAGGGATTGTACATTTGGCATTACCGGCCTTGAATGACGCCTTTGTTTATTTGCCTTTGACTGCGACCCAATACTTTTTGGGTGCCGAAAACAGGCTCACTTCCATTTCCTTGGGAATCGACAATCCCAAAAACGGGAATATTGTTGTCAAAAATCTCAAGACGACAATTGGACAAAAATACGAAGTAATGTCTTGGCAGGAAATGATGCCCGAAATAGACAATCACATCAAGGCTGACGGATTTTCGTTTTACATTTTTTCGGGGATATTGTACCTCATCATTGGTTTTGGACTTTTTGGAACTATTTTGATGATGACTTTGGAACGCACTCGTGAATTTGGCATGCTCATCGCCATCGGAATGAAAAAAAACAAATTAAAACTGATTTTATTGGGCGAAACCTTCCTGATTACACTTCTTGGAGTGGTTTTAGGAATGCTGTTAAGCCTGCCATCGGTACTTTATTTACAGGAAAAACCCATCCGTTTCAGCGGAGAAATCGCCAAGGCTTATGAGCAATTTGGCTTTGAAGCCGTGTTCCCGACCGAATTCAATCCGGTTGTTTTCATCAACCAATCGCTGGTTGTTCTATGCATGGCCACCCTGATTGGTTTGTATCCGCTGTGGTTCGTGAATGGTTTGAATCCTGTCGAAGCAATGAAAAAATAGAAACAAAATGAGTGTGTTGACCAAAATAGCCAGCAGGAATATTTGGAGAAGCAAAAAAAGAAGCTTCATCATCATCGCCGCAGTAAGCATTGGTTTGTGGGCGGGGATTTTCATAATGGCTTTTTACAACGGGATGATTGAACAGCGAATCAACGCAGCCATTGCGAGTGAATTGTCCCATATCCAGCTGCATCATCCTGAATTCAGGAAGGATTTTGAAATAAAATTCCATTTGCCGGAAGGCAGAAAAATGCTGGAAAAAATCAAAAACGATTCCAATGTAAAAGCCGCAACGGGACGCATCATCATCAAGGGAATGATTGCGTCTGCCTCAGGAAGCAGTGGAACAACAATAAACGGCGTGATGCCGGAACAAGAAGAATTATTGACAAACCTTAAAGGAAAATTGATCAAAGGGAATTATTTCAATCCCAAAAAAGAGAATGAAATACTCCTAAGCGAAAAGCTTCGCAAAAAATTAAAACTAAATTTATACAAAAAAACCATCTTAACTTTTCAGGATAGAGACGGCAATCTTGCTTCGGCAGCATTTCGAATCACCGGTATATACAAGACCATAAATGCACCCTACGACGATGCCAATGTTTTCGTAAAAATCACCGATTTGGATTCGCTGGCCGGAATCCCGAAAGCCATCAATGAAATTGCAGTCCTGCTTCATTCGGGCAAATCTGTACCGGAAATCGAAAAAAAATTGAAGTTGCAATTTCCAAAAACAGAAATCAAAAACTGGATGGAAATTTCACCGGAACTTGGATTAACCGTTTCTGTTGGCGACCAAATGGTCTATATTTTTATGGGAATTATTTTGCTTGCCTTGGCCTTTGGCATTGTCAACACAATGATGATGTCGGTGCTGGAACGAACACGGGAAATAGGAATGCTGTTGGCCTTGGGAATGAATAAATTCAAAATATTCCTGATGATTCTTCTAGAAACTTTCTTCCTGATTCTTGTCGGATGTCCCATTGGAATCGCTCTTGCCTTTGCCACCATCGGAATAACGCGGCAAACGGGAATCAACTTAAGCCAATTCACGGAAGTCTATTCCAGCTTTGGATACAGCCCCATCATATATCCCATTTTAACTTGGAATCAATTTGGAAACATCGTGGTTTTGATCATGCTGACAGCCCTTTTTTCGGCTTTGTTCCCGGCAAGAAAAGCTTTGAAATTGAAACCCGCCGAATCTTTAAAATAGTAATCGCCATGCAAGAAACAGTAATAGATGCGCACAATTTATCGAAAATTTATGACGAGAAAACCATTCCGGTCTATGCTCTGAACAAGGTTCATCTTCACATTTCTAGGGGAGAATTTACGGCAATCAAAGGGCCTTCGGGTTCTGGAAAAACGACTTTGCTGAACATGATTGGCGGTTTGGATATTCCTTCCGAAGGTTTTGTCGAGATTAACGGAACCAATATTACTGCTTTGAAAGGAAACGAATTGATTGATTTTCGTTTGAACAATATAGGATTTGTGTTCCAATCCTATAATTTGATTCCGGTGCTTACCGCCAAAGAAAACATAGAATTCATCATGCTGCTACAAAAGCGCCCAAAAAAAGAAACGAAACAACGAGTTTTGGAACTACTGAAACAAATAGGATTGGAAGACAAAATCAATAAAAGACCCAATGAATTATCCGGAGGACAGCAACAACGAGTGGCCGTGGCAAGAGCATTGGCACCAAAGCCGCAGTTCATTTTGGCCGACGAACCCACTGCAAATCTGGACTCGGTATCGGCAGAAAACTTGTTGGAAATGATGGCGAAACTCAATCAAGAAGAAAACATGACTTTTGTTTTTTCGACCCACGACCAAAGAGTCATCAACCGCGCCCGAAGAGTCATCACGCTTGAAGACGGAAAAATAGTTGACGACACGGCACCAACCACAATCAACCACCGTCAGACACCATAAAATGAGATGTTTTGAAATTGTTCCAATACATAGCAATACTCTTTTTATCCTTCATCAGCACGACAATTGATGCGCAAACCGATGATGTAAAGCCTTCGTGGATAGAATTGCACGGTTACGTCAAATACATCCAAAACACCACCTTTGTCCAAAAAATTGATTCCAATGCTTCGACAAACCTCATTCACAATCGACTGAATTTCAAGTTCAATATTGCGCCTAAAATTACCGGCAGATTGGAAATTCGCAACCGTATTTTTTATGGCGAACAAATAGAACAAACACCAAATTTTAGAGAAATCATCAACCAAGACAACGGTTATTTTCATCTTTCACATTTGTGGATCAACGAAGATTCTTTCGTGGCAGTGTCTTCAATTGACAGAATGTTGATGCACTATTCTGATGAAAAATGGGAGGTCACGATAGGAAGACAACGCATCAATTGGGGAATCAACACGGTTTGGAATCCAAACGACCTCTTCAATGCTTTCAATCTTTTGGAATTTGATTATGAAGAACGTCCCGGAAGCGATGCCGTGAGAATTCAACATAACTTGAAGAACAATGCTTCATTCGAATTGGCTTACGAAGCCGGAAAAAATAAGGATGAGCAAATTGTTGCATTACTATACAAATGGAACAGAAAAAAATATGATTTTCAACTTTTAAGCGGGATATACCAAACCGATTTTATGGTCGGTGGTGGCTGGGCTGGCAGCATCAAGGAAGCTGGATTCAAAGGCGAGATGAGTTATTTTGTTCCAAAACAAAATGCATTGGAATCATCTGAAAACTTCTGTCTTTCCTTAATGGCCGACCAAACCTTTAAAAATGATTGGTATGCCTCGATAACCATGCTGTACAACAGCAATCCCACCAATGCTTTCCTGATTAGCGAAGGCGTTTATAATTTCAATGTTTCTGCCAAAATGCTGTTTCCTTTTGAGTATAATTTTCACTTCACGGCCTTGAAAACCATCTCTCCCATTTCCTCTTTTAACTTCTCCTGTATTTATTCACCGGAAAAGAATACGCTTATTCTCATTCCTTCTTTTGCTTGGAATGTGGCCACAAATTTTGATTTGGATTTTATGTCACAATCCTTTTTTGCCGACCAAATTGACTCCTACAAGAATTTGGGAACCAACCTGTTTATAAGAAGCCGCTGGAGTTTTTAGAAAAAGATGTTGTGATTTTACTTGTTTAAAACCTCCCCAATTTTCAACGCACATTTTTCGCCATCAATGGCTGCCGATATAATTCCGCCTGCATAACCGGCACCTTCTCCGCAAGGATACAAACCTTTTATTTGAAGATGTTCCAAAGTTTCGGGATCTCGGGGAATTCGTACTGGCGAGGAAGTTCTCGATTCGGGAGCGTGAAGAACGGCTTCGTTGGTCAAAAAACCCCGCATCGATTTTCCAAACTCCACAAAACCTTCCCGCATTATTTGGGTGAGGAATCCTGGGAAAACTTCACCCATTTCCACCGAAGTCGTTCCGGGAACATAGGAAGTTTTTGGAATATTGGTCGATACTTTTTTCTGGGTAAAATCGACCATTTTTTGGGCAGGAACTTTCTGCGTCTCACCAGCCAAATGCCAAGCTTTTTGTTCGATACTTTTCTGGAATTCCATTCCAGCCAAAGCACCGAATTTGGCAAACGGCTTGAAATCTTCGAGTTTCAATTCGACCACGATTCCAGAATTGGCGGTGGCTTGATCTCTTTTGGACGGCGACCAACCATTCGTAACCACTTCGCCTGGACTGGTGGCACAAGGCGCAATCACGCCACCGGGACACATACAAAAAGAATACATTCCCCTGCCTCCCACTTGCTTCACGATGGAATAAGGTGATGGCGGCAAATGCTGTCCTCGATAATCGCAACTGTACTGAATGCTGTCAATCAACGACTGTGGATGCTCGGCTCGAACACCCAAGGCAAAAGCTTTGGCTTCAATGAAAATTTGTTTTCTATCGAGTAATTCAAAAATATCTCGGGCTGAATGTCCCGTGGCCAAAATGATTTTGTTGGCTAGAATCGTGTCGCCATTTTTGGTCACGATGCCCTGAACTTCGTTATTTTTGATGAGGATGTCGGTCAATCGGGTTTCGAAAAGGACTTGACCTCCCATTTCGATAATTTTCTCCCGCATATCCTGGATAATTTGCGGCAATTTGTTGGTTCCAATGTGTGGATGCGCATCGACCAAAATATCGTGTGAAGCGCCATAAGCCACAAACAATTCTAATATCCGGGTCACGTCGCCCCGCTTTTTGGAACGGGTGTATAATTTTCCGTCGGAATACGTTCCTGCTCCACCTTCACCAAAACAATAATTGGAATCTTCATCAACAATATGATCTCGGTTGATGGCTTTCAAATCGCGTCGTCTCCCTCGAACGTCTTTTCCACGCTCGACCACGATGGGTTTCAAGCCCAATTCTATCAATTGCAAAGCGGCAAACAATCCCGCAGGGCCAGCACCCACGACAATTACTTCCTGTGCATTGGCCACATTCTTGTATTCTGGCAGTTCAATTTTGGCTTCCTGAATGGTTTCTCCCTGCAAATAAACAGACACTTTCAAATTGAATTTCACGGCTTTTTGGCGCGCATCAATCGAACGTTTCAGGATTGAAATGTGCTGGATTTCTTTGGCATTCACCCGAATTAATTTGGAAACATGTTGTTTGAGCAACAGTTCGTTTGTGGCTATTTCTGGCGATACTTGAAAGAGAAGTTCTTGTGGCATACAATAATTTTTGACAAAAGTAAGAAAATCAAATTATCTTTTTTCTTCAAATGCCCTGAGAGCAAAAGAAGCCAACCAATGCTCTCCTTCGTAATTGCCGTCCACAATTGAAGGGAGTGAAAAAGTAAAATGACGATCAGCCAAAGGTTTTAAATGTGAAAATTCTTTTGGATATTGGTTTATCAAATGATACATATTCCAAGCACGACTAAAATTTAACCCATCAAGGTGAACCAAATGTCCATCGGTTCTATCTGCCACTTTCGCAACCTCCCAAGTAAATTTTTTATTAAAAAGTTGAGGAGCAAAATTTTTCAACCAAAACAAAAAATTATTTCTAACCAAAACTCGCTGCATCAAACCCATTTCTTCAAGACCAGGCGAAAGAAAATCAGTGCCACTTGGTTCCCAATTAAAAGGACATTTTTGATCTTTTTGAAACAATCGAATCGAATTGTCAATTATTATTTTTTGAAAAGCCTCATTCTTTGAATAGCGTGCATAATCATAAGCAAATGACAATCCAAATGCTGTATTTGCATGAGTACCAACCCGAATTGGATATAACAATTTTGGTAAAAACTCAGAATATCTTTGAATAAACAAATTAGATAAGGGTTTAAGATTTTGGGCTAATTCCTGAGCAAATGGTTCATCAAAACTTTCCAATTCCAATTGCAATTTTAAAACCCAAGCCCAGCCATAAGTTCTTTCGAATGATTTTTCGTGATTCTTTGAAAGATATTTTATTTCTTTTTGAATATTTTCCTTTGATAAATTAATTTTTA
The DNA here is from genome assembly GCF_013823965.1 of Flavobacterium sp. Lineage (GTDB taxonomy): Bacteria > Bacteroidota > Bacteroidia > Flavobacteriales > Flavobacteriaceae > Flavobacterium. The sequence continues at coordinate 35,230 of NZ_PNNA01000087.1, forward strand.
GTTTGGTGATAATTTCTTCCTTCTTTTCGATGTTGGGAAATCGCTTCAGTAAATAAACCAAACTCCAATGTCCATGAACAGAAGAATGCCAGTCAAAACATCCGTAAAAAGCTGGATGCAATTTTTTTGGCGATTGAATTTCTGTACTGTCCATAAGCATTTGCCCCAATTTATTGGGATATTCTTGTTGGAGGCATTTAATGGGAAGTGAAGCTAAATGATTTGCCTGTTCAATAGTAAGTTCTTGTGAATAACTGGAAATTGTTAGAAAAAGAAATAAATATTTTAAATAATTCATCTGATTAAGTTTTTCCAAATTTAACAAATTGTTACCTTTGAAAAAACACCAATTAACAATGTCTCGTCAAATAAAACTAATTTGGGATTTTCGTGGTTCAGCTTCGGCAAAAACGGCCGAACATCATGAAATTCATTTAAAGGAATATATCGTGGCCAAAAATTTATCGCCCAACATTACCGGTTTTGAAGTCCTTAACGAAATGTATGCGATTGCCTTTATGGTCGTAACTAACGAAACGATGATTCAAGTACGTGATGCCTTGAAACCGCATCGAGGAGAGGTTTTTTAGTGGTCAGTATCCAGTTTTTAATTGTCAGTGAGAGACTGAATACTAAAAAACTGAACACTGAACACTTTTTTAATTCGCTACTTCGCTGATGAATTTGATTCTCATCAAGCGCAATTCATCGATATCATAATCGCCATCAAATTCTTTGAGTGCTTCTTCAATATTATCCGTGTGCGATTCCATAAAATAGTCGTGAATTTCTTCTTGCTGATCGTCATCGAGCATTTCATCAATCCAATACTTTATGTTTAGCTTGGTACCGGAATTGACGATTTGTTCCATTTCTGTTATCAAGTTTTCCATGGTCAATCCTTTGGCGGAAGCTATATCGCTGAGGGGCAATTTCCTGTCAATGTTTTGAATAATGTATAATTTATTTATGGAATTTGCTCCGGTAGATTTTACGACCAAATCATCTGGGCGAATAATATCATTGTCTTCAACATACTGGCTTATTAATGCTATAAATTCCTTGCCATATTTTTTTGCTTTTCCTTCTCCAACACCGTGCGTGTTGATTAACTCATCCATGGAAATTGGATATTTCAAGGCCATATCTTCGAGTGAAGGATCTTGAAAAACCACAAAAGGAGGAACTCCTAATTTTTTGGCCACTTTTTTGCGCAGGTCACGCAACATTCCCATCAAAACCTCATCGGCAACCCCGCTTGATTTTGCGGCCGTAACGATGGCATCATCCTCGGATTCACTGTATTCATGATCCTCGGACATCATGAAAGAAATTGGTTTTTTGATGAAATCTATACCTTTCTTGGTAATTTTCACGATGCCGTAAGTTTCAATGTCTTTGGACAATAATCCATCCACCAATACTTGACGCAGTAATGCCATCCAGAATTTTTCGTCATGATCTGCACCTGAACCAAAAAAGGGCTGACTATCTGTTCTATGCGCTTTTATGACTGCATTTACTCGACCTATCAAGGTAAAAACGACTTCTTTGGACTTGTATATATGTTTCGTGTCGCGGACCACTTCAAGCAATTTAACGACTTGGTCTTTGGCCTCCAACTTCACTTTTGGATTGCGAACATTGTCATCCATGTCTCCTCCTTCACCGGTTTCATTGTCGAATTCCTCCCCAAAATAATGCAACAAGAATTTTCTTCTCGACATCGAAGTTTCGGCATAAGCAACTACTTCTTGCAATAAAGCAAAACCTATTTCCTGTTCGGCAACGGGTTTCCCGGACAAGAATTTTTCCAATTTTTCTACATCTTTATAGGAATAATAGGCTAGACAATGTCCTTCGCCTCCATCGCGACCGGCACGACCTGTTTCCTGGTAATAACTTTCCAATGATTTTGGAATATCGTGATGGATAACAAAACGAACATCCGGTTTATCGATTCCCATCCCAAATGCAATCGTGGCAACCACCACATCCACGTCTTCCATAAGAAACATGTCTTGGTGTTTGGCTCGCGTTTTGGCATCCAATCCTGCGTGATAAGGCACGGCGCTTATTCCGTTTACTTGCAAAACTTCGGCAATGGCTTCCACTTTTTTGCGGCTTAGACAATAAATAATTCCCGATTTGCCTTTGTGTTGTTTTATAAAACGAATGATGTCCGCTTCAATATTTTTGGTTTTGGTACGTACTTCGTAATATAAATTAGGTCTATTGAAAGATGCCTTATAGGTTGTTGCATCTGACATATCCAAATTTTTGAGAATGTCTTCCTGTACTTTTGGAGTGGCTGTTGCGGTAAGACCAATAATTGACACATCACCCAATTGCTTGATAATTCCTTTTAAATTTCGATATTCCGGCCTGAAATCATGGCCCCATTCAGAGATGCAATGTGCTTCATCAATGGCCACGAAAGAAATAGGCACGGTTTGAAGGAAATTCAAATATTCTTCCTTGGTCAAGGATTCTGGAGCTACATACAAGAGTTTTGTAATACCTGAAGTAATGTCTTTTTTGACTTGTGCAATTTCAGTTTTGGTAAGTGACGAATTGAGAACATGGGCAACTCCATTTTCTGATGACAAGCTTCGAATGGCATCGACTTGGTTTTTCATCAAGGCAATCAAGGGAGACACAACAATAGCCGTCCCTTCTTGAATTAAGGCAGGCAATTGATAACAAAGTGACTTTCCACCACCCGTTGGCATAATCACGAAAGTGTTTTCTTTGTTGAGAATGCTTTTTATAACTTGTTCCTGGAGACCTTTGAATTGGCTGAAGCCAAAATACTTCTTTAATTCTTTGTGGATGTCAATTTCGGTTGAATTCATTCTTTATTAATGGTATTTTATCTAAATTTGCACCACTAAAGATACTAATTTCTTTTATACATACAAATTTTTATAAAAATTCTATTTTGGATACAAAAGAAAACATATTGATATTGGCCAAAAACACCATTCTTTCCGAGAGTGAATCCATAGCAAAACTAATTGATTTTATAGACTTTAACTTTACCGAAGCCATCCAAATCATATTCAATTCAAAAGGAAGATTGATTGTAACCGGAATTGGAAAAAGTGCAATTATTGCCCAAAAAATGGTTGCCACGTTTAATTCTACTGGAACTCCGTCACTATTTTTACATGCTTCAGAGGCCATTCACGGGGATTTGGGCATGATGCAAACCGACGATGTTGTTATATGCATTTCAAAAAGTGGCAACAGTCCCGAAATAAAAGTACTTGTTCCCTTGTTAAAAAGATTTGGAAATCAATTAATAGCCATTACCGGAAACATGTCCTCATTCTTGGCAAAAGAATCCAAATATGTCCTGAATACCACGGTTGATGCGGAAGCGTGTCGCAACAATCTAGCGCCAACAAATAGCACGACGGCACAACTAGTAATGGGCGATGCCCTTGCAGTATGCTTGATGGAAATGCGAAATTTTACCAGCGAAGATTTTGCCAAATACCATCCCGGTGGCGCCTTGGGCAAAAAACTGTTGCTTCGCGTTACAGACATGCTTGAAAACTCGTTAAAACCAATGGTGGCTCCAGATGCTCCCATAAAAAAAGTAATTTTCGAAATTTCCGAGAAGCGTCTTGGAGTTACGGCAGTTGTCGAAAATGAAAAAGTAATCGGAATTATTACCGATGGCGACATCAGAAGAATGCTCAATGAAAATGATACTTTTACTCATTTGACTGCCAAAGATATCATGACAAAAAATCCTAAAATGATACAATCGTCCATTATGGTTTCTGACGCACTAAATATCCTGGAAGATTTTGCCATCACGCAATTGATTGTTGTGGATAATGGCGAGTACAAAGGCGTTTTGCATTTACATGACATTTTAAAAGAAGGAATTGTATAATGAAAAAGAAGGATCTTAAAGAAATGTCGTTTTTAGACCATCTCGAGGAATTAAGATGGTTGTTGGTTAGAAGCACGATTGCCATATTAATCTTTGCAACTTTTACTTTTTTTGTCAGTGATTTTATTTTTGATGTCATCATTTTTGGCCCAAAAAGTCCTGATTTTATCACTTATCGCTTTTTCTGTGATTTATCCCATCAATTGGGTTTTGCCGATAGTATTTGCGTCACCGAAATGCCATTCATCATTCAAAACATAGATGTCGAAGGTCAAGTCAACATATTGGTTTGGACCTGCATAACTGCCGGATTTATTTTGGCATTCCCTTATATCTTGCTTCAATTGTGGAATTTTATTAGTCCTGCTTTGTATGAAAACGAGCGAAAACATGCAAAACTTTTTATTTTCATAGCTTCACTTTTGTTTTTTGTAGGCGTTTTATTCGGCTATTTTGTAGTGGTTCCAATGTCTGTTAATTTCTTTGCAACCTTCAAAGTCAGTGACGTGGTGCAAAATCAATTCAGTTTTGATTCCTACATCGGCATGATAAAAACATCCGTTATTGCCAGTGGACTATTTTTTGAATTACCAATAATCATTTACTTTTTAACAAAATTAGGATTGGTAACACCACGGTTTTTAAGGCACTATTGGAAATATGCCGTGGTCATCATTCTCATTGTGGCAGCAATCGTGACTCCGCCAGACGTAGTTAGCCAATTAATTGTTGCCATCCCAATGTTATTAATCTATGAAGCAAGTATATTTATTTCGTCAATTGTATATAAAAACCAACAAAAAATAGATGGGCAAACTAGTTAAGGAATTCAACGATTATCGTTCCAAGATGAACGAAAAATTATTGGCAGACAACAATAAAATTGTAAAGCGAATTTTCAATCTTGACACCAATGCTTATGCAGCGGGAGCACTTGACGTGAAAACCAAGGAGCTTCTGGGATTAGTGGCTTCAGCAGTGTTGCGTTGCGACGATTGCGTGAAATACCATTTAGAAAATTGTCATAAAGAAGGTATCTCCAAAGAAGAAATGATGGAAGCCATGGGAATTGCAACATTGGTGGGCGGAACCATCGTCGTGCCCCATTTGCGCAGAGCGTATGAGTTTTGGGAAGAATTGGAAGAAGACAAATAATTGTTAAATTGTAGATCTGGTCATTTGTTTATTCGTTAATTTGTCGAATAACCGAATAACCGAATAACCTCAAAAAATGAAACTAAGAGCCGAAAATCTAATTAAAACATATAAAGGTCGTAGTGTCGTAAAAGGCATTTCGGTGGATGTAAACCAAGGGGAAATCGTGGGATTGTTGGGGCCAAACGGTGCCGGAAAAACAACTTCATTTTACATGATTGTGGGATTGGTAAAACCCAACTCTGGAAACATTTATCTGGACGATTTGGATATCACCGATTATCCAATGTACAAAAGAGCCCAACAAGGCATTGGTTATTTGGCACAAGAAGCTTCCGTTTTCAGAAAATTGAGTATCGAAGACAATATTTTGAGCGTTTTACAATTGACCAAACTTTCCAAAGAAGCCCAAGAAGCCAAAATGGAAAGCTTGATTGACGAGTTTGGTTTGCAACACATTCGCACGAATCGCGGTGATTTGCTTTCGGGTGGAGAACGTCGTCGTACTGAAATTGCGCGTTGTTTGGCCACAGACCCAAAATTCATCCTTCTCGACGAACCTTTTGCAGGAGTTGACCCTGTTGCCGTTGAAGACATTCAAAGAATCGTGGCCCAATTAAAAAACAAGAACATCGGAATTCTGATTACCGACCACAACGTGCAAGAAACCCTTGCCATCACCGATAAAACCTATCTTATGTTTGAAGGAGGAATCCTGAAAGCCGGAATTCCCGAAGAATTGGTGGAAGATGAAATGGTGCGTCGCGTGTATTTAGGACAGAATTTCGAATTGAGAAAAAAGAAATTGGAGTTTTAAAAGTCGGAGCATTAAAATGGAAGATCCAGAGAATCCAAGTCCCGAAACAGAAGAAAGGTGGCGCAACGACCCCGACAACTGGATTTGGGGAATCTTTTATTACAACAAGGAAGACGGACGTTTGCTGCCGCCAAAAAGAAACCCCATTATGGGTTTTACCATCAATTTTGCCAATCCCAATTCGGTATTGTTTTTTGTAATCATGATGCTTTTTTTCTTGTTAATCACATTTGTCATTGCAAGCAAAAATTGATTATTCCACAGTTATAAACCGTAATTGCTCGGCATCTCCATTGAAAATATTCACATCCACATTGCCTTTTATTCCCGTCACGGATGCTTTTTCCGTGAATTGCCAAAACAGCCAATCCCCGCCTATTTTCTCCCGATAAAAATTGTAATTGGCAATCCAAAAAAGGTAATCCGAAAAATCTTCTTTCAAGAAATCATCGTAATATTTCTCGCCCGTATAAATAATGGGTTTGACTTTATAATGGGCTTCAACGGCATTCAACCAACGCCTCAGTCCTATTTTCAAACTATCTAAAGATTGACCTTTGGGTAATTTTTCAATATCTAAAACGGGAGGCAAATCACCTTTTTTTAGCTGTACGGTTTTGATAAAAAGTTTTGCTTGTTCCAATGAATTTTCGTTGGGACGATAATAATGATAAGCTCCTCGAATCATTTCCCTGTTTTTGGCACCAAGCCAATTTTTCTCAAATTGACCATCAACCCTGTCGTTTCCTGCCGTGGCACGAATAAAAACAAATTCAAGCGGATAATTTTCCTCGATGGTTTCGACCAAAGTCCAATCGATTTTTCCCTGAAACTCGGAAACATCCAGACCAATTGCCTTGCCTTGATGATTCTCTAAAACTTGGTAATTGCGAACATCCGAAATGCGTTTGGCTTCGGCAGCTTCGTATTTTAATTTATAAGATTTAAACCCTAAATAATACAGGAATCCATCGCGATAGTGATAACCTACTCCCAGAAATAGCAAGATAAAAATTCCAATTATCGAATAACTGCGAACTTTTCCGGAGAAAAAGGAAGCTTTCTTTCGTGGTTTTCGTCTGGTTGCGGATTTTCTTCGAGTGGTTGTTCTCCTCATTGGAAAACTATTTTTTCAAGAACTTGTTGTTGAAAACCGACAACAAAACATAAGTAACGATAACCAACGGAATGGCCAAATAGTGGAAGAAAACCAACAACACTGCACACAAAATCAAAAAGACGATTTGAAGGGCATTTTTCTTAAACGTAAAATCTTTTATTTTCAAGGAAAACAAAGGAATTTCAGCGTTCAAAATGTAAGCACTGAATAAAGTGATGGCCAACAAAATCCATTGATTGGTCAAAATATCAAAAACAACCAACGAATCGGAATATTTTAAAACCAAAGGCAAACTCAATATAAACAAGGCATTGGCAGGCGTTGGCAAACCAATGAAAGAATCCGTTTGGCGGGTATCAATATTGAAATTGGCCAATCGATAACAAGACCCTAAAGTAATGATGAATCCCAAATACGGCAAAATCAAAATAGGAGTTGCTGGATCTTGGCTTTGTTGCAACAACCAGTACATTACATAACCTGGAACAACACCGCTGGTAACCATATCTGCCAAAGAATCCAATTGCAAACCCAATTCCCCGGCCACCTTGAACAATCTGGCAAAAAAACCATCAAAAAAATCCAGAAAAATGCCCAAACACACAAAATAAAAAGCCATTTCAAAATTTAATTCCGACACAAAAACTACGGCAATGCAACCGCAAAAAAGATTGAGCAACGTAATGATATTCGGGACGTGTTTTTTAATTTGCATAGTTCAAGAGATTAAATGTTCGAAGTTCGCAAATTTAGTATAATAAGTGAATGAGAAGTACGTTTTTTAGTAGAGATTTTCAACATCAAGTTCTTTGGCTCTCAATATTTGACCAAAGAGAGGAGTAAGCTCATTAAAAAATTATATTTTTGAAAAAAAATTAAACGATACTTCGGTCCGAGAAACAATCAATGCTAAAAAAAACTCCATTATTCTTCCTTCTTTTGATTTGCGCCAGTTCGTATGCCCAAACCGTCAGAAAGTATTCGAACGAGTTCATGAATATTGGCGTTGACGCGGCAGCATTGGGAATGGCAAACGCCATGACTTCCCACACCAATAACGTGAATTCTGGCTACTGGAATCCAGCAGGATTGATTCATCTCGAAGACCATGAACTATCATTGATGCACGCCAATTATTTTGCCAATATTGCCCAATACGACTATATTGCTTACGCAAAACCAATCGACGATGAAAGCGCTTGGGGAATTTCCCTAATCCGTTTTGGTGTTGACGATATTTTAAACACAACTGAATTAATCGACAGCCAAGGCAACATCGACTACAATCGCATCAGCCTTTTTTCCACAGCCGATTATGGCGTTACTTTTTCCTATGCTCGAAGGTTGCAAGTTCCCGGATTTCAATATGGAGTCAATGCCAAAGTGATTCGCCGAATTATTGGACAATTTGCCAGTTCTTGGGGTTTTGGATTTGATGCCGGTTTGCAATTCGAAAAAAACGACTGGATGTTTGGCTTGATGCTTCGCGATATCACCACGACCTATAATGTATGGAGCATTGACGAAGCCGAATATAAAAAGATTGCCAATGCCATTCCGGGACAAAACCAGGAATTGCCCGAAAGCACGGAAATTACGGCTCCAAAAATCCAATTGGGATTTTCCAAAAAATTTAATATTCGCTATGATTACAGCCTTTTGGCTGCAGCCAATGTCAATATGGTTTTTACCAAAACCAACGACCTTTTTTCGTCAGATTTTGCAAGTATTGATCCGGCATTGGGATTTGAATTTGGTTATACCGACTTGGTTTTTTTGCGAGCCGGACTTGGAAATTTTCAAAACATTCAACAAATTGACAATACGGAAAAGGTGGGATTTCAACCCAATATTGGTTTGGGATTCCAATACAAAGGAATTCAAATTGATTATGCCCTGACCAATTTAGGAAATCAAAGTGCTGCTTTGTATTCGAATATTTTTTCGGTAAAAGTGGATTTGGGACTTTTTAGAAATTAATTTTATTCTTTTTATACCGTTATAAATGAATTCATCATTAAAAAATTTATTCTTTTTCGCATGCTTGATATTTTCAACAAGCAGCTTTGGACAAAACATTCTATTGTCAAAAAATGCTCGTGTGAGCGTCATGACCTGCGATACCGGCAACGAATCGTATTCGCTTTTTGGGCACACGGCCGTTAGGATAGCAGACACCGACAACAACTTGGATGTGGTTTACAATTATGGTGCTTTTGATTTTGCCACGCCTAATTTTGTTGCCAAATTTGCCAAAGGAGATTTGCAGTATTTTGCCGTTGCACATTCCTTTTCGGATTTTATGAATCAATACACTTACGAACAAAGAAGCGTTTTCGAACAGGAATTAATTATTCCATTGGCATACAAACAAAAATTATTCGACAATTTGAATTCTGTTCTTGCTTCGGAAAGACGCTATTACACTTATAAATTTATCGACAGAAACTGTACTTCGATGGTTGTCGAAATACTAAACGAAACACTGGGTTCCAATGTTATTTTAAAAAAAAGTGATACGGACAAAACGTACAGAACGATTTTATATCCTCATTTTGACAATTTTTTTTATCAAAAACTGGGCACCAGCATCATCTTTGGCAAAAAAGTGGATGAATACGGAACTCGAATCTTTCTGCCTTTCGAACTGCTCAAAAATTTAGAACAAACCCAGTTTGAAAACCATTCATTGTGCAAGGAAAGCAAGACTCTTTTGGAATTCAAGAAGGAAGCGCCAAAATCTTGGTGGGACAACTTTTATACTTTTGCGTTGCTGCTTGGTTTTATTGTAGTCATAAACAAGAAAAGCATTGATTTGTTATATCTTTCCACAATGGGTTTCTTGGGACTATTTTTGGGGTTTATGGGATTTTATTCTTTTCACCAAGAGTTGGCATATAATTATAACATCTTGTTGTTTAATCCTTTGTTGCTGGTATTGCTTTATTTTCATTACACCAAAAACAAAAAATGGATTATCAATTTAGCTTTGGTAAATATCCTTTTTCTCTTTGTTTACCTGGGATTTATGCTGAATAAAATTCACTTGTTGATTGTATTGCCACTTGTACTCACAAATTTGGCCTTGTTGGTAAAAATGATAATCCGTAATAGCAAGCGTGTTCCGGTGGTAATTTAAAACTATTGCCCGCGATAAAACAAGACCGTGCTTATGGTTTTGATGGTAATGTTCAAGTCCAGAAAAACACTTCGATGCTTGATGTAATACAAGTCATATTGCAGTTTTATCAAACTGTCGTCCATTGATTCCCCATAGGAATAATTGACTTGTGCCCAACCTGTAAGGCCTGGTTTTATGACGTGTCGGGTTTCATAAAAAGGCATAATTTCGGCAATTTCCTTAACAAAGAAAGGACGTTCCGGTCTTGGTCCAATGACGGCCATTTCCCCTTTTAGAATATTGATGAATTGTGGAATTTCGTCGATTCTGGTCTTGCGCATAAATTTACCAAAAGGAGTCACTCTGCTATCATTGGGAGTAGAAAAAACGGCACCTTCCCTTTCAGCATTGTTCACCATCGTCCGGAACTTGAGTATCTGGAATGTTTTTCCGTTTTTACCTACTCGTTCCTGGGTATAAAATAATTTTCCACGATTTCCTATGGCATTTCCCAATAAAATAAAAGGAATGAGGAGGATTCCAAAAAATAATCCCACTATGGAAATTAGTGTTTCCATAATTTTTAAATTCAACAAATACAATTGGTTGCTATTGGTTCTATTAAAAGGGAAAAACTTATAAAAATCCCTGGTCATGTAATGTACGGGAATACGTTGGGTTTTGTTTTCGTACACTTGGGTATATTCGCGAATTGTTGTTCCAGATTCCAACAAATGAAGCAGTTTTTGGTACAATTCAACAGTTATGTCTTCGGTTTTTTGCGAGGCAATGACAATTTCAAACAGGTTTTTTTCTTTAACAAATTGCACCAAATCATCTAAGTGAAGATTTTTTACAAAATGATATTCGTGCAGATTGTCATTGACACTGTCGGAGTTTACATAGGCAATAATTCTATAATGAGGGTCCGAGTTTTCGAGTTCCGTGACTAATTCTTCCACTTGTTCCCGATCGCAAACCAACACGACGTTTTGCACAAACCTATTGGAAGCCAAAAACTTGACATAAAAAGTTCTCCATAAAATCAAGGCGAAAAGTATCGTGAAATAAAAGAGCACAATTTGAATTCTATTTGAAGGCAACTCCGCCGAAAAGATGGGAGTTAAAAGATAAAACAAAACAGTGACTGAGGTGGTGAGAATAGTACTTTTCAATACTTGAAATTGATTACTGGCCACCTGCAAACTGTACATTTCGAATACCGTTCCAATACTGTTGAGATAAAGCACAAGAACCATCACATAATGGAAATCCCTTGTCGATGCTTTGAGATATTCTAAATCCAAGACATCTCCCGTAAAATACAATGCCAATAAAACGAAAACAACATCAAAAATTCGCAGCAACACTTTCCGTTCCGAAACTTCAAAATGTATTTGATTCTTCTTGTTCATTAGTACTATTTCTGATTCTATTTTATTAAGACAAATCTACACAAACCGCTGATGATATCTGTAGAAAATCGACATACAACAGTTATATTTGGTTAAACTAATTTAAAACGCCTCATATTTTGTTAATTCCAATTGAAAAAGCGCCAAAAAATATCCCAAAACTGTTTCAAGATAAAAGGAACGCTTTTAACCAACCAACATATTTATGTATCACGCTTTTTTCAGAATAATCGTTATTGATGGTCTGTTGAAGTGCTGTTCCAAAATCGTTTTGCAAGTTTTCGTTTTCCATCAACTGAACCAATGAATCATAAAATGACTTTGCGCTTTCTGTTTCCACCATCAATCCGTTGACACCATCTTGAATCAGCAAAGGAATTTCTCCAACATTAGTCACGACAATGGGTTTTGCATACCAGCCGTATTCCAGCAATGCAACCGGCAAACCTTCTGATCGTGAAGTCAGAATGGCAATTGTCGATTGCTCGAGAATATTTTCAACATCTTGTTTCGAACCATAAATAAAGACATTGTTTTCTAGATTGAACTCCAAAACTAGGTGCTTGATTTGACCAGAATAATCATCCTCAAAATCTTTTCCAACCAAATGAAATGTCCATTCGGGATGAGATATTTGCACTTTTTTGGCTACTTCCAACAACAAAAAATGATTCTTCTGGACTCTCAAATTCGCCAAAGACACGATTCTTTTTCCTTTAATTCCTTTCAAATCGGTCATCTTCAAGGCATCATTTTCTTTGCCCGGGAAATTTGGCAAATAAACAACATTTTTAAAGTGCATTTTCTGCTCCGCCCAGTTTTTTAGATTTTGGTTCACGGCTATAATTCCATCAAAAAAAGGCAGCATCATTCGCAAAGCCAAAGTAGGTCTTTCGGACAAAAACTCGCTGTCGCCATAATGGTCGTGCCAAATTAATTTTACCGCTGGACAGGATAATTTCAAAAGAAAAGCCAGAAAAAAAGAAGTGCTGTGAGCATGAATTATTTCCACTTTGTTTTCAATCGCAAATTTTCGCAAAGTAAAAAGTGCTTTTAAGTCAATTGTCCGCTTCTTGTTCAAACACAAATAAGAAACTTTGTCGTTGACTTGATTCAAAAGCGAACCTTCTTTTCTGGTTACCACCAATCCAGAAAACGCTATTGTATCGGCAAGAGCATTGGCATAGTTTACTGCCATTCGCTCAGCACCACCTGGCTCAAGAGAATCTATGATTTGAAGTATTCTCATCGTGTCAACAATTTTTTTATTTCTTCCTCAAAAACATCCAAAGTATATTTTCTGGACCACTCACTGGCCTTTTTGCTTTTAATTTGATAATCGATTTCATTTTTTAAAACAACTTCCAATTGATTGACATCTTTTTCCAAATCCATTTCCAATAAAACGCCTCGTTTGCCATAATCCAGCATAAACGAAACACAAGAAACCTTTGTAGCCACGGGAACGCAACCCCAAAACATTCCTTCGGCAACGGCTTTTGGCCAACCTTCACTTTCGGATGGCAAAATAACGAAATGACTTTGTTCGTAAGCTTTTTTTACGGTGTCCTGCGTTTGGTTTCCTTCCAATGAAATGAAATTTTCTAAATTATTTTGAAGAATATACTGTTCCAATTTTTTCCGTTCCATTCCTTCTCCGTATAAAGCCAAAGCGACATTATGGCCATTTTTATATAATGCCTCCACTATCTGGATAGCGTATAAAGGATTTTTGCCTGCTACCAAAGTTCCCACAAAAACAAAGCGAATCCGTTGTTTCAAATCTTTGGAAACAATAGGAAATTTATCAACCTCATTGTAAGTTGCCGTAAAAAACGGCTTGATATTCCTGGAACTTCCCTCCCATTCGCCATAAACCAAAACCTGCATGTTTCGAGTCAAAAAAGTATTCGACAAAATCCATTTTTGCAATTTATAGCTCAAGGGTTGCTTCGATTTTAAATCCCAATTGCCGGCATATTTGGCTGTTTTAATCTTTTTTGGAAATAAAATCTGGATTACACTTGCCAACAAACCCATATTTCCGGGACAACGCAAATGAATGTGGTCGGACTGTTGCATTGCAGAATAAATGCGTCTACAAATTGCGGGTGTTTGAAAAACAGTATTGAAAATAGATTTCAAATTCAAAACATTAAAACTTGCAACAGCCACAAATTCAATGTTTTCATGTTCATATTGAATGTCTATTGCGGTCTTTGAAGATTTGGATTCAGGAGCAACAATAATCACTTTGTCAACATATTTTGTCCAAATATTCATTTCCCGAACATAAGGTGCGTAAGCAAAATATCGATTTTGCTCCAAAATATGGGGAACATGAGTGACGATGACAAAATTCATTTATACGGTATCCAGTTGCTGATTAGTTTTCTAGTGGTAAATGTATTGCTAAATCTAATCATTATCAAAGGGAAAATTTAATTTATGTTCAATATTATTCAAGAAATGTCTCCGAAAAACTGATGAAATCCCGAGCGGTATTTTTCAAAAAACAACTGCTAATCAAACCTTAACATTTGTTAACAAAATAGATTTTCAGAAACCATAATTAATTGTATTTTTACCGTTCAAAATTTAGAAAAATAAATGGGTAAAGTCATTGCGATTGCTAATCAAAAAGGAGGAGTTGGAAAGACGACAACGTCAATAAATCTCGCTGCTTCATTAGGTGTTTTAGAAAAAAAAGTATTACTTATAGACGCTGATCCCCAGGCAAATGCCACTTCAGGATTGGGAATTGATGTTGAAACGGTCGAAATTGGAACCTATCAAATTCTGGAGCACAGCAATACGCCAAAGGAGGCGATAATTAAAAGTGCGTCTCCAAACGTGGATGTCATTCCTTCCCATATTGACCTTGTTGCCATCGAAATCGAATTGGTTGACAAAGAAAATAGGGAATACATGCTCAAAAAAGCTTTGGAAGAAATCAAGGAAGAATACGATTATATCATAATTGATTGTGCGCCATCGCTAGGTTTGTTAACTTTAAATGCTTTGACGGCATCAGATTCAGTGGTAATTCCGATACAATGCGAATATTTTGCGTTGGAAGGATTGGGCAAATTATTGAATACCATCAAAAGTATCCAAAAAATCCACAATCCGGATTTAGACATTGAAGGATTGCTTTTGACCATGTTTGACTCGAGATTGCGTTTATCCAATCAAGTGGTCGAAGAGGTTCAAAAACATTTTAACGACATGGTTTTTGAAACCATTATCCAACGAAACGTGAAATTGAGTGAAGCTCCCAGTTTTGGCGAAAGCATCATAAACTATGATGCCACAAGCAAAGGAGCCACGAATTACTTACAATTGGCCCACGAAATCATAAAGAAAAACAGCAAATAGTTTTATGGCAAAAGCACTGAAAAAACAAGCGTTGGGAAGAGGTTTATCAGCATTGTTGAAAGATCCGGAAAACGATATAAAATCCGTAACCGATAAAAATGCCGACAAAGTTGTTGGAAATATTATCGAACTCGAAATTGATGCCATCGAAATCAATCCGTTTCAGCCCAGAAGCAATTTCAACGAAGAATCTTTAAAAGAATTAGCTACTTCCATCAAGGAATTAGGCGTAATTCAACCCATTACGGTTCGAAAATTAGACTTCAATAAATACCAATTAATTTCTGGAGAACGACGTCTACGTGCTTCAACATTGGTCGGACTGACTACGGTTCCTGCTTATATTAGAATTGCTAACGACAACGAATCGTTGATTATGGCCTTGGTGGAAAACATCCAACGCCACGATTTAGATCCAATAGAAATTGCACTTTCCTACCAACGATTGATTGACGAAATTCAATTGACACAAGAACAAATGAGCGAACGCGTGGGAAAAAAGCGTTCGACGATTGCCAATTATTTGAGACTTTTAAAATTAGACCCGATTATCCAAACCGGAATTCGTGACGGTTTCATCAGCATGGGCCACGGTCGAGCGATAATCAACATCGAAAATCAAGACATCCAAGCCGATATTTACCAAAAAATCGTGAGCCAAAATCTTTCGGTTCGTGACACGGAAGCTTTGGTAAAAAATTATCAAGAAAGTTTGAAACCGAAGCCTGCAACCAAAGCAAAAGCTGCCTCGTTTGAAATTGCCGATACCGAAAAAAATACGTTCAACACCTATTTTGGTACCAAAGTCGATGTCAAAGTGGCCGGAAATGGCAAAGGAAAAATCACCATTCCCTTTCACTCCGAAGAAGACTTCAACCGAATCATTAAACTAATAAAAGGCTAGTGCACAAAATCATTTTCATAGGTTTACTCTTCTTGTTTTTAGGAAGCAACTCCGTTTTTCCACAACAGAAAACCGATGCTCCCTTGAAGGCAAAAGACACTTTGAAATCAATTGACATTGACCCTTTGACACCGGCAAAAGCAGCCTTTTATTCGGCTGTTTTACCCGGATTGGGACAAGCTTACAATAAAAAATATTGGAAAATCCCCGTTGTTTACGGAGCAATTGGCACGAGTCTTTATTATTATATTGACAGCAACAAAAAATACCACCAATACAGGGACGCCTACAAACGCAGGCTGGAAGGTTTCACTGATGATGAATTTGATTATCTAGATAAAACCAGATTGATTTCGGCCCAGAAATTTTACCAAAGAAATCGAGATTTATCGGCATTGTTTGTGGTTGGTTTTTACGTGTTAAACATCATCGACGCCAATGTTGACGCCGCTTTAATACAATTTAACGTAAATGAAAATTTGTCGTTGAGACCAGATGTATACATGAATGATGTAACATTAAAGGCAAATGTGGGTCTAACATTTAACTATAATTTTTAGAAATTAAAAAAAAATGAAAATTGCACTTTTAGGATACGGAAAAATGGGACAGACAATCGAAAGAATTGCGCTGGAAAGAGGTCATGAAATTGTTTTGAAAAAAGACGAATTCAATACGTATGAAGGACTTTCGAATGCTGATGTTGCCATTGATTTTAGCATACCGGCCGTTGCCGTGGAAAACATTTCGAATTGTTTTCATGCCAATGTTCCCGTAATTTCTGGAACGACGGGCTGGTTAGAACATTATGATGAAATGGCGGCTCTTTGCAAGGATAAAAACGGTGCTTTTATTTCCAGCTCCAACTTTAGTTTGGGGGTAAATCTTTTTTTTGAGCTTAATGAATATTTGGCGAAAATGATGTCAAAATTCGGTTCTTACAGCGTCGAAATGGAAGAAATTCACCATACCCAAAAACTCGATGCTCCAAGTGGAACCGCAATTTCATTGGCAAAAGGTGTCATTGAAAATAGTGATTACACCAATTGGACATTGAAAGAAGCAAAAGAAAACCAAATTCATATCGAAGCCGTAAGAACTGAAAATGTTCCCGGAACACATACGGTAACCTATAATTCAGTGGTGGATACAATTGAAATAAAACACACGGCACACAACCGCGACGGATTTGCCCTTGGCGCAGTAATCGCTGCAGAATGGATCGTGGGCAAACACGGTATTTTTACAATGAAAGATGTTTTGAATATACAAAGTTAGCTATTCGAAATACGACCATAAAAATATCAAATATTATAAATCTAATATCAAAAATCTAATAACGTAAATAGTATGACGTCATATCAATGGTTTGTGTTTTTCTTGATTGTACAAGTAATTCACTTTTTAGGAACTTGGAAATTATATGAAGCTGCTGGCAGAAAACGTTGGGAAGCAGCGATTCCCGTGTATAATGCCATCGTTTTGATGAAAATAATTGGTCGCCCTACTTGGTGGACGATTTTGCTCTTCATTCCCATTATTAACCTGATCATGTTCCCGGTAATTTGGGTAGAAACCTTGAGAAGTTTTGGAAAACGATCTTCTCTGGACACCGTTTTAGGAATCGCCACCTTAGGTCTGTATATTTGTTATGTAAATTATACCCAAAAACTAAGTTACGTTTCCGACAGAAGTTTAAATCCCGAAAACAAAACTGCCGATACCATCAGTTCGCTACTTTTTGCGATTATCGTGGCGACTTTGGTTCACACATACGTATTGCAACCTTATACAATTCCCACTTCTTCTTTGGAAAAATCATTGTTGGTTGGTGACTTTTTGTTCGTGAGCAAAATGAATTATGGAGCCCGAGTTCCAATGACCACTATCGCTTTGCCAATGGTGCACGATTCGATTCCATTGACCAAGAGAAAGTCATATTTGAATTGGCCTCAATTGCCTTATTTCAGATTGCCAGCTTTCGAAAAAATAAAACATTCCGACATTGTCGTTTTCAACTGGCCAGCGGATACCGTTTACCGATTTTTTGACCGTTCTGGAAGAAAAGCAGTCATCAAACCAATTGACAAAAAATCGAATTATGTAAAACGTTGCGTGGGAATTCCTGGCGACAGTTTATCCATAAAAGACGGAATAGTGTACATCAACGGACAAGTATTGGCTTTGCCAGAAAGAGCAAAACCGCAATATTCCTACCGAATCGCTTTGGATGGGAAAACACCAATAGATTTTGAATATTTGTTCAAAGACATGGACGTGACCGACGGCGCAGGATTCACCAGTGACGCCAGAGACACTTTATATGTAGGTGCATTGACAGACGCCAGTGCCCAAAGATTAAAAAATGTTCCCGGAATTCTATCGGTAACCAGAGAAATATCCAAAGGTGTCGAAGATGGAATTTTCCCTCATATCAACAAATGGAATCGCGATAATTTTGGTCCAATATACATTCCAGAAGAAGGAAAAACGGTAGCCCTAAATTTTATGACTTTGCCTTTTTATAGCCGAATCATTACCGAATATGAAAAGAACAAACTGGAAATTAAAGGCAGCGACATTTATATCAATGGCTTAAAAACAAAAACGTACACCTTCAAACAAAACTACTATTGGATGATGGGCGACAATCGCCACAGATCAGAAGACAGTCGTTACTGGGGTTACGTTCCCGCAGATCATATTGTGGGAAAACCAGTATTTATATGGATGAGTTGGGACACAAATGGCAAAGGATTTGGAAAAATCCGTTGGGAAAGATTGTTCACGACCGTTGGCGGAGACGGACAACCCCAATCGTATTTTAAATTTTTCTTGATTGCTTTGGTAGCCTTTTTTGTTGGTGAATATTTTTGGAAAAAAAGAAAAGAGAATAAAGCATAAATAAAACGTTTCAAGTTTCAGGTTTAGAGTTCCAACTCAAAACCTGAAACTTCAAACTTGAAACAAACAAAACAAATGAAAGCGTTATTACTTCCCACCTACTTTCCTTCGATTAGTCATTTTGTCGCGATGGCCCAATCTGAAAAAATCGTGTTCGAAATGGAAGATAATTTCCAGAAACAAACCAATCGTAACCGAACTTATATTTACAGTCCAAACGGCGTTCAGTTGTTGAATATTCCCGTAAAACATTCCAAACAAATCCATCAAAAAACGAAGGATATCAAAATTGAAACTGATTTTGATTGGCAAAAACAACATTTCAAATCATTGGAAGCGGCTTACCGAAGTTCCCCTTTCTTTGAATATTTTGAAGATGAAATTCGTCCCATTTTCGAAAAAAAACACACTTTCTTACTGGATTTGAATTTTGAAGCGATGAACATGGTTTCCAAATGTTTGCGAATGAAATTCGAATACGACACCACGCCCGAATACTTTCACGAAGTGGATTTGAACACCATTTTAGATTTCAGGACTTTGGCAGATGGAAAAAAAGACAATTCGAAATTCGAAGTTTATACCCAAGTTTTTGAAGAAAAACATGGATTTTTAAACAATCTAAGCATTCTGGATTTGTTGTTTAATGAAGGAAGATATGCTTTGGATTATTTGAAAAACCAGAAATTGGCTCTAAAATAATTTATTGAACTCCCTATTCCATCGATAATTTTGCCATTATGGGGTAATGATCGGAGTTTTCAAATTCGGGAAAACTTTCAAATTTCTTGACCGTCATGTTTTGATCTGCAAAAATATAATCGATTCGGGCTGGATAATATCGAAATTTGTAAGTCGCTCCAAAACCTGTTCCGGCTTCCTCGAAACTGTCTTTTAATTTCCCTTTTATGTTTCGGTACACGTACGAAAAAGCACTGTTGTTCATGTCTCCGCAAATAATGATTGGATAAGGACAGTCTTTTTTATGCTCCTTGAATATTTCGGCTTGCTGCTGCTGTTGCTTGAATGCTTTGCTGATTCGGGCAAAAAGTTTCTGGGATTTTCCACCTTGATTGATGGCATCGATATTCTCGTTTATTTCGTTGACATCAGGAGAAATTTTTATGGACTGCAGGTGCATGTTATACACCCTGATAATGTCTTTTCCTTTTTTGATGTCGGCAAAAACGACATTATTGCTGGAATTTGGAAACACGATATGACCTTGATCGATAATGGGAAACTTGGAAAAGATGGCCTGACCGGTTTTAATTTGGTTACCATCCATAAAAATATAACGATGGCGATAGACCTTCAAATCAATGTTGGCCGAGTTTGAATATTCCTGAATACACAATATATCCGGGTTTTTATCATTGATAAAAGCAAGAATATTATCGGGAACATCGTCTCTTTCCAACCATTTGAATACATTGAACAGACGCACGTTGTAACTCATCACAATAAAATCTTTCTCGGCTAACGGAAACTCTTTGGCTGAAAATTTGTAAAATTTATTGATAAAAGTAATGCCCATCAAAAGCACCAATCCGGACAAAATCATGCGCTTTTTGAATTGAATTCCCCAATAAACAAAAAACAGCCCATTCAACACAAAGAACAACGGCATAAACAAGGTGAGTACAGCCAGAAAAGGAAAAGCCTTTGGCGCCAAAAAAGGCAAAATATAAGCAACGAAAGTCGATACGGTAAGCACCATATTCAAAAAAAACATTCCTTTATTAAACCACGAAAGGTTTTTCATATTCTTATAATTTCATCGCAACAACCTGTGTCTGGACACAGCTGGCTAAATACTTATTTTCCGGCCTTGAACAAAAATTCTTTTTCCTCTTTCGTCAAACAATCATAACCTGAACGACTGATTTTATCCAGTATTTCGTCTATCTGCTGTTGTGTTTTGTCTTTTGTCACAATCCTTGAAGCTGTCTTTTCCGTTGGTTTTTTGTAATTTTTGTGCACCTTTTTGAAGGGTGTCGATGGAGATTTTGTAAACAAATTAACAAAAAAATCTATTATGGATGAAACTATTTTACTCAAATCGGTACCGTTTTCCAATAATTTGATAAATCCAAAACCAAAAAAGGCACCCGCCAAATGGGCAATATGCCCACCCGAATTGTCCAATCGAATTTGCATCAAGTCAATTATCAAAATAACAAGTGTTATGTGCCAAAGTTTCACGTTACCAATCAACAAGAGTCTGACATTCATCAAAGGACTGTAAGTTGTGGTAGCTACCAAAATAGCCATAATTGCACCAGATGCTCCAACAATGGAAGCATTTAAATTTAAAAAATAATAACCCAGAACAAACATAAAACCAGCAAATATGGCACTCAACACATACAATCCCAACAATTGTTTTTGGTTAAAAAACGTAAGAAACAAAGTGCTGGAAAAATTTAAGACAATCATGTTGAAAAAAATATGGCCAAATCCATCATGAAAGAAAGCGTAGGTCAACAAAGTCCAAGGTTTCGTTATGAAAATGGAAGGTTCTGATGACAGCGCAACCCAATTTGGAAAATCAAATGCGCCAACTCTGAATTGGTAAAAAAACACCAATGAAACCAAAAAGCAGGCAATATTCCAGTAAATCAACCTCTGGGCCATTCCACCGAATTTGTATTGCCTTTTTAAGTCGTCTATAATACTGTTCATTTTAGAGTTTGGATTTTTGATTCAACTGTAATAACTGGACATTGTACTGAATACTGGACACTTTTTGTTAGTTCCAACGATTGTTGTTGAACTGGTTTTTCTTCCAAAACCACATCATCAAAAAGCCGGTCAACGCGCCTCCAACGTGAGCGAAATGCGCAATTCCAGTACTTCCTGCACCAAAAATGGATTGTCCCTTGAATCCTAAAAACAAATCGATAGCCAATATTCCTGGCACAAAATATTTGGCTTTTATGGGAACCGGAATAAACAACAAAGCCAATTCGGCATTCGGCATCATAAAAGCAAAAGCAACCAACAATCCATAAATAGCTCCCGAAGCTCCAACAACAGTTCCTTTTGAAATTATGGAAGCTTGGGCAATCGCATTAAATTGTTCTTGGGTACAGTGAACTCTTTCCAGAATCGAGTTAATTTCTCCTGCCATCATCTGTCCTTTTTCGTCAAAAAGAGAAGCATAGTCTGCATTCAACAATTGATGAATTTCCGAAGTGGACAAATTCAAACTAGAAACTTGCGACAACAACGAATGTATTTCATAATAATTCACTCCCGTATGCAACAATGCCGCTCCCAATCCACAGGAAATATAGAAAAACAAGAATTTTTTTCCGCCCCAAAAATGTTCCAAGGCACTACCAAAGGAATACAAGGCAAACATGTTGAACAAGATGTGCATCAAATTGGGAAAAGGCGCGTGCATGAACATGTGGGTGATGAATTGCCAACCCATAAACTTGTCGCTTTCTGGATAATAAAGGGCAAAAAAATCATAAGCCACCGGCACAAAATACGAGCCGACAAAAAAGAGGATGTTAATTATTAAAAGTTGTTTTACAACCGGCGTGATGTTCATCATAGGGCAAATTTTTTGTCTAAATCTTCCACACGCATCGTGATGAAAGTAGGTTTATGAAATGGGGAAACATTGGGGTCTTTGCAGGCAAAAAGCCCGTTGACCAAGTTTTCCTGTTCTTTTTGGGTTAAATAGGTTCCGGTTTTTACCGCCAAACTTCGTGCCATCGATTTGGCAATCGTGTCGTTCTGGCTGAAACTGCTTTCCGGAATTCCGTCCTGCAAATCGCTCAACAATTGTTCCAAAACAATAGAAGCTTCACTCTCGGAAACATTGACGGGCAAACCCGAAATAACGATGCTGTCGTCGTTGGTTTCCTCGAAAACAAAGCCCGTATTGGTCAATGAGGGTTTCAATTCGGTAATCAACTGCATTTCGCCATTGGAAAAAAACAACTGCAACGGAAACAACAATTGCTGGCTCGACGCCAAATTGACCGTGATGTTGGTCAAAAATTGTTCATACAAAATACGTTGGTGCGCACGTTGTTGGTCCACGATGATCATTCCCGACTTTATCGGATTGACGATGTATTTTTTATGAATTTGGTGCGTTTTGTGCACCGCTTGCTCCACTTCTTCTCCATCAAACAAGGAAGAGGTCACTTCGTCATTCTCGAATGAAATCTCGTTTTCAACCGAAACCGTTTCCACTTCCGCAGTGTCGTGTTTCAAGCCCACATACAAACTTTCCCAGCTCGGCGCAACTTCCGGTTTTCTGTAACTGGAACCCGAATTCGCATAATGTTTGTTTGGTTTGTCTTCTTCCGAAAACGGATTGAAACTTCTGTCCACTTGAATTGTAGGCGTTTCCGCTTCCACATCTTTGTAATGGTAGGGCGTGTCCAGATTGGCGTCGCGCTCAAAATCCAAAACGGGAGCCACGTTAAATTGTCCCAAACTGTGCTTTATGGAAGCCCGCAAAATGGCATACAAAGCCGATTCGTCGTCAAACTTGATTTCGGTTTTTGTCGGGTGAATATTGATGTCTATCGAATTGGGAGGCACTTGAAGATACAGGAAATAACTCGGTTGCGAGCCGTCTTTCAAGAGTCCGTCGTAAGCTGCCATCACGGCGTGGTGCAAATAACCACTTTTGATGAAACGATCATTGACAAAGAAAAACTGTTCTCCCCTATTTTTCTTGGCAAATTCGGGCTTGCAAACAAAACCTTGAACGTTCACAATTTCGGTTTCCTCGTTCACAGGAACCAATTTCTCGTTGGTTTTACCTGAAAAAACGTTGACAATTCGCTGCCTGAAACTCGAAGCCTGCAAATTGAACATTTCGCTTCCGTTGTGATAAAACGTAAAATAAATTTGGGGATGTGCCAAAGCCACTCTTTGAAACTCATCCACAATATGGCGGTATTCCACCACATCCGATTTCAAGAAATTACGACGGGCAGGAATGTTGAAAAATAAATTTTTGACGGCAAATGAAGTTCCCTTTGGCAAAACCGCCACATCTTGTGACACAAATTTGCTGCCTTCAATGACGATATGGGTTCCCAATTCTTCTTGATCTTGTTTGGTTTTCATTTCCACGTGGGCAATCGCGGCAATCGAAGCCAATGCTTCTCCACGAAATCCCTTGGTATGCAGCGAAAACAAGTCTTCGGCTTGGCGGATTTTGGAAGTGGCATGACGTTCAAAACACAAACGAGCATCGGTAACGCTCATTCCCTTTCCGTTATCAATAACTTGAACCAACGATTTTCCGGCATCTTTTATGATCAATTTGATATCGTTTGCCCCAGCATCAACGGCATTTTCAAGTAATTCCTTGACTACCGAAGCGGGTCGCTGCACGACTTCTCCAGCGGCAATTTGATTGGCAACATGATCGGGAAGTAATTGGATGATACTCGACATTTTTAATAGTGTTCAGTGTTCGGAAATCAGTGTTCAGTTAAAAACTGACGGGAACAAATTTAAGGAATTTACATTGGGATTGCTACCTAAATTAATCATAAAAAAAGAAAAAACCCATACCATCAAAAACAGTATGGGTTTTAAAATTCCATCTTTTGTTTTATTCTTCCAGCATCTTCAAACCTTCGATTTGCAAAGGTCCGGTAGACAATAATTGTTGGTTTAATTGGTGACTAAACGAAGCTTGATGTCTTAAATACGCCATTTTTATGGCGGCAATAGCAGCTTCTGTACCTTTGTTTCCGTGTTTTCCGCCACTTCTGTCTATGGATTGTTGCATAGTATTGTCGGTCAAAACACAAAAAATAACGGGAATGTCCGTTTGTACATTCAAGTCTTTTATGCCTTGGGTAACGCCTTCGCATACAAAATCAAAATGTTTGGTTTGCCCTTGAATTACGCAACCAATGGCGATTACTGCATCAACATTCTGGGTTTGCAACATTTTTTTGGCTCCATATATGAGTTCAAAACTCCCGGGAACATTCCATCGAATGATGTGTTCTGATGGAACTTCATTGTCCAAAAGACCCGTGATTGCTCCTTTGAAAAGCCCTTCGGTTATGGTATCATTCCACTCTGAAACAACAATCCCAAACCGAAAATTTTTCGCGTCTGGGATTGCATTTTTATCGTATTCAGACAAGTTTTTATTTATAGTTGCCATTTTATTTTAGATTTTAGATTTCAAATTTTAGATTGTTAAATATACAAAATCTAAACTCTAAAATCTCAACTCTACAATTATTTATTGTGCCAACCCAATCAATACATCAACTGATGCTGCTTCTGGAGAGGCATCAAAATTGTCTTTGATATCCGTAAAATATTTTAGTGCTTCTTCTTTATTTCCTAATGCCAAAGCTGTTTTTCCAGCTTTCAACAAGAAACGTGGCGTAGTGAAATCATTTTTATTGGATTCAACCGCTTTTACGTAATTTTCCAAAGCTTCTTTTGGTTGCTTGTTTTGGGAATAAGCATCACCAATAGCTCCTTTTGCCAGAGCACTTAAAACTACGTCGTCTGATTTGAATTTTCCTAAATACTCGATGGCTTCCGTGTATTTTCCAGTATTCAAATAAGCAATACCGGCATAATAATTGGCTAGATTTCCTGCATCGGTTCCAGAATATTTATCGGCAATGTCAACAAAACCAAATTTCCCTTCGGCTCCTTTTAAAGACAATTTATACAATGAATCGCTGGCAACACCATCAGTGGCCTGTTGAAAATATTGTTGGGCTTGAAACATTTCGGTTGCAGCTTCGTCTTCTTTTGGTGCGGCAACAAATTTTTGATACGCCAAATACCCAACTAGAACTAATGCAATTGCACCAACTACACCAATAATAAGCTTTTGATTTTTAGCCACAAAATCTTCTGTCTTGGTGGCTGTTTCGTCCAATGTGGAAAAAACACCCGCTGTGGTACTGTCTTTTTCAAGAACTTTTATGTCTTCTGTAACTTCTTTTACTTCTTTTTCTTTTGTTGCTTTATATCCTCGTTTATTATAAGTAGCCATTTAAATTTTAATTTAGTGAGTGGCAAAAATATAATATTTATTCAAATCTAAAACCTCTTTTATCGATATTTTTCAATAATTTGCACCCACTTAAAAAAATCGATTCAAAATCGATACAATTCTCAATACCAGCAAGCCTTACCAATGTATTTAAAAAAGATTTCATTATTCAATTACAAGAATTTTTCGGAAGCAGATTTCGAATTTGTGGGCAAAATAAATTGTTTTGTGGGCAAAAACGGAATTGGAAAGACCAATGTACTGGATGCAATCTATCATTTATCTTACGGAAAAAGTTATTTCAATCCATTGGCCGTACAAAACATCAAGCACGGGGAAGAATTTTTCGTCATCGATGGTGAATTTGAAATCAACGAAAGAAACGAGCAAATCGTTTGCAGCCTCAAAAAAGGACAGAAAAAAATACTGAAACGCAACGGAAAAATATATGATAAATTTTCGGAACACGTTGGGTTTATCCCTTTGGTCATTATCTCGCCAGCCGACCGGGATTTGATTGTGGAAGGCAGTGAAACCCGAAGAAAATTTATGGACAGCGTGATTTCACAATTGGATTCCCAATACCTGAAACAACTCATCCAATACCAAAAAGCAATGAGCCAGCGCAATGCTTTGTTGAAATATTTTGCCTTGAATTATGTTTTCGACAACGATACGCTCTCAATATATAATGAGCAACTCGCCACTTTTGGGAAATACATTTTCGATAAACGAAAAGAATTCATCGAACAATTTATCCCTATTTTCAACTCGCATCATCAAGCCATAACCGGCTCGCAAGAAACGGTGCAATTGGTGTACGAAAGTCATTTGTTCGAAAATGACTTATTGGCACTTTTAGAAGAAAACATCAACAAAGACAGAACTTTGCACTACACCAGTGTTGGAATCCACAAAGACGACTTATCATTTGAAATTGACCATTATCCCATAAAAAAATTCGGATCGCAAGGCCAACAAAAGTCGTTTTTAATTGCCTTGAAACTGGCGCAATTCGAGTTTGTCAAAAACCAATGTGGCCTAAAACCCATTTTGCTTTTTGACGACATCTTTGACAAATTAGACGAAAGTCGCGTGGCCAAAATAGTGGAAATGGTCAACAGCGATACTTTTGGCCAGCTTTTTATTTCGGACACGCATCCGGAACGGACTGAAAACATTGTAAAATCGACACACCAGACTTATAAAATATTTAACTTGTAATTTTTTTAAAAATCGTATATTTATTTGATTTTAAAAGCATTAAAAATGAAACGTCAAATACTTTCCTTGTTCTTTGTTGGGTTTCTTTTTTTGGGTTGCAAAGTACAAAACACGAATAATGTTACAGAACTCCCCCATGCATTCTCGAATGCGGTCGACTATTCTTCTTCCGGGAATTGGGCTGTTTTACCGGAAAATTATCCAGACAATTTAAAGGAATATGCTGTGGAAAATCCCCAAGATTCGATTGACGTTTTTTATGTGTATCCAACCTTGATTGTTTCGGACAAAGATAAAAGATGGAATGTTCCCCTAAATGACAGCGTGCAAATAAATAAAGTCCGCAATATTGCCGTTCGTTTTCAGGGATCGGCCTGGGGAAGTTCCGGAAGTTTGTATGTTCCGTATTACAGACAAGCTCATATTCGTTCCTACAGCAATCTTGAAAATGGCGGTACAACTGCCTTATTGATGGCCTATTCAGACGTGAAAGCGGCTTTTGAATATTATTTGAAACACTACAATCACGGCCGAGGCATTATCCTGGCAGGCCACAGTCAGGGAAGCACCCATATTTCTTATTTATTAAAGGACTTTTTTGACGGCAAACCACTGCAAAACCAGTTGGTTGCAGCTTATATTCCAGGAGTGGGATTGGATAAAAATCAATTCAAAACCATTCCTTTAATGGAAACCCCTGACCAAACTGGTGGATTTGTCACTTGGAACACTTTTAAAAAGAAATTTGACCAAAAAAATTACAAATGGTACAAAGGAAAAGTAGTGATTAATCCCGTAACTTGGGACACCACGGCAATGGCACCAAGAGCACTCCACAAAGGATTCTTGTATTCCAATGGCAAAATGTATGCAAACAGTTTTGACACCCATACGGATAATGGCGTGATTTGGATTTCGACACCCCATTTCCCCTATCGTTATTTAACTGTTGCCATGCGCAATTATCATTCTGGAGACGTGAATTTGTTTTGGGAAGATATCCGCGAAAATTCCCTTTTGAGAGTCAAAACGTTTCGTGCGAATAAAAAGAAATCCATTCATGCCGAAGAAGCAAGAATGAATTAAATAAATTTTAATTTCTTTAACTAATTCTTTCAAAATTGCTCCTGTAAATTACTTATTTTAGCCTCTTTAAAATTAAATCCAAATTATCATGAAAATTAGTTCTGTTTTCCTCTTGTTGCTAACCTTTACAATATTTTCCTGCAACGGACAAACCTCAAAAAACATAACAGACATTGACACGAAAACTTTTTCGGAAAAAATAACGGCTGCACCAAATGCCCAAATTATAGATGTAAGAACGCCTCAAGAATTTGCTTCAGGACACATTGACAATGCTGTAAACATCGATTGGTTAAGCGATAATTTCGTGGCAAACACCCAAAAGTTAGACAAAACCAAACCTGTTTTTTTGTATTGCAAGACCAGCAATAGAAGCACTCAAGCAGCTAAAAAACTGGAAGAATTAGGATTTACAACAATCTACAACATGAAAGGAGGTTTATTGCAATGGGATGCCGAAGGACTTTCTAAACCAACCGACAAAATCATCGGAGTTTGCAGTCAGGAATATGCCGAATTATTAAACACTGATAAAAAAGTGCTGATTGATTTTTATGCCGAATGGTGTGCGCCTTGCAAAAAAATGACGCCTTATTTACTAAAAATGCAAAAAGAATTGGCCGATAAAGTGACCATCATTCGATTGAATGCCGACGAAAATCCAACCTTGGTCAAAGAAATGAAGATTTTGGAACTCCCTACCCTTCTACTCTATGAAAACAAGGAAATAAAATGGAAACATTCCGGTTTTATAAGTGAAGAAGATTTGAAAAAACAACTACAATAACAAACCCAACATGCTTTCAAAAAATTCTTTGCAATTTCTCGACGATTTAAAAACCAACAACAATCGCGATTGGTTTTTGGACAATAAAAAACGATACGAAGTATTCAAAAAAGACTACCAGCAATTAGTGACTGATTTTCTGGATGCGATGAAACCACTCGACCCTTCATTAGAAATGCTGGAAGTCAAAAATTGCACCTTTAGAATCAACCGCGACATTCGATTCTCCAAAGACAAATCACCTTACAAAGACCATGTCGGCATCTGGATTTCAAGTGGTTCCAAAGGAATGAATCGTTCTGGTTATTATATTCACATCTCAAGAACAGGCAGCTTCATCGCCGGTGGACTCTATTGTCCCGAGGCCGAGGATTTGAAAAAAATGCGCAAAGAAATCGCTTTTTTCCATGAGGATTTGGAAGAAATTATCAACAATAAAAACTTTCAAAAAGAATTTGGCGATTTTGACCGAAATGAAAAAAACCTGTTGAAAAACCCGCCAAGAGGATACGAAAAAGACCATCCTGCCATAGAATTCCTGAAATTAAAAAGCTTTGAAACCTCACAAAAATTTAACATTGAAGACGTTTTACAAGAAGATTTTGTTGCCAAAATGACAAAAAAACTTATCGTATTGAAACCCTTGAACGACTTCATCAATAGAGCTGTAACTGCCGAAGACTAATGCAACTAATGGCAAAAAAAAAGATACTTTTCCTGGGAGAATCCTACAGAGCTGACGCCATAACCTGGATGAATGGCTTGAAAGAATTTGGCGATTTTGAAATTATCACCTGGGAATTAAAAACACAAAACCACACTTTTTTTAGCCGTTTTCTAAGACTTTTAGAATTTTGCACAGGACTGTTTCAAGTCAAAAAAATAATAAAATTGCATCAACCCGACATGATTATTGCCGAAAGAACCACCAGTTATGGTTTTCTTGCGGCAATATCCGGCGTGAAACCAATAGCGATTGCTCAACAAGGAAGAACCGATTTATGGCCCGAAAAGTCGCTTTTGTTGCCATTAAAAAAAATCATCCAACATTATGCTTTTGAAAAAGCCGACTTGATTCACGCTTGGGGTCCCGTGATGACCGTTTCGATGCAGGCAACCAATGTCAACATGGAAAAAGTTTTGGTCTTGTCAAAAGGAATCGATTTGGAGAAATTTGAAAATAAAAGAAACGCTTCCGCGGAAAAAATAACTGCCCTTGTCACCCGATCCTTGATGCCGGAATACCGACACGATGTAATCCTGCAAGCCTTTTGGATTTTAAGCCAAAGGGGAATTGATTTCGAATTAACCCTTGTTGGTGACGGAAAATTACTGCCAATGTTGCAGGAATTAGCCCAGAAACTAAACATTCAAAACAAGGTTAATTTTACGGGTCGAATTCTAAACACGGAATTACCCGAACTATTGCAGCAATCCAATTTTTACATCAGCATGCCCATAACCGAAGGCGTTTCGGCTTCCTTGTTTGAAGCGATGGCCTCTAATTGCTATCCAATAGTGACTGATATTCCCGGAAACCAAAGCTGGATCAAACATAGAGAAAACGGGCAATTGATAACCATTGGCGATGCTGAAATGCTTGCCGATGAACTGCTTTGGGCATTCGAAAACAGCGAATATCGAAATACGGCCATCCTAAAAAACAGGAAGTTTGTGGAAGAAAATGCAGATTATAAAACCAACATGAAAATTATTGCCGACAAATATCACGAATTAATCAACACATCAAAAACCAATTCGCATGTGTGGAATTAATGGAATCTTGCATTTGCAATCGCAAAAAAAAGTAGACGAACGCCTCTTGACCAAAATGCGCGATTCGCTGGAACATCGAGGGCCTGACGACAAAGGATTATTTATCGAAAACAACCTTGGCTTGGGACATCGAAGACTTTCCATTTTGGATGTTTCCGAGGCTGGACATCAACCGTTTCTATCCGAAAACAGTCGTTACGTGATGGTTTACAACGGCGAAATATACAATTTCAAAGACTTTTATCCCGAACTAAAAAACAACGGATTTGACATACGAACCAGTTCCGACACGGAGGTTTTGTTGAAATTATTCGAATTGTGCGGCACCAAAATGCTCCACCGTCTCAACGGAATGTTTGCCTTCGTCATTTGGGACAAAAAAGAACGTAAACTGACAGCGGTTCGCGACCGAATGGGTGTCAAACCTTTGTATTATTCCTTTTACAAGGAAACATTCTATTTCGCTTCCGAACAAAAAGCGCTTTTCACGGCCGGAGTTCCACTAAAAATGGCACAAGACGGATTGGAAGAATACATCTTCAATCGCTTTGTGGCCGGCGAAAACACGTTGTATGAAAACGTCAAAAAAGTATTGCCAGGACACATTTTGACCATTCACGAAAGTGGAAAAATAACCCATGAAAAATGGTGGGATTTGAAAACAGAAATTCAAAACCAACTCAAAATCCAAAACCCGGTGGAATGGTTTCGGGAAACTTTTGACGATTCCATAAAATTGCGAATGGTGAGCGATGTTCCCGTTGGCGTTTTATTGAGCGGCGGACTCGATTCTTCCTCGATTTTGGCTTCATTAAACCAGCAAAACTTCAAGGACATCCAAACGTTCAACATTGGATTCAAGGAAAAGGAACACAACGAATCGCATTTGGCCAAGATGATGTCGGATAAATTTGGCTATGATTTTCACACGATGCAATTGGAAGACAACAACCTTTTTGACAAGTTAATAAATTCCACTTATTTTCAGGACGAACCCATTATGCACTTGAGTGAACCCCATATTTTGGCTCTGGCAACATTGGCAAAACCATCGGTAAAAGTGCTGCTTTCCGGCGAAGGTGCCGATGAATTAATGGGCGGTTATGTAAGATACAAAGCGCTGAAATACCCGTCTTTGTTGAACTCGATTGGAACAATTGGCCATATGGATTATTTCACGACAAAACCTCGATACGAAAAACTGGCTCGCTATTCCCAAATAAAAAATCCGGATGATTTAGTGATTTATAATGGATGCAATATATACCCAAATGACATTGCCAAAACTTATGGCATCACCAATACACCTAAAAACGAATATAGAAAGCAAATTCTGGAAGATGCTAAATTTTTGTATCCCAATAATTTGAGAAGACAAGCGCTATATTTTGACCAACACACTTATTTATGTTCGCTACTCGACAGGAATGACCGTTGCACGATGGGCGCTTCCATAGAATGCAGGGAACCTTTCTTGGATCAAAGACTCATTATCGGGTTGGGCTCTTTAGACGACAAATGGCTTTTCACGGGCAAAAAATGGAAATTCATCCTGAAATCTGCCATGGCAACACGTTTGCCTGAAGAAATTCTAAAATTCAAAAAAGTGGGATTGAGCGTTCCTTGGGGCGATTACTTGATAAAAAGTCCCGGATTCGTTGAAGAGCTGGAATCTTTTTCAAAAAGTGATTTGTTCCAAATGCCCTATTTCGAAAATATCAACGTCAAGAAACTAGTCCAAAATTTACGAAAAGGCGACACCAAAACCATACCTTACATCATGCCAATGTTCATGATGCATATTTGGCTTAAAACCTATGTAAATAAATTTTGATTTTTCAACCAAAAATTACGCGAATTATCACAAATTCTATTGTTATACAGACAGTTAAACACGTTATCAAAACATAATAGTGTGACACTGATTATTAAAAAAAGTTTGCCACAGATTTGAGGGATTAAAAAGATTTTTAAAATATGAAAGTGTTAATCTGTGGAAATCAGTAAAATCTGTGGCCAATAAATTTGAAACTTAATTAAATTCTAGTCATTACTTAGCACTATAAAAACATACTCAAATAAATTTTAATACTTACTTTTGGTCAAGATTAAAAACGCACTCCCGCTATGGAAATACAAACTAATTTTTCTTTAAAAAGCCACAACACTTTTGGCATCGAAGCCAAGGCAAGACAATTCGTTGCCGTTCACAATACGACAGAATTAAAGACGATTTTGGAACAAAATAAATCCGAAAAAAAATTTATTCTGGGCGGCGGAAGCAACATGCTTTTGACCAAAGACCTTGATGCCTTGGTCATCCACGTTGATTTGAAAGGCAAAAAAATCATCAAGGAAGACGAAGATTATGCTTGGGTCGAAAGCCAGGCCGGCGAAAACTGGCACGAATTTGTGCTTTGGACGATTGACCAAAACTTTGGAGGACTGGAAAATATGTCATTGATTCCGGGAAATGTGGGCACGACTCCAGTGCAAAACATTGGCGCTTATGGAACTGAAATCAAGGACACTTTCGATTCCTGCGAAGCAATGACCATTGAAAACCAGGAAATGAAAATGTTTACCAAGGCGGAATGTCATTTTGGTTATCGAGAAAGTGTTTTCAAAAACGAGGCAAAAGACCAATACGTCATCACTTCGGTGGTTTTTAAACTGACGAAACGCAACCATAAAATCAATATTTCCTATGGCGACATTAGCGGGGAATTGGCCAAAAACAACATCACGAATCCCGGCTTGAAAGACGTGAGCAATGCCGTAATCGCCATTCGTCAAAGTAAATTGCCCGACCCGAGAGAATTGGGAAACAGCGGCAGTTTCTTTAAAAATCCCATTTTAAAAAAATCTGAATTCGAAAAAATCCATCAAAAATTTCCTGAAATGAAATACTACGAAGTTTCGGAAACCGAAGTGAAAGTTCCCGCGGGTTGGCTCATCGAGCAAGCCGGATTCAAGGGAAAACGTTTTGGCGATGCGGGAATCCACAAGAACCAAGCCTTGGTATTGGTCAATTACGGGAACGCAACCGGACAGGAAATTTTGGAGGTTTCCAAAAACATTCAAGAAACAATTTTCCAGACTTTTGGCATACACATAAAAGCGGAAGTAAACGTGATTTAAAGTGGGATGTTAGAAGTTAGAGATGGGAAGTTGGGAGTGTAATGGCATAAATAAAGACGTTTGAAGCGGGAAGTTGTCCTTAGACAGGCTCAGGATGACGGTGGGAAGTTAGAAATTAGAACGCAAAAAACAGATTTGATAATTATTTCAGAAACAGATTTTCATTTTGGAATTTGGAATTTTGACATTGAAATTTAGATTATAATAATTGCCGTTTATCGATGGTTAATTGACAATGGAATATTACCTTTGTACCCATTTAAAAAAGAAGCCAAGCCTATATGTTGACCATTACTTTTTACGCGTTTATTGTTATAGTTGCCATTCAACTTGTGTATTATCTATTCATTTTTGGGAAATTTGCTTTCGCCAAAGTACCAAAATCAAATCCAAAAAGAATCTCCGTTTCGGTTATTGTTTGTGCCAAAAACGAAGGCGAAAACGTGGCCAAATACATTCCGTTGCTTGTCGAACAAGATTATTCCGATTTTGAAATCATCTTGATTGACGATGCTTCCAGCGACAATACTTTGGATATTTTTGAAGAATTCGAAAAACAATATTCCAATATTCGATTGGTAAAAGTAAAAAACAACGAGGCCTTTTGGGGCAATAAAAAATACGCTTTGACGCTTGGAATAAAGGCTTCCAAAAAAGACTATTTAATCTTCACCGATGCCGATTGTTATCCCGCTTCCAAAGATTGGATTACCACGATGAGTTCCCAATTCACGATGCACAAAACCATTGTTTTGGGCTATGGCGCTTATGAGAAAGTGGCGAATTCCTTCTTGAACAAAATCATCCGTTTTGAAACGATGCTGACTGCGATCCAGTATTTTTCTTGGGCAAAAGCTGGTCGTCCTTATATGGGAATTGGTCGCAATTTGGCCTACAAAAAAGATGAATTTTTCAATGTAAACGGGTTTATCAGTCACATCCAGGTTCGCTCCGGCGACGACGATTTGTTCATCAATCAAGTGGCCAAAAGCAAGAACACCGCACTAAGCTATTTGCCGGAAAGCTTCACTTATTCGCAACCCAAAACAAAATTCAAGGATTGGTTTACCCAAAAAAGAAGGCATGTGTCCACGGCCAATTTGTACAAACCGTTCGACAAAATCCAATTGGCGGTTTTCTATGTTTCGCAACTGTTGTTCGTTATTTTGGCCACCATTTTGTTGGCCTTCCAATTCCAGTGGATTGTCGTTTTGGGCGTGGTGGGATTCCGTTATTTGTTCACCTGGATTACCTTGGGATTCTCGGCCGGAAAATTAAAAGAAAAAGATGTGATGTATTGGTTCCCAATTATTGAAATTGTGCTTATCTTCACGCAATTAAATGTGTTCATCACGAATATTTTCTCAAAACCCGTATATTGGAAATAAAGCGACAAATAGAAAAAGCAAAAAAAGGCGACCAAGCAGCCTTCACTTTTCTGTTGGATTTTTATTGGAACGAGGTCTATGGTTTCATGCTCAAACGCACGGAAAACGAGACCAATGCCGAGGACATTACCATTGAAACTTTCTCGAAAGCATTCGACAAAATAGCCAGTTACAACCCCGAATTCCAGTTTAACACTTGGCTGATTGCCATTGCCAAAAACGTCCACATCGATATATTGCGAAAAAAGAAAGCCAATCTTTTCATCGAAATTACCGATGACGAAGACCAGCAAGCCTACAATATTGCCGACACCACTCCGTCGGCGGAAGACGAATTGATTACGGAGCAAAACCTTTCGCAGTTGCTGCAATTCATCAAACAACTCAAACCGCATTACCAGGAAGTCATCCAGTTGCGCTATTTTCAGGAAATGAGTTACCAGGAAATTGCCAACAAAATTGACGAACCCCTGAGCAACGTCAAAATCAAACTGCTTCGCGCCAAGAAATTGTTGGCAGAAATTATTCAGGATAATAGATAGTTTATTTGGGATATAAGCAGTAAATTTTATACTTACCTAAGTACAAAAAATATCAAGAATATTAAAATCTTGCTTGATAATTTGTAAATAATTATTTATATATTTGTCGTA
Source organism: Flavobacterium sp. (assembly GCF_013823965.1). Classification (GTDB taxonomy): domain Bacteria; phylum Bacteroidota; class Bacteroidia; order Flavobacteriales; family Flavobacteriaceae; genus Flavobacterium. The sequence continues at coordinate 71,024 of NZ_PNNA01000087.1, forward strand.
ATACACCATCTAGCAACAGCTATATGCTCAAATTATGAAGATTTTTAGTAGTTTATAGTGAGCATATACAAATTGGCAGTAAATTTTAAGAAAATAACATAATAAAACAACATAAATATGAGAAGTGAAGAATACAGATATATAGTTAGTAAATTCAATGATAAAGATTTATATACTTTTTCAATGAAAATAAAAGACTTATTAAGCATTTATTATGTTGCAGCAAGAGGCTTAAGTACTGAACAAGGTGCTGTACAAAGAATATTGAACAAAAGACGAATTGATGACATTAAAAATTTTATTTTAGGTGGAAATCTCTTTGTAAACACTTTTATTATAAATTGGACAGATACCACAGAGGAACCTAAAGTAAAAAAAGACACTTTAAATATCCCTTTGGATGGAAGACGTGCACAAGTTCTTGATGGGCAACATAGAATTTCTGGGCTAAAGGAAGCTGTTCAATTGAGATCAGAAATTGGAGAAAAATATATTCTTGTTTCAATGGCATTACAATTAACTACACCAGAAGCTGCAAATATTTTTTTAAATATTAACAGCGAACAAAAACCTGTACCAAAAAGTTTAATATATGACTTATTTGGGCAAGCCTTCGATGATAAAGAACATGCAATTAATAGAGCTACAGATATTATTACTTTTCTAAATAAAGACGAAAGTTCGCCTTATTTTCAAATGATAAAATATCCGGGTAATCAAAAAAATGCTGGACTAATTGACTTAGCAATTTTTGTTAATGCTATAAAACCTCACCTTAATAAAGATGGGGTTTTTAACACCTATAATTTAAATGAAATTGAAACTCAGAAAAAAATTATTAAGAATTTCTATACTGCATTAAAAGATACTTACAAAAAATTCTGGGACATAAAATCAGAAAATCCATTTTTTAAAGCTGCTGGTTTTAATGGTTCATTTGATTTTCTTTGCGAAGTTTTAATTCCTAAATGTATTGATGAAAAAAGTTTTTCATCAGAAAAGATGAAAGAACTAATGAAATTGGATTCTGATAATTTATTTTTATCAAATTCAATGAAGAATCTAGATGGTAAAACGGCAAGAAAAAATGTAAAAACTTATTTGAATGAAAATTTCTTAAAAGACATACCTCAATCTGACGACGAATATGAGTTTTAAAAGACATGATGTTCAAGAGTTTATCGAATATGATTTGGGGTGTCTAGATTTAAACAACTGGAAAAATTATAAACCAGGCTTACAGATTTTTACTGTTGATAATATAAAAAAAACTCGCCTAGAAAATTGTATCGAAAGTGATACAAAATCATATTTCTACAAATCCATCTATTCATTTGTTCAAGCTCTTAGTAATATAAATAGGAACAATTATAATTGGAGTATTGTACAATTGTATTATTCTTGCTTTTATGCAATTCGAGCTGACATTTTATTAAGTAATCACTGTATAGTGCGATGTGGTGGATTATACATGGTAGAAAATAAAATAGGAGAACAATTTCAATCAATAATAATGAATGCTAGAGGTGATCACCAAATGGCTATCGCTTTACTACAAAAGTTGAAAAATGAACATAAATTAATAGATGAAATATTAGATGTGCAATTAGAAGGAATTGATGCTTATAGTTGGTTAATGAAACACAGAGAAAGATCTAATTATCAAATGAAGAATTTTGTTGACCCTAAGGTTGACGAATTATTTCAACACATAAATTATTATTTCAAAACAAAAACACTTTATGACTTATTCGATTTTTATAACCAATCTGATTATACTATTTGCTTTGATTTAGATCATTCAGCATTATCTATACCATTCAAGAAAATTATGCAAATAAAAGAAAAGATAATAGCCAAACATGGTTTGAATGTATCTGAAAATATTAAAGAATATCAATACTTAAAAGATAAGTTAGAAGAATTAGGATTAACCAAAAACAATGTAAAAAACTTTATCTAAAAACTTTTAATTACACATAATTTCTCGTTATTGACAACTAATTGCACCCAATATCAAGTAATTCCAGCAAGCAAAAAACGGCTATTCAGTTTCCACAAATTTTACGAAAATTTCCCGGTTTAAATCGACAAAATCTTTTGGCTAATAAACGGTAAAAAGATATATTTGCAATCGCTTTGATTGTGCGGGATGTAGCGCAGCCAGGTAGCGTACTAGCATGGGGTGCTAGGGGTCGCTGGTTCGAATCCAGTCATCCCGACAACATCAAAAAGCCTGACTTGTTTAGAGTCAGGCTTTTGTTTTTTTTCAAAATTCTTCCAGCAATTATACCAGAAAACAAATCTTTTTTTGGCTAAAGCACAAAAAAAAATCTAACGTTTTTTCCGCAAAGTCCCAAAAACAAAGCCCTTTACTATTCTTGTTAAAATAATTATAAAATAATCATCATTTTATATATTATAATGCATATTGTTTACGTTGTATGTTAAAACACAATGCTTATGACCTGATAACTACCTAACCCTTAAAACCACAAATCATGTCTAGAGTAAGTATTTATGAAACCCGTTGGATCAACCTAATTTTCGAAAACAAAAACCAACAATATGGTGCATATCAATTGCGCCGTGAAAGTGTCAAAAGTTCCTTGACGGCCCTGTTTATGGGATTGTTGTTTGTGGCCTCCATTGGCGGAATCACGACAATTGCCAGTCATTTCAATCGTGTGGTTGCTCCCACCATTACTAGTCCAGAATGGTCAGATCCCATCGAAGTCACCAAGGTTGATTTTCAAAAAATAGAAGAACCAATGCTTCCCGAAGCGCAAAGTCAAGCCACCGAAGCCACCATCCTGAAAGACCAGCTCATCAATCCAGTAATTGTTCAATCACAAGACGCTGTGCAAGACATTGCCACAAATGTGGAAAACAAATATGCCTCCGATGTGCTTTCGGACGGGACAGGAACAATTGAATTAAATCCTTCTTCATCAGGAAATGGAACCGAAACCACCAAAGCGGTTGACTACGGAACCACGGTGGTCAATGCAGCAGTATTGGACAAACTTCCACAGTTCCCGGGCGGAATCGAAAAATTCTACAACTATGTGGGCAACAATTTTGAAAAACCGGAAATTGAAGACATTGCCACCCTTCGAGTTTATGTGTCATTCGTCATCGAAAAAGACGGCAGCATGACCGACATCAAAGTAAGCAGGGATCCCGGTTATGGTTTGGGAAGGGAAGCCATTCGAGTTTTGAAATCCTTGCGAACCAAATGGTCTCCGGGAATAATTGATTCGAAACCCGTAAGAACAGCTTACAGCTTGCCAATCGTATTGGAAATGAAATAAACATCATGTAAAATAACGTATAATCTGTCAGGTGAAACGCAGTCGAAACCCTGCCAAAATAAAAAGCAGAACTTTTCAGTTCTGCTTTTGTTGTTTGAAACATGATGGAAATCCAAACTTTATTTTTTGGTGGTGGTTTTCTTCGTGGTTTTTTTAGTGGTCGTTTTAGGCTTGGCGACTACCGGCATTTTATGCACGTAGGCTTTGTACACACCTTCTTTTTCGGCTCTCTTTTTGGCATTCTCGGCTCTTTCTTTGGAGTCCGGATGTGAACTTATCATTTTGGTCAAGAAATCACTTTGGGCTCCTTCACCCATTTTGGCCAAAATTGTAAAAGCAGACTCAACGGCATTCACGTCATACCCATTGGTCTTCATAAAATCGTAAGCAAACGTATCGGCTTCCGATTCTTGTTTACGGCTGTGTTTACTGTCAATCATCGCGCTTGCTATTTTTCCCAATTGGCTGTCGGTAATGGCCGCAATTTTATTCGATTGTGAGGCAGCCGCATCAATCAGGGCTTCTTTTTGGTATGCGGCCTTGATGGCATCACGGGAATCGTGATTGACCACGTGGCCTATTTCGTGACCAATGACCACCAACAATTCATTGTCGTCCATCACATCCATCAATCCGCTGTAAACGCGCACGCTTCCGTCAGCGGTGGCAAAGGCATTTACTTCTTTGAGAACATAAACCTTGTAATTCAATGTCAGTCCGTAAGCATTGGTGTATTTTCCAAAAATCTTGTTCAATCGAATGGCGTAAGGATTGGTTGGACCGGCAATCACGTGTTCCGCATCCATTTTGGCCACGGCTTCTTTGGATAATTGGGCAGCTTCTGCATCGCTAAAAGTAAGTCCCGCTATCCCTTTTTGGACAGCTCCCAAGGCTTTGTCTCCAAAATTAATTTGCGCATTGGCAGTTGAAAAACCCAAAAAACCAAGCATTACCGCTAAAAATACAGATTCTCTTTTCATTGTATTAAATTTTGATTTATAAACACAAAGATACGACAAGTTTGAATCCTCTAAAAAAAATTTCCGGCATTACCCGATAAATTCCTTCACAAATAAAGCGCGCGCTTTCTTGTCATTGCCTAAAATCATTTTATCAAATTGTTAAAAAAATGTTAAACAAAAATTAAACAGTTGTTTAATTTAAACAGTTGTTTAATTTTGTCGCCTTTTAAAATCAAAAAATAGTGAAAAACGATTTAAACGACAAACAAATTCAAATTCTCAATGTAGCCGAAACGCTATTTGCCGAGAAAGGATTTGATGGAACTTCGATTCGGGATATTTCAAAAGTGGCAAAAATCAATATTGCCATGGTTTCGTATTACTTTGGAAGCAAGGAAAAACTATTGGAATCCTTGATCTTGTTTAAAACCTCGGGACTCAAAGAACAACTGTTCCATTTGATAGACGAAAACCTGGAACCTTTAGACAAAATAAACAAACTGATTGCACTTTACGTGAATCGAATCAATTGCAACAAGGGAATTTACCGCATCCTGCATTTTGAATTGGCTTCCAAAAAAAAGGCATTGGAAATCCAGTCTTTTTCCGAAATCAAGAAAGCCAACTTAAAATCGATGGAACTCATCATTCAAGAAGGCCAAGCCAAGGGCGTTTTCAGAAAAGACGTGATTATCCCGTTGCTCACGCCAACGATTTTGGGAACTTATTTCCATTTCAATATGAACAAACCTTTTTTCGAGGAAATTTTGGACTTGAAAACGGATGAAGATTACGATAATTACGTAAAAACCGATTTAACAAAACACATTCAACAAACCATTAAAGCCCTTTTGATACATGAAAATTAATCATTTATTACTTTTGGGAATTTACTTCATTGGAGCAACAGCTTCCAATGCACAAGAAAGAACTAGTTTGACACTCGACGAAGCCGTTCATTTGGCTTGGACGAAAAGCAACGAAGTGAGCTTGGCCGATTCCAAAGTAAATTCATCAAAATACGAATTACAGTCCAAAAAGAACAGTCAATATCCCGATTTGAAACTTTCGGGACAATACCAGCATTTTTTGGAACCCAATGTTGACATTAAATTTGGAGAAAGTGGATCGGGAACAGGTTTCCCGTCCGGAAACCAGTTGTTGATTGGACAATTAAGTGCCAGTCTTCCTGTTTTTGCCGGTTTCAAAACACAAAACAACATCAAGATTTCGGAGAATTTGTACCAAGCCGAAACGGCAAATGCTTTGCAAACCAAAGAAGAAATTGCGATGCGCGTAGTGAATTATTATGCCAGCTTGTACAAGGCCCAAAAAACTTTGGAACTGTTGAAAGACAATCAAAAACAAGCCGAACAGCGTGTTAAGGATTTTACCGAAATGGAAAAAAACGGCATCATTCCCAGAAACGACTTGTTGAAAGCGCAATTACAGGTTTCGAAAATCCAATTGTCCATAGACGACATAAACAAGAACCTGAACGTGGTCAATTATTATTTGGTTTCCCTTTTGAAATTGCCATCGGAAACAAAACTAAAAATCAACGAAAGCGATTTTGTCAATTTCCAGACGAACAATGTTCCAAAGGATGAAAAATTGGCATTGGAAAACCGCAAAGATTTAAAAGCCGTTGACTATCAAGAAAAAGCGAGTGAAGCCAACATCAAAATGGCAAAAAGTGCCTATTATCCATCTGTTTCGTTGGTGGGAGGCTATGCTAATTTGGCATTGGAAAACGTGATTACAGTTCAAAATGCGATAAATTTTGGCGTAGGCGTTTCTTATGATTTGAGTGGCATCCTAAAACACAATTCATCCATAAAAATGGCAGAAAGCAAATCGCAGGAAACCAAAAACTACAAAGAAATCCTGACCGACAACATCAAGGTTCAAGTCAAAAAAGCGATTGAAGAATATGACCTGGCCCTAAAACAAAAAGAAGTTTACATAGAAGCGGCAACGCAATCCTTGGAAAATTACCGCATCGTAAAAGACAAATACGACAACGGTCTTTCGAACACCAATGATTTACTCGAAGCCGACGTGGAACAACTGGGTTCAAAAATTAACAACGCTTTGGCAAGAGCCAATGTTATTCAAAAATATTACGAATTGCTTTCGGCAACAGGACAATTATCCCAAACTTTCAATCTTTCAAAAATATAATATAACCTCCCATGGAAAAGAAAAAAACAAATAAAAAATTCATCATCATACTAAGCGCATTGGTACTAATAGGAGGTACTTATGGAACGTACAAATACATTCACTCTTTGTCCCACGAACATACCGATGATGCCCAAATCGAGAAAAAAATGAACCCGATTATCCCGAGAGTTCCCGGATATATCAGCAAGGTTTATGTAAAAGACAATGATTTTGTAAAAAAAGGAGATACTTTGTTCACCATTGACCAAAGAGATTACCAATTGAAAATTGACGAAGCTGCCGCCGCCTTGGTTGCTGCCGAAAGCCAATTTGAAGCCGCCAAAGCCGATATTGGAAGTGCCAATGCCAGTATTTCGGTTTCGGATGCCAATATGAAATCGGCAAGCGGTTCTATCGAAAGTGCCAAAATCAGGTTGAAACAAATTACCAGCGATTACAACCGTTACAACAATTTGTACAAAACACACACGATTACCAAACAACAATACGAACAAGCCTTGACTGCCAAGGAAGAAGCCGAAAATCAGGTGCGTGTTTTGGAACAACAACAAAGAGCAAGTTCTTACCAAAAATCGGTGATTGAATCCAAATCAAAAGCTTCGGACAAACAAACTGAAGTGGCTGCAGCCAATATCAAGAGAGCCCAAACTTTGTTGGACGTGGCTAAATTAAACCTGACTTACACCGTGGTTACGGCCGCCATCGACGGACAGGTTTCCAAAGTGGATATCCAACCCGGACAATTGGTTCAGGCAGGACAATCCTTGTTTTACATCATCAACAACACCGAAGCTTGGGTAGTGGCCAATTTCAAGGAAACCCAATTGGACAAAATGGTTGTGGGTCAAAAAGTGGGCTTAAAAGTGGATGCTTACCCTGATTATGAATTCCAGGGAATCGTGACTTCTTTTTCGCCAGCAACAGGTTCTCGTTTTTCTTTGTTGCCACCGGATAATGCCACTGGAAACTTCGTAAAAACCATCCAAAGATTGCCGGTAAAAATCAGTCTAGACACGACAAACGATCCTGAAAAAGTGAAATTATTGCGTCCTGGAATGAACGTGGATGTGGATGTACATTTGAAGTAATATTTCAGATTATTAGCCACAGATTAAAAAGATTTTCACGGATTTTAACCATAACTATAAAATCTGTGAAAATCAGTGACCCGAGCGATAGCGAACAGGCGCAGCAAATCAGTGGCAAAAAAAAGATTCATATAGTCATTTTAGACACACAGATTATAAGTTGTCTAAATATCCAATCTTATAATTATACAAATGAAAAAAGCAGCAGTAGCAGCAGACGACGATTTAGTTGAATACGGATACCGACGCGTCATCATCACGATTACGGCAGTGCTTTGTGCGCTATTGGAAATCGTGGATACGACCATTGTGAACGTGGCGCTAACCGATATGCGAGGGAGTCTTGGCGCTACCTTGACCGACGTGGCTTGGGTAATTACCGCTTATGCCATTGCCAACGTAATCGTGATTCCAATGACGAGTTGGTTGTCGCAACAATTTGGACGACGCAATTATTTCGTGGCCTCCATCATTCTTTTTACGGTTTGTTCCTTTCTTTGCGGAAATGCCACAAATATTTGGGAATTGGTCGCCTTCAGATTCGTGCAAGGTATTGGTGGTGGCGCCTTGTTGGTAACTGCCCAAACCATTATTACCGAAAGTTATCCCGTTGCCAAACGTGGAATGGCACAAGCTATTTACGGAATGGGAGTAATTGTGGGACCTACATTGGGTCCACCATTGGGAGGATATTTGGTCGATCATTATTCTTGGCCTTACATTTTTTACATCAATATTCCGTTGGGGATCATTGCCACAATTTTGGCCATTTCTTTCGTGAGAAGTCCTAAATATGGTGAAAAATTGAAATCAAATCAGGTCGATTGGTGGGGAATTGGATTATTGGCCACTTTCATTGGTTCCTTGCAATTCGTTTTGGAACACGGACAACAAGACGATTGGTTCAATGATTCCTTGATTACTAGTTTGAGTGTCGTGACGGTTTTTGGTTTGATTCTTTTTATTTGGAGGGAACTCACCTACAAACATCCCATCGTGAATTTGAGCGTTCTCAAAGATGGTAACCTCCGAATAGGAACCGTTATGTGTTTCATTCTCGGTTTTGGCTTGTATGGTTCCACCTTGATTATCCCCATTTACACCCAAGCCATTTTAGGCTGGACGGCAACCGATGCAGGATTATTGTTGATTCCAGGTTCGATAACCACGGCTATGATGATGCCAATTGTGGGGACGTTAATCCAAAAAGGAGTGCCGCAAGGCTATATGGTGGCAGTTGGATTTTTAATCTTTTTCTTCTTCACTTTATTGATGTACAACAATATGACGCCCGACACTGGTGTCGAACATTTATTTTGGCCATTGATTCTAAGAGGAATTGGATTGGGATTGCTTTTCGTGCCCATCACTACGCTTTCGCTTTCGACCCTAAAAGGAAAACACATTGGCGAAGGTGCCGCTTTTACGGGAATGATGCGCCAATTGGGAGGTTCTTTTGGTATAGCCATCATTACCACCTTCATCACGCGTTTTACCCAAGAACACAGGGTTGATTTAATTGCCAATCTTGACCCGAGCAAATACCAAGTGCAACAACGAATCTTGGGAATGCAAAGAAATTTTATGTCGAAAGGTTTCAGTAGCAACGAATCGCTCCAAAAAGCCTATCAAGCACTGGATTATTCCGTTCTGAAACAAAGCACGGTCTTGTCCTATATGGATATTTTCCTCTATTTGGGAATCCTGTTTTTGTGTTGCATCCCGGTAATTCTTTTAATCAAAAAAGGAAAACACAAAGTGGATATTTCCGAAGCAATGCACTAAGATTTTAGATTGCAGATTTTAGAATTTAGATTGGAGAATCTGATTAAAAAAGTTCCTGATTTCACTATTTCATAAGTGAGATTCGGAACTTTTTTGTAGGGTTGTGATTATATTTTCTATATTTGGAAGGAGCAAATAATATGGCATATATTAAATTCCGTTGCCCAGAATTAAAGTAAATTAGAGCCATTTTATACTATATAAATATATGGTATTTTATAAAAATCCGACAAATACAAATGAAAAAAAATTACTTTATACTCTTCTACTCTATTTTTTTATTTAATAATGTTTATTCACAAATGTCATCGGAAGTTGTTCCAATATCAGAAACCTACTCATCCAATGGAAAATTTAAATTATTATCAATTTCCTATGATAATGAATTCCCAAATTTGAAAGGAGAATCTTTTGTGTCATATACTCAAGAATATGACAGCACAGGAGTTAGAAAAAAATTTTATAAAGTGAAGCGGTCGTTTGACATTTATGAAGGAAATCCATTTTTCACTGCAATTAGTAATGACGGAAGAAAAATCATATATCTCACAAATTACATCTATGAAAATGGATTAGAAAATAAAAACATCACTTATTATATCGACGGTAGATTGGAGAAAACATATACAACTGAGGAATTTATAAACTGCGATAAAAACAAAGAAAAGTGCAATCTATTCTATGACAATCAATTTCAAATATTTGAAAGTTTCAATTCTACAATTAAACAGTATAAAAAAACAGTTTCAGAAAAAGATATTTTTCTGGATAAAAGTTTTGTTTTCAATAAGAATGACACAATATATTTAATTGACTCCAGAAAAAAAATAACACTTTATGATTTAGATAAAGGAAAAATTATAGGTACAAAAATTGATTTTGATTCCATATATCCAAAAATCAAAAATATTGAGCCAATTAAAAGCCGAATCTCTTACTATAAATATCCTTATAAATATGTAATAGATATTCAAAACTCAAAAGATAATGAGAAACTTTCTGCAAGTATAAGTAAAATGGCTGATTTAAAATTCATTTCTATAAATGATTCAACTTTTCACAAATACAAACTTTTCAGAATTGAATTAAGTGGTTATATGGATCGAAAAGGAAAGTTTGAAATTGAAAATTTAGAAACCGATCCAGTATTCAATAAAAAACTTATTGAAGATTATATAACAACTACCACATTCAAAACAGACTTTATTCCTCGAGAAGTTGACAAAATTCATCTAAAATATTTTTTTGGAGGATATCGCAGCTATGATGACAAAATCGCAGAAAAAGAAACCCTTAAAGAAAAAGAAAGAAGAAAGGAAGAATTCAAAAAACGCCTTACTCTTGAAAAAATAGACAACATATATATACCTAAAAATCTATATGAATGCTTAACAGAATTAGACCGTATTCTAAATTTCGAAATTAAAAAGCAATTAATTGAAACAAAGGATTCTTGGGAATTTAACTCACACATGGGTAGATTAGGAATGTGGATTAGAAACAATTGGGGAATTAATGGTGGTTCTCGACTCTTAAAATACTTTAACGACAAAAGCATCGGAAAAGAGACATCTGGAAATGATGTAATTTCAGGAACAATTATTAATCAATACATTATTTGGTTGAAAGGAGATAAAAATGCCTGGAAAATATGGGAAAAACAAAATCCAAATAAATAAAAATGCTAATCGACATTTGTGTCTATTTTCAAAACACCCAACTATTTTTGACCACATTACCTTTAAAAACAATGATTTTTTTTAAATGAAGTAATGCTTTACATTCTATGATAAAAAAACAAGTAAAATCAAGCCTACAAACAAACTGTCTTAATTCTTAATACTAAAATCTTGATACTCTACCTCGTAAAAACCAACTGGTTTCCTTTCGACAAATTGGCGTCAAATCGATAGCCTTCATAGTCAAAACCTTTCAAGTCTTCGATGGTTTCGGCATTCGTGTCTATGATGTAACGCACCATCAAGCCCCTCGCCTTCTTGGCAAAAAAACTGATTATCTTGAGTTTTCTGTCTTTGTAATCCTTGAATTCCGGCGTGATTACGGGCACTTTCAAGGCTTTGACATCCACGGCCGAGAAATATTCGTTGCTCGCCAAATTGACGAACAATTCACCTTTGTGAAGTTCCTTGTTCAAGGCCTTGGCGATAACGGGCTTCCAAAATTCGTACAGGTTTTTGCTTTCGCCAATGGGCAATTTGGTCCCCATTTCCAATCGGTACGCCTGAATCAAATCCAAGGGTTTGAGGAGTCCGTACAAACCCGACAAAATTCGCAAACGGTCTTGTAAAACCGCCAATTTCTCGGTTGGAATCGAATAGGCATCCAAACCGGTATAAACATCGCCATCAAAAGCAAAAACGGCCGGACGCGCATTTTCGGGTGTGAAAGGCGTTTTCCAATCTTGGTTGCGTTGCCAATTCAAATCGGCCAATTTATCCGAAATATCCATTAGTTCCGAAAGTTCTTTGGGCGATTTTTGCTTCAACACTTTGTGGACTTGACGCGACTCTTTCAAGAACAAAGAATCGGAAAAATCAGTAGTGGGCAATGCTTTCTCGAAGTTCAAGGATTTGGCTGGCGAAATGATAATTTTCATTTTTTGAATGGGTTTTAAAAGACTTCAAAAATACAAATTGAAAATCCGAAAACGAAAAATTGTCTCTCATTTTATTTATGTATTTTTGGATGAAATATGAATAAAACCTGCAATACTTTTATGAGTCCGATTATAATCAAAAAAGCAACCATTTCCGATCTTGAAATCATCCAAAAAATCAGCAAACAAACTTTTATCGAAACTTTTGCGGAGGTAAACACACCCGAAAACATGGAGAATTACGTTCGGGATAATTTCAATTCAGCACAATTGACATCAGAAATAAACAATCCGGAATCGGCATTTTATCTTGCCCTTTTAGAATCGGAACCTGTTGGTTATTTGAAACTAAATTTTGGAAAAGCCCAAACTGAAATATATAATGAAAAAGCAATGGAAATCCATCGAATTTATGTTTTAAAAGCATTTCACGGAAAAAAAATAGGGCAATTATTACTTGACGAAGCCCTAAAAATAGGACAAGAAACCGGAGTTGAGTATCTTTGGTTAGGCGTTTGGGAAGAAAATCATCGAGCGCTTCAATTTTATTCCAAAAATGGTTTTGTCGAATTTGACAAACATGTTTTTACTTTGGGAAACGATATCCAAACCGACTTGCTGATGCGACTCGAAACAAATAAAAAATAAAAAATGAACAGCAAAAAACACTTGGTCATAATCGTCGTATTACTGATTTCCTTCAACAGTTTTGCGCAAAAAAATATCTCAAAAATTGCGTTTGGTTCTTGTGCACATGAAAATCATCCTTTGCCTATTTTTGACCTTGTGGTAAAACACCAGCCGGATTTATTCGTGTTTCTTGGCGACAACATTTATGGAGACACCAAAAGTATGGATACGCTTCAAGCCAAATACAATAAATTGGCGGCAAAGCCCACCTTCCAGAATTTGAAGAAAAACATACCCATCATTGCCACTTGGGACGATCACGATTTCGGTTGGAATGATGCCGGAAGACATTATCCCTTCAAGGCCGAATCGAAAGAAATATTCTTGAAATTCTTCAATGAACCAAAAGATTCCGAAAGACGAAAACACGAAGGCATTTATACCTCGTACATGTATGAAACCAATGGCAAAAAACTACAAATAATCTTGCTTGACAATCGCACATTTAGAGACGATTATAGAAAATATAAAGATGAAGTTGCCAATGACAAAAGATATTTTTATCCATTGGATTATGCTGTCCAACAAGAAGCAGATTCCACATATCTTGGTGCAACACAATGGAAATGGCTGGAATCAGAATTAAAAAAACCGGCAGACTTGAGGCTGATTGGTTCCGGCTCCCAATTTGCAATTGAATACAATGGTTATGAAGGTTGGCCAAACTTTCCGCTCGAACAAAAAAAGTTTTTGGATTTAATCAAAAAAACGAGAGCCAACGGAGTTTTATTCCTAACCGGTGACGTGCATTATGCTGAAATATCAAAACTTACCGTGCCTGGTTTATACCCTATTTATGATGTTACCTCTAGTGGACTTTCCTCTACTTGGCATTTTGCAACGCCCAACAACAACCGTATTGAAGGTCCGGTTATGGAAAACCATTTTGGACTGCTTACCATAGACTGGAACAAGAAAATACCCCAAATAAAAATGGAAATTTGGGATAACAACGACAACCAACGAGCAGAATACACCATTGGACTGGATGAAATCAGCTTTAAAAAGTAGGATTTTCTAATTTTTTGCCAATTTAAAAATGCAATCTCAATTCTTGTGAATCGGATTTTGTATTTTTGAACAATGAACACAACACCAGATTTAAACTCCAAAGGATACAATAATTACGGCGCGCACTTGCGTGAAAAATACAACGGCCAGCGCGTCTACAAAGTTATTGTCGATGGCGGATTTTCCTGCCCGAACCGAGACGGAAGCAAGGGCTTTGGCGGTTGCACTTACTGCAATGTCGATTCGTTCACGCCCGAAATTTCCAGAACCGCATTGACGATGAAATCGCAGTTGCTGGACGGAATGGAACGCGCCAAAAACCACTACAAAGCCGAAAAATTCATTGTCTATTTCCAGCCCAACACCAATACGTATGCGCCGGTTTCACTTTTGAAAACGATGTACGACGGAGCTTTGTCCATCAACTCTGATGAAGTGGTTGGTTTTTCCGTGGGAACCCGCCCGGATTGCATCGATGCTGAAAAAGTGGCTTTACTGGAAAGTTATTGCGACCGATTGGACGTCGATTTGGAAATGGGAATGGAATCAATTTATGACGAAACTTTGGAGCAAATCAACCGGGGTTGCAGCCACGCCGAATTTGTCGCCGCAGTCGAATTGTTCCAAGACAGTCCCATCGATTTGTGTGTGCACACCATTTTTGGTTTTCCTTGGGAAACTCGGGAAATGATGCTGAATTATGTTCACGAAATCAACCGTTTTCCGCAAATCAAATTCGTAAAATTCCACCATTTGCACATCGTCGAAGGTTCGATTATGGGTGTCAAATACAAGAGAGAACCTTTCAAACTCTTCAGTTTAGAAGAATACACCGATTTGCTTTGCGAATTAATTCCGATGTTGCGTCCCGACATCGTCATCCAGCGACTCTTCGGCATTTCCGATTGGGATTTGCTCATCGCTCCTAATTGGGGCTTGAAAAAAACCCAGATTCAAACCTATATCGAAAAAGAAATTGAACGCAGGGGAATTGTGCAAGGTTCGGTTTATATTACCAAATAACCTGATGATTACCATTAAAAGAACAAATTCTGACGACCCCAATTTTCAAGAATTGGTAAAATTATTGGACCTTGAATTACAGGAACGCGACGGAGAGGAACATTTATTTTATGCCAATTTAAACAAAACCAACACGCTAAATTATGCCGTTGTTGCTTATGACCAAGACGAACCCATTGGTTGCGGCGCATTAAGGGTCTACGCTGAAGACGTGATGGAAGTGAAGCGAATGTTCGTCACTTTAGAAAAAAGGGGACAAGGAATTGCCTCTACAATTTTATCCGCATTGGAAACTTGGTGCAAAGAACTCGGCATTAAAAAATGTATTTTGGAAACTGGGAAAAACCAACTCGAAGCCATCGCCCTTTATAAAAAGAATCAGTACAAAATAATTCCAAATTTTGGGAAGTATGAAGGTGTCGAAAACAGTGTTTGTTTTGAGAAGGAATTGTATGCCCAAACTAGCTAGCGACGCTTTTTGTTATTCATTTTTTTAACAATCTAGTCAACACTTCCTATTTATTCCAAATCTTCCAAGCCTTTTCTGCCTGAAAAACGAGCATGTCCTGGCCGTTTTTGGTTTGTGCGCCTCTTGCTGCCGCTTTTTTAAGAAATTGGGTTTCGGCTGGATTGTAAATCAGGTCGTAGGCAATGTGTTTGTCCGTGAAATATTCGTAAGGAATCAATGGGAAAGCATCGATATTTGGACTTGTTCCCACTGGCGAGGAGTTGATGATGATTTGGTAATTGTCAAAAGTGGTGGCGTTGATTCGGTTGTAATCGATAATGCCTTCCTTGGCTTCTCGGGAAACAAAAGTGTACAAAATACCCAATTCCTTCAAGGCATAAGCCACGCCTTTGGAGGCACCGCCAGTTCCCAAAATCAAGGCTTTTTTGTGATGCGGTAGCAACAAGGGTTCCAGTGATTTCATGAAGCCGTAATAGTCCGTGTTGTAACCTTTCAGTTTTCCTTTTTTGGTGAATTTTATGGTATTTACGGCGCCAATTTCGGTCGCTTTTTTCGATAGTTTGTCCAAATACGGAATCACGACTTCCTTATACGGAATGGTCACGTTCATTCCTTTCAGGTCTGGCGTGTTTTTGATGATTTCGGGGAAAGCCGTTATTTCTGGAATGTCGAAATTCTCGTAAGTGCAACCTTCGAAATTCTCGTTGTTGAATTTATCCGTAAAATACCCTTTCGAAAAGGAATAACTGATGTTGCGTCCCAATAAACCAAAGCGTTTGCGTATTGTATCCAGCATTTTTGTATGTAGTTTGTTAAAGCACAAATTTCACGAATTTCCACTAATTAATTTGTGAAAATTTGTGAAATTTGTGGTTAAATAGAGTTACTTATTTTTTATGTTTGGCAATGTAGTTCTGCACCATTTTTCGAGTCCAAACCACGGGAAACAAATCTTCGAGAATGATGTAATTGTCAAAATTCAGGCGCAAGGCATTGCTCAAATGAAATTTGGCCTTGGTCGTGTCTTGAATCATGAAATACAATCCCGCCAAACGGTATTCGACTTCGTTCTCTTCCGGAAAATATTCCGAAGCTTGCAACAACGTTTGAATGGCACTTTCGAATTCTCCCAAAAACTGTAGAATGTCAACCCAAAACAACCAAGTGTCCAATGCGTAATCACCATATTCTACTGCTTTTCGATAGCCAAATTCCGCTTCTTCAAAGAAGTTCATTTGTTTGTTTATCGTGGCATATCGTTTCCAGTACAAACGATTTTGATTGTCGATGGCCAAGGCTTTGTTGACAAAAAACAAGGCTTTTTGGAAGTTTTTTTGGCGAACGTAAAAATCGGTGATAGCAATCCAGCCTTTGTCCAAAAGTGGATCTTCGTGAACCGTTTTGTTGAAGTATTTCAAGGCTTCGACTTTGTTGCCCAATTTTTCGTAACATTTTCCTATTCGAAGCAAAGCATACGAAGTGGCATCGTCCAATTCGATGGTTCGGTTGTAACTTTCGATGGCTTCTTCGTATTTTTTTAATCGCTCCAAAGCCTTGGCTCTTTCCATGAAAGCACCCAAGAATTCGTCGTCGATAAGCGTGGCATAATCAAAAGCGCGGATGGCATTTTCATATTCTTTCACGCCATAATACAAGCGACCCATTTGATGCCAAGCGATTTCGCTGTATGGATTTTTGTCGATATAGTGATTCAAATAAGTGATGGCTTCTTGATTTTGGTCCAAAAATTCAAAACAATATACCACGTTGTACAAGGCGGATTGGTCTTCAAAATCTTCTTCCAAACATTTGATGAAGCTTTCTTTGGCCATTTCAAGATTATCCATAAACAGGTATTCCATCCCTATTAAATTATAGACATCGGCGTAGTCATCTGTATATTCCAAAGCTATTTTTAGCAATTCGACCGCTTTTTCGTGTTGGTCTCTTTTGGAACAAATGTTGGCTTTTTGAATGTAGATTTCTTCGTTGTTGGGTTCGATGGCGAACAACTCGTTGAGCAGCTTTTCGGCTTGTTCCAGTTTGTCGTCATAAATCAGCATTTCTACTTGGACCAGTTTTAATCCAGTTGATTTTGGGTGTTGTTCCAATGCTAATTTTAAAGCTTTTTTAGCCAAATTGGCTTTTCCCATATCGAGGTAATGAAGTATGATTTCTTCAAATTCTTCGGAGTCAAAAAAGAGCACTTTGTTGGTTTTCAACATCGACTCAAATTTGGATAGGGATAAGTTGTATTCTTCTTCCTCGTTGCTTAATTGCATACTTATATTTTTTGAGTTTGCCCAAAATAAAATTAGGCAACCTATGTGTTATTATGAGGAAATGTTGGAATTGTTGTAAACAATTTAATTAACAAGTTGAATTGTGATTTTAGATTAACGATTGCAGCTTTTTGATTTTGAAACGAGGCTCGACATCTGAAATCAAAAATCGCTACTCTTCATTCTTAAATCATTATTTCATTCATCACTTCAATCATTATCGCGCAACCTTCTCGAATTTCGTCTTCCGAAATGGTTAATGGTGGCGTAATTCGGATGGCGCATCCTTCGAATAAAAGCCAAAATAGAATCAATCCTTTGTCTTGGCATTTCAGAATCACTTCATTCGTAATCTCGGCGCTTTCCGTCATCGCGGCCAACATTAATCCTTTTCCTCGAATATCTTTTATCAAAGGGTGTACCAAAAGTGATCTAAAGAGCTTTTCTTTCTCTAAAGCTTCTTCCATCAAATTAGTCTCTGTAATTTCCTGCAAAGTGGCCAAACTGGCTGCCGCAATGACAGGATGTCCACCAAAAGTGGTGATGTGGCCCAGTTTGGGATCGTGACTCAACAAATCCATCATTTCCGAGGAAGCCGTGAAAGCCCCCACGGGCATTCCGCCTCCCATTCCTTTGCCCATAACGACAATATCGGGAACGACATCGTAGTTTTGGAATCCAAAAAGTTTGCCCGTTCGCCCAAAACCCGGTTGGATTTCGTCGAGAATCATTATCGCGCCCACTTCGGTACAACGTTCACGGACTTTTTTTAGAAAATTATTGTGAGGCTCAATGAATCCTGCACCTCCTTGAATGGTTTCGAGAATAATTCCGGCGGTTTTGGTGGTAATTTTTTCTAAATCGGCTTCGTTGTTGAAGGTGATGAAATCGACATCGGGAATCAACGGACGAAAAATGCGTTTGCGTTCCTCAAATCCCATCACGCTCATCGAACCCATCGTGTTGCCGTGATAAGCGTTGTGGCAAGAAATCAATTGGCTTCTTCCTGTTGTTCTTCGGGCGAGTTTCAAGGCTCCTTCGATGGCTTCGGTTCCGGAATTGACCAAATAGGTTTTGTCCAAGGGTTTTGGCAAGAGTGAAGCCATCAATTTGCAAAACTCGACGGCTGGACTTTGCGAATATTCGCCATAAACCATCACGTGCGAATATTTGTCCAATTGGTCTTTTATCGCCTGATTGACTCTTGGCGGTTGGTGTCCGAGCGTGCAAGCCGAAACGCCAGCTACAAAATCCAGGTATTTTTTGTTGTTGGTATCAAAAATATAAGAGCCTTTGGCGTGCGAAACTTCCATTCCCAATGGATAGGGCGAAGTTTGGGCTTGGTATTTTATGAAATCGTTGTCCACGTTTTATTTTTTTTAACCGCAAAACGCGATGGCGCAAAGTTTACGGAGTTTTATTTTTGATTTTATTTTTTGATGAAAACGAAGCAGACTGAACACTCAAAACTGACCACAGATTACTGCTTTTTCTTCTTGTCGTAATTCAAGGTTTCCTTCCGGATTTTCATCGGAACATTTTTCTTGGCATTTTCGGTTTTGCCTTGTTTGACTAATTTTTCGTTGAGTTCATTGTCTTCTTCTGTAAAAATATCGTCTTTCGATTTTATTCTTTCATCGCCACGCCAGACCAGCCCACGGAGTTTTCGGGCATTTTCGGGCAAGTCTTTTTCGGGATAAATCGTGCCATCGATTTGCTTGAAAAAAGTGATGGTTTCTATGTCATTTTTGTCAAAAATAATGTTGATTTTACTGCTCACGTTTTTATTGATGCCTATGAGTTCGTTGGTATCATTTCGCATATAATAAATTACTTCGGTATTTTTGATGATGTCTACGTCATGTAGTTTTCCATCCAAAAATTTTCCGAATAGATTTTGCCCTTTCACTTGATTAAAACCGGTTCCGAGCGTGTCTTTCGAGACGATAAAAGTATTGTTTAACACTTTGAGCGAATCCAATTTTTGTGTGGTTTGGTTGCCGATAAGGTGCATGATGTCACCGGTAATTTGGCTTTCGCCATTCCAAAGAATGGGATTTCCAATCAATTTGGTCAAGGCCGTTTTGGAACTCGAATGTATGGAATCACATTTGCCGCTCATATCGGTTTTGTAGAAACGAACATTGTTGAACGCACGAATAATTCGATTGCCTTCAGGACCAGTAACCATCAGTTTTTTTCCGTGAATGTAGACCGAATCGTTTTCCACAAAGTTGATCGCGACGGCTCTTTTGGTAACAAACATCGAGTCTTGGTTTTTGTACAATTCGGCATAATGGCCTTTGACAATGCCTCTATTGACGGAGTCGGTAATTTTTACGTTTCGTGTCGCCGAGGCAAATTCCCGATTTCGATCATAATACAAACTATCGCCTTCTACCAAGCGGTCGTCGTATTTGATGTAGGACTTTCGAAGGAAATGCGCCAGATTTTTTTTGGTGTCATAAAACCCTTTTTCGGTATAAATATAATTGGCTTTACTGGTAATCGTGGAAGGGCCAAAAAGATAGGAATGCCCAGAATTACTGTAATAATCCAAATGATTGGACTTAATTACGTATTTGGGATTCGTGATGGTAACTGCGGTGAGGAATTGGAACTTTTTTTGGGCTACATAATATTTTCCCGACTTGCTTTTTAACGTGTTTTCCCTATTAGTAATCGTTCCATTCGAGTTGTAATACACTTCCTGCGTGTTTCGGTTAAAATTGATGGTATCGGTAACCAAAGTGGATTCCGGGGAATGCATAATGGCATCTCCCGTGGCATAAGCCTGCTTCATGTTGCCATTGTATTCGGCATATTTACTGTTTAAATACAAAGTGTCGCCTTGAACCAATTGCACGTTTCCAAAGGCTTTGATGTAATTTTCTTTTTGAAAATAATACGCTTTGTTGCAAGTCATAACAACGCCATCATGATTTACACGCACATTTCCGGTCAACAATGTCGCATCTGGAGCTTCTATTTGATTTATGTCAAAATAATCAGAATTTTCGATAATGATTTTTTTGGGTACTTGTGCCAAAAGGTTTTGGAAACTTAAAATTACCAAACAACAACTTATAAAAAACAGTGATTTCGTCAATGGATATATTTTTTGCCAAATTTAAGAAAAAGGAAACAACCTGAATCCATATTATGATTTATTTATAACATTCGAAAAGGAGAAATACATCATTTGATTTTGATTCTAAACTTATCAACAAAAAGGAATAATATTTCGTTGTAGTTCAAATTTCAGTGCATAATTCCAGATAAATCTTTGCTTAATTCTCAAATTGATAGCTAAAAAACATTAATTTTAGGAGTTGTTAATCCATTTGGATTGGATTTCACAAACAGAAAAATAATATACGATGATAAAAAAAACAACTATTGTTGCAGGGATGAGCTTTCTGCTATTGGCAACAGCATGTAAAACTTCAGCAATAAAAATGGATACAGAAAAAAAAGAAATTACCCCAGACAAAAAAATAGTGGTTTACCAAGTTTTTACCCGATTATTCGGAAATAAAAACACGACCAACAAACCTTGGGGAACCATTGAGGAAAATGGAGTTGGAAAATTCAATGATTTTACGGACAAAGCTTTGAATGAAATCAAGGATTTGGGCGTAACTTATGTTTGGTACACCGGAGTTCCGCATCACGCCTTGATTCGTGATTACTCCTCGATTGGAGTTTCAAACGATGACCCGGAAGTGGTAAAAGGTCGGGCCGGTTCCCCTTATGCCGTGAAAGATTATTACAATGTAAACCCAGATTTAGCCGTCAATCCAGCCAATCGTTTACAAGAATTCGAAGATTTGATTGCCAGAACCCACAAAGCCGGATTAAAGGTGATTATAGATATTGTCCCAAACCACATTGCCCGAAAATACGAGGGGAAAAGCAATCCTGAAGGCGTGAAAGATTTTGGTGCAGACGATGACACATCAGTAGAATACAAACGCGACAACAACTTCTATTACATTCCCAATACTCGTTTTGAAATACCGGAAACGGACAAACCGTTGAACGGGGAAAACAATCCGCTCATTGATGGCAAATTCGAGGAATTTCCAGCAAAATGGACTGGCAACGGTTCTCGAATGGCAAAACCGGACAAAAATGACTGGTACGAAACGGTGAAAGTAAATTATGGCATTCGCCCTGATGGCTCGAAAGATTTCCCGGAACTTCCAGCAGGTTTTGACACCAAATCTTATCAAGAACATTTCGATTTTTGGAAAGATAAAAACGTGCCGAATTCTTGGATAAAATTCCGTGACATTGCCTTGTATTGGACTGCCAAAGGCGTGGATGGTTTTCGATACGACATGGCCGAAATGGTGCCTTATGAATTCTGGAGTTACATGAATTCAGCGATAAAAGTGAAAAATCCGGATGCTTTTTTAATGGCCGAAGTGTATAATCCAAACGAATATCGAAATTATGTTCGCCTCGGAAAAATGGATTATTTGTATGACAAAGTCGAAACTTACGACCACCTGAAAGCCGTAATTCAAGGAAAAACCTGGCCTGACGGATTGACTGACATTCAGCATCGAATGGCTGACATTGAGCATCATATGCTTAAATTTTTGGACAATCATGACGAACAACGCTTGGCAAGTCCAGAATTTGCAGGAACACCACAAAAAGGAAAACCTTTGATGGTTGTTTCCGCCACAATAAGTAGTGCGCCCACAATGGTTTATTTTGGTCAGGAAGTTGGCGAAGCAGGAAACGAAAATGCAGGTTTTGGCACACATTCCAGGACTTCTATTTTTGATTATATCGGAGTTCCCAATCATCAGCGTTGGATGAATGGAGGAAAATTTGATGGCGGACAACTTTCGCAGGACGAAAAAGACTTGCGTGATTTCTATAAAAGATTATTGAATTTTTCCATTAACAGCTCAGCCTTGATGGGGAATTTTCAAGAAATACAAACAGCAAATCGCAACATTACGCCTGGTTATGACATTGCCATTTATGCTTACACCCGCTGGTCTGACACGCAAAAATTAATTGTCGTGACTAATTTTTATGACTTGGCATCCAGTAATTTCGAACTGCGAATCCCTGCAGATATTATCCAAAAATGGAACTTAAAAGATGGGAATTATACCATAACCGATCAATTGTACCATAAAAAAACTACCCAATTGCGAATAGAAAACGGAGAAGGAAAAGCACAAATCAGCATCGGCCCTTCTGAATCATTTATTTTTCAATTGTAATTCATTTTATATTAACTAAATTTTAAATTCCACATCAACATCAATGAAAAGACCAGTAACAATTTGTTTGCTATTTTTAGCATTCTTGCCTTCATTTGCCCAAAATGATTTTACTCCCAACTGGAGTAAAGGAGTAGTTTGGTATCAAATATTTCCCGATCGGTTTAATAATGGAGACCCATCAAACGATCCAAAAGTGACTGATCAAGATGGAGCTTATCCCTTTGACATCACTTCAGACTTCCAAATTCATCCATGGACAAGCGATTGGTATGAATTGCAACCTTACGAACAGAAAAATGGCAAAGATGTGTATTACAACATTCAACGTCGACGTTATGGAGGCGATTTACAAGGAGTCATCGACAAATTGGATTACTTGCAATCATTGGGCATCAATGCCATTTACATGAACCCCATTTTTTGGGCACCTTCTTCCCATAAATACGACGCATTGTGCTATCACCATGTCGATCCCACATTGGGTCCAGATCCAGAAGGAGACAAAAAACTAATCCTGAATGAAGCCCCCTTGAATCCCGAAAAATGGGTTTGGACAAAAGCGGATTTACTGGCTCTTAAACTCATTGATGAAGTGCACAAACGAAATATGTCCATCATTTTTGATGGTGTTTTCAACCATTTGGGAGTAAATAGTTTTGCTTTTAGGGATGTGGAAGAAAAACAAGAAAAATCAGCCTACAAAGATTGGTTTATGGTTGATAGCTGGAAAGATGCTGCCAAAGGAACAAAGTTTGAATACCAAGGTTGGTTTGGCGTAAAAACTTTGCCAGAGTTAAAAGAGGATAAAACAGGAATCGTTGCGGGACCAAAACAGTATATTTTTGACGCTACCAAACGATGGATGAACCCAATGAATAAAGGAGCCCAATATGGAATTGACGGTTGGCGATTGGACGTGGCGTATTGCATTGCCCATCCTTTTTGGAAAGATTGGAGAAAATTGGTAAAATCAATCAATAACGAAGCTTATCTAACTGCCGAATTGGTTGATCCTATCGAAAAAACAAAACCTTATTTGAGCGGAGACGAATTTGATGCAACGATGAATTATAATTTCTCTTTCATCGTGCATGATTTTTTTGTTCAAGATGCCAAAGGAATTTCCGTTACCCAGTTTGATGCCCAATTGAAGGAATTGCGCGATGGATTTGGAGAAGGCGTAGCCATGAACATGCAAAATTTGGTAGGAAGCCACGATGCAACAAGAATTGGTAGTGCAGTGGCAAATCCTGACGGGAAAAAATTTGGTGACTGGGGCGCTTATTTTACTTGGAGCCAAAAGAGCAACAATAAAAATTATAATGCTCGAAAACCTACAGTCGAACAATTGGAAAAGCAAAAACTGATTGCCGCTTTTCAACTATTATATTTGGGTTCGCCAATGATTTATTACGGTGACGAATCCGGCATGTGGGGAAGTAACGATCCTGATTGTCGTAAACCAATGGTTTGGTCGGACAAAGAATATGATGCGGAAACATTTAATCCAGACCAAAGCAAGCACGAAGCAGACAAAGTAGATTTCAATACCGATTTATACAATTGGTACAAAAAATTCATAGGGTTGCGCAATCAATACAAAGCCATAAAATCAGGAAACTATACAACAATTGCAACAAATGATGCAGAAAAAACTTATGCCTTCAGCCGCAAACTGGGTACTGAAGAAGTGATTGTCATCATTAACAGAAGTGATAAACCGATACTTTTTGCAAATCCAATTCTTAAAAAAGGGAACTACAAAGAGGTATTTACCAAGAAAGCAATAAAAAAGGTGACGGTAAAACCTATGGATGTTGTTGTCTTGAGTAACAAGGTTCTTTAATAACACGAATATGACCAATAAAAAAGCTGGAGCAAAATTAATTTGCTCCAGCTTTTTTATTGTTTTTTTTGATTACTTCTTCAAAGCCTCTTCATAATTTTCAGCTACTTTGTTCCAATTGATCACATTGAAAAAAGCATCCACATAATTTTTTCTTTTGTATTGGTAATCCAAGTAATAAGCATGTTCCCAAAGGTCTAGAGCCAGAATTGGTTTTCCGGGAACGAGAGCATTTCGCATCATTGGATTGTCTTGGTTTTGGGTACTTGTAATTTGAAGGTTTCCAGATCTATCGACTATTAACCAGACCCAAGAAGAACCAAATTGCTTGGCGGCTTCATCTTTGAAGGCTGTGGTAAATTCGTTAAAAGAACCAAATTTTTTGGTGATGGCTGCGGCCAAAGTGTCATTGGGTTGTCCCTCTGATTTTGGTCCCATACATTTAAAATATAAGGAATGATTATAGTAGCCACCGGCATTATTCTTGATTTCGGGCACACTTGGATCTAGTTTTGCCAATACTTCTTCAATAGTTAAATTTTCTAAAGCGGTTCCCGCAACGGCTTTGTTCAAATTGTTGGTGTAAGTCAAATAATGTTTGGAGTAATGCATTTCCATTGTCAATGCATCAATATTAGGTGCCAAGGCATCGTAATTATAGGGCAGTTTTTCCAGTTGGAATGCGCCTTCGTCAGCTTTGACATCATCGGGCATTCCCATGGTTACTTTTTCTTGGGCCGTTGGCAAGGGTACTTCAACTACTTCGACATATTTTTTTTTGTTGCAGGAAAGTAAAACGGTAATGAATAGTAAACTTGTTATTAGAAAGGGTATTTTTTTCATGATACGGATTATTGTTCCAATAAGGAATTAATAATTTCTATGTAGTGTTCTTTTGCCTCTTCAATGGATAAATGACTGATTTGAATCCAAGCATTGGTTTTGAAAGCATTTCTTAAATCAAAACTTTCAGAATGATTGTAACTTAAAGTTCCATGAGTGGCTTGTTTGTAAAAGGCATAAAGACGCAACTGGACATCTTGGGGTAAGGATGCCTGAGTCATTTTCGAAGCTATTGCTACGGCTTCTTGAAATTGTGTCTCTAAATCTTTTTCGTTCATTCAGGTTTTGTTGCAATTATTGTTTTTCCTCCCACAGCTTTTTGATTGAGAGCAACATTAATGGGGGTTCCCAAAGGCAAAAAGATATCGACTCTCGAACCAAATTTTATAAAACCGGCATCTTCACCTTGCATTACCTGCATGCCTTCTTTGGCATAATTCACGATTCTTCTAGCCAAAGCGCCCGCAATCTGGCGGTAAAGAACAGCGCCAAAAGTCTTGTTTTCGATCACGACGGTAGTTCTTTCGTTTTCCTCACTCGCTTTTGGATGCCAGGCTACCAAGAATTTCCCCGGGTGATACTTGCTGAATTTTACAATTCCGCTAAGGGCATAACGGGTTACGTGAACATTTATTGGCGACATAAAAATAGAAACTTGAATGCGTTTTTCTTTAAAATATTCACCTTCATACACTTCTTCAATAACAACCACTTTTCCATCAACGGGAGCCAAAATTTGGTTCTCGTCAAGAATGAAGTTTCGTTTTGGATTTCTGAAAAATTGTAAAACGATGATTAACAACAAAAAAGCTGCTATTTGGATTGACATTTTAATCCAATTGATGTCAATGAATTTATCGGACAATAAAAGCACTACGGCAGTAAAAATTGTCGCTATTAAAATCGATTGAGCTCCTTCTTTATGAAACATAGTTTAAAATTTGATAAAATAAAAATATTATTGGTGCCACAAATATAACACTATCTAGTCGATCTAGAATGCCTCCGTGGCCAGGCATAATGGCTCCGCTGTCTTTGACACCGGCTATTCTTTTGAATTTGGACTCGATCAAATCGCCAATTGTTCCCATAACACCCACAATCACAGCTATTGAAGTCCAAATCAGGATTGATTTTTCGCTAAATTCAGGTCGAGCCCTGATGTAATATTTTGATATTAAATAACCGGCTAAAATGGCAAAAACAATTCCTCCTAAGAATCCTTCTATTGTTTTTTTAGGCGATATTTTTTCGAATAATTTATTCTTGCCTATAGATTTTCCAACAATATAAGCAAAGGTGTCGTTTGTCCAAATCAAGATAAATAATCCAATGATTATTTTAGGATTATAATCATTTATACCAAATGAAATTTTTGTGATAAATATAAAGGGCAGCATGATGTACCCCAATAAATACAAGTATTTTGACGACGTACTTATTTTTTGAATGTTGTCGTAAAACAAGAAAAGAATGCACTTTATGGATACCACCAATGCGATAACCAACAAAACAATGTCTAGTTGTTGTATGTTTACGGCTATTGCTATATCAGTATTAAATGCCTGATTGATAGTGTCGGTCGTGATTTTATTATAATGGCTTACCAAAGTAACCGCTGTATACAAAAAGGCTCCGAAAAAAATTGGAAATACTTTGTCTATTTGGATTAAATGGCAAAATTCATAAATTGCTATTAGCAGGAATATCCCAAATAATATAAAAAAAGTTTCTGTCGAAAACAGTATCGAAGTCAGTAATAAAATTACATAAACAGCACCAGATATTGATCTCTTGAGTGTTTCATTCATGTTATTGATCTTCTAAAAGCAACAAATACAGGTTTTTTGCCGTGCTTCCATATTGCGTAAAATCTTCTTCTGCCGCTTTTTCGAAATATTTTATGGTAGTGATATTCGTAGGATAATCTTTCACGTATTTCTTTTTTATCACACTAAGTCCATCGCTTTTGGTTCCAATGATTTGACTGGTGGTGGCAATGATAATAATGTTGGCCGGTAATTCGTTTGGTTTTCGTTGCTTGATTTGTTTGGACGAAAACAAGATGGAACCTTCATCGGCAATCAGGTTTTCGCAACTTGCCAGAAAAAAAGACGGGTTTGCAGGTTTGTCAAAAGCAATTTTGTTTTCTTCAAGCATGTTAAAAAGTTCCGGCTCATAACACAACGCTTCGCTTTCGAACCAATCGTTTTCTTCGAGAATGTTTTCTAGATGATCTTTGACTTCAATTTCATTTTCACAGTATAAAAACTTGCCACCATTTTTCTTGAAATTATAGATAAACTGCTCCTCTAAAGGCGCGTCATTATCTGGAGAAAATTTGCTGTATTCATTATCTTTCTCTTCTTCGGAAGCCGGGTTGTTTGTGCCAAAAAATTTTCTAAAAAGACTCATATTTTTCTATACTACTTTATATATTATTCGAAAACGTCCAAAGATAAAAAAATCTTAATTCAAAAGTCACTTTTGAATTAAGATTTTAAAATAATATATGAATATGCTTATTAAGAGACTACTTCTTCAAGATTAGCATCAAAAGTTCTTTTTCCGAAAATGGCTTCCAAATCGTCTTTGAAGATAACCTCTTTCTCTATCAAAATATCGGCCAGTTGATTCAATTTGTCTTTGTTTTCTTCCAATATTTTGATGGCTCTTTCGTATTGACTTTCTATCAACGACGAAATTTCGGCATCAATCACTTTGGCAGTTTCATCAGAATAAGGCTTGGAAAAACTGTATTCGCTTTGACCTGTAGAATCATAATAAGTGACATTTCCTATTTTATCGTTCAAACCGTAAATGGTTACCATGGCTCGAGCTTGACGCGTCACTTTTTCCAAATCGCTGAGTGCTCCAGTCGAAATTCGGTCGAAAGTGACTTTCTCGGCAGCTCTTCCGCCCATCGTGGCACACATTTCGTCCAACATTTGGTCGGTTCTCACGATTTGTCTTTCTTCTGGAAGATACCAAGCCGCTCCCAAACTTTGTCCACGAGGAACAATGGTTACTTTAATAAGTGGCGCAGCGTGTTCCAGCATCCAACTTACGGTGGCGTGACCCGCTTCGTGAATCGCGATGGCTTTCTTTTCTTCCGGAGTGATGATTTTGTTTTTCTTTTCTAGACCGCCAACTATTCTGTCCACGGCATCAAGAAAATCTTGTTTGTCCACCGCCGTTTTGTTGTTTCTGGCAGCTATCAAAGCCGCTTCGTTACACACATTGGCAATATCCGCACCCGAGAAACCAGGAGTTTGTTTGGCAAGAAAATCTAAATCCAGTCCTTCGACTTTTTTTAATGGTGCAAGGTGAACTTGGAATATTTCGGCGCGTTCGCGAATGTCCGGCAAGTCCACAAAAATTTGTCTGTCAAAACGACCTGCACGCATCAAGGCTTTGTCCAAAACATCGGCCCTGTTGGTGGCGGCCAAAACAATTACGTTTGAATTGGTTCCAAAACCATCCATTTCCGTCAGCAATTGGTTCAAGGTGTTTTCACGTTCGTCATTTCCGCCCGACATGTTGTTTTTTCCTCTGGCTCTACCCACGGCATCAATTTCGTCTATAAAGATGATGGCAGGAGATTTTTCCTTGGCTTGTTTGAACAAATCCCGTACACGAGAAGCACCAACTCCAACAAACATTTCCACAAAATCAGAACCTGACAAAGAGAAAAAAGGCACTTGGGCTTCACCGGCAACGGCTTTCGCCAACAATGTTTTTCCTGTTCCAGGAGGACCTACCAGTAAAGCTCCTTTTGGAATTTTACCCCCAAGATTGGTGTATTTTTCAGGGTTTTTCAAGAACTCCACAATTTCCTGGATTTCTTCTTTCGCACCTTCTAAACCGGCAACATCCTTGAATGAGGTTTTGATGTCTGTTTTTTCGTCAAAAAGCTTGGCTTTTGATTTTCCAATGTTGAAAATCTGGCCGCCACCACCGCCACCGCCACCAGACATTCTTCGCATGATGAATATCCAAACGCCAATGATGATAATGATGGGCAAAAGGCTTACCAAAATATCGGTCCAATTGTTTTTTGGCAAGAAATTAAAATCTTTTAACTTTCCTTCTGCTACCGCTTTTTCCAGTTTAGTCTGAAACAATTGGTCATTACCAATGGTAAAGGTATAATGAGGTCCTTTGTTTGGACGTTCAAAAACATCTTTGGCCACTTTTTTATTGGCTGGATTTTTCAAAGCTGCAGGAGTCAAGAATACTTCGGCTTCCGCTTTATTGTAAACTATTACTTTTT
Organism: Flavobacterium sp.; assembly: GCF_013823965.1. Taxonomy (GTDB): domain Bacteria; phylum Bacteroidota; class Bacteroidia; order Flavobacteriales; family Flavobacteriaceae; genus Flavobacterium. Next base: position 100,666 of record NZ_PNNA01000087.1, read on the forward strand.
CTATTTCGCCTTTTTCCAGGTAAGCATTAAAATTAGAGGAAGTTAATTGGGCTGGTTCCTGAAAACTGGAACCTCCCGTTATAAAACTTATGAATAAGAATATTAATAGTATTGCCGTATAAATTAACCAAGGACTTACTTTGAATTTATTCGAATTCGGATTATTGTCTTTTGCCATTAGAGAAGTATTTCTTTAGTATTTATTTTCGATTGTGGTAATTTTGGCATCACCCCAAAGACTTTCGATATTATAGTATTCACGAATGTGTTTTTGAAAAACATGCACCACGATGTTTACATAGTCCATAAGAACCCATTCCGCATTGTCGGTACCTTCGACATGCCAAGGTTTGTCTTTTAATTCTTTTGAAACTGTTTTTTGGATGGAGTTAACAATGGCGTTAACCTGAGTGTTTGAGTTTCCGTTGCAAATAATGAAATAGTCGCAAACAGCGGTGTCTATTTCTCTTAGATCCAGAATATCGATATCATTCCCTTTTACTTCTTCTATTCCCTTGATGATGTTTGCCAATAGTACATCATTATTTATAGTTTTTTTAGCCATGAATTATTTTTAAAATAAGTTTGTAAAGTTACCATTTTTTGTGATTATTTTTGAACCTTAACATAATATTAAATTCTGTTCAGAAATAATTCCTCATGAAGCTAATCAAACTCGATGCCATAGATTCTACAAATGAATTCCTGAAAGGATTATCGAACGACCAATTAGTTGAAAACTTTACCGTGATTACTACCGAAATCCAAACTAAAGGCAAAGGCCAAATGGGCGCCAAATGGGTTTCAGAACCCGGTAAAAATCTAATAATGAGTGTTTTGGTTAAAGACTTTTTACTGGACGGCAACAGTATTTTTGACATAAATATTGTCGTTTCCGTTTCTATAATTCAAACTTTGGAAACCTTGAACATTCCTGGATTAAGTATCAAATGGCCAAACGACATTATGTCATATAACAAAAAGATAGGCGGAATTTTGATTGAAAACAGCATAAAAAGTAATGGAACCATTAATTCCATTATAGGTTTTGGATTAAACGTCAATCAAACCAATTTTGAACATTTGCCAAAAGCAAGCGCTCTGGCCTTAATTTGCAACACAACTTTTGATAAAGAAGAAATTCTTTTGAAAATTATCGAAAAACTGGAACAAAACATCCAATCTTGGCATCTAAACGGGGATTTTATGTGGGCAGATTATACCGAAAAGCTTTTTAAAAAGGGAATTCCAATGCCTTTTTCAGACGAAAACCAACAAAATTTCATGGGAATCATTCAAGGAATTTCTTCCATTGGAAAACTTCAAATTCTTCTGGAAGATGATGCCGTTCGCGAGTTTGACATCAAGGAAATCCAGATGTTATATTGACTGTTTGTAACTGTCAAAAACACCAAAACCTTTCGATGTAAATGGAAAGGTTCTGGTGTTTTGTAAAAAAATAATTTTATAGTTTTGGCATATTCACTGCCAAAGTCTCGATAAATTTACCGATTGGACCTTTGATCATCATGGCCATCATCGCATTAAATTCCCCTTCAAAAAGCAATTGAACGTTAGATGAATTCTCTGAAACGGAATTAATGTCTGCTTCTAAAGTGAAAGGCAATTTATCGCTTGCTGCACCAAGAACAATTTTGTTTGGCTCTACTTTTTCTTTCATTTTCAATTTTATTTCAGGCATCCCTTTCAACCCGAAGATAAAAGCATCTTCACCGATTACTTCAAATTTTGCAATATTATCGGGCATTAACTTCTCGAAATTTCTTACTTCACTCAACAAATCAAATAATTCTTGTGCCGATTTTTCGACAGTAACTCGGGGGCTTTCTAAATTCATTTTTATTTTTTGTGTTAATCCCAAAGTTTTGGGACGCTAGTCAATATTTTTAAATCAGTTCAATTTTAAGCTTCGACACTCCAGGTTGATGGACTCAAATTCCACTCTCTCAATGTTTGCTCTTCTTCCTCGGTGATGTATTTTTTGGCTACAGCCAAATTCAATAAATTTTGATAATTACTTAGGGTAAACAAATCAACATTGGCATTTTTGAAGTTTTCTGAGGCAACATCAAAACCATAAGTAAATATGGCAGCCATCCCTTTTATGTTTGCGCCAGCAGCTCTCAAGGCTTCCACGGCAAGCAAACTACTGTTCCCCGTACTAATCAAGTCTTCGACAATCACAACATTTTGTCCTTTTTGCAAAAAACCTTCCACTTGGTTTTGCCTGCCGTGTTTTTTAGGCTCAGGTCGAACATAAACAAAAGGTAATCCTAAACTTTCGGCAACCAAAATCCCGATTCCAATGGCTCCAGTGGCAACACCGGCAATGACATCCGGTTTTCCAAATTGTTTTTCGATATGTTTGGAAAACTCATCGCGAACATAATTTCTTATAAGTGGAAAAGACAAAATTAATCGATTG